>NZ_JBVJNZ010000001.1:1178187-1217087 GCF_055583445.1 Streptomyces sp. NPDC104761 | reverse complement strand
CGTCTTGAGCGCACCAATCGGCAACCACGGTCCACGACCTCACCCTCGTCCGCCCGACCTCGGCGCCCCACCCCGCCGGACTCGGCACCCCCCCCCCCCCCCCCCCCACCCGCCCCCCCCCCCCCCCCCCCCCCCCCCCCCCCCCCCGGGCCGTCAGTTCACGGCCGGTGCGGGTACGGACCGGGTGAGGTGCCGGGCGAAGAACCGGGCCGCGCTGTCGGCCTCGAATCTGGGGTGTTCCTTGTGCCTGCCCGCGTTGGCGTGCAGGGTCTTCTCCGCGGAGGCGAAGGCGTCGAACAGGGCGAGACCGGCCTCGCGCGGGATGTGTTCGTCGTCCCACTGGAGATGGAACTGGACCGGCACGGTGATCCGCCCGGCCGGCGCGGCCAGGGCGTCGGGCCAGTGGAGGCCGAAGACCGCGGCGGTGATCCTCGGGTCGGCCGCCGTCAGCGGTACCCCGATCGCGGTGCCCATGTTGAGGCCGTAGTAGCCCACCGGCCCGTCGGCGCCGATCTCGGGGAGCGCCTGGAGGGCGTCCAGGACCGCCTGCCACTCGGGCACCGCGCGCTCGGCGAGGTCGGCGTTGTAGCGGACGACGATCGGGCCTTCCGGCTCGCCCGCCTCGCGTGCCCGGTAGAGCGCGGCGATCTCCTGCTCGTCGTACGGCGTGCGCGGCCGGTCGCCGTGACCGGGCGCGTCGATGCAGGCGACGTGGAACCCGCAGGCGTGCACGATCCGGTGGGCGCGGCCGGGCATCGCCGGCCACTTCTTGTGGGTGCCGCCGCCGTGGCCCATCAGGACCAGGGGCGCGCGCTCGGAGGCGGACGCGGGCGACCAGAGCACGCCGGGGATGCCGCCGACGGCGAAGTCGCGTTCGAGGATTCCGCCGGACGTCGTCTCGGCGGTGAACTGCACAGATTGCATGAGGTGTTGCCTTTCGGGACGGCCTTGAGGTTCAGGCGCTCCCGGCGACACCTACGTCGATCGCCCGACCGTGACGGAGCGAGGGAGCACCCACGCGGATACAGCGTTCATGGGTCTCACCTCCTCGGACGATGTCACGGCGCCACGGACGTTACGCGTGGAGGGTGCACGCGTCCAACGGATTTTCCAAGGAGCGCCGATCTTTGTCCATGGACGGCGCGGCCGTCGGCGGCGAGGGTCGGGGCATGGGTGAATCCGCGGTGGAGGACAGGTACTTGCCGGTGCGGGGACGGATGCCGGGCGGGCTGGTCGCGCTGGCGCTCGGCGGGTTCGGCATCGGGCTGACCGAGTTCCTGATCGCCGGGCTGCTGCCGCAGGTGGCGGCGAGTTTCTCGGTGTCGGAGGCGGCGGCGGGCCGGCTGGTCTCTGGATACGCGCTGAGCGTCACCGTGGGCGCCATCGTGCTCACCGCGGCGACCGCACGGCTGCCCCGCAAGCGGGTCCTGGTCGGCCTGGTGGTGCTGTTCGTCGCCGGAAACCTGCTGTCCGCGGTCGCGCCCACGTACGGCGTGCTGCTCCTCGGGCGGATCGTCGCCGCCCTGTGCCACGGCTCGTTCTTCGGCGTCGGCTCGCTCGTCGCCCGGAGCCTGGTCGCCCCCGAGCGCAAGTCCCGGGCGGTGGCCGTCATGTTCGCCGGGCTGACGGTCGCGAACGTGCTGGGTGTGCCGTTCGGCGCGCTGGTCGGCGAGCGCTGGGGGTGGCGGGCGGCGTTCTGGGCCGTCACCCTGATCGGCGTGCTCGCGCTGGCCGGCCTCGCGGCCCTGGTGCCGGCCGGGGCGGGTGCGGTGCCGGGGGACGTGACGGGCGGCGGTCTGCGGGAGCAACTGCGCGCGTTCCGGTCCGTGCAGGTGTGGCTCACCCTCGCCGCCACCGCGCTCGGCTACGGCGGCATGTTCGGGGCGTTCAGCTACATCGCCTACACCTTCACCGAGGTCGGCGGGTTCTCCTCGACCGACGTCGCCTGGCTGCTCATGGTGTACGGCGTCGGCCTGGTCGTCGGGAACGTGGTCGGCGGCCGGGCGGCGGACCGGGACCGGGACCGGGCACTGGTTCTCGCGCTGCTCTCGCTGACCGCCACGCTGGCCGTGTTCGGTCTGCTGGCCGGCAGTGCCCCCGCGTCCGTGCTGCTGGTGTTCCTGCTGGGGGTGACCGGGTTCGCCGCCGTACCCGGCATGATCACCCGGGTGACCGATGCGGCCGGGGGCGCGGCGCTGGCCGCGAGCGCCAACGTGTCGGCGTCCAACGTCGGCAACGCCCTCGGCGCCTGGCTCGGCGGCCTGGCCATCACGGCCGGCCTCGGCTACACGGCGCCGCTGTACACCGGAGCCGTGCTCACCCTGGCGGCGCTGGTCGTGATGGCCGTCGCCGCGCGCCGGGCGGCTTCCCCCTCCGGCCGGCCCGCGTCTGCGCCCACGGCGGGTACCGGCGGGGCGCCGAGGACCGGATGAGCCTGTTCACCCGGGACACCCGCTTCCTGGTGGTCACGGGCACCACGGCGGCGGAGCCGGCGATCCGTTGTCAGACCGGCAGGGGCAGATGGCGGGTGAACCAGTCGCGGGCCAGATGTGCGACGCGCTCCAGCGTGCCGGGCTCCTCGAAGAGGTGGGTGGCGCCGGGGACGACCTCGAGCCGGGTCTCGCCCGGGATCTGCCGGGCCGCCGCCTGGTTGAGCCGCAGGACCTCCCGGTCGCGTTCGCCGACGATCAGGAGGGTCGGCCGGCGGACCGACGCCAGCGCCTCCGGGGCCAGATCCGGCCGGCCGCCCCGGCTGACGACCGCGCGGACCGCGTCCGGACGCGCGGCGGCCGCGACGAGGGCGGCCGCGGCGCCCGTGCTGGCGCCGAAGAGCCCCCGCCCCAGGCCGGCGGCGGGCTCGTACTCTCCGAGCCGGTCGACCACGTCGGTCAGGCGGGCGGCGAGCAGCCCGATGTCGAAACGGAGCGCCCCCGAAACCTCGTCGGCGCGCTCCTCCTCGCGGGTGAGCAGGTCGGCGAGCACGGTGCCGATCCCGGCCGCGTACAGCTCCCCGGCGACGTAGCGGTTGCGGGGGCTGTGCCGGCTGCTGCCGCTTCCGTGCGCGAACAGCACGACCCCTGTGGCCGCCTCAGGGACGCCGACGTCGGCGTCGAGCCACACTCCTGCGGCGGGTATCCGCACGCTCTCCACGACCGCGTTCACGGTCCCTCCTCACCTGCGGGTCCGCCCACCGGCCCGGGTTCGGGGTCCGTCCCGGGTGATTCCCCCGGCGGAAGCGGGTACCCGGCCGCCGTGCGAATGCGAACCAATCGCATCAGGCACATCTAAAAGGTTCATACCCTCGCGGACAAAGGGAGGAACAGATGAGCACGGTCAAGGAAACCGTGGACGTCGACGTCCCGATCCACACGGCCTACAACCAGTGGACCCAGTTCGGGGACTTCCCGAGCTTCATGGAGGGCGTCGACGAGGTCAGGCAGCTCGACGACCGGCACAACCACTGGACCACCAGCATCGGCGGGGTGCGGCGCGAGTTCGACACCGAGATCGTCGACCAGCTGCCGGACGACCGGATCACCTGGCGGACCATCGACGGCGACACGACCCAGCGCGGGTCCGTCCGCTTCGAGCCCCTGGACCCGACGCACACCCGGATCGAGCTCACGATGGACATCGAGCCCTCCGGGATGGCCGAGAAGGGCGCGGACGCGCTCGGCATGATCGACCGGCGGGTCAAGGGGGACCTGCACCGCTTCAAGGACTTCATCGAGCATCGCGGCGCCGAGAGCGGCGCGTGGCGTGGCCGCATCCGGCCCGGCGACCCGGGCGGCCTCCACTGAGGACGCACTGAGGACGACGGAGGACAGCGTCACACCCCGAAACCCCGGGCCCGTGCAAGCGGGCCCGGGGTTTCCCGTCGGTCACTTCGCGCCGCTGCCCCCGCTCCCGAAGGATCCGCTGGACCCGGGGTGCCAGCGCCGGCGCGTCTGGTCCCCGCTGGGCCGGCTGGACGCGTTGCCGAGCTGGTACGGGGTCAGACGCTCCCCGCCGTCGGCCGCCCGGGGCACCTCGTTCGGCTCGCGCATGGTCTGCTCCTCGCGCACCGGCCCGGAGTCGGGCAGCCTCGGCTGCTCCGAGCGCCGGGGCGGTGCCGACTCCCGCCGCCGCACCCCGATGCCGAGACGTACGGCGCCCAACAGTGCGGCCGTGACGAGCACCCCGCAGACGACGATGACGATAACCCCCGCCACCGAGCCGGCGGCGGCCAGTTGCTCCAGTGCTGTGTCCATCGGCCCCGGGTACCCGCCACCTGGCATCGAATGCCCGGCGGTGAGGCGTGGCGGAGCCGGTCTTCGACGGGTCCCCGGTAGCGTCGCCCGCGGCTGGTACGTCCGGTTCGCCCGCTGTGCCGGTTCGTCGTCGCAGGCGGCGGCAGCGTCCCTGCGCGAGCCGGCGGTTTCCGGGTACGGCGGGCAGGGCACCCGCGAGGCGCTTCCCGCGCTCGGCACGGCTGAGGAGGACCATGAGCGGACTCTCGCAACGCGTCGGCGAAGAGCCTGCGCCCCCCGCGGCTCCCGCGCCGCTGGGGCGACGGCTGCTGGGCTGGTTGTCGACGACCGACCACAAGGTGATCGGCCGGCTGTACATGGTGACGTCGTTCTGCTTCTTCCTGTTCGCCGGGCTGCTGGCGCTGGGCATGCGAGCCGAACTCGCCCGTCCCGGGCTGCAGTTCCTCAGCAACCAGACCTACAACCAGTTCGTCACCATCCACGGCACGATCATGATGCTGCTGTTCGCGACCCCGATGTTCGCCGGTTTCGCGAACGCGATCATGCCGCTCCAGATCGGTGCCCCGGACCTGGCCTTCCCGCGGCTCAACGCACTGTCGTACTGGATGTACCTGTTCGGCGGGCTGATCGTGGTCTCCGGGTTCCTGGTACCGGGCGGTGCCGCGGCCTTCGGCTGGTTCGCCTACGCCCCGCTGAACAGTGCCTACTTCTCCCCCGGCGCGGGCGGTGACCTGTGGGCGATGGGGCTGGTGGTGTCGGGTGTGTCGACGACGCTGACCGCGGTGAACTTCCTCGCCACCATCCTGTGCCTGCGCGCCCCGGGCATGACCATGTTCCGCATGCCGATGTTCACCTGGAACGTGCTGTTCACGTCGATCCTGGTGCTGCCGGCGTTCCCGGTCCTCACGGCCGCGCTGCTCGCCCTGGAGTCGGACCGGAAGTTCGGCTCGCACGTCTTCGACGCGCACAACGGCGGGGCCCTGCTGTGGCAGCACCTGTTCTGGTTCTTCGGGCATCCCGAGGTGTACATCGTGGCGCTGCCGTTCTTCGGGATCATCTCGGAGATCATCCCGGTGTTCTCGCGCAAGCCGCTGTTCGGCTATCTGCCGATGATCGGCGCGACCACCTCGATCACCATGCTCTCCGCAGTGGTGTGGGCGCACCACATGTTCGCGACCGGGGCGGTGCTGCTCCCGTTCTTCTCGATCATGTCGTTCCTGATCGCCGTCCCGACCGGCATCAAGTTCTTCGCGTGGATCGGGACGATGCGCGGCGGGTCCCTCTCCTTCGAGACGCCGATGCTCTGGTCGATGGGCTTCCTGGTGACGTTCCTGCTCGGCGGGTTGAGCGGGGTGCTCGTGGCGTCACCCCCGCTCGACTTCCACGTCACCGACTCCTACTTCATCGTGGCCCATCTGCACTACGTGCTCTTCGGGACGGTGGTCTTCGCGACGTTCGCCGGGTTCTACTTCTGGTGGCCCAAGTTCACCGGGAGGATGCTCGACGAGCGGTGGGGGAAGGTGCACTTCTGGCTGCTCTTCCCAGGGTTCCAACTGACGTTCCTGGTGCAGCACTGGCTCGGGGCCGAGGGCATGCCCCGCCGGTACGCCGACTACCTGCCGGCGGACGGGTTCACCCTCCTCAACACCCTGTCGTCGGCGGGCGCGTTCCTGCTGGGCGTCTCCACGCTGCCCTTCCTCTACAACGTCTGGCTGACGGCCCACAAGGGGCGCCGGGTCGAGGAGGACGACCCGTGGGGCTACGGGCGCGGACTGGAGTGGGCGACGAGCTGCCCGCCGCCGCGGCACAACTTCGTGGCGCTGCCCCGGGTGCGGTCGGAGTCGCCGGCGTTCGACCTGCACCATCCGGAGATCCTGCGGCTGGCGGAGCAGAAGGGGCTGCGGTGAAGGTCGAGGCACTGCTCTTCGGTGGGGTGGCCGTCTTCTTCGGCGGCGCCGCCGCGCTCTACGGCGTGTGGTCGCGGGCCGACCCGGCCGGGACGGCGGCGCTGATCGTGGCGTTCGGGATGGCCGCGCTCGTGTCGTTCTTCTGCGCGGTCAGCTACGTCCGGCACGGCCCGCGCCCGCAGGACCGCACGGAGGTCGAGGTGGCGGAGGCGGCCGGGCCGGTGGAGTTCTTCCCGCCGCACAGCCCCTGGCCGGTCGTCACCGCGCTCGGGTTCGCGCTCGCGGCGACCGGGGTGGTGTTCGGGCTGTGGCTGTTCCTCATCGGCTTCGGTGTTCTGGCTCGGGGTGTTGCCGGGCTGGTGTTCCAGTACGTGAACCGGGGGGTCGATCAGGACTGACCGGCCGGCGGGGGGCGCCCGGCCGGAACGAGGTCACGGGGCGGTGGCCGCTCTCGTAGCCGCCGGCGAGCGTCTGCCGTACGTCACCGGTCTCCTCGCCCTCGGTCAGCCGCTCCTGTTCCGCGTGCAGCAGGGCCCGGCAGAGCGAGCGGGTCAGGAAGAAGGCGACGACCGGGGCCACGACCAGGGAGATACGGAAGATCCAGGTCAGAGCGTTCACCGAGATCCGGAAGGTCTGCGCCATGACGTCGTTGCCGCCGGCCAGCAGCAGTACGCCGTAGAAGGTGATCCCGGCCACGCCGAGGCCGGTGCGGACGGGCCGTTCGCGCGGGCGGTCGCAGAAGTGCTGCTCCTGTCGCCACTCCCCGGTCAGCCGCTGCTCGACGAAGGGGTAGGCGTACAGCACGAGGAACAGCAGCGCGGGCAGGACGACCGCCGGCAGCAGGACGTTCCACATGAGGGTGTGTCCGGCGAAGTTCGTCTCCCAGGGCGGGACGAGGCGCAGCGAGCCTTCCAGGAAGCCGACGTACCAGTCGGGCTGGGAGCCGGTGGACACCTGGTCGGGCCGGTAGGGGCCGTACTTCCACACCGGGTTGATCTGGGCGACGCCGGCGAGCGCCACCAGCAGTCCGAAGACGCTGAGGGACAGGCCGAGAGAGGAGGCCGTGAACTGGGGGTAGAGCGGCTTTCCGACGACGTTGGAGTTCTTGCGGCCGGGTCCCCGCCAGTGGGTGTGCTTCAGGTAGAAGACCAGGATCAGGTGGACGGTGACGAGGGCGATGAGGGCACCCGGCAGCAGCAGGATGTGCAGGCTGTACAGCCGGGGGATGATGTCGTGGCCGGGGAACTCGGAGCCGAACAGGAACATCGCCACGTACGTGCCCACGACGGGGATGGAGAGCATGATGCCCTGGGCGATCCGCAGTCCGGTGCCGGACAGGAGGTCGTCGGGGAGTGAGTAGCCGGCGAAGCCCTCGGCGAGGGCGAGCGCGAAGAGCGTGACGCCGATGACCCAGTTCATCTCGCGGGGCCGCCGGAAGGCGCCGGTGAAGAAGATCCGCAGCAGGTGCACGCCGATCGCGGCGACGAAGACCAGCGCGGCCCAGTGGTGGGTCTGCCGCATCAGCAGGCCGCCCCGGACGTCGAAGCTGATGTGCAGGGTGGAGTCGAAGGCCCCGGACACGGGCTGCCCGAGGAGCGGGACGTACGAGCCCTGGTAGACGACGTCCTGCATCTCGGGTTTGAAGAAGAACGTCAGCCACACGCCCGTGAGCACCAGGACGATCAGGCTGTACAGGGCGATCTCGCCCAGCAGGAACGACCAGTGGTCGGGGAAGGACTTGCGCAGCAGCTGACCGGCGCCGTCGTGGACGGGCAGCCGGGCGTCGACCGCGTTCGCGAACCGCTCCCCCGCCGCACCCTGCTCGGGATCCACCACACGCCCTCCTCGCCTCCTGCCATCCCTTGCCCGGGAGGCGCGGGGCGAGTACCCAGCCGCCGCGAAACACTCGCGCGGCTGGGACGTGGCACCCGATCGGCTGAGGCCGCGCCGGGGTCAGGTGTTGGGCGCCGCCGCGCTGATGTCGCCGAGGGCGGACTTCTCGTCGCGTTCGATCGCGAGGTCGCCGATGGCGATGATGCCCACCGGCTGGTCGCCGTCGACGACCGGGAGCCGACCACCGCCGGTTCAGTGGGCGGCAAGCGAGTACACGTGGAAGGCCCGTCCGATCACGGGCTGGGCCACGTTGCGCACCCGTACTCCCCCGCCGGTCATGCCGTGCTCGGTGCCGGCGTGCGCGTGGCCGTGGACGGCGAGGTCGGCTCCCACGGTGTCGATGGCCTCGGCGAGGAGGTAGCTGCCGAGGAACGGGTAGATCTCCGGGGGTTCACCGGCCAGGGTGTCCGGGACGGGGGCGAAGTGGGTCAGGGCGATGCGCGCGTCGCACTCGCGCCCGCGCAGCTCTTCGAGGGCGGCGCGCAGGCCGTCGGCGCGGCGGCGGGAGTAGCGCACGAACTCCTTCATCACGGGCTCGCCGAACTCCCCGGCGCACCGGCCTACGAACCCGCCGCCGAAGCCCTTGGTACCGGCCACGCCGATCCGCAGGCCGCCGTGGGTCACCACGGTCGCCTCGCCCTCCAGGACGTGCGCTCCGGCGTCCCGCAGGATGGCCGTGACCTCCTCGGGGTGGTCGTCGTGATGGTCGTGGTTGCCGAGGACGGCGACGACCGGGACGCCCAGGTCCTTGATCTCCCGGGCGACGACCTGTGCCTCCTCGGGGGTGCCGTGCCGGGTGAGGTCGCCGGCGAGCAGGAGGACGTCGGCACAGCGCGGCAGGGTCTCGAAGGCCGGGCGGAGGGTGCCCTGGCTGTCGGGGCCCATGTGGATGTCGCCGACGGCCGCGACCCGGATCATGTCAGTGCCTCCGGGTGGTCGGGCGGGGCGGTCTCGGCGACGACGAGGTCGCAGTGGACCGGTACGTCCGCCAGTTCGTCCTGGACGACGCGGCGGACGGCCTCGCGGCAGCCGGCGGACGGGACCGTCCCGGTCAGCAGGACCGCCCCGCCCCGGATCTCGGCCCGCACCCCAAGTTCGCCGCACGGTCCGGCGGCGAGGTGCTCGGCGACCCGGGCCACGCGGTATTCGAGGTTCATCACTGCTCCTGCGGGGGTTCGACGACGTTCAGCCGTTCCAGGAGGAAGAGGAACGCGGCGGGCATCGGCTCGTCCCCGCAGCGGCGCCGCACCTCCCCCCAGTCGACCTTCTCGCGCAGCGTGCGGGCCACCGGGAGCACGGCCCCGAAGTCGCAGTGGTGCTCGGAGAAGGCGGTGGTCAGGCTCACCATCAGGTCGGTCGCCGACAGGACGGGCATGCGCACGGAGTCGACCGAGAGCTCCTCGGCGCGGGACAGCAGGTCCACGGTGACCGGCTGGTGGGCGAGTTCGAAGATGATGTCGACGTCCTGGTCGAAGCAGGTGGTCTTGACCAGCCAGTCCTCCGGCGGGACGCGCACCGTGAGGCCGGCCGACCGCAGGGACCCGGCCACCGCCTCGGCGTCCTCGGGCAGCACGCAGAAGTCGGCGTCGTGCCGGAGCCTGCCGCTGCCGCCGTGCGCGTAGACGGCGACGCTACCGGCCAGCGCGAACTTGTGTCCCGCGCGTTTGAGGATGGCGCCGATCTGTTTGGCCGCCTCCAGGATGGCCTGGGTGCGGTCGGGCGGGAGCTGTTCCGGCACGGCGGGCTCCGGCTCCGTCACCCGGAGGACGGGGGCGCGCTCGGCGTCCTGTCCGTTTCTCATCGACGGCTCCCTTCGGAGGGGACGGGTGAGACCGGCGGGACGGGCGGCATGCTCTACGCCGCCTGCACGGTCCGCGCCGCGCGCAGGCAGCGCCACAGCTCCTCGGCGTAGGGCACGACGACGCCGCAGACGACGGCCCCGGCGAGTGCCGCCAGGTAGGTGGCCGGCAGCGGGTGCTCCTTGGGCAGCAGCTGCCAGTCCCGCGCACCCCGGCCGCCGCGCAGGGTGGCCCGGACCTGGTCGTCGTGCAGGCATGCGGTGAACGCCAGGGCGGTGAGCGGCAGCACCTCCAGGAAGCTGTGGATGTGCTGCTCGATCGGCCGGACCTCGCGGTCGCCGACGGCCAGCGACACGTCGTACACGGCCGTCGCGCCGTGAGCGAGGGCGGCGCCGCCCATCACCGAGAGCACCAGCGGATTGATCCGGGCCAGCAGGCCCAGCAGCACCGGCACCCCGGCCTCGGTCATCATCACCGCGTGGACCACGGACTCCCTGGTGCCGCTGGTGTGCTCGATCCGGGTCCGTTTGTGCATCCACCAGTCCGCCAGGCCGGGCACCACCCACAGCGGGACGGCGCCGTACAGGAGGAACCGCCTGCTCGCGTCCTCCGCCTCGGTGGAGCGGAGCGGAATGCGCAGGTCGGCGGAGCGCCGCCAGTTCCGCCAGGCCTTTCGGGGCAGCACGCGCAGTGCCATGGACACCTCCGTAATCGGTCTGTCGATGACCCGCCTCCCCGGTACCCCTCCTCATCCGGGCGACACGCGGTGCACAACCCGGTGGCCACCGGGTACTCGGCAACGGTCCCCCGTCACACACGAGGATCAGGAGAGACGATGGCGGCCTTCGGATACTTCCTCTCGTGCGAGGAGCACAGCCCCGCGGACCTGGTCGAGCAGGCGCGGATGGCCGAGCAGGCCGGCTTCGAGGCGCTGTGGATCTCGGACCACTACCACCCCTGGCACGACGAACAGGGCCAGAGCCCGTTCGTGTGGTCGGTGATCGGCGCCCTCTCCCAGGCGGTCTCGCTGCCCGTGGAGACGGCCGTGACCTGCCCGCTGGTGCGCACCCACCCCGCCGTGGTCGCCCAGGCGGCCGCGACCGCGGCGGTGCAGCTGGACGGCCGGTTCCGGCTGGGAGTGGGCACGGGTGAGGCGCTGAACGAGCACATCCTCGGCACGGTCTGGCCCGAGGCGCCGGTACGGCTGGAAATGCTGGAGGAGGCCCTCCAGATCATCCGCCGGCTGTTCACCGGAGAGCAGGTCAGCCACCACGGCCGGCACTACACCGTGGAGAACGCCCGCCTCTACACGGTGCCGGACGAGCCGGTGCCGATCGACGTGTCGGCGTTCGGTCCGCAGGCCGCCGAGGTCGCGGCGCGGATCGGGGACGGGCTGATCACGATGATGCCCGAGGAGTCCGTGGTGGAGCGGTTCCGGCGCGGGGGCGGCGGCGCGAACCCCGTGTACGGCGGGATGAAGGTGTGCTGGGGCACCGACCGGCAGGAGGCCGTCCGCACCGCGCACCGGCTGTGGGCGAACGAGCAGCTCCCCGGCGAACTCCCGCAGATCCTGCCCACCCCGCGCCACTTCGAGCAGGCCATGGAACTGGTCACCGAGGAGCAGGTGGCCGGCTCCGTGCCGTGCGGCGACGACCCGGAGGAGCACGTCAAGGCCGTGTCCGCGTTCGTCGACGCCGGGTTCGACACCGTCTACGTCAACCAGATCGGCCCCGACCAGCAGGGCTTCTTCGACTTCTACCGCACCAAGGTCCTGCCGCGGCTGCGGAGCTGACCGCGACGGCAGCGGAAGGTGGTGAACGCCGTGACCGGGTCCGGATCGACCGACGGCACCGCGCTCGTCGTCATCGACATGATCAACACGTACGACCACGAGGACGCGGAGCTGCTGCTGCCCGCCGCCGAGCAGGTGGTGCCCGTCCTGGCGGACCTGATCGGCCGGGCCCGGGACGCGGACGTCCCGGTGATCTACGCCAACGACAACTTCGGGCTCTGGCGCTCCCACCACGGCGAACTGGTGGAAGCCGCGCTGTCCCGCCCGCACGCCGCCCTGGTCGAGCCGATCCGGCCCGACGACGACTCGCTGTTCGTCGTGAAGGCCCGGCACTCGATCTTCTACGACACGCCCCTGTCGTACCTGCTGTGGCAACTGGGCGTCGGGACGGTGGTGCTGACCGGTCAGGTCACCGAGCAGTGCGTCCTGTACTCGGCGCTGGACGCGCACATCCGCCATCTGGAGGTCACGGTGCCCCGGGACGCCGTCGCCTCGATCCACCCGCACCTGGCGGACGCGGCGCTGGAAATGATGGAGCGCAACATGGGTGCCCGGATTGTCCTGGAGAAGGAACTCGATTTCCGGGGTACCCGGCGGCCCGTGCCGTAGGGGACTCCCTGTCAGCCCGGAGGTAGGCCATGAGCTCACGCGTTCCCGGAGAGTCACTGGACCGCCTGGTCACCGCCCTGCGGGCCGGGACCGACGCGGAGGTCCGCTTCGATACCGGGAGCCGGGGCGCCTACTCCACGGACGGCTCCAACTACCGGCAGGTCCCGCTCGGCGTGGTCGTGCCCCGCACCGTGGAGGCCGGCGCCCACGCGGTGGAGCTGTGCGCCCGCTTCGACGTGCCGGTGCTGTCGCGGGGCGGCGGCACCAGTCTCGCAGGGCAGACCACGAACGAGGCAGTGGTGATCGACTGGAGCAAGCACTGCAACGCCCTGGTCTCCGTCGACCCCGACGCCCGCACCTGTGTGGTGGAACCGGGCATCGTCCTGGACGAACTCAACCGGCGGCTTACCGACCACAAGCTCAAGTTCGGCCCGAAGCCGTCGACGCACAGCCACTGCGCGCTCGGCGGCATGATCGGCAACAACTCGTGCGGTGCGTCCGCGCAGGCTTACGGCAAGACGGTCGACAACGTGCGCCGGCTCGAAGTGATGACGTACGACGGGCTGCGGATGTGGGTGGGGCCCACCTCGAAGGCGGAGCGGGCCCACATCGCCGCCGAGGGCGGCCGGCGGGCCGAGCTGTACGACGGCCTCGACCGACTCGTCACCGAGTACCTGGGGGACATCCGGCGCGGCTACCCGAAGATCCCGCGCCGTGTCTCCGGCTACAACCTCGACTCGCTGCTCCCGGAGAACGGCTTCGACGTGGCCAGGGCCCTGGTCGGCAGCGAGGGCACGCTGGTGACCGTGCTGCGCGCCGAGCTGGACCTGGTGCCGGTGCCCTCGTACGAGTCGCTGCTGGTGCTCGGGTACGACGACATCTGCCGGGCCGCCGACCACGTGCCGCAGATCCTCGAGCACTGCTCCCCCGGCCAGCTGGAGGCGCTGGACGGGCGGATGGCGCAGCTGATGCGCGAGGAGCACGCCTACCTGGAATCGCTGCGGGTGCTGCCGGAGGCGGACAGCTGGCTGCTGGTGCAGTTCACCGGGGACAGCCAGGAGGAGGTCGACGCGCAGGCGCACGCGCTGCTGAAGTCGATCGGGCGGTCGGAGAAGGACTCGTCGGTCGCGTTCTCCGACAATCCGCAGCGCGAGCAGAAGATGCTGAAGGCGCGGGAGGCCGGACTCGGGGTCACCGCGCGGCCGCCGGACGACCGGGAGACCTGGGAGGGCTGGGAGGACTCGGCGGTGCCGCCCGACCGGCTCGGCGACTACCTGCGGGACCTCAAGGGGCTGTTCGAGGAGTTCGACTACGACCACCCCTCGCTGTACGGGCACTTCGGGCAGGGCTGTGTGCACACACGGATCCCGTTCGGGCTGAAGACCGCGGACGGCGTCGCGGACTTCCGCAGGTTCCTGGAGCGGGCCGCCGACCTGGTCGCCTCCTACGGCGGTTCGCTGTCGGGCGAGCACGGCGACGGGCAGGCCCGGGGCGAGCTGCTGACCCGCATGTTCGGGGAGCGGCTCGTCGGTGCCTTCGGCGAGCTGAAGGCACTGTTCGATCCGGGCAACCGGATGAACCCGGGCAAGGTCGTCGACCCGCAGCGGGTGGACGGGCAGTTGCGGCTCGGGGCCGCCTGGCGGCCGGACACCCACGACACCCACTTCGGGTATCCGCAGGACGGCCACTCCTTCACCCGGGCGGTTCTCCGCTGTGTCGGCATCGGCAACTGCCGGAGCCTCGAGGGCGACGTGATGTGCCCCTCGTACCGGGCCACCCGCGAGGAGGAGCACTCCACGCGCGGGCGGTCGCGACTCCTGTTCGAGATGCTCGACGGGCATGCCGACTCGGCGGTCAAGGACGGCTGGCGGTCCACGGAGGTCCGGGACGCCCTGGACCTCTGTCTGGCCTGCAAGGGATGCAAGTCGGACTGCCCGACGGGCGTCGACATGGCCACGTACAAGGCGGAGTTCCTCGCCCACCACTACGCGGGCCGCCCCCGCCCGGCCGCCCACTACTCGATGGGCTGGCTTCCGCTCTGGGCCCGTCTGGCGGAACACGCGCCCACGTTGGCCAACAACGCGTTGCACGCGCCGCTGCTCGGCCGCGCCGGAAAGGCCCTCGCCGGGGTGGCCGGCGAACGGCAGCCTCCGGTCTTCGCCGAGCGGTCCTTCGTACGGTGGTGGCGGGCCCTCGGCACCGAGCAGCCGGACCCGGCGGATCCGGCGACCGTGGTCCTGTGGCCCGACACGTTCAGCAACCACTTCCACCCCTCGGTCGCGATGTCGGCGGTCCGGGTCCTTGAGGACGCCGGCTTCCGGGTGGCCGTGCCCGAGACACCCGTGTGCTGCGGCCTGACCTGGATCTCCACCGGTCAACTGGCCATCGCCAAGAAGGTGTTGCGCCGCACTCTGCGGGCGCTGGCGCCCTATCTGGAAGCGGGCACCCCCGTCATCGGCCTGGAGCCGTCCTGCACGGCCGTCTTCCGCTCCGACGCCCCGGAACTGCTGCCCGACGACCAGGACGTGCAGCGGCTGGCGGGGCAGACCCGTACCTTCGCCGAGCAGCTGGTCCACCACGCGCCCGCCGGCTGGCAGCCGCCGTTCCTGGCCCGGCAGGCGACCGTGCAGACCCACTGCCACCAGCACGCGATCATGAAGTTCGACGCCGACCGTGAACTCATGCGCCGTGCCCACCTGGACGCGGACGTCCTCGACGAGGGCTGCTGTGGGCTGGCCGGCAACTTCGGCTTCGAACGCGGGCACCACGACGTCTCCATGGCCGTCGGCGAGCTCGGCGTCCTGCCCGCGGTGCGCGGGGCCGCCCCCGACAGCCTGGTGCTGGCCGACGGGTTCAGCTGCCGCACCCAGATCGAGCAGGGCGGCACCGGGCGCCGGGCCCTGCACCTGGCGGAGGCACTGGCCATGGCCCTCGACGGCCCCGTGCCCAGCGACCGCCCCGAACGGCTCGCCCGGCGGCCCGCCGAACCCTCCGGCACGGCGCGGTGGGCGACCACCGCGGCCGCCGGGACCCTCGCGGCCGCGGCCGCGCTGGGCGCCGTACGGCAGTTGCGCCGCCCGTAGACCCACGCAGACGCACGCACGTCCACTTCAGGAAAGGTTGTCGAACATGTCGACGAAGGTCTCCGACTACATCCTCCAGCGCCTGCGCGAGTGGGACGTGGAACACGTCTTCGCCTACCCCGGCGACGGCATCAACGGCCTGCTCGCGGCCTGGGGACGCGCGGAGAACAACCCCCGGTTCATCCAGTCCCGGCACGAGGAGATGTCCGCCTTCGAGGCCTGTGGGTACGCGAAGTTCTCCGGCAAGGTCGGCGTGTGCGCGGCCACCTCCGGCCCCGGCGCCATCCACCTCCTCAACGGCCTGTACGACGCCAAGCTGGACCATGTCCCGGTGGTGGCGATCGTCGGGCAGACCAACCGCAGTGCGATGGGCGGCTCGTACCAGCAGGAGGTCGACCTGCTGTCCCTGTACAAGGACGTGGCCTCGGACTTCTGCGAGATGGTCACCGTCCCCGAGCAGCTCCCGAACGTCCTGGACCGGGCCATGCGTACGGCCATGGCCCGTCGCTCGGTGACCGCTGTGATCATCCCGGCCGACGTGCAGGAGCTGGACTACTCGCCGCCCGAGCACGCCTTCAAGATGGTGCCGTCCAGCCTCGGCATGTCGCACTACGCGCCGGTGCCCGACGACGGCGACCTCCAGCGGGCCGCCGACGTGCTCAACTCGGGCGGCAGGACGGCGATCCTGATCGGCCAGGGCGCGCGCGGCGCCCGCACCGAGGTGAAGGAGGTCGCCGACCGGCTCGGGGCGGGGGTCGCCAAGGCGCTGCTGGGCAAGGACGCCCTGGACGACGACCTGCCCTATGTCACCGGTGCCATCGGACTGCTCGGGACCCGGCCGTCGTACGAGATGATGCGTGACTGCGACACGCTGCTCGTCATCGGATCGTCCTTCCCCTACACGCAGTTCCTGCCGGCGTTCGGGAAGGCGCGGGCCGTGCAGATCGACATCGATCCGCACATGGTCGGGATGCGCTACCCCTTCGAGGTCAACCTCGTCGGCGACGCGGCCCGCACGCTGCGCCGGCTGCTGCCGCTGCTGGACCAGATGGAGGACCCGTCCTGGCGGGAGACGATCGAGAGCAACGTCAGGGACTGGTGGGAGGTGATGGAGCGGCGGGCCGCCGTCAAGGCCGACCCGATCAACCCCGAGTACGTCGCGCACGCCCTCAGCGGGCTTCTCCCGGACGACGTGATCCTCTCCTCCGACTCCGGTTCGGCCGCCAACTGGTACGCCCGTCACCTCAAGCTGGGCGGGGCGATGCGGGGCTCGCTGTCGGGGACGCTGGCGACCATGGGCCCGGGCGTGCCGTACGCCATCGGTGCCAAGTTCGCGCACGGCGACCGGCCGGCGATCGCCCTGGTCGGTGACGGGGCGATGCAGATGAACGGTCTGGCCGAGCTGATCACCATCGCCAAGTACTGGCAGGACTGGGCGGACCCGCGGCTGATCGTCGCCGTCTTCAACAACCGGGACCTGAACCAGGTGACCTGGGAGATGCGCGCCATGGAGGGCGCCCCGCAGTTCCTGCCCTCGCAGTCCCTCCCGGACGTCGGGTACGCCGACTTCGCCCGCTCGCTGGGCCTGACGGGAATGCGGATCGACGAGCCGGACGGGGTGCGGGGCGCCTGGGAAGCCGCGCTCGCCGCCGACCGCCCGTGCGTCCTCGACTTCGTGACCGACCCCGCCGTACCGCCGATCCCGCCGCACGCCACCCTCGACCAGATCGAGGCGGCGGCCGCCGCCGTCCTGAAGGGCGACAGCGACCGGGTGGCGATGGTCCGGCAGGGCTTCAAGGCCAAGGTGCAGGAGTTCCTGCCGCACCGGCACGAAGCGGGACGGCGGTGAGCGACCGTGAGTGACCTGCCGGCCGTGGAGCGGGTGGACAGCGCCGTCTACACCGTTCCGACGGACGCGCCCGAGGCGGACGGGACCGCGGCCTGGGACAGCACCACGCTCGTCCTGGTCACCGTCCGCTGCGGGGACGTCACCGGGCTCGGGTACACCTACGCCCCGGCCGCGGCCGCCAGGACCGTCGACGACCTGCTCGCCCCGGCGGTGACCGGCCTGTCCGCCCTCGACGTGCCGCGCGCCAACGAGGCCATGCAGCGGGCCGTGCGCAACGCCGGGCTGCCGGGGATCGCCGCCGAGGCGGTCTCCGCCGTCGACATCGCCCTGTGGGACGCCAAGGCGCGGCTGCTCGGACTCCCGCTGGTGGACCTGCTCGGCGCCGCCCGTGACGAGGTGCCGGTGTACGGCAGCGGCGGCTTCACCACGTACGACGCGCAGCGGCAGGACCGGCAGCTGCGGGGCTGGGTGGCCGAGGAGGGCATCCCCCGGGTCAAGATCAAGATCGGGGAGTCCTGGGGCAGCCGCGAGGCACACGACCTGGCACGGGTGGCCCGGGCCCGCGCGAGCATCGGCGACGCGGCCGAACTGTACGTGGACGCCAACGGCGGCTACGGCGCCAAGCAGGCCGTGCGGGTGGCGGCGGGGCTGGACGGGGAGGGCGTGACCTGGTTCGAGGAGCCGGTCTCCTCCGACCACCTCGACGCGCTGGCCGCCGTCCGTGGCCGGGTCATGGCCGACGTGACGGCCGGCGAGTACGGCTACACGCTCCCGTACTTCCGGCACATGCTCGCCGCCGGCGCCGTCGACTGCCTCCAGGCGGACGTCACCCGCTGCGGCGGGATCACCGTCTGGCTGCGGGTCGCGGCGCTGGCGCTGAGCCACGGTCTGGAGATCTCGGGGCACTGCGCACCCGCCGCCCACGCGCACGCGGCGGCCTCGGTGCCGAACCTGCGGCATCTGGAGTGGTTCCACGACCACGTCCGCCTCGAACGGCTGCTCTTCGACGGCGCCCCGAGCCCGCGGGGCGGCGCCCTGGTCCCGGGCCGGGACGGTTCCCCCGGGCTGGGACTGAGACTCGACGCCGAACGGGCCCGCCCCTTCCGCATCAGCTGACGAACCGAAGGAAAGGACCATGTCGCAAGTCGTCGTCATCACCGGAGCAAGCGCCGGCATCGGCCGCGCCGTCGCCCGTCTCTACGCCGAACGCGGGGCGCGCGTCGCCCTGGTCGCGCGGGGCGAGGCCGGGCTCGAAGCCGCGGCGAAGGAGGTCGCGGAACTCGGCGGCCATCCGCTGATCCAGCAGGCCGACACCGCGGACGCCGGCCAGGTGGAGGCCGCCGCCGACACCGTCGAACGGCTCCTCGGGCCGATCGACGTCTGGATCAACTGCGCCTTCACCAGCGTGTTCGCGCCCTTCACCGAGATCACCCCGGAGGAGTACCGGCGGGTCACCGAGGTGACGTATCTCGGGTTCGTCAACGGCACCCGGGCCGCCCTCAACCGGATGCTGCCGCGCGACCGGGGCACCATCGTGCAGGTCGGGTCGGCACTCGGCGAGCGGGCGATCCCGCTCCAGTCGGCCTACTGTGCCGCCAAGCACGCCATCAACGGCTTCACCTCCTCCGTCCGGCTCGAACTGCTGCACCAGGGCAGCAACGTGCACATCACGATCGCCCAGATGCCGGCGGTCAACACCCCGCAGTTCTCCTGGGTGCGCTCCAAGCTCCCCCGGCATCCGCAGCCGGTGCCGCCGATCTACCAGCCCGAGGTGGCCGCGCGCGGTGTCGTGTTCGCCGCCGACCGTCCCGGCCGCAAACAGCGCTACATCGGCGCCACCACGGCGGCGACGATCTGGGCCAACCGGCTCGCCCCGGCCCTCCTCGACCGCTACCTGGCCCGCACCGGCTTCGGCTCCCAGCAGACGGACGCGCCCGCACCCGCCGGCCGGGGCAACCTGTACGCGCCGGCCGACTCCGCGCCAGGCACCGACCACGGCGCCCACGGCGAGTTCGACGACCGGTCGCACGGGCACTCCGTGCAGGCCGCGCTGGCCCGGCACCCGGCGGTGACGGCCGCGACGACGACCGCCCTGACCGTCGCGGCGGTCGGCGGGGTGCGGCGGCTGCTGGGCACCAGGAGCGGCTAGTACGGGTCCCTCCGGTTTCCTGGAGGTTTCCGGAGGCTGTGAGTGCCGGGAGCGATGGTCACGACTTGGCTCCGAGCGCTTGTGCGGTTGTGCGGCGCCGTGGACCATGGCCGAATCGCGCCCCTCCCGAGCACGCTGGAGCTCCCGGTGACCGCTGCCCCACTCGCACCCGAGCCGGTCGACGCACCGGCCGCCGCCCAGGCGGAACGGCAGAAGCTGCGCAAGCACTTCGGCCGGTTCGACATCTTGTTCTTCCTGCTGTGCACCATCGTCGGGGTGGACACCATCGGTGCCGTGGCCTCGTCCGGCGCCGAGGCGTTCACCTGGCTGATCGTGCTGGCCGTGGTGTTCTTCGTGCCGTCCGCGCTGCTGATCGCCGAGCTCGGCGCGGCCTTCCCCGACGAGGGCGGCCCCTACATCTGGACCAGCCGGGCCTTCGGCCGCCTCGCCGGTGCCGTCAACAACTTCCTGTACTGGATCACCAACCCGGTGTGGCTGGGCGGCACCCTGGCCGTCTCCGCCGTCACGGCGTACACCACGTTCTTCAACGGCGGGAAAGACCTGAGCACGCCCGCCTTCTACGTCTTCACCGTCGTCTTCGTGTGGGTGGGCGTGCTCGCCGCGATCCTCTCCTTCGACGTCGGCAAGTGGATCCCGACCATCGGCGCCTGGAGCCGGTTCGTGCTGCTCGGCCTGTTCACCGTCACGGTCGTGGTCTACGGGATCCAGCACGGGCTGCACGGCTTCGGCATCGGCGATTTCTCGCCGACCTACGCGGGATTCGTCGGCCTGGTGCCGGTCCTGATGTTCAACTACGTGGGTTTCGAGCTGCCGAACACCGCCGGCGACGAGATGACGAACCCGCAGAAGGACATCCCCTACGGCATCTTCCGCAGCGCCGTCCTCTCCGTCCTCCTCTACGCGCTGCCGATCCTCGGCATCCTGCTCGTGCTGCCGGTCAAGGCGATCACCGGCCTCGGCGGTTTCGTCGACGCGATCCGGCAGGTCTTCACCGTCTACGGCGGCCACGTCGGCGCCGACGGCACCGCCACGCTGAGCGGGTTCGGCACCGTGCTCGGCGACCTGGCCGGGATCATGTTCATCCTCACGGTGCTCTCCTCCGGCGTCACCTGGATCATGGGCTCGGACCGCGCCCTGGCCGTCTCCGGCTACGACGGTGCCGCGCCCCGCTTCCTCGGCGTGATCTCCAGCCGGTTCGGCACCCCGGTCCGGGTGAACATCCTCAGCGGCCTGGTCTCCACGGCGGTCCTGATCCTGGCCCACCAGCTGACCAACGGCAGCGCGGCCAAGCTCTTCGGCGCGGTCCTCGGCCTCGCCGTGTCGACCACCCTCGTCAGCTACCTGGGCATCTTCCCGGCGCTGCCGTTCCTGCGCCGCAAGTACCCGGACACGCCCCGCCCGTACCGGGCCCCCCTCCCCTGGGTCATCAGCGGGGTCCTGACCCTGCTGATCCTCTTCGCCAGTGTGCAGCTGGTGGCGCCCGGTGCCGGCGACCACTGGTTCGGCGCCGACTACGCGCCGGACGGCTGGACCCATGCCGAGCGCGGGAAGTACCTGCTGACGGAGCTGATCCCGCTCGTCGGCTTCATGCTTCTGGGTGTCCTGTTCTGGGCGCTGGGCCGGCCGACCCGGGCGGCGGCCGTCGAAAAGTAGGCGCGAATGCTTGAACCATAAACATGTGGTGCCTACGGTTGCGTGCATGCCCCTCATGCGCGAACTGCTGATCGGCGGCAAGGACGTCCCCGCCCTGTCCGGCCGTACCACCGACGACATCGCCCCCTACACCGGCGAGGTCTACGCCACGGTCGCCGCGGCCGGGCCCGAGGACGTGACCCGTGCCGTGGACGCCGCCGACGCGGCCTTCGAGGACTGGGCCGCGCTCGCCCCCTTCGCCCGCCGCGCGATCTTCCTGAAGGCCGCCGACCTGCTGGAGTCGCGCGCGGATCAGGTCGCCGACCTCATGGCCCAGGAGGTCGGCGGCACCCGGCCGTGGGCCGGCTTCAACGTGGGTCTCGCCGCGAACATCCTGCGCGAGGCGGGGGCCGCGATCACCGCACCGCGGGGTGAGGTGCTGAGCGCCCAGGAGGCGGGCACCCTGGGCCTCGCGGTCCGCGAGCCGCTCGGGGTGGTGGCGGCGTTCGCGCCGTGGAACGCCCCGGTCATCCTCGGTGTCCGGGCGGTCGCGGCGCCGCTCGCCGCCGGCAACACGGTCGTCGTCAAGCCCAGCGAGGACGCGCCGATCGCCTGCGGGCTGCTCGTCGCGGACGTGCTCCGCGAGGCCGGGCTGCCCGACGGTGTGCTGAACGTGGTCACCAACGCCCGTGAGGACGCGGCCGAGATCGCCGAGGCGCTGATCGCCGACCCGCGGGTGCGGGCGGTGAACTTCACCGGCTCCACCGGCGTCGGCCGGATCATCGGCACCCACGCGGCACGGCACCTCAAGCCGGCGGTGCTGGAGCTGGGCGGCAAGAACGCGGTGCTCGTCCTCGCGGACGCCGACGTGGACTACGCGGTGGACGCCGTCACCTTCAGCATGTTCATGAACTCCGGGCAGATCTGCATGTCGGGCGACCGCATCCTCGTCCACGAGTCCCTCGCCGAGGAGTTCACCGGCAAGCTCAGCGCCAAGGTCGCCGCCCTCCCGGCCGGCGATCCGGGCGACCCGCACACCGTGGTGGGTCCGCTGGTCACGGCCGCCGCGGCGGAGCGCGTCGCGGGGCTGGTGGCGGACGCCGTCGGCAAGGGTGCCACCGTGCTCACCGGCGGCGGCCGGCCGGAGGGCGCGGTGCATCCGGCGACCGTCCTCGCCGACGTCCCCAAGGACGCCGAGCTGTACTACGCGGAGGCCTTCGGACCGCTCGGCGTCGTCGAGACGTTCACCGACGACGCGGCCGCGATCGCCCTCGCCAACGACACGGACAACGGCCTGACCTGCGGCATCATCACCGAGAACGCGACGCACGGGCTGGCGGTCGCGCGCCGGATCCGTACCGGGATCGTGCACATCAACGACCAGTCGGTGGCCGACGAGCCGCATGCGCCCTTCGGCGGGGTCAAGGCCTCCGGGTACGGCCGGTTCGGTGGCCGGTGGGGCATCGAGGCGTTCTCCAACACCCGCTGGGTGACGCTCGCGACCCAGCAGGCGCACTATCCCTTCTGAGCACCGCGTCCGCCGCGGATCGCGTTAGCTGGACCGACCCGCTGTGACCCCGGTCCGCCGCCGGGGCCCGTCGGTGAAGGTGTCGTGGATCTGGCCGACCTCGAAGTCCTGCCCCGCCTCGACGCCGGCCCGGGCGAAGGCCGCCTCGACCTGCGGCTCGCCGTACACGTGGCCTCCCGGTCGGCCAGGGCGTGCTCCCGGGGTACGAGGGCGACCAGCGGGGTGCTGCCGAGCACCCGGTGGTCCAGGCCCTCCGGCACCTCCCGGGCGGCCATGCTGACCACCGCGGCGTCGAGGGTGCCGGCGAGGACCGCGGCGGCCATAAGGGAGCTGGGCGCGTTGGACACCCGCAGGTCGACGCCGGGGTGGCGGGCGCGGTACTCGGCCGCGACCTCGGCCATGTCGAGGGTCACGGCCATCGTCTGCACGAGGCCGAGCCGCAGCCGGCCGCGGCGCACCCCGCAGAGCGCGTCGAGGGCGGCCTGGGCGTTGTCGACGTCCGCCAGGATGCGCCGGGCCGGCGGTTCCAGCAGTTCACCGGCGGCGGTCAGCCGTACCGACCGGCTGGTGCGGTGGAACAGCGGGGCGCCGACGTCCTTCTCCAGCCGGGCGATCTGCTGGCTCAGCGCGGACTGCGCGACGTAGCAACGGGCGGCGGCCTGGGTGAAGTCGCGGGTCTCCGCGACCGCCAGGAAGTACTTCGGATGCCGCAGCTCCATGGGATCGATCTCTCCTGCCGATGCATGACCGTCAATCGATGCGCCTGACAGATCCCGTCCGGTGGGGGCGCGCCGGCCCGGCCGCGCCGGGGTGACCGCCCGTTCGGGCACAGGGCGAGCTGGGAGGGCGGCAGCATGACAGGCCCCCGCGCCGCAACCGGCTCCGGACGACTCCCCCGCCTCAGGAGCCGGCCAGGACGGGTAGCCGAAGATCGTTGCGCGTACGCTCGTGCACATGGTTCAGCATCGAATGGTCGACGTGAACGGGATCCGGCTGCACATCGCCGAGGAGGGTTCCGGTCCGCTGGTCGTGCTGCTGCACGGCTTCCCCGAGTCCTGGCACTCCTGGCAGCACCAGTTCGGCCCGCTGGCCGCGGCCGGCTTCCACGTGGTCGCCCCCGACCAGCGCGGGTACGGCAGCAGTGACCGCCCGGAGGATGTCGGGGCGTACAGCATCTTCCACCTGGTCGGTGACGTCGTCGGGCTGATCGGGGAGCTGGGCGAGGAGCGGGCGTTCGTCGTCGGGCACGACTGGGGCGCGCCGGTGGCCTGGCACACCGCGCTGTTCCGTCCCGACCTGGTGCGCGGGGTGGCGGGGCTGAGCGTGCCGCCGCCGTTCCGCGGGGCACAGCCGCCGCTGCGGACCATGGAGCAGCGGTTCGGCGGGCGTTTCTACTGGAACTACTTCAACCGCCCGGGTGTCGCCGACGCCGAGTTCGGCCGCGACCCGCGCACCACGCTGCGGAAGTTCTTCACCATGGCGTCCGGGGAGGGCGCCGGCGCCGGCGAGATCCGGCAGCCGCTGGTCGACCCCGAGCGCGGCTGGCTGGCGGACATGCCGGATCCGGAGACCCTGCCGGAGTGGTTCACCGAGGCGGACCTCGACGCGCTCACCGAGAGCTTCTCCCACGGCTTCACCGGCGCCCTGAACTGGTACCGCAACCTCGATCGCAACTGGGAACTGACCGCCCCCTGGCAGGGCGCCGCCGTCACCCCGCCCGCGCTCTACGTCTACGGCGACCGCGACCTGGTCCCGGCGTTCCCCGGCACGCCCGAACTCATCGCCCGCCTGCCCGAGTTGATGCCGAACCTGGTGCGCGAGCCGCTGAAGCTGGCGGGCTGCGGGCACTGGACCCAGCAGGAGCGCCCGGACGAGGTGAACGCGGCGCTGCTGGAGTTCCTGAAGTCCCTCTCCTGAGCTCCTCGGGGGCCGGACTCCGCTGTCCGGGCCTACCTCTACGATCATCCCGTGAGCGCGTGGAACAAGACCCTGACCGCGGCAGGCATCACGGACCCGGAACTGCGCCGGGACTACAGCGTCCAGCGCCGGGTGGTGCGGCAGTACCGGCGCAGCGCCTACCTGGCCTGCCGGGTGCTGCTGCCGCCCGCGGTGCTGCCCCACGTGGTCGCCGCGACGGCCGTGATGCACCACGGCGACACGCTCCTGGACTCCGGCCCGAAACCGGAGCGGGCGGCGGCCTGGGACGCGTGGGAGGAGCGGGTGCGTACCGCGCTGGAGACCGGGGCCAGTGACGATCCGCTGATCCGCACCCTGCTGCACACCGTCGGCACGTACCCCCGGCACCGGGAGGCCGTGGAGGGATATCTGGCCACCGCCACGGCCGAGTTGGAGTTCGACGGCTTCGCCACGGAGGCCGACTACCAGGCCTATGTGGACGCCTACTCGCTGCCCGCCTTCCTGCCGATCGCCGGGCTGCTGGGGCCCGAGAGCGACACCGACGGGCGGTTCCGGGCGGGTTGCCGCACGCTCATCGACGGCAGCCAGCGGCTGGACTTCGTCAACGACCTCGCCGAGGACCTGCGGGACGGACATCTGGGCATCCCGGCGGAGACCCTGAAGCGTTTCTCGGTCGCGGTGGAGGACATCGAGGCGGGCCGGCCCTCCGCCGGGCTGCGCGCCCTCGTGGCGCACGAGGTCGAGGCGGCCCGGGCCGATCTTCGGTCGGGCCGGGAGGTGCTGGGCCTGATGCCGCCCGCCCACCGGCCGATGGTGAGCGCCCTCATCGAGATCGAGCTGATGACCGCCGAGGCGGTACTGGCCCGCGGGACGGGGGTGCTGCGGGGTTCGGCGTCGCCGTCCACGGCGGGCACCCTCAAGCTGTTGCTCGGTGCCCGCCGGGCGGCGGTGCGCGCTCAGCGGTAGCAGGTGGTGACGCCCGGGTGCCAGCGGCAGGCGATCCCGGCGAAGCCGCCGTCGGCGACGACGTCGAGGCTCAACTCGTCGCCGTCGTGCAGGACTTGACTCTCCTGGACGAGACCGTCGGCGCCGTCCCGGATCGTCTGCACCAGCCACCGGCCCCGGCCGACGGTCAGGGGCACGGTGGCGGTGCGGGCGGCACCGGCGTACACCCCGCCGAGGAACCAGCGGTCCCCGCTGCGGCGGGCGAGCACGGCCTCCTGCCCGGGACTGCCGGCCAGCAGCCGGGTGTCGTCCCAGGCGGCGGGCTCCTGGTCGAGGAAGTCCCGGGCGAGGGGCCGTTGGTCGTACGACTCGGGGGTGCCCGCGAACATCTGGAGCCCCGACTCGTAGGCGACGGTGAGTCCGACCTCGGCCGCGTCGGAGTTCGGGCGCAGGCCGACGCGCTGGAAGCCGCCGGGGGTGAAGTCCATGGAGCCGATGACGTTGCGGGTGAAGGGCAGGGTGGTGAGGTGGGCGGCGGTGTTGGTGCGCTTCTCCTCGCCGCCGACGGCCTCCATGCTCATCACCTGGGGCCAGGTGCGCTGGATGCCCTTGGGCAGGGTGGCGCCGTGGAAGTCGACCATGAGGTGGTGATCGGCGGTCTGAGCGAGGATGGTGTCGTACCACTGGAACATCGACTGCGCCTCGGAGTTCATGAAGTCGATCTTGACTCCCTTGACGCCCCAGCGTTCCAGCGTCGGCAGCCACTGGGCGCGTTCCTCAGGGGTGTCGAGGTCGCGCTGGTGAACCCAGACGATGATCCCGACGCCCTTGGCCCGCGCGTAGTCGACGAGTTGGGGCATCCAGCTGTCGGTCTGCCAGTCCGGGTCGGTGACGTCCCACTCGTCCTTCTTGAAGTACCAGCCGGAGTCGACGGCCTCGTAGGGCCAGTGGTGGGCGGCCGCGTAGTCGACGTACGCCTTCTGCGCGTCGAGGCTCTGCCCCGCGGTGCGTCCGCCGGCCAGCCAGGTCCACAGCACGGTGCCGGGGCGGATCCAGGAGGTGTCGGCGACCTTCGAGGCGGGGGCGAGGTCGTCGGTGAAGGTGGATCCGGTGACGGTGGCGAGGTCACCGGTGATCATGGCCCGCCACGGGGTGGTCAGGGACCCGTCGGTGTGCACCTGGCTGTCGGCGAGCTTGATGCGGTAGGTGCCGGTGCCCCGGGTGTGGGCGAGCCGGGCGCCGGAGTAGGTGCCGGTGAGGTCGGACTCGGCGAGCAGGGTGTAGCCGCCGTCGGTGGCGAACAGGGCCTGCTCCGAGTACTCGCCGGTCGGGGCGGTCGCGGCGGTGTACTGGTTGAACTGGCCCTCGTTGTCGACCCGGTAGGTGCTGAGCCAGGCGCCCGCGTCGGCCGGCAGGGTGAACGCGGAGGTCTCGCCGAGGACGTCGCCGTACCCGGCGGGCAGCACGTAGCGGTAGGCGATGCCGTCGGCGGCTGCGCGGACGACGAGGTCGAGGCGGGCGCCGGCGGCGGTGGCGAAGGAGAGCCGGGTCTCGCTCATGCGCACCCGGCGGTCCAGGCGCTTGCCGGACCTGGCCCGGTAACGCTCCTCGACCATACGGTTCTTGCGGTGCAGGAAGCGCAGTCCCTGGGAGAGATCGGCCTGTTGGGTGAGGATGCCGACGGGTGACGGCTCGATGACGGTCCGGCCGTTGCGGGTGACCGCGAGGCTGAGGGTGCCGGTGGTGTCGTCGAGGGCTATCCGGGCGCGGGGCGCGTGGGCCGCCTCGGTCACGGTCCATGTGTGCGGCTGCTGCTGCTCGGCCCGTGCGGGGGCGGTGGTGAGGAGGGTGGCCGCCAGTCCGGCGCAGAGCGCGGCGACCACGGTTCTCCTGGTTCTCCGGGGTGGAACGGCCATGTGAACCCAGCCTTCCGGTCGGTGGTTACGGCAGTCCCCACGCCGCACCCGGTTCGCTGACGGCGACGGGGGCGATGACGAGGTCGGGGCGGGAGCCGGAGTACACGAGGACCTCGCGGCCGCGGGGCAGGTCGATGGCGAGGGTGCCGTCGCCGAGGTCGTGGGTGCGGGCCGGGGAGCCGTCGTCGAGCAGGACGGTCAGGGGGCCGGTCAGGCCGTGCCGGAGCTTGAGGGGCTCGCCGGCCAGGCTGCGGATGCGGATGAACCGGGTGCTGCCCGCCTTGCGCACCGCGCTGACGAGGAAGGCGCCCTGGGTGCGGAAGTCGTGCAGGGTGAGGTCGGCCCAGGCGGTCGGGACGGCGGGGAAGACGCGGATGATCCCGCCCCAGCTCTGGCAGAACATGTCGTGCAGGGACTGCGAGGCGGACAGGGGGGTCTCGATGACCGGACCGGCCTCGGTGTAGTGGGTGTTGGCCCGGCAGGGGTAGCGGGTCGTGGGATCGAAGAACTTGCGCAGGTAGCCGATGGCGGTGTCGCCGTCACCGGTCATCGCGTACATCGAGGCGGCTCCGGTGTAGCTGTAGCCGCGGTGGGCGCCGGTCAGCGCGTGCCAGCGCACGACGGACTTGGTGATCAGGTCGCGGTTCTCGGGCTGGTCCCAGTTGACGAGGTACAGCGGGTACACCATCAGCAGGTGCGAGTAGTGGCGGTGGGACTGGTCGTACGGCGTGTCGGCGCCGATCATGAAGCCGTTGTCGTCGACCGGGTAGGGGGTGAGCCGGGCCAGTATCTCCTGCCAGCGGGGCTTCAACTCGTCGTCGATGTCCAGCAGTTCGGCTGAGTCGAGGAGGGTCTGGCAGCCCCAGCGGATCAGGGCGAGGTCGTAGTTGGTGTCCTGCGGCGGGACGACCGGGTACTCGGGCGAGAGCGTGCTGGGCAGGTGCAGTTTCCCGTCGCTGCCCGGGGTGAGGAAGTGCCAGTAGTAATTGATCGTGCGGCGCAGCAACGGGTAGATCGTGTCGCGGAGAAGGGACTTGTCCATGGAGTGGCGGTACGACAGCCACACGTTGTGCAGGGCCCAGGTGAGGTCACCGGTCTCGGCGCCGGTTCCCGGCCTGCCCACCTCGCGGTCGGCGAACATGTCGGAGCTGCGGCCGATGCCGGAGCTGTCCGAGCGGTAGGCGGCGGGCACGTTGGCGGTGAGCTGTTCCTGGCTCTGGCGCAGGGTGGTGGCGAGCGAGTCCAGTTCCGGGTGGTTGAGGGCGTGGATCAGCCAGTACTCCAACTGGACGTTGAGGTTCCACCAGACCGCCGGCCAGGGGGTGGGTTCCAGCCAGGGGCCGGAGGTGGCCATGACCGGGCCGTCGGCGCGGCTGGCGGAGGCGACCTTGTAGAGCTGGATCCAGTGGAAGCTCTGCAGCCGCTGGTCGGGGAACGAGACGAAGCTCTTCCGGTAGAACGCGTGCCACCAGCGGGTGTGGCGCCGTCTGAGTGTGCTGTATGACATGGCACTCCGCAGATGACGCCGGGAGTCCGCCTCCGCAGCGCTGTCCGACGGGAAGCTGTGCCCGACGCTCAGCAGCAGGTCGTCGCCGGTACGGCGGTAGGAGGTGGCCGTCTGGCCGCCGCCGGTGAGAGGTTGGAGGACCTGTTCGGTGCCGTCGGCCGCGGTGCGGGTGGTCCAGGGCGGGTTGGCGGTGTAGCCGGCGGGCGGTGCCTCCTGGATCTTGCGGGGGCTGATGGCCTCCTCGGGGTGGAAGGTCCAGGTGACGCGCTCGCCCCCGTCGGCGGTGGCGCGGACGGCGAGGACCTCGTCGTGGACGAGGGCGGCGAGGGTGAGGGTGCCGGCGGTGGTGGTGACGGTGCCGGTGAGTTCGGCGTTCCAGAGGCTGAGGCGCCAGTCGACGGCGGTGATGGTGCCGGCCGGTTCGAGGGTGAGGTGTCCGACGGGCAGGCGGGCGGTGCCCCAGCCGCTGCCGAACTCCGGCCGGTGGTCCTGGACCCGGCCGTGCTGGACGGTGAAGCGGATCTGGTTGGCGCCCGGCTCCTGGTAGATCATGCTGCCGAGCAGCCCGTCACCGAGGAACGGCCCCTCGTACCAGAGGGCCGGCAGCCTGGTCCACCGCAGGTCCTGGCCGCGCAGGAACCGGTCCCAGGCGCCGTCGGTGGTCATGGTGTTGCGGAGTTTCCAAGGGTGCCGGACCGCCGGCACCGCCGGTTTCGCGGCCCCCGTGGCCGCCGGTTCCGTAGCCGCCGCGTGGGCGGTTCCGGACAGGGTCACGGCCGCCGCTCCGCCGAGGGCGGTGCCCAGTACGGCTCTGCGGGGCACCGGCGAACGTTGCTCCGGGTGCGAGGTCATCATCGTCCTCCAGACCTGACGGATCATCGATACATCGGGTGTATCCGGGAACCTAGGGACCCCACTTGCACCTGTCAACAACCTCAACACGGCAAGGTTCGCGCCTTCTTGAGTCGTCCGATTGGCTTGAGCTCGACGTTCACATCGACAACCCTGACTCAAGTCCTTGACTCATCGGATGTATTGGGGTTGCCTGCGTTCCCGTCCCCCCGCACCTCTCCTCCCGTTCGGAAGGACGGCACCCCATGCGCGGAGGCACGGTTCGACCCTTGCTCGCGGGCTGCGCGGGCCTCGCGGCCCTTCTCGGCCTGGCCCTGCTGTCCGCCCCGGCGGAGGCGGCCGGGCACCACCGATCCCGCTGGACCGGCACCTGGGAGGCCGCCCCTTCCGGCACCGTGGCCGAACTGCCCGGGCAGACCGTGCGCAACGTGATCCACACCAGCGTCGGCGGCGCCGCGCTGCGGATCCGGGTCACCAACCGGCTCGGCACGGCGCCGCTCGCCCTCGGCGCCGTGACCGTCGCCGTTCAGCAGGCGGGCGCCCCGAAGAGCCCGAACGCGGTTCCCGGTTCGGTGCGTACGGTGACCTTCCGCCGCACCGCCTCCGTGACGGTCCCGGCGGGCCGGGACGCGGTGAGCGACCCGGTGCCGCTGCGGGTGCCGGCCGACGCCAACCTCCTGGTCAGTCTGTACACCCCGGCGGACTCGGGTCCCGCGACCTATCACCACTCGGCTCTGCAGACCTCGTTCATCGCCCCGGACGGCGACCACACCGCCGACCCGGGCGGCACGTCGTACACCACGACGACCGGCTCCTGGTACTACCTGACCGGCGTCGACGTGCTCGGGGCGCCCGCCGCGGGCAGTGTCGTGGCCCTCGGCGACTCGATCACCGACGGGTCCGGTTCCACGTCGAACGCCAACCACCGCTGGCCCGACCGGCTCGCCGCCCGGCTGCGCGCCCTGCCCCCGCGCGACCGCCTCGGCGTGCTCAACGCCGGTATCGCGGGCAACCGGGTGCTCCTGGACGGCACCGGCCCGAGCGCCCTGTCCCGGCTGGCCACCGACGTGCTCTCCCGCAGCGGGGTACGCGCACTGGTGGTCATGGAGGGCGTCAACGACATCAAAGGCAGCCCGAACCAGACCGATCCGGCCGCCTTCGAGGCCGCGTACCGCGAGATCGTGGCCCGCGCGCACGCCCACGGCATCCGCGTGACCGGCGCCACGATCACCCCGTACGACGGCAACGGCGGCTGGACCGCGGCCCGCGAGGCGGTACGGCAGTCCGTCAACGAGCTGATCCGGCGCGGGGGCGTCTTCGACGCGGTCGCCGACTTCGACGCCGTCGTCCGCGATCCCGCCGCCCCCGACCGGATCCTGCCGGCCTACGACGCCGGCGACCATCTGCACTTCGACGACGCGGGGTTGCAGGCGATGGCCGATGCCGTCGACCTGGGCTCGCTCACCGGTGGTGGCCGGTGAAGGAGGCTTGCGGACCGGTCAGCTCTTGTGCCACTTCTGGTTGGGGGTGCCCGAGCAGGTCCACAGCTGGAGCTTGGTGCCGTTGGCCGTGCCGTTGTCGGTCACGTCGACGCACTTGTCGGCCAGGGCGCTGACCAGGTCACCGGCCGAGCTGAGGTAGAACAGCTGGGCCCGGTTGCCACTGCACTTGGCGACCTGGATCGCGGTGCCGTTCGCGGTGTTGCCCCAGGCCAGGTCCATGCACAGGCCGAGCGAGCGGACGGTGCCGTCCGACTGGAAGACCCACTTCTGCTTGGCGGCGCCCGAGCAGTCCAGGATCTCCAGCCGGGTGCCGTCGCCGCCCGCGTCGGTGACGTCGATGCACCGGCCGGATCCGGTGCCGACGAGCTTCACGCCGGGCACCGTGGTGGTCTTCGTGCCGCCGCCTCCCGACGTGGAGCCGCTGGACGAGGAAGTGCCCGAAGAGGAGGACTTGGAGCCGCCGGACTTCGAACCGGATGACGTGGAACCCGAGTTCGCATCCGAGTTCGAGCCCGATCCGGAGCCGACGGTGCCGCCTCCCGACTGCTGTCCGGTCGAGCCGGTGCCCGTGCCACCGGCCGACCCGGAACCGCCCACGGTGGTCTTCCCGGGCTTGTGGGAGGTGGTGTGCGAGGGCGTCGGGGACGAGGACGGCGACGGGGACACGGAACCGGTCGTACCGGACAGCGTCGTCGGCTCTCCCGCTGCCACCACCGCGGCCGGTGTGGCGTCCGGGCCCGGGAAGAGGTCCACCCGGCTCAGCAGCGGCACGGCCAGGGCGACGACGACGGTGAGCCCGGCCGCCGCGCCGACGGTCGCCCACACCCGCACGCCCGGCACCAGCCCGCGGCGGGGCACGGCGGGCCGGCGGGCGAAGGTGTCGCTGAAACGTCCCGCCGGGGTACCGGGCCGTTCCGCCGGGGGCCGGGGTCTGCGAAGGGGCGGCACGTCGTCTCCTGAAGGTCTCGTGAAGGTCTCGGAACGCCCGGAACATGCGGGACACCGGAACAGTAACCAAGGCGCGGCACCGATCCCCCCACCCGCCCACGAAGATCCCTCCGAACGTCACCTTCCGTCCACCTATGCGGAGTTGCCTGTGACGAACCTGTTGAAGTCCGGGGCGGGTGCGGCTTCGGGAACCGGCGATATTCGCGCTAGCGTTCGTGCCTGACACGATTCACAGTGACACAGAGCAACCCGGCACGACTGCACAACGGCACCACAGCACCACAGCACAACAGCACCACCGACACCGGAAGGCGGAGGCCGTGAGCCTCATCGACCATGACCGCGCCGACGGCGCGGACCGGACGCTCGGCCTCCTTCTCGCGGAGCGCGACAGCCTGCGCCGCTTCGTGACCGGCATGATGGGGCGCGACCCCCACGGCGCGGAGGACGTCGTCCAGGAAACCCTGTTGCGGGCCTGGCAGTCGGCCGGACGCCTGGACTGGCGGGACCGGCCCATCCGGATGTGGCTGTTCCGGGTGGCCCGCAACCTCGTGGTCGACGGCAGGCGCCGGGACCGGAGCATCCCGGTGGGGATCACGGCGGCGGACTTCGGCGGCGCCGCCCCCGCGCCGGTGCCCGACCACGCCGAACAGGTCGGTGACCGCCGGGTGCTGGTCTCCGCCCTGCGCACCCTCGCGCCCGCGCACCGGGAGGCCGTCGCCCGCGTCCACCTGCTGGGCCAGCCCGGCGACGACGTGGCCCGCCAGCTCGGGCTGCCTCCGGGCACGGTCAAGTCCCGTACCCATCACGGCATCCGCGCACTGCGCGCCACTCTCGAATCCCACGGCTGCCGCCCGGCCGGGACCGAGCATCTCCGGGGAGAGACGCGATGACCTCCGACACCATCACCACCCTGCTCGGCCTCGTCGGCGTCCTGGTGCTGGTCCTCGCCGTCACGCACTGGCTGGTCCGGCGCGGCGGCGGCTGGAAGGCCCTGTGGCGCCGGCTCGGGCGTGAGATCGGCCTGACCGCGAAGGCGTTCACGGGTCCGGTCCGCACGGAGCTGCGCTACCGGCGCGGCCTGCGCCTGCTGGTGCGGCTGCTGCGCGACCCGGCCGTGTGGGCCGACGCCGAGCGGGCCACGGCGCTGGCCGCGGCCGTCCGGCCCGGGGTGCGGCCGTACGGCGTGCTGGCCGGCCCGGAGTGGGTGGCCGTGCTGGTCGCGGCGGACGGCGACGCGCTGCGCGAGCCGCCGGAGCCCTGGGCGGCGGACGAGAGCGATCCGCGGCTGTGGTGGATCGACCGTGCCGATCTGACGGACGACGGCGTGGCGTCCGCCGCCGTACCGCTGCTGGTGTGCGTGGGGCACGACATGGGCCACGCCGTGCTGCTCGACGTGCGTTCCGGTCCGCCCGCGCTGTCCGTGTACGGCCCGTCGCGCGCCGCCCGTTCGGCCCGCGCCGTGCTCCAGGCACTGGCCGCGCAGCTGGACGCCCGGCTCCCCGAGGGGCGGGTCGCCATCGCCGCCGGGGTGCACCCGCGGCATCCGGGGATGCCGGCCGCGGCGGCCGTCGGGCAGCCCGGCATCGAGGTCGCGGTCTGTGCCGACCCGTTGGAGCGGCCGCTGCCGTCCGGCGTGCGGCTGCTGAGCCTGGGCGTGGCCCGAGGCCGGACCCGGCTGCTGGAGATCGCCCCGGACGCGGTGCTCACGGTGCACGGCGCGCCCGCCGCCGCCCGGGTCGACGTGCTGCCGCTGTCGCGGGCCGTGGCCCGGACGCTGGCCGCGCTGCCGCCGTGCCCGGAGCTCCCGCACGACGAACCGGCGGGTCCGGTGGACGCCGTGTCCGCGGCCGACCGCGACCTGCTGCCGGACGAGCCGGACCTCGGCACCGGCGCGGCCCCCGCCACCGGACCGACCGGGGTCTCCGCGTCCCGGCCGGCCCCCGCGCCCGAGCCGGCCGCCGTGCCGGTGCCCGCTGCGGCCGCGGCCGTCGAGAGCGACGACGACTTCGCCGAACCGAGCACCTCCGAGGCGGCCGGGGTGTCTGCGACCTCGCCGCAGGCGCCGTGACGCCCTGAGCGCCGTACCCGTCCCCTGATCCCGTACGAACGAATGCCCGGCTGGGAGCCGTGAACCTCACCATCACCACCGTGGACGCCACGGACGGACAGCGCCGCGACCACCAGGTCCGGCTGCCCTCGAACGCCACCGTCGGCGATCTCGCCGCCGCCCTCACCCAGGACGAGGCCGCCGCCACCGGTGGCGCCGACTGGGCGGCGGCCGGCGCGCCGCGGGCCCGGAACCTCTACACCGGCGGCCACCGGCTCGACCCCGACACGCCGGTGTCCGGCAGCGGGATCCGGGACGGCGGCCTGGTCGGGCTCGGCGGCCCGGCCCGCCCGGCCGACCTGGTCCGGGTCCAGGACGACGGTGCCCCGGACGAAGTGCTCGCCGAGGTGCACCTCGTCTCCGGGCCCGGCGCCGGGCGCACCTGGCGGCTCGGTCCCGGCAGCCACGAGATCGGCACCGACCCGCTGTGCGCCCTGCGGCTCGACGCCGCCGGCGGGGTGCCGGAGAACGGGCTGTGGGTGACCGTCGGCGCCGACGGCACCGCTTCCTGGCAGCGCATCGACGCCGACCCGGAGTCGGCCGTGCGGGCCCGGCTGGCCTCGCCGCCGCCCGACGACGCCATAACCCAGCTGCGCCGCCCCCGCCCGCAGCCGCCCCGCGAACGGCCCGCGGGGCCCGGCCCGGTGCCGTGGCCGGCCGGTGAGGACCTGACGGTGGGTCCGGTGCTGCTGCGGATGAGCTCCCCGGTCGAGGCGGATGCGGCCGTCACGCCGTCCGCCGACGGCTACGGCGTGGACTACAACCGGCCGCCGCGGATCGCCCCGCACCTGGACGCCGAGCGGGTCCGGCTGCCGCAGCCGCCGTCGCCGCCGCAGAAGCGGCCGTTCCCGACCGTGATGATGATCTCCCCGATCGTCCTCGGCCTGTTCATGGTCAGCATCTTCAAGTCGTACTACTTCCTGGTGTTCCTGTTCCTCAGCCCGATGATGATGCTGTCGAACTGGGCGACCGGCCGACGTGCGGCCCGCAAGCAGTTCCTGGAGTCGGAGGCGGCCTACGAGCGGCGCCGTGACGTCCTGGAGGAGCAGGTCCGGGACGCGGTGGTGGGCGAGCGGCGGGTGCGGGACAAGACCGGCCCGGACCCGGCGTCGGTGGCTCTGATCGCGACCGGTCCCGGTGGCCGGCTCTGGGAGCGGCGCCGCCGCGACCCGGACCATCTGGTGCTGCGCCTGGGCACGGTGGACCAGCCGTCGGTGCGGGAACTGGAGGATCCGGCGCGGGACGAGAACCACCGCTCGATCCGCTGGAACATCCCCGACACGCCGATCGGTGTCGACATCGCCGCGCACGGCGTGGTGGGCGTCGCGGGCCCGGCCGCCGAGGTGCAGCCGCTGGCCCGCTGGCTGGTGGCGCAGGCCGGTGTCCTGCACAGCCCGCGCGACCTGAGGATCGTCGTCCTGACCGAGCCGGACCGGGTCGCGGACTGGGCGTGGACGCGCTGGCTGCCGCATCTCAAGCCCGGTACGGCCGGCGGTCCCGTGGTCCTGGTCGGCAACGACCCGGAGTCCACCTCCGCCCGGATCAGCGAACTCGTCTCCCAGGTGCAGTCCCGGCGCCGGCAGGCCGGCAACGAGCGGGACGTGGTCTTCGCCGAGCCCGACGTGCTGGTGATCGCGGACGGGGCGCGGCGGCTGCGGGACGTGCCCGGCATGGTGCAGGTGCTGACCGACGGACCGCGGGTGCGGATCTTCAGCGTCTGCCTGGACGAGCAGGAGCGGCTGCTGCCCGAGGAGAGCACGGGGGTCGTGCTCGCCGCCGACGGACGGCTGACCCTGCGGCGGCCGGGCGCGCCCGACCTGCCCGCGGTGCGCGCCGACCGGGTCTCCCCCGAGTGGTGCGAGCAACTGGCCCGCGCGCTGGCCCCGATCCGGGACGTCAGCCCCGAGCACGACGCCGGGCTGCCCCAGCGGGTACGGCTCCTGGACCTCCTCGGTCAGGAGCCGCCCAACGCACAGGCCCTGCTGGACCGGTGGCAGACCGACCCCGCCGCCACGTCCTTCCTCATCGGCACCGGCTTCGACGGACCGCTCTCCCTGGACCTGGTGCAGGACGGACCGCACGGTCTGGTCGCGGGTACGACGGGTTCCGGCAAGTCGGAGCTGCTGCAGACCTTCGTGGCCTCGCTGGCCGCCGTCAACCGGCCCGACGAACTCACCTTCGTGCTGGTCGACTACAAGGGCGGCAGCGCGTTCAAGGAGTGCGCGAACCTGCCGCACACCCTGGGCATGGTCACCGACCTCGACGCCCACCTCGTGGAGCGGGCCCTGGAGTCGCTCGGCGCCGAACTGCGGCGCCGGGAACAGGTGCTGGCCGCCGCCGACGCCAAGGACCACCCCGAGTACCGGGCCAAGCGGGCCGCCGACCCCTCGCTGGCCCCGCTGCCCCGGCTGCTGCTGGTCATCGACGAGTTCGCCACCCTGGTCCGCGAGGTCCCCGACTTCGTGCCCGGGTTGATCAGCATCGCGCAGCGCGGCCGTTCGCTCGGCATCCACCTGATCCTGGCCACCCAGCGCCCGGCCGGTGTGGTCACCGGTGACATCCGCGCCAACACCAACCTGCGGATCGCGCTGCGGGTCACCGACATGACCGAGAGCCAGGACATCATCGACGTCAAGGACGCCGTCGACATCTCCTCAGGCACCCCCGGGCGGGCCCTGGTGCGACGCGGGCCGAAGCAGGCGGACCCGTTCCAGACGGCGTGGGTGGGCGCGGAGCGGCCCCGGGAGACACCGGCCGCCGCGGCCGAGCCGGAGGCCGGTGCCCGCAAACCGGTGCGTACGGTGGACGTGGGCTGGGACGCCCTCGGACGGCCCGCCGAACTCCCTGCCGAGGCGCGGACGGTGACGGTCGCCTCCGCGCAGGGGCCGGCCCCGACCGACCTCCAGGCGCTCGTCGAGGAGATCCGCACCGCGGCCGACCTCCTCGACGACTTCACCCCGCAGCCCAGCCCCTGGCTGCCGCCGCTCCAGCGCGAACTCACCCTGGCCGACCTGGACGAGCTCGGCGCCACCCGCGAGGGCCGGCTGGTGATCCCGTACGCCCTGGAGGACGTGCCGCAGCTCCAGCAGCGCCGGGTGGCCGTGGCCGACCTGGCCACCTTCGGGCACCTGTACGTGATCGGCGCGCCGCGCTCGGGCCGTACCCAGGTGCTGCGGACCATCGCCGGATCGGCGGCCCGCGCGGCGAGCACCGCCGACGTGCACATCTACGGCATCGACGCGGGCGGTGGCGGACTCACCGCGCTCGGCGCGCTGCCGCACTGCGGTGGCGTGGTCTCAAGGCACGACCTGGAGCGGCTGGGCCGGCTGCTGCACCGCCTGAACCGGGAACTGACCGAGCGGCAGGACCTGGCGCAGACACACAGCGCGACCGGCATCGCCGAACTGCGCAAGCTGCTGCCGAAGGCCCAGCGGCCCGCGCACATCCTGCTGTTCATCGACGGCTGGGACTCGCTCTCGGTCATCATCGACGAGCACGACCACGGCCAGCTGGTGCAGGAGGTGACCCGGCTCATCCGCGAGGGTGCCGCCGCCGGCATCCATGTCGTCGCGACCTCCGAACGGTCTCTGCTGGGCGGGCGGATGGCCGCGCACAACGACCACAAGCTGCTGCTGCGGCAGGGCGACCGCAGTGACTACCAGGCGGTCGGCATGATGCCGAACAAGATCCCGGCCGACATCCCGCCGGGCCGCGGCTGGCACGTCCTCAGCGGCACCGAGACGCAGGTGGCGCAGCTGGCGCCCGGCGGCGGCACCGAACAGGCCGAGGCGCTGCGCACCATCGGCGAGGCCGCCCGCAAGCGGGACGCGCAGGTGCCTCAGACCCGGCGGCCGTTCCAGGTCGCGGTGCTGCCGCGCTCGGTGGAGTTCGCCGAGGTCTACGAGAAGGTCGCGCAGGGCGACCGGCGGCCGATGTGGGGGCTGCTCGGCGTCGGCGGCGACGAGGGCGGACCGGTGGGCACGGACCTGGCGGGCTCCGCCTCGGCGTTCGGGGTGTTCGGCCCGGCCGGGTCGGGCCGCAGCAACACCCTCGCCTCGATCGCGGTGTCCTTGCTGGCCGGCGGCACCTCACTGGTCGTGCTCACCCCGCGCGAGTCGCCGCTGCGCGCCCTGGAGCGGCATGCCACGGCCACCGTGCTCACCGAGAACGACCCGTCGGCGGACACCGTGCAGGCGGCGCTCGACGCACTGCCGGGGCCGCGGGTGGTGGTGATCGACGACGCCGACCTGCTCACCGGGTCGGCGGCGGACAAGCTCCTCAAGGAGATCGCCGTCTCGGGCCGCGACCGGGGCCTGGGGCTGGTCTACGCGGCTTCGGCGGAGGGCTTCCAGAGCGGGATGAGCGGCTGGACGCTGGCGGCCCGCCGGGCGCGGCGCGGCCTGCTGCTCGCGCCCAAGAACCTCACCGAGGGTGATCTGGTCGGCGTGCGCCTGATGCCGAGCGTGGTCCGGGCGTCGACGCACCCGGGCCGGGCGTGGACGGCCGGCCCGAGCGGGGCCCTGCTCGCCCTCCAGGTGCCGCTCACCCCGTTGCGGGCCTGACCGCCCCCTGCCGCGCCGGGGGGGGGGGGGGGGGGGGGGGGGGGGTGGGGGAGGGGGGGGGGGGGGCGGGGGTGGGGGGGGGGGGGGGGGGGGGGGGGGGGGGGGGGGGGAGGGGGGGGGGGGGGGGGT
>NZ_JBVJNZ010000001.1:1148234-1178177 GCF_055583445.1 Streptomyces sp. NPDC104761 | reverse complement strand
CCAGAGCGGGGCCTTTCTCCCCCCCGGTGGGCCGCCCCCCCTTGGGAGGGTCGACCCCCCCTCTGCGGCGCCGAGGGGGGGAGGGGGCCCTCCCGGACTTCCCGGGAGGGCCCCTTCCCACGTGCGGGGGTTACGAGTTGTTCTGCAGGCTGCTGCTGATGCCCTGGTCGAACTGGATCGCGTTCTCCTTGATGCCGTTGAACATCTCCGAGAAGTCGTTGATGCCCTTCACGGCGGCCAGCAGGCTGGTGTCGAAGTTGTTGTAGGTCGTGCGGATGACCTCGCTGGACTGCTGGAAGACCATGCCGTCGTCGACGAGGGTGTTGACCCGGTTGCGCAGGTTGCTGAGCACCGGCAGCAGGTTCTCGTGGGCGTCGTGCAGCAGGCTCACGACCTCCTCGATCTTGTGGTAGTCGAGGTTGATGCCGTTGTAGCTGGCCATGGGGTTCCTGTCCGTTCCTGTCGTTCTCGAAGGGGGTACTTCTCTGAGGGGGCGTCGGGCTACATGACGGGCCGGGTGCCGCCCGAGCCGTGGCCCGAGCCGCCGCCGCCCGAACCGCCACTGCCCGAACCGCCGTCGTCGCCCGGGTCGCCGCCCACCTTCTGCCAGTCCGGCTGGTTGCCGTTGGCGTCCTTGGGGCCGCGGGTGTACTGCGTGGTGTCGCCGTCACTGCCGGTGGTCACCATCGTGCCGCTGCCGTCGGAGTTGAGGTTGGTCTCCGAGTGCACGGTGCTGCCGTCCGGGTACGAGGTGTCCGTGGTGTAGTGGTTGCCGTCGCTGGAGTAGTTGGTGACCGAGGTGTACGTCTTGCCGTCGTAGGTGACGGTGGACTCCTCCTTGATCACGTGGTGCTGGTCGTCGAGCGTGAGGTGCGTGTGCACGCTGCCGCGGTCGGTGGTGATCGTCTGGTCCAGCGGCGGGTCGCCGGGGTCGGTGGCGGAGCAGAAGTCCGGCATCGTGCCGTCCGGTCCTGGCACGCACTGGTCGAGGTGGGCCTGCTTGTAGTCCCACAGGTCCTTGTCCCGGAAGTAGTTCTGCAGGCCCAGGTTGCTGCCGGTGATGCCCATGCCCTGGGCGAGTTCGGAGTCGAACGACAGGAACGCCTCGCCCACCGAGCCGAAGGCGTTCGCCAGTTCCTTGAGGCCCTTGTCCGCGTGGGACATGGTGCTGCTCGCGTTGGAGTAGAAACCCGAGAGCGCGTCGGCGAGGGTCTGGTCGCCGAGGACCGTCAGGGCCTCGGCCGAGGTGTATCCGTCGTAGTCCGTCTGGCCCAGCCGGGAGAACGTGCTGTTGTCGAGGAGCGGACCGATGTCCCCGGCCAGGTTCTCCAGGTCCCGTTTGGCGTCGTTGAGGACGTTGTACTCGATTTTCAGGCCATCGGCCATGGGGGCCTCCCAGTCACGACTCCGGTCAGTTGGACCACGCCGCACACACCTCGCCGGTTCACCCGGAACGGCGGCTGTAACCCAGATCACGTGAACCACAGCGGCCGCTGTGGCGTGGTCCGTTGGGGAGGAACCGCCCCGAGCCCCGCAGCTTCCGGGAGGAACCCGTATGCCACGCCCGACCGACTGGAACGCGATCGGGCTGGACAGCGACCCCACGCCGGGCGACCCGGACCAGATCCGGACGCTGTCCACCGAGCTCAACCACCTGGGTTCCGAGGCCCGCCGCATCAGCACGGCGATCGACGCGGTGATGAACACCGCCGGTGACAGCGTCTTCGTCGGCGAGGCGGCCGACGCGCTTCGCGGCAAGGTCAACGACCGGCTGCGCGGGCACATCGAGGACGTGGCGCAGTCCTTCGAGAGCGCGGCGACGGCGCTGACCACCTGGGCGGACAAGCTGGTCGACCTGCAGTCCCGGGCCGACGGGGCGCTCAACTCGGGCCGCGGGCTGTCCGAGGACGACCCGGACCGGGAGACCTACGCCTCCACGGCCCGGCAGGCCGGCACCGAGCACGGCGAGGGCGCCTCCGCCGCGGCGAGCAGCATCTCGGGTGTCTCCAACATCCAGCTGCCGATCTCGGAGTGCCAGATCTTCTGGGAGGCGTTCCAGTGGCTGGCGATCATCCTGATCGTGCCGGCACTGATCTTCGGCGGCCCGATCGCGCTGCTCGCCCTCGGCGTCAACCTGACCCTCTTCATCAAGACGATCGTCGACTTCGCCAACGGCAACGCCAGTTTCCTCGACCTCTTCCTGGCCGGCCTCGGCATCCTGGCGCCCACCACCAAGGCGCTGCCGATCTTCCAGATCATCGGGAAAGTCGCGACGAGCGCGTTCGCCAAGGGGTTCGCCGACGTCGCCCGGGGCACCTTCCAGGCCCTGCGCAACCTGTTCACCAACGGCTTCCGCCCCACCACCCTGCTGCTCGGCCTGAAGGACCTGGTGCGGCTCGGCAGCACCTGGGTCTACAAGGGCGGCCTGTGGGTGCTGGACGGCATCCACAACCTGCCCAACATCATCAGCCACGGCGTCAACTCCGTCAGCCTGACGATCGTGCAGGGCTTCAAGGCGATCCCCGGCTTCGTGCGCGGGCTGCCCGAGACGCTCTCCCGGGGCTGGCAGGCCACCAAGGAGTGGGTGGGGCAGGAGTTCGGCGGCACCAAATGGCTGCGGATCTTCCTGCCGGTGGACGCGGCGGAGATCGGCGAGTACGGCTTCGCGCGCGCCCTGCGCATCGGCCTCTTCGACCGCGGTGTGCTCGGGCAGCACGTCTTCGGCGCCCCGATCACCAGCGGCATCGGCCGTACGATCAGCTCGGTCCCGGTCGACCCGCGCACCGTCGACGCCCTGGTCGACATGCCCCGCATCCAGCTGAACGAGGTGCGGTTCGGGGCGGGTTCGGGGCAGAGCAGCATCCGCAACCTCGACCTGAACATCCCGAGCACCCATCTGGACGTGACGTCGACGCTGCGGCCGCCGTCCCTGAACCTGGGCGACGTCGGCGCGATCGCCCACCGCGGCAACTTCGGCGTGCACGCGGCGCGCACGGTGGACGCGCTGGTCGACATGCCGCATGTGCAGCTCGGCACCGTGCGCGTGGAGAACTTCGGCGCGCTGGGCGGTCATTCGGGGCTCGGGGTGAGCGCCGGCGCCACGCCGACCATCACCACCGCGTCCGGCCTGCACGTGCCCGCCTCGGCCGGTGTCCCCGGCGCCAGCCACGGCATCACCGAAACGCCGGTGACGGCCGTCTCCGGGGGCGCCCACACGACGCTCACCGGGCTGCCCCCGGCACCGGCGAGCCTCACCTCGCACGCCGAGGTGCTGCTGCCGGGCGGCGCGCACAACGCCACCCACACACCCGGCAGCACGGTCCTCACCGGCACCCACGGCACGCCGCCGCCGGTCGCGTCCTCACTCGGCGACCTGCCGACCGCCAACCCGACCGCGGGCACCCCGCACTCCGCGTTCACCGGCACCCCGGGCGTGGGCGCCGTGCACGCGCCAGGCACCCCCGGCATCGGCGCCGCCCACACCACGCTCACCGGCACGCCCGGCACGACCATCGCCCACACCGCGCTCGACTCGGCACCGGCGCCCGGCGCGCCGCACGACGTGACGGCGCCGCACAGCCTGCTCACCGGCCCCACGACCGTCCCCCACCCGTCCCCGACCGGCATCGGGCACGGCGGACCGGGCAGCGTCGACCCCGGGGTGTCGGCCTTCGACCTGCTCGCCGGCACCCGCCACAACACCCCGCACTCCCCCGTGACGCCCGGCGCCGGCGACGCCCTCACCGAACGCACCACCAGCGCCCTCAACGCCAACCAGACCCGCCTCCACCTCGACGAGCTCGTCCACCAGCCGGGCTCGCCGCGCCCCGGCACCCCGGCGGAGCGGCTGCCGCACGGCTCGCCGTCCCCGGCTCCCGGGACGCCGGACCGGCTCACGACCGGCACCGGCGGCACGCACGAGCCTGCTCCCGCCCCGGTGGGCGGCGCCGGGCATCCAGGTCCCGGCGGCGACCCCAGCCGCTCGGCCCTCGACCTCGTCGACACCGGCCGCAGCGCCCGCACCACCGACACCCCCGCCTTCGCCGGCACCCCGGCCCACACAGACGCCGACAAGGGCCTGGCCGGATCGGCTTCCGGAACATCCGGGCATGCCCCGGAGCACCTGCCGGAGCAAGGCGCCGCATCCACGTCCTCGGCCTCCGCCGACACGTACAAGCTGCAGTTCGACGAGTCCGCCCTCGGCCATACCGCGCACGACTCCGGCGGGGTCAAGGTCGTCACCGACAGGATGAGCGCCCCCTACCTGGGCGGGGCGAGCGTCGACTTCGTGAACACGGCCGAGAAGCAGGGCTTCACGATCGACATGCCGTCCGGCTCCGCCGGCCACGGCGGCGACGCCTTCGACGCCGCGCCCGCCGCCGCCCACTCCGACGGCTTCGACGAGCTCCTCAAGGACTCCAACGTCGTCAGGGTGCCCGGCGACCACCAGCTGGCGGTCAAGGCGCCGCGCGGCGGCACGCCCGAACTCCACGGCGCCGCGGTGACGTCGGGCCTGTACACCGTGGAGAAGCAGGGCACGGGCTTCGTCGTACGTCAGCTGGACACCGTCGGCGGCACCGTCGTGCACAGCTGGACGTTCAAGCGGCTGGGCGGCATCCGTCTCGCCGAGCAGACCGTGCGGTTGGACGACGGCCCGTTCAGCGGGGTGAGCGTCAGGGTCACGGACAGGTCCGTGGACTCCGTGAGCGACGGCGCCGGCACCTGGCCGGCGAAGCTGGGCGGCGAGGACGAGATCGTCATCGCCTCCGCCTCCGGCAGCCACGTCTACAGCCGCTCCACCGGCGACCTGCTGCGCACGATCACTCCGGACGTCACCCTTCCCCCGCGCCCGGCCGGACTCACCGGCCCGGCCGCGGACAGCTGGGACGCCACCGCGCACGCGGCCCGCGGGCACATGGGCAAGGCCGCCACCGACAAAGAGACCAAGCTGTTCATGCAGGGCGTCGTCGGCGGCGCCTTCACCTCGAAGAAGGGGTACGGCGGCTTCGTCAAGCCCACCGCCCTGGAAGCCAATCCGGGCCTGGCGGGCAAGGTCAAGCAGTTCAACAAGATCGCCGGCGACCTCATGTTCGAGGGTCCCAACCAGCGCATGACCGTGTGGCGGGGCGTGTCCATGGACCCGCGGGCGGCCCAGGCCGACGAGTTCGTCGAGCGGCTGCCCGCCTCCACCTCCAACAACCGCGAATTCCAGGCCGAGTGGGCGAGGAACGGGGTCAACAGCAACCGCGTCGTCTTCGAGATCGACGTCCCGGCCGACCACGGCAAGCTCGCCATGGCCTATCCGCCGGGATACGAGAAGGCCGCCGACGACGCCCTCGCGCTCAACCAGGACCAGTGGGAGGTCACCCTCTCGCCGACCCGGCTGGTGCGGACGGGACCTGCCCGGGTGGAGGAGGACGGCATTACCGTCATCCCGGTCCGCGCCGAGCAGATCCCGGACGGCCAGCTCGACAGGCTCATCAACGAGAAGTGGTCCGGACTGCAGTCGGGCGAGGCGTTCGAGGACTTCGGGCGGGCCTTCGGCCAGGACGCGATCCGCCGCTGGGAGGGCCTCGGCGACGCGGTCGTACGGGAGGGCGGTGACGGCCCGAACGTGAGGACGTTCACCGTCGGCAGGCCTGGCTACGCGGACGAGATGACCATCACGGTCACCCACAAGGTGGACGACAACGCGGTGTCCGTCACGATCGGCGGCGGCGACCGCACCTTCACCAGGGAGTGGAGCGGCACCGGCTTCGACGACCTCGCCGCCGACCTGCGCGGACACGTCCTGCACAACAACGAACTGCTCAGCTCCCTGCCGACGCCGACGTCCTGGGGCAAGGAGCTGCCGAGCCCGGCCCACCCCACCACGGCACACACGGAGACGCCCGTCCCGAGCCCGACCCGGGGCACGCCCGACACGGAAACGGCCCTACCGGGGGCCACCCACGGCGGTCCCGACACGGAAACGGCCCTACCGGGCACGGCGCACGGGACCCCTGACACGGCGCCCGCGCCGCGGCCGGACACCCCGCGTGCCGGTGGTGGCCAGGAGCTGCCGGGGCGGGGAACGCGGCTCACCCCGGCCCAGATCGAGGAGGCCTGGTTCCGGGACGGACAGCGCGTCGACGCGTTGTTCGGCCACGCGGACGACCCGCTGCGGCAGGCCCGCCGCGACGCCTGGCGGGACCACGTCCAGGCACGGTACGACCTGGGCCGGGCCGAGGAGGACCTGCTGCCGCACGCAGGCCCCGCGGGGAGCTCCAACGGCCCCACCGTCGCCGAGATCCGCGCCCGCGACAGGTTCGACACCGCCCGGCAGCAGTACGACGCCACCCACACCCGTCTGACCGACCTCGGCGTCAACCCCGTGCGGATGGAGGCCGACCTCTCCGCCCTGCGGCAGCTCAGTCTTAAGGAGCGGCCCCGCGCGCTCGGCGGCACGACCCTGCCCGCCGACAGCGCGACTCCCCCGCCCGCCCACTCCGCTCCGGCCCTCCACAGTGAGACGGAGGCGGCCGCCCCGCTGACGCCTCCGCAAGAGCTCGCCAAGTCGCTCGGCGAGCACACCGAGGCCCAGCGCGGCGTGCAGCAGGCCGAGAGCAACCTCGCCGGCGCCAACGCCGGCGCCGGCGACAGCCAGCGCCAGGCCCTGCAGGCGGCCCTGGACAGGGCGAACGACGAGGCCTCCCGGATCGCGGTCCGCCTGGACGATGACATGACGCAGGCGCTGACCGACGGTCGGCTCTCCCAGCGCGACCTCAACCTGCTGGTCGACCAGTTCGCCGGCGCCGGCGAGATCCAGCGGGCCCTGCGGTTCCAGGAACACGCCCTGAGTCTGGACGCCCAGGCCCGGAGCGCGCCCGAGGCCGCCCACGCGGACCATTTCATCAGGACCGGCCGGGAGATCGAGGAGCAGTCGCTCGAACTGCGCGGGCTCACCCAGCAGTTGGAGGACCTGGTCAAGGCGGGCAAGAAGTCCCCGCAGGAACTCCAGGCCCTCGCCCGGACCCTCGACAAGGCTGCCGGCAACCTCGACGCCTCCCTCAAGGGTTTCGTCAAGGACGCCGCCGAGCTGGGCGGGGTCTACACCCTGCGCAACGAACACGCCCCCGTCTCCACCGTGGCCCACGAGCTCGCCAGGAAGGTCGACGACGCCGTCAAGGCCGCGAGGCCCGGCGACTCCATCGCCCTGAAGGGCTTCCACGGCACGGAGTTCTCGATCTCCCGCCTCCAGCGCGACATGCCGGAGATCGCCCGCCACCTCCGCAGCAACAAGGCATACGCCGAGGTGCACACCGGAAACCAGTGGAAGGCCGAACTGCCCGGCTCGCAGGAGCAGTGGAAGAAGGTCTTCCCCGAGTTCGAGGACTTCGAGAAGCTCTCCGACGCGCAGAAGACGCACTTCGTGCAGGAGCTGTCCGAACGCAACATCACGCAGTTGCGCCGGGACGTCGGCGAGCTGCTGAACAGCCTGCCGCCGGCGGAACGCGCACAGTTCGAGAAACTGCGGACCAGCCTGCAGAACCTGCCCTACCGCATCAAGCACGCGACTCCCGCCTACCACGCCATCGCCAACAGCGGTGTGATGTCCTCACAGGGCGACCTGACCCGACGGGGCATCAGGTTTCTCGCGTCCGGAAAGAGCACGGGGAAGAACACCACCAACCTCGGCAACGACGACTTCGTCTTCTTCCGAATGGAGGCCGGCGACAAACCGATGGCGACCCGGTACGGGCCGACCACACTCGTCTTCGACGCCAAGGTCCTCGAGGAGCGCGGCGGTTGGGTGTCGCTGCACGACCAGCTGCACCCGCTGGACCGCGAGACCATGCGTGACCTGAAGTTCGGCGACAGCACCGTCCGCAGCGCCAAGTACGACGAGGGCTTCGACAAGATGGGCGAGCGGGCCCGCTGGACGTACGAGTATCCGGGCGGCGGTGGCTCCCGCACGGTCTCCTTCGACCAGGAGGTCTTCCACGGCGCGCACGTCCAGGAGGCGCTCGCCCTGTCCGTGGTGCGCGAGGTGCACCTGATCGGCGGCGGTTTCAAGGACGACGTCCTCAGGCTCGCCGCCCAGGGCGAGGCCGGCATGGAGCAGATGGGCGCGGTCGTCTCCAAGCTGTACCGGCCCGAGGCCAAGTTCGGTTCCGGGCTGCCGATCAACCCGTTCTCCAGCCAGGTCGAATCCCGGTGGCCGAAGCCGCTCAGGGTCCACGACCCGGAGGGCGACGGACGCTACCTCGCCGACGGCACGGTGGACCCGGCCGCGCGGGCCGCGGGCAAGGCGTTCGACGAGGCGTCGGACAAGGTGCGCCAGGCCGACAACGCCGTCGTCAGCGACAAGACGAGCGCACAGCGCCACAACCTCAAGAAGGCCCAGCCCCTGGCCGAACAGGCGGTCAAGCTGACGCAGCAGTTCCACGACATCGCCCAGGGCGCCCGCAAGGACATGGCGAAGGGGCTGCTCGACGAGCGGACGAAGCTGCTCGAAAACATCAACGGACGTATCGACGCCCTGAAGCAGAAGCCCGACCCGAACGCGGTGCAGGCGCGGCCCAGGCCGGGCAAGAACCAGGGCGCCGGGACCTCCTCGTCGGCCGCCGCGTCGAACGGCCCCAACCTCAGCGAACTCCCGCAGACGGCCGAGGACGCGCTCAAGGCGGTGCAGGGCATCAGCGAACCGATGAAGAAGATGGTCCGCGCACTCGCCAACTCGGACGGCTTCCGGTCCCTGCCGGACTCCAAGGTCGGCGCGCAGACCACGGCCGCCGTCGACCTCGGCAGGAACGCCTTCGACAAGGCGTTCAAGCACCTGTCCAAGGCGAAACTGGTCTACGGCGACACGGCGGGCCTCCACTTCACGGAGGAAGGCCGCCGACTGTTCCTGCCGCCGAGCGCCGACACCAAGGCAGCGCCGCCGTCGGGGTCCGGTGCGACCGACGTCCACACGCCCCCTGCCCACGCCCAACCCGAGCTCCTGCACATGCCGTCGGGCCCCGACACCACGGCCCCCGCACTCACCGGCGACGGCCTCCCGTCCCACGGCCTGGACACCACCTCCCCTGCGCCGCACGACCTCGGCACCGGCTCGCCGGCACCGCACCACGCCGGCACGGGCACCGTGTCCCCGGCTCCTCACGACCTCGACACCAAGACCTCGGCACCCGACGACCTCGACACCAAGTCGCCCGCCCCGCGCCCTCTCGACTCCGAGACGCCACCGCCGCTGGTCAAGCAGGGCGACACGGCCCTCTCGCATTCCTCGAACCACGGCGCCGCCGCGCACCCCCTCGACGCGGAGCCCACGCCGCCGCACCTCTCCGACACGACCACACCGCACCGTCCCGCCGAGACCGAGACGGAGACCTTCCAGCCGCACCCACTCGACACCGACACGACCACACCACACCTCGCCGACACCGAGACACGCACATCCCACCTCGCCCCCGACACCACCCCGCCCCACCTCGCCGACACCGAGACACGCACACCCCACCTCGCCGACACCGACGCGGCCGCACCGCATCTCGACGACAGCCACCCGGCCGCTGCCCCCCACCCCGGCGACGAGGACTTCGCCTCGATGCCGCCGAGGGACGACACACGGCTGGGCGGCGGCCGGTCCGCGCGGCCGCTCGGTGACGCCGTTCTCGACGACGTGCTCGGGACGCCCCGCCGGACCGGCGACACCAGCGGGACGACGGCGGCGCCCGGCACCGCTCACCCGGCCGCGCCCGACCTCCTCGACCGGGCCGCCTTCCGGCGCAGCACCTACCGCGAGAACGGCATCCGCGCCCGTTCGCAGATCCGGTACGTCGACCGTGCTCTCGACGCCTTCCACCGCATCCCCGCCGATCAGCTGGCGCAGCGGGCCGAGGCCCTCGACAACCTGGGGGTCGCCGCCCGGCGCTTCCTGGAGGACCGCCCGGACTCGGTCCGCCGGGCCGGCGTGGAACAGCTGCTGAACCAGGTGCGGGCCGAGGCGAACGCCTACCGGCTGCTCGACGACTTCCGGCGGCTCAGCGGTGACGGGGACGGGCTGGCCGGCCGCACCCGGGCCGCGCTCGCCGCCGGCGGGGCGACCCCGCACACGCACACCAGGCTCCAGACGATGCTCGACCGCATGGACCGGTCCGCGCAGGCCCAGCGGCAGACCGACGCCCTGAGCCTGCTGGACGGCACCCCGCCGCTCCGGAACACCGGTGACAGCACCCTCGCCGCACCGGCCCGGCCGGACGGCGACACGACCCCGCCGGCACCGGCCCGCCTCGACGGCGACAGCACTCCCGCGGCACCCGTCCGCCCCGGCACCGACACCACCCCCGCCGCACCGGCCCGGCCGGACCGCGGCAAGGGCCCGGCCGTACCCTCCCGGCAGCCCGGGGAGACGCCGTGGGCGGAGGATTCGGCGCGGTTCGACGAGTTGCTGGGCGGAGACGGCCGGCCGTTCCGCGAGGCCTGGGTCGAGCTGTCGTCCGCCCGGGTCGAACTGAACCGGGTCGAGGATCTGCGCGCCGCGCCGGGCGGAGCCAGCACCTCACGGGGTGTCAACGAGTACGACGTGCAGCTCAACCACGAACTGATCGCCGCCCAGGACCGGTTCCGCACCGCCTACACGAACCTCCAGGACCTCGGTGTCCAGCCGGCCGAGATCGAGGCCCGGATCCGCGAGATCGAGCTGGGGGCCACCCGGCGCGGCGCGACGATCGGCGCGGGCAAGCTCGACACGCTGCCCGACACCGCCCCGCCCGCGGTCAACCACGTCGCTCTGAACAACTCGGGCGTGAGCGGGCCGAACGGCCTGACCATCGAGCGCAGCGTCGGCCAGGACGGCACGGTGACGCTGCGGGTGGTCGACCAGCAGTCGCACCCGGATCCGACGCGCACGGTCGTCGCCCGCGCGGACGGCGGTTTCGACGTCCGGCACACTCCGTCGGACAGCGTCGACACCTACACCGCGAACGGCGACCGGATCGCCTACGACATGCCGCTGCGCGGGGCCGACGGCGGGCCGACGGGGCTGCGTCTGCACACCGGCATCAACGGCCACGGCGCCCGCCAGGCCCTGGCGGTGCACGGCCCCGGAGCGGACCGGCTGACCGCCTTCCCGCTGCCCGGCGACGCCACGCGTATCACTCATCTCGACACCGGCGCCACCGAGCGCGTGGACGCCCTGGGCCTCCGGATCGACGAGGGCGTTCAGCTCACCGGCCGGGACGGCGTCCCCGCCGGGACCGACCGGGTGCTGGCCGGCGACGGCGCCGGCGTCCACGTCACGGATCTCGCGGGCAACCGGCTGGACCTGCGGGTGCAGCACCTCGGCGACGGGAACGGCGTCAGGGTCACCGACGAGACGACCGGGGTGTCCGTACGCCACGACGGCCAGGGCCGCCTCCAGGAGACCGGTGTCGCGCTGACCGACCCGCGGGGCACGCGCGGGGAGCGGTTCCTGGCCGACGACGGCACGGGCCGCTTCACGCTGACCGACGCGGCCGGTGACCGGCAGCCCCAGACGGTCACCGCGCTGCCCGACGGCTCCGGATTCCGGGTGACCGACGAGACGAGCGGCGCGACCAGCAGGTTCACGGGCGACGGCCGCTACCAGGACACCGGCCTCGCGCTGTTCGACCCGGCGACGAACGCTCGCGGCGGCCGGATCGTCGTGCCGGACGGCGCGGGCGGTCACCTCCTCACCGACGCGGCGGGGCAGCCGCTGGACCATCGGGTGGTCGCGGTCGAGGGCGACCGGCCGCGCACGATCGACGACGCCACCGGCGAGTCCGTGCTGTACGACGCCCAGGGCCGCCCGGTGAGCACCTCGATCGCGCTGGCCGACCCGGCCGGCGGCCCGCGCGGTGCCCGGTTCGCCGAGCCGGTCGAGGCAGGCGGCCACCGCCTCACCGACGCCGGCGGCAACCGGCTGCCCGGCACGGTCACCGCGCTCCCGGACAACGGCGGCTTCCGGACCGTGCACGGCACCGGCCACCACACCTTCGCGCCCAACGGCGACTTCGCGGGTGACGGGCTGCGGCTGACCGGGCGGGACGGCGCACCGGCCGGGCATCTCGACCGGCCGCTCGGCGGGGCCCCGCACTGGCTGGACGACACCTTCGCTGCCGACCCGGCGCGGGCGGTCACCTTCGACCCGGCCGGCCGCATCGAGATCGCCCGCCCCGGCGGCGGCCACCAGGTCTTCGACCAGCACACCGGACAATTCACCCAGGAGACGGTCCCGCTTCCCGGCGGTGGTCACCAAACCACCCTGGCCGACGGGACGTTCACCCGGTACGACGGCCACGGCGCCGTCACGGCCACCGGCACCCCGCTGCCCCCGGGCCACGGCGGACGCCACCTCGTCGTGACTCCGCCGACCGCGCAGCACCCCGGCGCCTGGCTGGAGGACGCGGCCAGCGGCAGGCTCGCGCACTGGGACGCCGTCCAGCGGCCCGACGGCACCACCAGGATCGCCTTCGCCGACCCGACCAGCCCGCGGGACGGCGAGTTCGTGCACCTGGCCGCCGACGGCAGCGTGACCCGGCAGGGCTTCAACGTGCTGGACAACGGGCGGCGCACGGACCACCGGTACGTCGTCGACCACGTCGCGAGCACCTGGGAGCGGACCACCAGGTCCGGCGAGCCCGTGGCGGCCGGGGCCTTCCACCACGGCACCGCCGACCTGTCCGGCGCAGCGGGCGGCCACGTCAGGCTGCTCAGCTCCACCAACAAGCACGTGCCGGTCTTCGAGCGCCGGGTGCTGCCCGGTGCCTCCGGCGACGTGGTCGACTCCTTCCGGCGTACCGACACGATCGGCTTCGCCCGCACCAACCCCCGTACCCACTGGGTGCGCTGGGACGACACCGGCACTCCGGCCGGCACGGGCAGCCGGCACTACGACACCGCGGGCACCGGCTGGCGGGACACCGACGGCTGGGGCCGCACGGTGCGCGAGTACCGCGACGGCCTGCAGAAGTTCAACGGCCGGACCGGCCACACCCTGGGGATCGAGGACGGCAACGGCGGCTGGACCTGGCACCGTTACGACGGCGACGGCAGGGTGATCGCCTCGGGCCCGCGGACCCGGGAGCGCATCGGCAGCGGCTGGACCGACCGCACCGCGGACGGCCGGATCGCCCAGCAGCAGTGGGGCATGGCCGAATGGCCCGAGCGGGCCGGCCAGTACCAGGAACACGCCATGAACCCGGCCGACGGGACCCTCCGTGCCACCTGGGAGCGGCACTCCCCGCACGGCAAGGAGGTCGGCAGGCGCGAGAGCCTCGGCGACGGCTTCCTGACCACCGACCGCTGGCGCGAGCAGCGTCCGCCCACCTGGATCCGCACCCGCTGGCTGGCCGGCGCCGAGCACACCCGGCCGCCGTACGCCCATGTCCGGGGGGACGACACCTACCAGCTGTTCACGTGGACGAAGGAGGCGGGCGACGGCACCACCACCTCCGGGGTGCGCTATGTCGCGATGGACGGCAGCGCTCTGGACCTGGCCGCTGACGGCAGCTTCGCCCGGTTCAGCGGCAAGCTGCACGACGGCACCTCCCTGAAGGTGGGCGACCACGCGGCGCGCCCCGACCACGCCCCGGCCAACCCGGGCGACCTTCCCTGGCAGGCCGGCGACCTCAGGGGCTACCGCGAGCAGCTGACGAACGACCCGCAGGGCAGGCTCTGGCGGGACGTCCACCAGGACGCCGGCGGCGTCACCCGGACCGCCCGCGAGGGGCGCCCGAACGGGGTCGTGCGGGAGTTCACCGGTGACCGCACCTGGGTGGACCGGGACCCGCACGGCAACCTCGTCGGACAGAGCCACGCCAACCCGGACGGCACCGCCGGACGGGTGATCCAGGGCTCCGGCCGCGCCGACTCGGGCCGCTGGACCTGGCGCGAGCTCGACGCACAGGGCACCGAACTCGGTAGCGGCCGACGGGAGTTCTTCCGCGGCTCGAACGACTCGCGGCTGCCCTGGGACGACTCCTACCGGGACTACGACGGCAACGGGAACCTGGTCCGCGAGCGCCGGATGCTGGACTCCGGCCGGTACGTCGACGCCTGGCGGGACGACCAGGGCGACTGGCGCGTCAGCACCCACGAACGCAACGGCACGCCCGTCGACGTGGGCGACGGCGCGCAGGTCCGCCGCTGGTGGAACGGCCGTGCGTGGCAGGACCGGTGGACCGACGGCGCCCGCCACTTCCGTGACGAGCTCCGCGTGCCCGGCCAGGACGCGCCCACCGTCCTGCGCGAGACCCCGCTGCACAACGGCGGACCGCTGCGGGTGCGGGCGTACAGCACGGCCGTCACGCAGAACACCCCGGCCGGCTCGGTCTGGAAGGAGTTCGACCACGGCAGCGTGGTGCGGGAGCGCAAGGCCGACGGCGGCGGGTTCCTGGAGACCGACGCCTGGCGCGGCCAGTGGAACCGTTACGGCAGGAACGGCGACCTGATCGCCCAGCGCACCGACAGCGGCCTGGTGTTCGAGCGGGACAGCTTCGGCCGGATGCGGCTCACCGGCAACGAGTACGACTTCCGCGGCCCGCTCACCGAGATCCGCGGCTGGGGCCGTACCACCCGTGAGGCCCAGCGCATGCCGTGGTCCGGCACGCTCCTGCCGGACGGCAACGCGGCGCTGCGCGAGGCGCGTTACGAACCGTACTGGCAGTCCGTGGCCAAGAAGGCGGCGCTGGAGTTCGGCCAGGAGTTCATCCTGGAGTTCGGTGCGAACCTCGCCGTCAACGGGATCGTGGCCGCCGTCCAGAACAAGCCGTTCACCGGCAAGGACGCGCTCAAGTCGTTCGCCAACGCGGCGGTCGGCGCGAGCATCAAGACGGGGCTGAGCACCGCGGTGCACGAGAGCCGGGTCCTCGGGTTCGAGAAGCTCGGCCGGTTCAAGTCGGGCATCGCCCACATCGACGGCGGCAAGCCGTGGACCCGGCGTCCGCTCAACCACGACAAGACCTGGGTCAACGAGTGGGCGGGCAACGAGACGCCGACCCGCTGGCGGGGCGGTATGTACGACTTCTCGTTCGGCGTCCTGAGCAGTGCGCTGTCCGGGTGGGTCAACGGCAGCATGAACGCGGCCGTGTGGGGCGTGACCGACGCGGACGGGCAGACCGTGAAGCTGCACGGCGGGGACGCGGTCTGGGAGGGCGGGATCAACGCGGCCGCCTCGGTCACCACGGCGGCCACCACCGGCCTGGTCAAGAACGTGTTCGTGATGAGCGCGGGCGGCCGGCTCTTCCACCGCCAGGGCTTCGCCGACTTCTGGATCCAGCTACCCTTCAAGATCTTCGAGAAGACGATCCAGTCGCTGTACCTGACCAGTACGTACCGTGCGAGCATCAACCCCACGTACTACCAGGCACCGTGACCCGGCAGCGGCGAGCACCGAGGACTGAGGAACGTAGATGACCACCCGTCACACCGTGGCGCCCAAGGGGCAGGGCGGCCGGGGCGCGTACCGGACCATCGGCGAGGCGATACGCGCGGCCTCGCCCGGCGATCTGGTGGTGATCGCCCCCGGCACCTGGACCGAGAACCTGGTCCTGGACCGCGCGGTCGTGCTCACGGCGGAACACGGCCGGGGCAGTGTGGTGATCGCGGCGCCGCCCGGTGAGGCGCCGGCGGTGACCGTGGACGGGCCGGACTGCGCCCTGCACAACATCACGGTGTGGGGCTCCGAGGCGGGCCTGCCCGCCGTGAGCGTGTCGCCGGGCGCCGGGCTGGTCCTGGAGGAGTGCTCGGTGGAGGGCGGCCGGGTCCAGGTGAGGGGCCCGGAGGACGAGGAGGGCGGTACGACGGCCGTCGTCCTGCGCCGCTGCCGTCTGGAGGGGGCCAGGCTGGCCGGTCTGCACCTGGCGGGCGGGGTCCGCGCCCGCCTGGAGGACACCGCGGTGACCGGTGTCGACGGCACGGGCGTGGTGCTGTCCGGCACGGCGAGCCTGGACGCGGTACGGCTGCGGCTGGAGCGTACGACCGGGTCGGGGATGCGGCTGCGCGGCCGGTCCCGGCTGCGGCTGACCGACTCGGTGCTGGCGGGCAGTGGCCGGGCCGGGCTGCTGCTGGAGGATTCCACCGAGGCCATGGCCGGGGAGTCGCGGATCGAGACGCCCGGCGCGGCGGGGGTGCATCTGACCGGTTCGGCGCGGGCCGAGCTGACCGACTGCCGGATCCGGGGGGCGGCCGCCAGCGGGCTGGTCGTGCAGGAGAGCGCGCAGCTCAGCGCGTCGGGCTGTTCCGTGGCCGACGCGGGGGCCAACGGGCTCCTGGTGACGGGCTCGGCCGAGGCGCAGCTGGCCGACTGCCGGATCGACCGGAGCACCTTCAGCGCCGTCCATCTGGCCGGTACGGCCGTCGGGCGGCTCGCCGACTGCCGGGTGCGGGGCGGCTCCGAGCACGGGGTGCACGCCACCGGCGAGGCCCGGATCGAGCTGACCGACTGCGGGATCACCGACGTCGCCATGACCGGGGTCAGCGTCCTGGAGCGGGCGGTGGCCACGCTCACCGGCTGCCGGGTGGCCGGGACCGCCGCCGGGATCGGCATCGACTCGCCCGCCGGCAGCACGGTCGCGGACACCACGGTGACCGGGACGAAGGAGATCGGCGTCCAGGTCGCCAAGGGCGCCGCCGTCTCCCTCACCGGGATCCGGATCAGCGGCGCGGGAGCGGCCGGCCTGGTGATCGACGAGGGCGCCGAGGCGACGGTGACCGGCGGCCGGGTCGAGGACTGCGCGGGCTCCGGCGCCGTCGTGTGGACCGGCGCCAGACCGGAGGTGACCGGGCTGCACATCGACCGGCCGGGCAAGAACGGGGTGTTCCTGGCCGAGGGCGCGGGCGGCACGTTCACCTCGCTCGACGTCACCCGGGCGGGCTTCCCGGCGCTGCACGTCGCCAAGGGCGCCGACCCGGTCTTCCGGCACTGCCGGATCCGGGACTGCGCGGAGGCGCTGGGCGCCGACGAGGGCGCCGAGCCGGTCCTGGAGGACTGCACGGCGGACGGCACCCCGCTGGCCTTCGGCACGCCGGCCGCGGCCCCCGCGAACGGCAGGCCCGGTGCGGCGGCCCCCTCCTCCCCTTCTGCCGCACAAGCGGCCGGCGACTCCGAAGAACCGGAGGAGGAGAGCCTGGAGGACCTGCTCGGCGAACTCCACGAACTGGTGGGCCTGGACCGCGTGAAGCAGGACGTCGGCTCCCTGGTCAAGCTCATGCAGACGGTCCGCCGCCGCGAGGAGGCCGGTCTTCCGGCCCCGCCGCTCAGCCGCCACCTGGTGTTCGCCGGCAACCCCGGCACCGGCAAGACCACGGTCGCCCGCCTCTACGGCCGCCTCCTCAAGGCCCTCGGCCTGCTGCGGCGGGGCCATCTGATCGAGGTCGACCGGACCGCGCTCGTCGGCGAGTACGTCGGCCACACCGGCCCGAAGACCACCGCCGCCTTCAACCGGGCGCTCGGCGGTGTGCTCTTCATCGACGAGGCCTACTCGCTGGCCCCGGCCTTCGCGGGCAACGACTTCGGCACCGAGGCCGTGGCGACCCTGGTGAAGCTGATGGAGGACCACCGCGACGACGTGGTGGTCATCGCCGCCGGCTACCCCGGCGACATGCACCGCTTCATCGGCTCCAACCCCGGCCTCGCCTCCCGTTTCGGCCGCACCCTCCTCTTCGAGGACTACGAGCCGGGCGAGCTGGTGTCGATCGTCGAGTTCCAGGCGGGGCAGCACCGCTACGAACTGACCCCCACGGCTCGCACCGAACTGTTCTCGCTCTTCGAGGCCATGCCCCGCGGCGAGGGCTTCGGCAACGGCCGTTCGGCCCGCCAGATCTTCCAGGAGATGACCGAGCGCCAGGCCCAGCGCGTCGCCGAGCTCACCGCCCCGACGGCGGAACAGCTGATCAGCCTGGAGGCCCACGACCTGCCCCACCCGGCCGCCCGCTGACGGCACGCTCGTGTCGTACAACCGTACAATTTGAGGCCGAACGACAGTCGAGAAGGAGCCACCGTGCCCGGTCACCGGTCCGGTGTGTGCCTGGGCAACCTGCTCGCGCGCACCGAGATCCGGATCATGTTCGAGGAGCTGGTCCCGCGGCTGGCCGGCATCCGGCTGGTCGGCGAAGTGCCGCGGGTGCGCTCGAACTTCGTCAACGGCATCAAGCGGCTGCCGGTGGAGGTGACCCTCGCCTGAGGGCAGGACGGAGCCGCTCGCTCAGAGCGCCGCGGCCCACTCGTCCACCGTCGTGACCTCGGCCTGCTTCGGGAACACCTTCTCCGTGAGCACCCGGTGCACCTCCGGGTCGGAGTCGAGGCAGCCGTCGGACAGGACGGTGAGCTCGAAGTCGAGGTCCGCGGCCTGGCGCAGGGTCGACAGCACGACGCCGCTGGTGGCGATGCCGGTGAGGACGAGGTGATCGATCTCGCCGGCCCGCAGCACCATGTCGAGGTCGCTGCCGGCGAAGGCGCTGACCCGCCGCTTGGTGACCACCGGCTCGCCGGGTGCGGGAGCCACGTCCGGGTGGACCCGCGTGGCCGGGCTGTCCCCGGCCAGCCGCGGTGCTGCGCCCACGAGGCCGCGGAAGGTCTTGTTGCGGGCGCTGACCTCCGGGTAGCCCGGGCGGAAACCGACGACCACGTAGATCACCGGGATGCCGGCGCCCCGGGCGGCGTGGATCGCCTTTTCCAGCCGGGGCAGGTAGTCGGCGTCGGGAAAGCGGTCGACGACGACCTCCTGGACGTCCATGACGAGCAGGGCTTGCTGAGGCACCGTCTCTGTTCCTTCCACGCGGCCCCGTTGGTCATCAAGCGTTTACTTGGCAACGTAGCCCTCGCTGCGGGATCATGTCAACGGATGATTACTTCGTGGCGGCCCCGGGGACCCGGTCCGCCGAAGGGCCCGGGGTGGCGTCGAGGAGAGGAGCCGCTGTGCCGTCGGACGACGTGACGGGCCGTCCCGGCGGCGGGACCCGTCGCCGGGATGCCGCGGCGACCCGGCGGGCCCTGCTGCTGGCCGCCCGCACCCGGTTCACGCAGCTGGGCTACGACCGTACGACGCTGCGGGACGTCGCCGCGGACGCCGGGGTCAACCTGGCGCTCATCAAACGGTACTTCGGCTCCAAGGAGGGCCTGTTCAAGGCGGCGCTGGCGTCGACGCCCCGCTTCCTGGGCGGTGACGGGGAGTTCCCGCGCGACCGGGCGGCGCTCGCCGAGGCGCTGAGCCGGCAGCTGGCGGCCGGGGCGTGGGCGGAGTTCGGTGAGCACCCGGTGCTGATGCTGCTGCGGGACTCCGGGGACGAGCAGGTGGCCCAGCTGCGCCGGCAGGCCCTGGCGGAGTTCGGGCGGCAGGTGCTCGAAGCGTCGGGCGGCTCGTCGGCACCCGACGCCCGGTTGCGGGCGGAGCTCCTGGTCGCACTCGGCGTCGGGGTCGCCGTCGTACGCTCCGCCGTCGGCCTGCGCCCCCTGGCCGACGCGACGCCCGAGGACCTCGTGGGCCCCCTCCGCGACGTCGTGGAGGGCCTGCTCGGGCCACCGCCGGACTGAACGTCCCGCTCGCAGGGTCACTCGGGCCAGGCGGAGTTCTTGATGACCTCGACGAAGTCACCGCGCCGGAAGCCGGGGACGTAGTGGGCGAGCACGTCCGCCTTGACGTTGCCGAAGGTGGTGTCGGGACGGTCCTGGATGCCCTCGGTGAAGGCGGCGAGGATCTGGTTCTTGAAGTCGGGGCGAGGGTGCGCTTCGACGACCGCCGCGCGCTGCTCGTCGGTGACGTCGTGGTAGCCGATGCCCAGCACGTCCAGCTCGACCCCGCGGGTGACCAGGGCGATCTCGGGGGCCATGTGCAGCGGGATCTCCGGGGTGGTGTGCAGGGCGATGGCCGTCCAGACCCGGTCGGCGGGCTCGCCGGTGATGCCGTGGGCCCGGAGGAAGGCGCGGGCCTCGTCCGCGCCGTCGATCTCGAAGCGCTGGTCGGTGCGGCGCAGGCTCTTGGTGAGCCCCAGGTCGTGGAACATCGCGCCGACGTACAGCAGCTCGGGGTCGTAGCCCAGCCGCAGGGCGCGGCCGCGCAGCGAGCCCCACAGGAAGACCCGCCGGGAGTGGTCGAACACCACCGGGGTGGCGACGTCACGGACCATCTCGGTGGCCTCCCGGACCAGGGCGGTGTCCGGAATCCGCACACCTGCGATCTCTTCGTTCATCGTTCTCGGCCTCCGTACCGGATGGGTGAGGTACGTCCAGGTTCCTCCGGGGACGTAGGCTGGGCCATGTCCCTGCTGCCAGGAAAACCACGGATTCGGACATGACGCATCGGGTGGGCTTTGTGGTCTTCGAGGGGGTGACCATGCTCGACGTCAGCGGTCCGTCGGAGGTGCTGCACCAGGCGGGCCGGCTCGCCGACCCCTACGAGCTGGTGCTGGTCTCCCCGGAGGGCGGCACGGTGACCACGTCCGCCGGACTGGCACTGACCGGCACGGTCCGGGCGGCCGACGCCGGCCCGGTCGACACGGTCCTGGTGGCCGGCGGGGACCGGCTCGCCGAACGGCCGGTCGAGGAGGCGCTGCTGGCCACGGCCCGCGCCCTGAGCGAGCAGGCGCGCAGGGTCGCCTCGGTGTGCACGGGCGCGTTCGTGCTGGGCGAGCTGGGCCTGCTCGACGGCCGGCGCGCGACCACGCACTGGCGGCACGCGGCCGCCTTCGCGCGCCGGTACCCGCGGGTGCGGGTCGAGCCGGACGCCATCCACATCCGTGACGGGCGGTACGTCACGTCGGCCGGCATCAGCGCGGGCATCGACCTGACCCTCGCGCTGGTGGAGGACGACCACGGCGCGGACGTGGCCAGGGACGTCGCCCGCGAACTGGTGGTGTTCCTGCAACGCCCCGGCGGCCAGTCGCAGTTCTCCACGGCCATCGCCACCCCGCCGGCCCGCAGCGACGTGCTCCGCACCCTGGTCGCGGCCGTCCTCGCCGATCCGGCCGCCGACCACACCCTGCCCGCCATGGCCGCGTCCGCCGCCGTCAGTCCCCGGCACCTGACCCGGCTGTTCACCGCCGAACTGGGCGCCACGCCCGCGCGCTGGGTCGAGCGGGTCCGCCTGGACCGTGCCCAGCAGCTGCTCCTGGCCGGCCACAGCGTCACCGCGGCCGCCCGGCACAGCGGCCTCGGCAGCGACGAGACCCTCCGCCGCGCCTTCGCCCGCCACCTGGGCACCACCCCGTCCCACTACCGCAGACGCTTCGCCACCACCGGCCCCCCGGACCAGGCGGAACATCCGGAACAGCCGGAGCAACCGGAACAGCCCGAGCAACCGGAGCAGCCGCAACGCCTGCCATGATCGTCGGCATGGGCATACACATCGCGCCGGCCACGACGGCCGACTTCCACCGGGTTCTGGCCGATCATCCGCGTTACTGGGGCGAACGCGACCTCCGTTCCCTGCATCTGCAGGCCCTGGTGCAGGAGTTCGGTTCCACCTGCCTGGTCGCCCGGGCCGAGGACGGAATCCGCGGGTACGTCTTCGGGTTCGTCACCCCGGACGGCACCGGGTACGTGCACCTGATCGCCACGCGGGACGACGCCCGCGGCACCGGTCTCGGGCGTCTCCTGTACGCGGAGTTCGCCACAGCGGCGGAACGTCACGGGGCACGGAGGCTGAAGGCGATCACGTCGGTCCAGAACACCGGCTCGATCGCCTTCCACCGCAGCCTCGGCTTCGACGCGGAGATCGTCGACGACTACAACGGCCCCGGCCGCACCATGGCCGTCTTCCACCGGGATCTGCCGCTCGACGTCCCGCGCCCCTGACTCACGCCTGGAGCCGCCCGGTCGCGACGTACTGCTCCGACGACAGCGCGAACACCCGTACCGGCCGACCCGAGGTGGGATTCACGGTCTCCCGGACCGGATGCATCCCCAGCTTGGTCATGATCCGTTCGGAGGCGTCGTTGCCCACCTGGACGATGCTGACGATCCGCTCCAGTCCGCGCTCCTCGAACCCGAACCGGACGGCGGCCACGGCGGCCTCGGTGGCCAGGCCCCGTCCCCAGTGGGCACGTCCCAGCCGCCAGCCGACCTCGACCGCCGGCAGTACCTCCGGCAGGAACGCGGGTACCGACAGGCCGGTGAACCCGGCCAGTTCGCCCGTGGCCCGGATCTCCACGGCGAACAGGCCGAACCCCCGTAACTCCCACTCGCTCTCCCATGCCCGGACCCCGTCGCGGGTCTGCTGTTCGTCACGGACACTGCCGTCGCGGATCCACCGCATGACCTCGGGGTCGGCGTTGACGGCAGCCATGGGCGCGATGTCCTCCTCGCGCCAGCGACGCAGGATCAGACGGGGAGTCTCGAGTATGACCATCCGGTCATTGTGGATCACACGGGCGGAGAGAGCTGCGCGCGCACCCACGCGGGGTCCGGGTTGGTGTACGGCTGCCCCGCCACGACGACGGTCGGCACGGTCTCGTTGCCGCCGTTGGCCGCCCGCACCGCCGCCGCTCCCGCCGGGTCGCGCCAGATGTCGACCCAGTGCATCTGCCGGGCGCTGCGCCCCAGCCGGAGGCGCAGTCGCATGCAGTACGTGCAGCCCGGCCGCCAGAAGACGACCGGCCTGCCGTCGGCCGCACTGCGGCGTTGCGCCTCCTGCGCACCGACCGACCTGGGGAAGACCAGCGGCGAGTTGACGCCCGCGAGCGCCAGGAACGCCAGGAGGAGCACGGCCGCCGTGCCGGGGCTCCCCTTGACGAGCAGCCCGGTCGCGACGGCCGAGCCGCAGAGCACGAACAGCACCGGCAGGGTCCAGGCACGCGTCATGCCGACAGAGGCTAGTGGATCGGCCGCACGGGCGGACTCCCGGGCCCCGACGGTGTGCTGGCCCACCCGCACCGGCACCCTGCTGCCCGGCCCGTACCGGCTACGGGACGAGCACCAGCCGCCCGCGCACCCCGCCCGCCGCCAGCCGGGCGTGGGCCTTGGCTGCGTCGTCCAGGGAGAACGTCTCGGCCACCCGGAGTGTCAGCACGCCCTCGTCCACGAGCCCCGCCAGCTCCGCGAGGCGTGCCCCGTCCGCGGTCACGGCGACGGCGGCCGTCCGCACCCCGCGCACCGGGGCGGGCTCGCCGCCGGGCCGGACACCGACGTAGCCGCCCCCGTCACGCACCCACTCCAGAGCCGGCTCACCCAGGACCGCCGCGTCCAGTACGGCGTCGAAGCTCGCGGCCGCGACGGCGTCGCCCGCCGTGAAGTGCGCGGCCTCCAGCGACCGTACGAGCTCCTCGTCGGCCTCGCGGGCCAGTGCGGTCACCGAGATCCCCCGGTGGGCGGCGAGCTGGACGGCGAAGCCGCCGACCGCGCCGCCGCACCGGTCACCAGGAGGGACTGACCCTCGGTCAGCTCCAGCAGGTCCAGGGCCTGTGCGGCGGTCAGGCCGTTCAGCGGCAGCGTCGACGCGTGCACGGCGTCCACCGAGGCCGGTGCCGTGGCCGCCGCGTCCGCCTCGACGACGACGTACTCGGCGTGCGAGCCGAGCGGCCGCACGATGCCGGGGTCCAGCGCCACCACCTGGTCGCCGACGCTCCAGGCGGTCGCGAGGCCGACCGCGTCCACGGTTCCGGCGACGTCCCAGCCGAGCCCGATCCGCTTGCCCGCGCCACCGAAGAAACCGGCCCGCACACCCGCGTCCACGGGGTTCAGCGCGGCCGCCGCGACCTTGATCCGCACCTGGCTCGGGCCCGGCTCGGGCCGCTCCGTCTCCACGACCTCCACGGCCTCGGGTCCGCCGAACGTGCTCACCACTGCTGCGCGCATGACGCCTGGCTCCTTCTCTGTCCTTCGTGTTGTGGTCTCTCCTCAGCTGTCTGCAACCCTAGGAAGAGCTACTATCCATTGGTAAGTAGTTACCTGAAGGTGCCCAGGTCCCCCGGAGGTGAGCGATGCCGACGACGACGGCGGCCCAGCGGCGCGAGCAGGCGCGCGTGGCGTACGACGCGTTCCTCCGGGCCTGCCCCACCAACCAGTTGCTCGACCGGATCAGCGACAAGTGGGTCAGCCTGGTCGTCTGCGCGCTGGCCCCCGGCCCCATGCGGTACAGCGAACTCGCCCGCAAGATCGCCGGCGTCAGCCCCAAGATGCTCACCCAGACCCTGCGCTCCCTCGAACGCGACGGCATTCTCGCCCGTACGGTGACCCCGGCCGTCCCCGTCCGCGTGGACTACGAACTGACCACGCTCGGCCTCAGCCTCTCCCTGCTGCTGGCGGGCGTGAAGGACTGGGCGGAGACCCACATCGAAGAGGTCCACGAGGCCCGCGAGCGTTATGACGCGGAGGCCGAGAGTTAGTGTGACGCGCCAGAAGTCCTGAGGGTTAGTTCGGCTGCCCGGACCAGCATCCGCACGGCGCGTCATGCCACAAGCAGGGGGATCGGCGCTCGCGTCACTGAGCGTCGGGGTCACGCAGGCCAACTGCGTCATGCCGCCAGAACGGCTCTGCATAGACCAGCGTCCCCGTCATCCATGGCTCATGCGCCGGGAACCTGATGACCTGAAAGGCATCGTCCGGGATGCGCAGGGACGGCTTTCGGAAGCCCAGGCCCCCACCGCACACGAAGCCGAAACGCGAGTAATAGCCCGGATCACCCTCCAGGAAGACGAGCGGAACAGCCCGCTCGGCGAGGACCTCCAGTCCGTGTCGAACCAGGGCCGAGCCGATACCCCGCTTATGGAGCTCAGGCATCACGGCCAAAGGACTGAGGACTTGCACGTCAACCAGCCGGCGAGGCGCATCGAGAAGACTGCGGGTGAACATGACATGTCCGACGACCTGCCTGTCGTGCTCGGCGACCAACGAGAGACCGTCCTGGGGTGTGATGGTGTCCCGCAGGGTATCGACCAGGTCGGCCACGACAAGGCCATGGTCACCGAACGCCTGCAGGTGAACATCCCGCACGGCCTGCCTGTCGCTCGGACGTTCTTCGCGAAGATCCATGCCCGGAGGGTAAAGGCCACTCCGAACGGGTCGCACACGGTTTTGGAACCGGAAGGGCACCCGGCCGGTGACCGCTCTGTTGTCCGTTGACAGCCAACCCGGTCCGGTCGAAGCCTCCAACCTGCGCGGACTGGGTCGGCTGTCAGGGCGGCCGTGCCGAACGCGGCGGCTCAGGCCCGGTCACCTGGGGGGATGGCTGCTGTGCGGTGACGCAGGTGCGCACGTCTCTATGTCAACTGACGTGGGTCGCCGCCTTGCGCCCTTCACGTCTGCGCGGCTGTCGAGCAGGCTCTCGGGACAAAACTGTCAACTGTTGCGGTGCGCCCACTGCGCGGCCCGGACCGTTCCCTGCTGGATGTCCTGCCGGGGCAGTTGGAGACCGAAAGCGTCCTCCAGAGCGTGGAAGTACAGCTCGAACTCGCTGGTGAGTTCGGGGTGGTCCAGTTCGGCGCGTCGTATGGCCTGGTTGAGGAAGTCGAGCTGACCGCCTCGGAAGTAGGGGGCGCGGTCGTACCAGATCAGCTCCAGGACGCCCCAGTCGTCGTCGATGCGGCGGCCGTTCCGCATGTAGTCGAAGGTGTAGATCGCCTTCGCGGAGGTGGCGCTCAGATGCACCGTCTCGGTGACGCCTAGCCGGGCGAGAGCCTCAAGCTCGGGCCCGGAGCCGGGGGTCTCGTGGTACATCAGGAACGCCCAGTCGCCGGCCTGCCCGAAGCAGCAGGTTTCCCAGACGGTGTCCCAGTAGTCGAAGGTTCCGCCGTCCATGCTGCGCAGATCCGCAAGACGGGTCCCGGCGGCGATCTGTGCGGGGTCGGCTCCGTGAAGGAGGGCGATCCTTTCGGCGCAGATGCTCTCGCCACGGAAGAAGGCGAGGTGGGTGTAGGGGTCCTGTTCGCGCCAGCTGTCGGCGATCCAGGCGAGGCGCTCCAGCGGGTCGCGTCCGCACGCAGTGGGAGGCTGGGCACCGTCCATGCCGCCGTTGCGGAATCTGCTGCCCCAGGCGGGGTTGATCCGGTCCAGCAGGTCGGCCTGTCCGGAGACCAGATTGGCCACCGGGCCACTGCCCGGGGACCGAGCCGCGATGTGCTCGGCCAGCTTGCGGACCGCGTCCTCGGCGGCGAAGTACAGCACCTGATCCAGGTCCTGAGTGACGAAGACCTCCCGGTAGGGACCGATGTGGCCGCGCACCGTGCCGTCGTCCTCCAGGACGAGGAACAGACGACCGTGCGGCTCGCCCACGTGCTGCTCGTACTGGTTGGGCGAGGTGCCGATGGGCGGGAGCATCGCGTCATCGAGCACGTCAGAGCCCACGGCCACCTGGTGCCAGGCCCGCTTGAGTGTGTACGCCGAGATCTGCATGGGCGTCAGTATGCGATCGGGCACCGACACGGTCGGCTGATCTGCGACGACTCGGTTCGATGACAAACGACTGGGTTCGATGTCAACGGACATCTGTTGCACACCGGACCAGTATCCGGACCGAACGCTCGCTCCTGATGGGGCTCCTTGGATTCGGCCACCCTGTGATCGGACCCGGCTCGGAGCCGGTCCTACGTGGCTGGTGCCGCCAGGCGGAAGCCCACGCCGATCGCTTCGAGATCCGCCTCGTAGGCGCCGTGCCGGCGGGCGCACCGGGCCAGATCCCGGTCGTAGCAGAAGGCGCCGCCTCGGGTGATGTGCCGGTCGAAGGCCCAGTGCTCGGTGCTCGGCACCTCAGCAGGCGCGCCGGGGTAGGGGGAATAGAGGGTGGAGGTCCATTCGTCGACGTCACCCGCCATGTCCAGCACCCCGAACGGGCTGGCACCTTCGGGGAACGAACCGACCGGCGTCGTGGTACCGATACCGAAATCCACCAAGTTGGCCAGGCCGGTGCGGTACTCCTCGCCCCAAGGGAACTCCGGGCCATCGTCTCCCCGCGCGGCGCGCTCCCACTCGTCCTCCGTGGGCAGCCGCACCGCGATGTCGAGCCGGTCCCCGAGCCACCGGCAGTAAGCCGTCGCCGCCTCCCAGGTGATCCCGGTGACCGGGTGGTCCGCCCGCGTCTGGGAGGCGGTTCGGCCGGTGGCCGCCGCGAAGAGTGCCCACTGGCCGACCGTGACCGGTGTACGGGCGATCCGGAAGGCCGGGACGTGGATCTCCGGCGCCGGGGCTTCCTTCATCCTTTCCAAGAATCGCCATCACTCCGGCGGGGCGAAGGTTCGCTGATGCGGCCTCAGGGGCTGTCCGCCTCCGCGGCCGAAAAGCGCTGTTCAGGCGCTCGAACGCGCCGCTCGCAACCGCCAGTTCAAGCCGTTGTTCTGATGCGGTCATGACATTCGCGTCCCGCGGGTGTCAATCTGCTCTCCGAAAGTTCACCACCTGCTCACAGGTGTCTCACACAACTCCCTTTTCCAACCGCTGACTTCAGCCCGCACGGCAGTGAGGAACCGACCCGCCTCCGAGCCGTGCCACCCACCCGCGCGCCGCCGGACGGCCTCACCAGGCCGACCCGCTCTCCCGGGCCCCACCAGGGCCCGATCACCCCACAGAAGGAGAACGCATGCTCCGGCAGGACCGTCATCACCGTCGCACCAGACACGGCGTGGCCCTGGCACTGACGGCAGCGAGCGCCATGCTCGTGGCCGGGATCCAGAACGGCACCGCCGCGGCCGCATCCGGCGGCCACGCCACCGCGAAGATCCAGGCCACCCCCGACGCCGGCGCGGCCCCCGCCCCGCTCTCGCCGGCCAGGCGTACGGCACTGCTCAAGACCGCCGCCACCACGGCCCCCGGCACCGCACGGACCCTCGGCCTCGGCACCGGCGAGAAATTGCTCGTCAAGGACGTGACCCAGGACGCCGACGGGACCACGCACACCCGCTACGAACGCACGTACGCGGGCCTGCCGGTCCTCGGCGGCGACCTGATCGTGCACGACAGCCGCGGCCGCCTCACCGTGTCGCGTGCCACGAGGGCGGCCCTGGCGCTGCCGTCGACCAAGGCGAAGGTCCCTCCGGCCACGGCGAAGGCCCAGGCGCTCACCGCGGCGGCGAAGGCCGGCGGCGAGCACCCCGCACTCGACGGCGCCCCGCGCCTGGTCGTCTGGGCCGCTTCCGGCCACCCCGCCCTGGCCTGGGAGTCCGTGGTCGGCGGCTTCCAGGACGACGGCACGCCCAACGAACTCCACGTGATCACCGACGCGGACACCGGAAAGCAGCTCTTCCGGTACCAGGGCGTCGAAACCGGCACCGGCACCGGCCAGTTCAGCGGGACCGTGCCGCTCAGCACGACGCTCTCCGGTGCGACGTACCAGCTCGTCGACGGCGACCGCGCCGGGCACCGCACCTACGACCTCAACCAGGGCACCTCCGGCACCGGAACGCTCTTCACCGACGACAACGATGTCTGGGGTGACGGCACCCCGGCCGACCGGCAGACCGCGGGCGTGGACGTCGCCTTCGGCGCGGCGGCCACCTGGGACTACTACAAGAACGTCTTCGGCCGCAACGGCATACGCAACGACGGCGTCGCCGCCTACAGCCGCGCCCACTACGGCAACAACTACGTCAACGCCTTCTGGCAGGACAGCTGCTTCTGCATGACGTACGGCGACGGTTCGGGCAACAGCCACCCGCTCACCGCGCTCGACGTGGCCGCCCACGAGATGAGCCACGGCGTGACCGCGGCCACCGCGGGCCTCACCTACTCCGGCGAGTCGGGCGGTCTCAACGAGGCGACCTCCGACATCTTCGCCGCCGCCGTCGAGTTCTACGAGAACCTGCCGGCCGACGTCCCGGACTACCTGGTCGGCGAGAAGATCGACATCAACGGCGACGGCACACCGCTGCGTTACATGGACAGGCCCTCCAAGGACGGTGCGTCCAGCGACAACTGGAGCTCCTCCCTGGGCGGCCTCGACGTCCACTACTCCTCGGGCCCGGCCAACCACTTCTTCTACCTGCTCTCCGAGGGCAGCGGGGCGAAGACCGTGAACGGGGTCGCCTACGACAGCCCCACCTACGACGGCCTGCCGGTGACCGGCATCGGCATCGACAACGCCCAGCGCGTCTGGTACCGGGCGCTCACCACCTACATGACGTCCAGCACGAACTACGCGGGCGCCCGCACGGCCACCCTCCAGGCCGCGGCCGACCTGTTCGGCGCCTACAGCCCCTCCTACCTCGCCGTGGCCGACGCGTGGGCGGCGATCAACGTGGGCCACCGCATCGCACTGGGCGTCAACATCGCGCCGGTCGCGGACCAGATCAGCGGCATCGGGCAGGCCGTCTCCCTCCAGACGGACGCGTACACCACCAACTCCGGCGCGGGCCTGACGTACTCGGCGACCGGGCTGCCGGACGGCCTGACGATGAGTGACACGGGCCTGATCTCGGGCACTCCGACCACCCTCGGCACCAGCGACGTCACCGTCACGGTCACCGACGACACCGGGGCGAGCAGCACCGTGGGCTTCACCTGGGAAGTGGCCTACGTCTACGCCAACGCCACCCGTGTCGACATCCCGGACAACAGCACGGCGGTGGAGTCCCCGGTCACCGTCACCGGCCGCACCGGGAACGCCTCGGCGACCACCCAGGTCTACGTGAAGATCATCCACACCTACCGGGGTGACCTGACGGTCGACCTGGTCGGTCCCGACGGGACGGTCTACTCGCTGCTGAACCGCAGCGGCGGCTCCGCCGACAACGTCGACCAGACGTTCACCGTCGACGCCTCCGCACAGCCCCTGAACGGCACCTGGAAGCTCCGGGTCCAGGACCACGCCGCGATCGACGTCGGCTACATCGAGCAGTGGCGGCTCATCCCCTGACCCCGACCCCGGCCGGTGACCTCAGTCGGTGACCTCGGCCGGATGTACGGTGCCGGTGGGGGGGGGGAACCCCCCGTCCCCCCACCACAACACCCCCCCGATGGTTGCGGAGCCCCTCCCTGGTCAAACGTTGTTTGAGGGGAACAGGTGCGGGGCATTCTGT
>NZ_JBVJNZ010000001.1:1114139-1148225 GCF_055583445.1 Streptomyces sp. NPDC104761 | reverse complement strand
CCCCCACCCCCCCCCCCCCCCCTCCCCCCCCTCCCCTCCCCCCCCCCCCCCCCCCCCCCCCCCCCCCCCCCCCCCCCCCCCCCCCCCCCCCCCCCCCCCCCCCCCCCCCCCCCCCCGCCCGGGTGCTGACGGCACCCGTCCGGCGTAACGTGTTGTGCGAATGAACCGGTCGCGGGCCATGCGGTCCGATGTCGTCCGTCGGCCCGTTGGTCTCCGTGACGTGCACCCGCATCAGTCAGGAGCGCATCGTGGGGACACCTGTTCGTCGACGCGCCCGTGGCGGCTCCGCCGCCCGGCGCACCTCTGTGGGACTCGTCACCACCGTGCTCGCCGCCGGTGTGTGCACCGTGCCGGCCGCGGACGCGGCCGCCCGGCCCGCGTCCGCCGTCGCCGCCGCGAGCTGCGCCGACACGGTCTACGCGAAGATGACCCAGGCCCAGCGCGTCGGCCAGCTGTTCATGGGCGGGGTCAACGCCACCCGCCCGAGTGCGACGGACCTGCAGACGCTGCGTACTTACCACGTCGGGTCCGTCATGCTCACCGGCCGCAGCACCGCCGGGACAGCCGCGACACGGAAGGTGGTCGACGCGTTCCGCACGCAGGCCGACACGGTCGGCGGGCATCAAGTCGGGCTGCTCGTCTCCACCGACCAGGAGGGCGGCCAGGTCCAGGTGCTCAGCGGACCGGGATTCTCGGTCATGCCCAACGCCCTGACCCAGGGCACGTGGAGCACCGCGACCCTGCGCAGCCGCGCCGCGACCTGGGCAGGCCAGCTCAAGGCGGCGGGCCTCGACCTCAATCTCGCCCCGGTCGCCGATGTGGTGCCCGCGAGTCTCGGCACCCGCAACGCCCCCATCGGCCACTTCTACCGGGAGTACGGCCACACCCCCGCCGTCGTGACCTCGCACACCGGCGCCTTCGCCGCGGGCTTCCGCACGGCCAAGGTGATGACCACGTTCAAGCACTTCCCCGGGCTTGGCCAGGTGACCGGCAACACCGACACCACCGCGAACGTCGTCGACTCGGTGACCACCGCGTCCAGTTCGAGCCTGCAGCCGTTCCAGAGCGGGATCAAGGCGGGGGCGCCGTTCGTGATGATCTCGTCGGCGAAGTACACGAAGATCGACTCGAAGCACATCGCCGCGTTCTCCCCGACCGTGATCAACTCGCTGCTGCGCACCAAGTTCGGCTTCAAGGGAGTCGTCATCTCCGACGACCTCGGCCAGGCGGTCGCGGTGCGCGCCTACAGCCCGGCACAGCGGGCGGTGCAGTTCATCGGCGCCGGCGGCGACATGGTCCTCACGGTCAAGGCGTCGACCGTACCGGCGATGGTCCAGGGAGTGCAGGCGCAGATGGCGAGGGACGCGTCGTTCCGCACCAAGGTCGCCGCCTCCGTGCACCGCATCCTCACCGCCAAGGCGAACGCCGGCCGCCTCACCTGCAGCTGAGACCGGCGAACGGCACGGCGAACCCGGTCATCGCGTCCCAGCCCTCGGGAAAGCGTGCGCCGGTCCCGGCGAGGTCCGCAGGCGGTCGCCGTGGGCGGCGAGCGGGACGAGGGGACGGGCGACGCCGGGGTGCCTCCTGCGCATGGTGCCCGGGCAGAGCGTCGTCGCCGAGGCGAACTCCGGGATTCTGCCAGCGAGGTGGAGCGAAAACATCCGCTCACAGGCGGTCTCCGGATCCGGCCCGGCGAGTTCGCGGCCCCCCCACTTGCCGTCCCCCTGGTCGAAGGCCGGCCGAGCCCGCCGCGGCCGGGGGCGCCCGTTGGCCGCCTGCGATCGTCTAGAGTTCCCTACGGCGTCTACAAAGTTGTAGTCGTTCAGGTGTTCAGGTGAGTCCGTCCGCCGGAAAGGGCCCGTTCATGACCCCACCGATCTTCGCCGCGTCACAGCTGGCCGTGAACGTGCTCGACGCCCATTCGCTGCTGGCGGCCTTCGGGGTGCTGGGCGTCGGGGTGGTGATGTTCGCGGAGACGGGGCTGCTGGTCGGGTTCTTCCTGCCGGGCGACTCCCTGCTGTTCACCGCCGGCCTGCTGTGCACCGGATCGGCGCAGGGCAGCCTGCACCTGTCCCTGGGACCACTGCTCGTGGCGGCGGCCGTGGGTGCGCTGGCCGGCGCGCAGTTCGGGTACCTGCTCGGCCGGAAGGCGGGCGGCGCCCTGCTGGCACGCAGCCGCTCCAGGCGCCTGCACGAGGGCGTGCAACGCGCCGAGGACTTCCTCGGCCGGTACGGCCACGCCAGGGCCATCGTCCTGGCGCGCTTCGTACCGGTGGTGCGCACGGTACTCAACCCGATGGCGGGTGCGCTGGAAGTCCCGGTACGGACGTTCACCCAGTGGCAGGTCGTCGGCGGACTGGTGTGGAGCCTCGGCCTCACCCTCGCGGGATACGCGCTGGGCTCCTCGATCCCGAACGTCGACCGTTACCTGCTGCCGCTGGTGGCGCTGATCGTGGTCGTGTCCCTGATCCCCGTGCTCTCCGAGGTGTACCGGGGACGGCGCGCCGCCAGGGCCGAGGAGGGGCGCGGGTGATCGCCGCGGCCCGGGCCGCGGGACGGCCGTAGCTCCGACGGAGGACCATGCGTCACAAGATCCTGGTCGTGGAGGACGACCACGCCCTGCGGGACGTGCTGCGCCGCGGGCTGGCCGACGAGGGTTTCGAGCCCGTGCCCGCCGCCGACGGCGCCACCGCCCTGCGGCTGACCGGCGACGGCATCGGCGCGGCCGTCCTGGACGTCGGGCTGCCGGACGCGGACGGCCGGGACGTGTGCCAGGCGATGCGCGCCCACGGATTCGCGGCCCCGATCATCTTCCTCACGGCCCGCCACCACCTCACCGACCGGCTGTCGGGGTTCTCCGCCGGGGGCGACGACTACCTTCCCAAGCCGTTCCACCTCGCCGAGCTCGTCGCCCGGCTGCGGGCCGCGCTCAAGCGGTCCGCCCCGCCGGCCGTGTCCGCGGCCGGGGACCTGGTCCTCGACGCGACCCGGCACGGCGCGCGCGTCGGCGGCACCCGGGTCGAGCTGTCCCCGACGGAGTTCCGGCTGCTGGCCACGCTGGTGGCCGCGGACGGGAGCATCGTGAGCCGCCGGGACCTGGTGCGCGCCGCGTGGCCGGACGGCGCCCAGGTCAGCGACAACACGCTGGACCAGTACCTGAGCCGGCTGCGCCGCAAGCTGCGCGAGGCAGGCAGCGGCCTGAGCCTCGGGACGGCGCGCGGGATGGGCCACCGGCTGTCGTGAACGGCCTGGCACGGCGCCTGGCCCCGCGCACGCTGCGCGGCCGGCTCTCGCTCGTGGCGGTGACCACGGCGGCCCTCCTGATGACCGTCCTGACCGTGGTGTTCAACACCGTCATGGACCGGCACCTGCAGCAGCAGGCGGACGCCGAACTGGGCAGCCGCGCGGCCGCCGTCGCCACCACGGTGGACACCAGCGGCTCGCGGGCACGGGTCCTGGAGACCGTCGACGACCGGGCCCTCGACTCCAACGTCTGGATCTACACCGGGACGCGGCTGCTGGAGAGGCCCCCGTCCGCCGCCGCCGGCACCCTGACCGAGGCGGCCGCGCGGCTCGCCCGGGACGCAGACGGCGTCTGTACGACCGTGACGGCCGGGGAACCCCGGTCCGTGCGGCTGTGCGCCCGCTCCGTGGCCGGCCGCCGCAGCACGGCGACGGTCGTCACCGCCCTCGACCTCACCCCGTACCGCAACTCGGCGGACGCCGTGCTGCTGGGGTCCCTGGTCCTGGACTCGGTCATGCTCGTGTGCACCTACGCGCTGACCCGCCTCGCCGTCGGGCGGGCGCTGCGGCCGGTGCGCACCATGACGGACCAGGCCGCCGAGTGGGGCGCGGTGGGCTCCGACGAGCGCTTCGGCGCCGCCGGCCAGCCGGCCGAACTCGCCCGCCTGGGCGCCTCGCTGGACGCGCTCCTCGACCGCGTCCGGACCGTGCTGCGGCACGAGCGGCAGCTGACCGGGGAGCTCTCCCACGAGTTGCGCACCCCGCTCACCCGGATCATCGTCGAGCTGGAGTGGTGGCGGTCCCGGCCGCGCTCCGGCGCCGAGACCCGGGCGACGCACGAGGTGATCGCCGAGGCGGCCCAGGCCATGCGGACCCTCTGCGACACCCTGCTGGACGACGCCCGTGAGGAGGCGCGCACCGCCGGCACGGCCCCCGGCGCCACGGCCGTCGTACCGGTCCTGCACCGGCTGGTCGACCGGCTCGGGACGCCGGAGCGGGTGACGGCCGTCGTCGACGCGGCCGGTCCGGATGCGGCGGCGGGCGTCCGGCCCGCACTCATCGAGCGCATCGTCAGCCCCTTGCTGGCGAACGCGCTCCGGTACGCGCACTCCACGGTGACGGTGTCCGCCAGTCCGGTGCCCGGCGGGGTCCGGATCAGCGTCACCGACGACGGTCCCGGCGTACCGGAGGCGTTCGTGGGCGACCTGTTCCAGCCCGGTCGCCGGGCCGATCCCGGGGACGGGCACGACGGCGCGGGCCTCGGCCTGCCGCTCGCACGGCGCCTGGCCCGGTCCGTCGGCGGCGAGGTGACCCACGACCCCGCGTACACGCCCGGCGCCCGCTTCCTGGCCGACCTGCCGGCCGGGTGAGCCATGTACGGCGCCGGGCACTGCAGAACCTGAAAGCCGCCCGCTACTCCAGTACCGATCGGAAGGCGCGCTCGCCGATGCCGTGCATCAGCGGGTTGTCCGCAGAGTGCGACAAGAAGACCAGGGACAGGGCGAGAGCCCACCCGCGGGCCCGCTCCCAGGTGGCGTCGTCCGCGCGCCCGTACGCCTGGCGCAGGGCGGCACGCTGCTCCGGCGTGAACAGCATCCAGGCCACGGACAGGTCGGCGGCGGGATCACCGGAGGTGATGTCACCGAAGTCGATCACGGCGCTGATCCGGCCCCGGTCGACCAGGATGTTGGCCTGCACCACCGCGAGCAGGAGCAGCACGCCGAGCACGGCCAGTACGGCGAAGACCGCCCGCCACGTCGAGACGGCGAGAACCGCCCCGCCGAGAACCGGCACGGCGACCGGTGCCACGCCGATCACCTGTGACAGCACCGCGAAGTAGCGCGGCAGTTCGGGTCCGTGGAAACGGTCGGCGAGGACGGCCCCGGCGAGCACCATGCCCGCCGCGCCCGCCACGCCCTGCAGGAAGCGGGCCCCGGTGAGGGCCGAGGCGCTGGGGCGGCTGGTGGCGGCGATGGAGGCTCGCACGGACAGCGGCGGACACCCAGGGGTGTCCGGCCGACGGCATGGACCGTCTCTCCGGCCCCGGGCCCGGGCCCCAGCTCCGGGCCCGCCCCGGCAGGATTCCTGCTGTAGGGGACGTTCCAATTGGAGTGGTGGGCCCCATTAGAGTGGTGGGCGCAGAGGCGGGCCGTCACCCGGCCGCCGTGATCCCCGAGAGGCGCAGAGATGACCGGGCCGCAGACGACGCGCAGGAAGCGCGCGAACGGGGTGGAGTCGCGCCAGCGCATTCTGGACGCCACCGTCGAGATCGCCGGCGAGCGCGGCTACGACGGCACCTCGATCGCGGCCGTCAGCGCCAAGTGCGGACTGCCGGCCAGCTCGATCTACTGGCACTTCAAGGACAAGGACGACTTGATCGCGGCCGTCATCGAGCGCAGCTTCGAGACCTGGCTCAAGGCCGTCGAACTGCCCGGCGACGACGCCGGCACCCCGCTGGAACGGGTCGTGCTGATGGCTGGGAACGTGGCCAGGTCGCTCCTCGCCGCCCCGGACTTCCTGCGCCTCGGACTGATGCTCGCACTGGAGCGCCGCCCCACCGAACCCCGCGGCCGTGCGGTCTTCCTCCAGGTCCGCGACATCTCGCACCGGCGCATCGCCGGGATCATCACGGACCTCTTCCCGTCCCTGGCCGAGGACGACGTGCAGACCCTCACCACCTACGCCGTGGCCGGCGCCGACGGTCTGTTCGTGCACGGAGAGATCCAGGGCGAATCCGTCGACCTGGTGGCCCTGTTCGAGCTGCACGCCCGGCTCATCCATGACGCGGCCGCCCGGATGGCGGGGGGGGGGGGGGGGGGGGGGGGGGGGGGGGGGGGGGGGGGGGGGGACCCCCCCCCCCCCCCCCCCCCGCGCCCCGGACCCGTGTCCGCCCGACGGCGGCCGGCCGGAGGTTCCGGGTGGCTCAGGAGGCCGTGCCCTCGTGGCCGACGGTGACGACGATCTTGCCGACCTGCTCGTTCGCCGCCATGTAGCGGTGCGCCTCGGCGATGTCCGCGAGGTCGAAGGTGCGGTCGACGACGGGGTCGAAGGAGCCGGAGGCGAGGCCCGCGTTGACGAACGCGACCGCGCGGCGCAGCCGCTCGGGATCCGTGGTGATCTCGAAGAGGGTGTAGGTGCTGCTGTTCAGCGCCGGGAAGGACCGGGCGTTGGGCAGCGGGGTGGGGCGCGGGTCGAGGGCGCCGTAGACCACCAGGAAGCCGCCCGGCGCGATCCCCTGCGCGAGCGTCTCCACGCCGGGTCCCGCGACGGGGTCGAAGGCCAGGCGGACGCCCTCGCCGCCGGTGATCTCCTTGATCCGGGCGGGCAGGTCCTCCTCGTCGGTGACGATCACATGGGCCGCGCCGGCCTCCAGCAGGCGCTGCTTCTTGCCGGGGCCGCGCGTGGTGGCGATCGGGATCGCGCCGACATGGCGCGCGATCTGGATGGCGGCGAGTCCGACGCTGCTGGAGGCCGCCGTGATCAGGACGGGGTCGCCGGGGCGCACCCGGCCGCTCTCGGCGAGAGGGCCGTAGGCGGTGATGTACGCCATCCACACGGCCGCCGCCCGGACCGGGTCGACGCCGGCCGGGCGGGGCACGACCGCCGAGGCCGGGACGATGACGTGGTCGCCGTACGTGCCGTAGTCGGTCTGCAGGAACTGCGGTACGACCCCCACCGGGTCGCCCTCGGCGAGGCCGGTCACGCCCTGGCCGACCGCCTCGACCACACCGGCGGCCTCGTAGCCGAGCAGCGAGGGGAAGACCGGGGCGTAGAAGTAGGCGCCCTCGCGGTACATGATCTCGGCACGGTTCAGGCCGATCGCGTCGACGCGGATCCGGACCTCGCCCGCGCCGGGCGCGCCGACCTCGACCTCGCGGAGGGTGAGGACCTCGGGTCCGCCGATCCGGTCGAACTGAACGAGTCTTGCCATGGTGCATCCGTCCTAGGGGCAGGGATCGGGAAGGAGACGCGCCGGGTCGGCCCGGCGTCTCCACCCACCCTCCCCCAAGGTTCGATGGCCGTCAAATTTTGAGCGCGATCGAAATAAGGTCACCGGCCGTCGCGGGCCGCACCCGCTTCCGCCTCCACCGCCGCGGCGGCCAGCACCGCGGAGAGCAGACCGGGGAACCGCACTTCCATCTCGTCGGAGCGCAGCGTGTTCATCTTCGTCGTCCCGACGTAGTACTGCCGGATCACACCGGCCTCGCGCAGCACGGAGAAGTGGTGCGTCAGCGTCGACAGCGAGACGGGCGCCACGAACGTCCCGCAGCTCAGGTCCTCCCTCGCGCGGGCCAGCTGGGACACCACCATGCGCCGCACCGGGTCCACCAGCGCCTCCAGCACCTGCTGGAGCGAGACCTCGGACAGCTCGGGGTGCTCCACGGTGCGGGCGGTGGTGCGGGGGCGGGCCACGGTGACTCCTCGGAGCGGCTGCTGGGCGGTCAAGTCATAGTACGACCGCCTTCACGACCACCTCCGGGCCCGAGATCGTCCGGCGGGCTTCAGGACGCGCGGTAACGCAGTGCCGGTAGGGCACCACGCAGGCGGGTACGCAGGCGGGTCAGAGGTTGATCATGTGTCCGGCGAGCCCGTGCAGGGCGTCCTGGACCGCCTCGCTCAGCGTCGGGTGGGCGTGCACGTTCCGGGCGAGTTCATGCACGGTGAGGTCCCACTTCTGGGCGAGGGTCAGCTCGGGCAGGAGCTCCGTGACGTCCGGTCCGATCAGGTGGCCGCCGATCAGTTCGCCGTAGCGGGCGTCGCTGACGAGTTTCACGAACCCGACCGTGTCGCCCAGGCCGTGCGCCTTGGCGTTGGCCGTGAAGGGGAACTTCGCCACCCGCACGTCGAAGCCCTGGGCACGGGCCTCGGCCTCGGTCCAGCCGAAACTGGCGATCTGCGGCTGGCAGAACGTGGCGCGCGGGATCATCCGGTAGTCCAGCTCCATGGTCTCCGCACCGGCGATGCTCTCCGCGGCGACGATGCCCATCGCCTCCGCCGTGTGCGCGAGCATCAGTTTCGCCGTGACGTCGCCGATGGCGTAGATGTGCGGCTGGCTGGTACGGCAGTACCCGTCGATGTCGATGGCACCGCGCTCGGTGAGCCGTACGCCGGTGCTGGTCAGGCCGTAGCCGGCCGTCCGCGGCTGGAAGCCGGTGGCCTGGAGGACCTTCTCCGCCTCCAGGACCTGCTCCGAGTCGCCGGAGCGGACGGTCACGCGGACGTTGTCCTCGGTCTCCTCGATGGACTGCACGGCCGTGGAGGTCAGGACCCTGATGCCCTGCCGCTTGAAGCGCCGGGTCAACTCGGCCGAGACCTCCACGTCCTCCAGCGGGGCGATCCGGTCCAGGAACTCCACCAGCGTGACCTCGACACCGTAGGACCGCAGCAGATAGGCGAACTCGACGCCGATGGCCCCGGCACCCGCGATGACGATGCTCGACGGGAGGGTGTCGGAGAGGATCTGCTCCTCGTAGGTGACGACGCGGCGGCCCAGCGTCGTACCGGGAAGCAGCTTCACGGTCGCGCCGGTCGCGATGATGCAGGAGCGGAAGGAGAGCGTGGTCTCGCCGTCCTGCATGCGTACCTGGAGGGTGTGCGGGTCGAGGAAGGTCCCCTGCCCGTCGAACTGCTCGATCTTGTTCTTGCGCATGAGGTAGCCGACGCCCTTGACGCGCCCGTCGGCGACCACCCGGCTGCGCTCGTAGGCGGCGCGGTAGTCCAGGGCCACCTCCCCGCTGATCTTCACGCCGAACTTCTCCGCGTCGTGCAGGATCAGCTGGGCGACCTCGGCGTTGCGCAGCAGCGCCTTCGCCGGGATGCAGCCGATGTTCAGACAGACACCACCCCAGAAGCGGCCCTCCACGACGGCCGTGCGCAGGCCCAGCTGGGCGGCGCGGATCGCGGCCACGTAGCCGCCCGGCCCTGCTCCCAGGACGACGACGTCGAAGTCGGTCTGCATGGCTCCACCTCACCGTTGTGTCGAGTCGGTCTGCTGGCTCCACGGTCGCACGATCAGGTCGCGCGATCAGCCGGTCGGGTAGAGAAGATCGAGCGGACCGGACAGCGCGGCGCGGACCCGGCGGGCGGTCTCGTCGACGAGGACCTCGGGCTCGTCGCGGGCGATCGCGTCCATGGTCTGCGCGGCCACCTCGGCAGCGTCCGTCTTCGGCTCGTCCACCGCCGCGGTGGCGTCGGTGTCCACCCAGCCGACGTGCACGCCCACGACCAGCGTCCCCTGCTCCCGCAGGGCGACCCGCAGCGCGTTGGTCACCGACCACTGCGCCGCCTTGGACGCGGCATAGCTGGGGAAGCGCCAGGTCGAGCGCCACGACGCGACGGACAGCATGTTCACGAGGGCGCCGCCGCCGTTGGCCGCGAGCACCGGCGCGAAGGCCCGTGAGACGGCCCAGGTGCCCAGGTAGTTCACCTCCAGCTCCTGGCGCGCGCCGTCCAGGGAGCCCTCCAGCAGGGGCGGCCCGCCCTGGATGCCCGCGTTGTTGATCACGATGGTCGCGTCGGACGCGGTCCGGGCGGCGGCCGCGATCTGCTCGGGGTCGGTGACGTCGAGGCGGAGCGGCACCAGCCCCGGCTCGGTGAAGTTCTCCGGCCGCCGTACGCCCGCGTACACCTTGGCCGCGCCCCGGGCGAGCAGGGCCCGGCAGAACGCCAGCCCGATCCCCCGGTTGGCTCCGGTCACCAGCGCGACCGATCCCTCGATCTTCATGCTCGGACACCTCGATCCACGGATCACGGCCGCCCGGCCGACGGCCCGGCCCCCCGCTCCATGCTGCGGCCTGGACGGGCCGCCCACATCCGAGACCGTAACGGTCAGCAGAGTTTCTTCACAAGACTCGCTATCGTGGAGCCATGAAACGGACGTCGTTCGCCAAGTGGCCGTGCTCCATCGCACGCACCGTCGACCTGCTGGGTGACCACTGGACACCGCTGGTGGTGCGGGAGGCCTTCTACGGGATCCGCCGCTTCGACGAGTTCCAGCAGGAACTGGGCATCGCCCGCAACACGTTGACCGACCGGCTGCGCCACCTGGTGGACGAGCGGATCCTGGAGAAGCGGCTGTACGAGGCCGAGCCCCCGCGCTACGACTACGTCCTCACCGAGAAGGGCCGCGACCTGTTCGCGGTGCTGGCGGCGATGTCCGCGTGGGGTGACCGGTGGCTGGCCGGGGAGCGGGGCGTGCCCGTGGTCTTCCACCACGAGGCGTGCGACCACGACACCACGCCCGAGGTCGTCTGCGCCCAGTGCCGTACGCCGCTCAGGTCCGAGGAGACCTCGATGCGGATGGGGCCCGGCTATCCCGAGCGGCTCAGGGAGCGCCCGGACATCCGCCGGCGGTTCGGCACCGGCTGAGCACGGCACACCCCCGTCGCCCTCTTGACAAGGTAAGTCTCATCTAGCAACCCTGGAGTCAGACACCTGTACGGCAAGGAGGCCGACGGTCTTGGAGTGGACGGGCGCACGCTACGCGGACAAACCCACGATCGAGGTGCGGACCTGGATCGACGCCCCACCGGCCAGGGTGTGGGCCCTGGTCAGCGACATCGGCCTGATGCCGGACATGAGCGAGGAGCTCCGGTCCGTCGCCTGGCTGGACGGAGCCGCCGGTCCGGCGGTCGGGGCCAGGTTCGTCGGCCGCAGTGAACACGAGGCGCTCGGGAAGTGGGAGACCACCTCCCATGTGGTCGAGTGCGAGCCGGAGTCGGTGTTCGCCTGGGCGGTGCAGGATCCGTCCGATCCCTCCGCGGTCTGGCGGTTCCGGCTGCGCCCGAAGGACGGCGGGACGGAGCTCTCGGAGTGGATGCAGCTGGGTCCGGGGCGTTCCGGGCTGTCCCTCGCCATCGACCGGATGCCCGACAAGGAGCAGAAGATCGTGTTCGTACGGCTGCGGGAGTTCGAGCGTGGCATCACCGCCACCCTCGCCGAGATCAAGAAGCGGGCGGAGGCGTGATGCGGACGGCCACCACGATCGAGGCCTCGGGCGGCGAACACTGGTCCCGGACGAGCGACTTCGTCGTCGAGGCCGAGAAGCTGGGCCTGGACGTCTGCTGGGTCGCCGAGGCCTGGGGGTCCGACGCGCCCTCCGCGCTCGGCTACTACGCGGCGCTCACCGACCGGATGCTGCTCGGCTCCGGCATCATGCAGCTCGGCACGCGGACGCCGACGGCCGTGGCCCAGACGGCCATCACCCTCTCCAACCTGTCCGGCGGGCGCTTCCTGCTCGGCCTCGGCGCCTCCGGCCCGCAGGTGATCGAGGGGCTGCACGGCATCCCCTTCGCTCGGCCGCTGCGCCGCATGCGCGAGACCGTGGAGATCGTCCGGCAAGTCGTCGCCGGCGGCCGGCTCTCCTACTCCGGCGCCGAGTTCACACTGCCGCTACCGGGCGGCGAGGCCGTCCCGATGCGGCTGTCGATGCGTGCCGAGCACGACATCCCGGTCTACCTCGCCGCCCTCTCCCCCGCCATGCTGCGGCTGACCGGCGAGGCCGCCGACGGCTGGCTCGGCACCAGCTTCGTCCCCGAGGGCGCCCCCGGCGCGTACTTCGCCCACCTCGACGAGGGCCTGGCCCGCAGCGGTCGTACCCGCGCGGACCTGGACGTCTGCCAGGGCGCGGAGGTCGCCTTCGCGGCCGACGAGGAGGCGCTCGGCGCGATGGTCGCCGGACGCAAGAAGGAACTCGCCTTCAGTCTCGGCGGGATGGGGTCGGCGTCCACCAACTTCTACAACAACGCCTACAGCCGCCAGGGCTGGGCCGAGGTCGCCGCCGAGGTGCGCGAGCGCTGGCAGGCCGGCGACCGGGACGGCGCGGCCGGTCTGGTGACCGACGAGATGGTGCTCGGTACGACGCTGATCGGTACGGAGGCCATGGTGCGCGAGCGCCTCGCGGTCTGGCGCGACGCCGGCGTCGACACCGTCCGCCTCTACCCGGCCGGCGAGACCCTCGAGGACCGGCTCACCACGCTGGGGCGGGCGATCGAGCTGGTCCGCGAGGCCGGCGCGACCGCCTGAGCCCGGCCCGGGTCAGCCAAGGGTGTCACTCCCCACCGGCTCCTGCCGCTGCCGGTGCTGCTCGTTCCACAGGTCGGCGAGCTCGCCGAGGGCGCTGCTGACGCGGCGCAGTTCCCAGAACAGGTAGACACCGGCCGCGGCGAACGGGATCCACTGGCCCCAGTGGAAGAGCAGGACCGGCATGTACACCAGGCCTGCCAGAACGAGGAACTTGACGAGGACCTCGGCCGCGTAGGTCCGGCCGCGTGCGACGACGGCGTGCTCTCCGCGGCCCTGGACCCACTGCAGGCGCGATGTCATGACTACCCCCTCCGCCCCTCGGGCTCCGGCAGTCAGTCTCGGGGCGGGGGCGGCACCGCGCCAGGACGACCGGAGGAACTCGACATTCTCCACGTGATCGTCGCGAGCGGCGGACCGCGTTCCGGACTGTCCCGAGGTGAGCCGGTCGCGGTGGGTGGTCAGCTCCCGGCGGGAGTGGACGCCGCGTTTCCGGAACACCTTGCGCAGGTGGTGGTCGACGGTGTGCACGCCGAGGAAGAGCTGGGCGGCGATCTCCCCGTTCCTGGCGCCGCCCGCTGGCCCTGCACTCCGCCTGAGGAGGAATACGACCCCGGTACGACCGCGCGAGACGGCCCGCAGCACCACCACATTCCGGCGCGGCGGGCGCGCATGTTCGCGTCCGGGGCGCGAGAGTACCCCCGTGCCCCGGTCCCGTGCGCCGTTCCGCGCGGGTCGCCAACACCGATCGCGCCGGGCTGCGTTAGAGGTCTCGCAGAGCGCCTGTCGCGAAACTCCCGCGGAATTGTCCGTGATCGGTAACGGAGGGATCCGATGCCCGCCGTTCTCCGTCCTGACGGGTGCACGAGATCGACTCAACGGCACGGATCGGGGCGGACATGGCGCGGCACGGCGGACGGGGATGGTACGGCCAGGTGGCCGCGGCGGCGCTCGGGGTCACGGCCGTGACCGTGGCCGCCTCGCTGTGGACCGCGCAGGCGGGTCCCGTCAGCGGCCCGGCCAAGGCCGGGACCTCGGTGCACCATCCCGCGCCGAAGGCGGCTCCGGCCGCGGTGTCCGTGGAGATCGCGCACGCCTCGGACCGGGGCGCGCGGGGCGTGAACATCACCGTCGACGACGGACCGGACCCGGTCTGGACCCCCAAGGTGCTCCAGGTGCTCGAGGAGTACGGCGTGAAGGCCACCTTCTGCATGATCGGACCGCAGGCGAAGGCACACCCGGACCTGGTCAGGGCGGTGGTGGCGGCCGGGCACCGGCTCTGCGACCACACGGTCTCCCACGACGTCACCATGGACACCAAGTCCGAGGCCTACCAGTCCCGGCAGATCCTCGACGCCGAGAGCATGATCACCGAGGCGTCCGGGGGTGTGCGGCCGCTCTACTACCGCGCCCCCGGCGGCGCCTTCACCCCGTACAGCCGCAAGGTCGCCGCCTCCCACGGCATGCGCCCGCTGGGCTGGAACGTCGACTCGAAGGACTTCGAGCGGCCCGGCACGGCCGCCATCGTCGCCACCGTCAAGGAGGAGCTGCCGAACGGGCCGACCGTCCTCTTCCACGACGCCGGCGGCGACCGCTCCGAGACGGTCGACGCCCTGCGCGAGGTGCTTCCGTGGCTGAAGGAACAGGGGTACTCGTTCGGCTTCCCGGTGCGCTGAGCCGGACCGCTCCCGGGGACCCGGACAAATGTTGCGGGCGGCCCGGCGGTGACCGCATATGGGTGGTGTGCGCGGTGCGGCGTCGGGGCCGGCCGCCCGGGGCCGGCAGGAGGTGGACATGTCGGGGCGGGCGCCACGGTGGGTGACGTGGTTGCGCGGCAAGGACCCGGATCTCGCGGCGACCCGGCGGGCCGGGCGTACGGCGCTGGTGATGCCCGCCCTGTTCGCCCTGTGCAACGAGGTGCTGCACTCCCCGACGATGGCGAGCTACGCCGCGTTCGGCTCGTTCTCGATGCTGCTGCTGGTGGACTACTCCGGGCCGATGCTGGAGCGGCTGCGGGCGCAGACGGCGCTCGCGGTGGCGTGGCTGGTGCTGATCTGCCTCGGCACGCTGGTCGCGCCGTGGCTCTGGCTCTCCGTGGCGGCCACGGTCGTGGTCGGCTTCGCGGTTCTCTTCGCCGGTGTGGTGAGCTCGGTCCTGGCCGGCAGCTCGACGGCGCTGCTGCTGGCCTTCGTGCTGCCGGTGACCGCCCCGGGGTCCTTGTCGCAACTGCCCGCGCGCCTGGCCGGCGCGGGCCTGGCGGGGGCGGTGGCGCTGCCGGCCGTCGCCCTGCTGTGGCCGCGTCCCGTCGCCGACCTGCTCAGCGCTCCGGCTGCGGCCGTCTGCCGCGCCGCAGCCGGGTACCTGCGGCTCCGAGCGGACCTGCCGGGGCCGGACGGTCCGGGGTCCGACGCCGAGCGGTGCCGGGCGGGGGCCGAGCACACCGCCCGGACCGGCGCGGACCTGCGCGGGGCCTTCGACGCGACGACGTACCGCCCCACCGGTCTGTCCGCGACCTCGCGAGCCCTGGTCCGGCTGGTGGACCAGCTCACCTGGCTGTGTGCCGTCCTCGTCGACCGGTCCGACTACACCGACGAGCCCCCCGCCTGCGATCCGGCCGCGCACACCGTGCGCCGCGCCGCCGCGCACGTCCTGGAGGCGGCCTGCGATCTGCTCACGGACCTGCGCGGGGACACCGGCCCGCTGCGGACCCGGGAGAGCGACCTGCGGGCTGCCCTGGCCGGGATGGAGCACAGTTCCACCGTCCAGGTGCCCGCCGAGCAGCCGGGCGGCACCAGCACGGCGGAGGTCTACGGGTTCATCGCCACGCTCGACGTGTCCTTCCGCGCCCAGGAAGTCGGTTTCGCCGTGCTGCAGATCGCCGAGAACGTCGACGTGGCGGCCACCGCCTGGCAGCGCAGCTGGCCGGAGCGGCTCCTCGGCCTCGAGCCGGGCGCGCTGACCGCGCCCCTCGCGGCCGCGCGGGAACGCGCCGTCGCCCATCTCCAGCCCGACTCGGTGTGGCTGCACAACAGCCTGCGCGGCGCCGTAGGCCTGGGCATCGCCGTGTTCCTGGCCGGGGTGACCGGCGTGGGGCACTCCTTCTGGGTGCTGCTGGGCACCCTGTCCGTGCTCCGCTCCAACGCGCTCAGCACCGGCCAGAACGCCGTCCGCGCCGTCCTCGGCACGGTCGGCGGGTCGGTGGTGGGCGCCGCGCTGCTGCATCTCCTCGGCCACCACGGCACGGCGCTGTGGTTCGTGCTCCCCGTGGCCATCCTGTGCGCCGGGATCGCGCCCGCCGCCATCTCCTTCGCGGCCGGGCAGGCCGCGTTCACCGTCACGCTGGTGGTGCTGTTCAACATCGGGCACGACCCGAACTGGCACATCGCCCTGCTGCGCGTCCAGGACATCGTGCTCGGGTGCCTGGTCAGCGTGCTGGTGGCGGTGTTCTTCTGGCCGCGCGGCGCCCGGGGAGCGGTCCACAAGGCACTCGCCGAGGCGTACGACGCCAGCGCCCGTTACCTCGGTCACGCCGTGGACTACGCGCTCGGTCACCGCACACCCACCGACCCCGATCCGCAGGGCCGGGTGGCGGCGGCCGCGGCCCGCCGCCTCGACGACGCGTTCCGCAACTACCTCGCCGAGCGCGGTGCCAAGCCGCTGCCGCTGTCCTGCGCGACCACGCTCGTCACCGGGGTCGTCGGGCTCCGGCTGGCCGCCGACGCCGTGGTCTCGCTCTGGCAGGGCGAGGACCTGGCGCGTGTCCAGGCCGTCCGGGCCGACGCCCACCGTGCCGTCCTCGGCTCGGCGGCCCTGGTCACCCACTGGTACCACGAGTTCGCCGCGAGCCTCGGGGACGGTACGGCCGTGCCCGACGCCGTCCCGCTGCGGCCCGAGGGGGCGGCGCGGCTCGTGGAGTCCGTCCGCACCGAACTCAGCGACGGTCAGGGCCGGGCCACCCCTGTCGCGGTCCGGATCATCTGGACCGACGACCACGTCGACGCCGCCCGCCGCCTCCAGCCGGCCCTGTCCGAGGCCGCCAGGCCCCAGGCGAGGTCACGACACCGCCGGGTGCGGAAGGCACAGCCCGGTCTGACCGCGGCACCGGGGCCGGGCACCGAATCGTCGCCGCACGGCTCGGAACGGTGATCCGGACAGGCAGGCTCCCCGTCCCGGTGTCCCGCACCCCGGAACCCGCGCTCCTTCGGCGCCGGCGGCGCCGCCCACCGGTCGACGCGCCGTCAGCTCGCGCCGCGCCGGATCCGTCCGGCGTACCGCTTCTCCAGTTCCAGGTTGCCCTCGAAGCCGCCGGGCACGTTGGCCGAGACGTAGACCGGCGGGCGGTCGCCGGAGGCGAGCAGGAGACCGGCCGCCTCGGCCACCGCCATCTGCACCAGCATCACCCCGGTCAGCGTGGACAGCGCCGACACCGCGCCGCCGCCCGGGAGTTCGAGCAGCGCGTCGCCGCACGGGGCCGCGTTGTCGAGGACCACGTCGGCCAGGTCGGCGAGCTTCCTGCCGCTGGGATGCCCCGCAGGGACCGCCCTCGTGTGCGCGAGGGAGGTGAGGGCGAGGATGCGGTGGCCGCGTTCCCCGGCGTGCAGGGCCATCTCCACGATCACGTTGTTCACCCCGGAGTTGGAGACGACGACGAAGAGGTCCTGGGGACGCGGGGCGGCGAGGGCGTAGAGGCGGGCGGCGACGCCGGGTTCGCGCTCCAGGAGCGGGTCGTCGAGGACGCTGGGGTGCTCGCCGCCGTAGAGGACGAGGTCGGCGATGCTGATCCGGTTGGTGGGGACCAACCCGCCCGCGCGGCCTGCGACTTCGAGGACCAGGGCCTGGGAGTGGCCGGTGCCGAAGGCCTGGACGACCCCGTCGGCGCGGACGCAGTCGGCGATCAGTCCGGCGGCCCTGACGACGTCGGCACGGGCGGACTCGGTGAGGCGGTGGAGGGCGGCGAGACCCTCGCGGGCGAAGCGTTCGGCGCTCACCGGCTCGGCCCAGGACCCGCCGGCGGACTCGACGGACACGTGCGCACTCCCCCCTGCCGGCACGGCAGAGACGCGTCCCGGGGGCGGAACCGCCGGAACCCGTACCCGCCGGAACCCGTGACCGACGGCGGATCGAACCACCCCGGCTTCACCCCGATCGACGAATCAATAAATCACGCACTCGGTGGCCGGTGCAACGGCGTGCCGTCGCCGGCCGGGTATTCACCTGACGGCTCATAAGGTGCCGGGTACCGTCTCCCCATGCCCTCGACCGACGTCACCGCACTGATCCGAACCGAGCTGCCGCGCCTGGCCGGCTCCCTGCGGAAGGTGGGCGAGCTGATCCTGGAGGATCCGGCCGCCGTCGCGCACTGTTCGGCCGCGGAGCTGGGCCGCCGCACCGGCACCTCGCAGGCGACCGTCACGCGATTCTGCCGGGCCGTCGGTCTCGACTCCTACCAGCACCTGCTGATCGCGCTCGCGCAGGAGCGGGGCCGCGGCGAGGTCTCCGACTGGGGCACGGCCGAGATCGGTCCGGACATCTCCCCGGACGACAGTCTGGAGCGGGTGGTGAAGGTGGTCGGCACCGCGGACCTGCGGGCCGTCCAGCAGACCCTGGACCGGATCGACCTGGACGCGGTCGAGCGGGCCGCACAGGCGATGGCCCGGGCCCGCAGGATCGACGTCTACGGCATGGGCGGCAGCGGCGCGGTGGCGCAGGAGACCGAGACCCGGCTGTTCCGGATCGGCTGTTCGGTGCGCGGCTGGACCGAGGTGCACGCCGCGGTCACCTCCGCCGCGCTGCTCACCCCCGCCGACGTCGCGCTCGGCATCTCGCACTCCGGCTCGACCCGCGAGACGACCGAGCCGTTCGAGACGGCCAGGGAGCGTGGCGCGACCACGATCGCCCTCACCGCCGACCCCCGTTCCCCGCTCGCCCGCGCCGCCGGCATCCGGCTCATCTCGTCCACCCCGGAGACCAGCTTCCCCACCGGAATCATCGGCGCCCGCCACTCGGTGCTGCTGCTCATCGACTGCCTCTACGTCCGGGTCGCCCAGCTCACGTACCAACGGGCCAGCGCCGCACTGGCGTTGACCGACCACATCGCCGGTCAGCACGCGGTGAAGGCCCGGCGATCGCACTGAGCCGGTGACCTCTGTCGAGGGGGCCGGGGGTGCGCGGCGCCGGCGAGAGCCCTCGACCGCCAGTCTGCTCCGCCGAGTTCACGGCCGCCGACAAGGCCGCCCGCCCCCTGCTCCGGGGCGGCCCTTCCTCCCGTGCCTCCGTCAACGGGCCCTGGAACGGGCCGAGTTCGGTGCCGCGGCCGGTTCCGTCGCGCGTGCGTGGCGGGCGGGGGCGGAGGGATCGGCGAGTGCCGGTGGTCATGGGGCGTCCGCGGGCCGGTGGCCGGTGGTGAGCAGCCGTGCCAGCGCCACGGCCCCCGCCCGGCCGTCCGCCACCGGGACGAGGGTGAGGCCGGCGAGCCGTGCCGCGAGCGGGGTGAGCAACGGGCCGTCCGGGGCGGTCAGGCCGCCGGTGACGACCAGGGGTTCGCCTGGGCGTGGCCGCAACGCGTCCACGGTCCGGGCGAGATGGGCGACCGCCTCCCGGAGGATCTCTTGGGCGACGAGGTCGTCGTCCGCCGCCGCCTCCGGCACCAGTGGCGCGAGGTCGGCCAGCCGTACCGGCGGGCGGTCCAGCACGGCCGGCAGCAGCCGCGCCCGGTAGGCGGCGCGCAGGGCGGGCGCCCAGGACCCGCCGCCGGCCGGCGGCAGCGTGTCGGCCGGGACCCCCAGTGCCCGTCCGACGGTGCCGGTCAATACGGTCGGTCCGCCGCGCCCGTCCACCGCCCGCAGCGCCGCGCGGGCCGCCTCGCGGCCGATCCAGAACCCGCCGCCGTCGTCCCCGAGCAGCCAGCCGTCCCCGCCGGAGGTGGCGGTCGGCACACGCGCCTCGATCCGGGCGGCGACCACTCCCGTGCCGGCCACCAGGGCGAGTCCGTCGGCCGGCTGCCCGGGTGCCCCGGCGAAGGCCGCCTCGACGTCGCTGTGGACCTCGACGGCATCGGTGGCGATCCCCAGCCGGGACAGAGCCGCGCTGAGAGCGGCCCGCGCCCGTACCCGGCCCCGCTCCTCCTCCGGCGCCCGGGCGGCGCCCGCGAAACCGCCGGCCACCGCGAGGACGCGCCCCCGCAGCGCCTCGGGGACGGCGGACGCGACCGCCTCGGCCAGATGTGCGGCGAGTTCGGGTCCGGGCACGGTCAGCGCGTTGCCCGGCCCGGCCTCGCCCTCCCCGCGGACCCGCCCGTCACGCGCGTCCGCGAGGACGGCGCGGGTCCGGGTGCCGCCGGCGTCGATCCCGACGACCCACCCGTCGCTCTGGTTCACGGCACTTCTCATCGGGGCTCATGGTGGCCTCCTGAGCCCGCTGCGGCGAGGGTGTGAGCATCCGCACTCCCGTCGGCATTGCGCCGGCCGGGCCGGCACGCAAGAGTGTTCCAACTGTCCCACCCGTCAAGCCAGACACTTCCGTCGACCGCCGCACACGGTGGCCCGGGCGAAGAGGAAGAGAAGCGCGTGAGCCGCATAACGGTCCGGGGGATCGCGGTGGCGTCGGCCACCGCGGTCACCGCTGTCGGAAGTGTCGTCGGTGTCGCCTCGGGCAGCAGTGCGCAGAGCAACGACGCGGAGGCGACGGCGGCCGACGCCACCCTCCTCGCGGACCTGCCCGCGGGGCAGCAGGCCCGGGTGCAGACCACGTCGCTGACCCAGCAGGCCGAGGCCATGGCGGTGCAGGCGGACGCGAGCGCCCGGAAGGACGCCGAACAGGCCGCCCGGACCGCGGCGGCCAAGGCCGCGAAGGCCAAGAAGGCCGCGGCCGAGGAACAGGCGGCGGCCAAGGCCGCGGCGGGTGACCCCGCCGCCAGTTTCCCCGTGCGCAGTTCCTACACCGTGGCGCAGATCAAGGCGATGGCCATGGAGATCGTGGGCAGCGGCCAGTTCCAGTGCTTCAGCAACATCGTGGATCACGAGTCCACCTGGAACTACCTCGCGGTGAACCCCTCTTCCGGCGCCTACGGCCTCGTCCAGGCCCTGCCGGGCAACAAGATGGCCTCCGTGGCCGCCGACTGGCAGACCAATCCGGCCACGCAGATCAAGTGGGGTCTCAACTACATGAACACCACGTACGGCAGCCCCTGCCAGGCCTGGGCGTTCTGGCAGGTCCACCACGCCTACTGAGAGGCCCTGCCGAGGCAGGGCCGGGCGGTCAGCTCGCGGCGGTGCCCAGTGCCGAGGACCCCTCCGCCGGTCGCCGCACTCTCCGTGGGTGGGCGGCCAAGGCTCGGGCAGGAAGCCAAGGCTCGTACGCGGCACCAGAGTTGCGGGCGATCGTCGACGCTCAGGACTGCGGCCCGGCAGAGCGGCCCGGGCGTCGGGTGAATCTGCGGATACCCCGGCGTGTGGGGCTGAGGGGCGTGTCCTCGGGGGCGATCGGGCCCTGCCCCGCCGTCACGGCCGGTGCCGTGGCCGGAGCCGGGACGGGCAGTGAGCGGGGGCCCCGTTCGAGCCGGCTCCGGACGGCCCGGGCCATGGCCTGGTGGGAGGGTTCCAGCGGGATGCCCTCCGTGGCCAGGTGTTCCCACATGTGGAGCAGTTCCTGCCCTCGGGTGGCGACCTGGCCGTCGTCCGTCAGGCGCTGCCACGCCGCGGTGGCGCGGGCCACCTCGGGGGCCGCGCGGTTCAGGTCGGTGCGGCAGCGGATGCGGGCGACGGTCAGCGCCAGGACGGTGGAGAGCATGTAGTCGCCGCGCTGGTAGGCGAGGTACGCCTCGATCGCCCGTGCCTCGAGCGAGAGTTCGTCCTCGGCGCCCCTGCGCAGGGTGAGGTGTTCCCGCAGGGCGCTGGCGAGGACGGACGCGGCGTGCAGCTCCCCGCGCTGCGCGTGCTGGATGATGCGTTCGACGCGGGCGAGCGGGGGGAACGCCTCCTCCTCCGCGGCGGTGCGCTCGCGCCCGGGCGGCAGGTCCTCCTCGTCGGCGATGGTCCGGCTGGAGCCGTCGGGGTAGACCCGCAGCCGCGCGACCTGCAGCACGCTGCGGTCGATGACGGTCGCCGCCACCGGGGCGCCCAGGGTGCGGGCGAACATGGCGATCGCGTCCAGGATCGCCTCGTTGGGGGGCCGGGTGCCGCCCATCTCCAGCAGATGGCCGTTGACGACCGTCGAGCCGTCCTCGGCCACGTAGGCGTCGAGCCGGATCAGCGGCGGTGCGCTCAGGGCGGGCAGGTTTCCCTCGTTGCGGGGGGTCAGTGAGGAGGTCATCCGCTCAGACTCCGGGTCGGACGACACCGAGGATGGGCATGGAGGCGGCCGGTGCGGTCGTGACCGTGCGTCCGGGCCGCGGGGCGTGGACGATCTGTCCGTCGCCTATGTACATGCCCACGTGGGTGGCGTCGTAGTAGATGATCAGGTCGCCAGGCTGCACGGAGGACAGGCTGACCCGGGTCAGCCCCTGCCACTGCGCCTGCGAGGTACGGGGTATGGGGTGCCCGGCCGCCGCCCACGCGGTGGAGGTCAGCCCCGAGCAGTCGTACGACGAGGGGCCCACGGCGCCCCACACGTACGGTTTGCCGATCTGCGCCAGCGCGAAGTCGACGGCTTTCGCGGCCGCTCCGCTCGCCTTCGTCCGGCCACGGACCGAACCGGTACCGGTCGAGGTGCTGCCGCCGGAACCGGGTCCCGTCCACCTGGCCTCGGCCTCCTTCGCCTCCTCCTTCTCCAACTGGGCGAGTTTGCGGGTCTGTTCCTTCTTCAGGCCCGCCTCGATCCGTTCGGCCTCGGCGATCTTCTTCTCGATCTTCTGCTTCGCCTCGGCCTTGTCCGCGCGGGTGTTCTTCAGTTCCCGCAGCTTCTCTGCGGCGGCGTCCGTCTGCCGGCTCAACTCCGCGCGCGCGTTCGCCTGGTTCTCCGACACGGTCACCACGTCGCGCAGGGCCTGCCGGGCCTGGGCCGCGTCGTCCAGGGCGTGCTCGGGGTGGTCGCCGAGCAGGAGTTGCAGGCCCGTGGAGTCGAGATTGCCCCCGCGGTACTGCGTGCGGGCGGCCGCACCCGCGAGATCGTGCAGGTCGGCGAGCTTGTTCTCGGTGCGGGCCAGGTCCGTGTGGAGCGACGCGAGCCGCTTCTCCTGCTCGGCCGCCTTCACGCCCGCTGCGTCGTACGCCTCGGTCGCCACCTCCGCCTGCCGGTAGAGGCCGTTCAGCTCGTCCTGGATGTCCTCGATCGACTTGTCGTTGCGCGGATCAGGTTCGCCGGGGGTTGCGTAACTCGGGCCGGGTAACACGGCGATCGCGCAGACGATGGCTGCGGTGGCGGCCCGGCTCCGCAGCCGTCTGCCACGGGTCGACACGTTCATCGGCTCCATCTTCAGAGGTCACATGCGGGTGGCCCGGACGGCCGGCTCTCCCGTCGCAGCCGTCATCGCGGCTCCCACGGGGAACTGTTCGATTCCTGAACACATTACCCCGCCACGAACGGCCTGCCTCTGTACCCCCGGGCGTGTCAACCTGCCCGCAAGCCCCTTCTGCACCGCGGCCGGACACCGCGGATGCGCCCCGGCACGGCACCGGCGAGGGGGAACTCCCGCACGGAATAGGCCACTTGCCTGCTCCTCATTCACCCGATCGAGGTCTCCCCTGCGCGGCATGCCATACTCCTGGCCGACCATTCCGTTCCGAAACGGTCTGCCCGGCCAGGAGTACGGACCGTGCGAAGTGCCCCCGGGGCCACCCGTGTTGCCCTCGCAGCCGGGCCCGGTGTGCCGTCCGGCTAGCCGCACGTCAGCGTCGGGGTCCCCCAGTCGCCGTGGTCGTTGCCGTTGCCGTCGCCCGCGTCGCCGACCTTCAGGTCGAGCACCTGGGCGCCGCTGACGTCGACGTCGATCGGCACCGCGCCCTGTTTGCCGCGGATCGTCGGCGTGGTCACCAGGGTCCTGCCGTCGGCGATCACGGAGAACGTCACCGTTCCCGCGCCGCCGGTCTCGTCGTCGACGCCGACCTCCGCCGTCAGCCGGGAACACTGCCCGGCGAGATAGAGCTGGACGTCGCTGACCGAGTTGGTGCCCAGCCCCTTGGCGTAGCCGACGCCGGCGACGGTGATCGGACGGCCGTCCCCGGCCGCCTGTTCGCCGACGCTGGTGTCGCGTTCCACCGGGCCCCAGCCGTTGGTGGACGACAGGAACGGCAGGTCGCTCACCGCGCTCTGCCCGGCCGGCGGGGCCGGCGGTATCCCGCGGACGATGCGCTCGTCACTGCCGGTGGTCTGCCGCCCGCTCTGCACGTAGTGCACGGTGGTGGTGAGCGCCGAGGCGGAAGGGAGGGTGCCGTCCGGCGGCTTGACCGTCCAGGTGAAGGTGGCCGATCCGCCCGGTCGTACCCGCTCGACCGAGTCCGGGCTCGTGGCGGTCACGGTCCAGCCGTCGGGGGCGGAGAGCACGGCCGTCAGGCGGGAGGCGGACGGCCGGCCCCCCGGCACCCGTACCGACGTCTCGGCCGTGAAGGCCTGGGCGGACTGCGCGGCGTCCGGCACGGCCAGGGTGACGTCCGCCCCCGGGCGCTGCGGCATCGCGTACTTCCCGGCGTCGTAGCGGGGGCTGTCGTTCTGCGCGACCCGCAGGGACGAGGCGTAGCTGCCGTAGTCGGTGAGGGAGACCTTCCCGAGGCCGCCGGTGCTGCCGTCCAGGTTCCAGACGGCGATCGCGATGCTGTTGTGGCCGTTGGGGTTGAGGATGCCGTTGGGCACGGGGAAGGTGTGCTGGGGGCCGAGGTAGTTGACGTAGTTGCCGACCTGCCAGCCGTTCACGAAGATCGTGGCACGGTACTTGCGGGACGGGTCGTCGGTGAACGTCAGACCGATGGCGGTGTCCTGACCGTGCGGCAGGTCCAGGTCGGCGTCGGTGCGGTACCAGGAGACGCCGGGGCGGGTGTCGGTCGCCGGCAGTGACACCTGGTCCCAGGTGCGGTCCGGGTAGCCGGGCAGGGACCAGCCCGCGCGTTCGCCGTACAGGCCGCCCGTGGAGAGCGGGCCGCGCACGGTGTCCTGGAGGTCCTCGCCGCCCCGTACGCCCTGCACCCGCCAGGTGACGGAGGTCAGCGGCGCCCCGGTGAGGGAGGCGCTGGTCAGGCCGCGGGCGGTCTTGTTGCCGTTGGTCGAGTTGTAGTCCTCCTCGTGTCCCATGTTCACGGTGAGCACGGAGATGACGTTGTCCCCCTCGGCGTTCACCGCACCGGCGGGGAAGGTGAAGTCGGCGCTGCCGGTGGTGGAGCTGCCCAGGAAGGTGCCGTTGAGCCAGGCGGAGAACGCCTGCGCGCCGCCGCCGGAGTCCGAGACCAGGTGGACGCCGGTCTCCTTGCCGGTGGCGCGGAAGCGGCCGCGGTACCAGGTGTTGCCGGTGTGGAAGCCGTAGTCGTCCGCGTAGAGCACCGGTTGCGCGTCACTGCCGGAGACGCTGTTGGTGGTCGTCCTGTCGGCCACCTGCCAGCCGGTGTCGTCGAAGCCGGGGGCCGCTTCGGGCGACTCCTCGGCGTGCTTCCAGTTGGTCAGTTCCGGCAGGTGGACCGGGGCGGCCGTCGGGATCGTCCCGGTGCGGCTCGCCGTGCCGGTGGCCGCGCCGCGCACCGTCCTGCCGTTCCAGGTGACCCGGTCCGCGGCGGTGAACACCTCGATGTCCTTGTCGTCGGCGTTGTCGCCGGTGAGGGCCACGGTGCGGCCGCCGTCCAGGCTGGTCGCCGTGCGCAGCAGGTGGGTGCCGCGCACCAGCACCGGACCGGTCGCCGTGTCCTGGCGCCAGAAGGTCTCCGCCGTGGCCTTGTCGCCGGCGAGCAGCAGGAGCGGTCGCTTCCCTGCGTCGCTGATGCTGATCCGGATCAGGCCCTTGTGCGTGTAGTTGAGGCGCAGGTCGCCGGTGGCCGCGTCCCAGGTGGTGGTGACCGTGCCGCCGGTGGCGGTCACGGTGGGCTCGGTGGCGTAGCGCAGCACGGTCTCGCCGTCGCTGCCCGCGTCGCCGTAGAGCACGGCGACGTCCCGGTCCCCGATCGTCGCACTGGTCATGATCTCCGACGTCGAGTACTGCAACTGGGAGTCGCCGAGACGGTAGTTCGCGACGATCACGTGCGAGTCGCGGCCGTCGAGGGTGATCGCGGTGCCGGGCTGCTGGGGCACGACCGGGTAGGTCGGCTCGGCGGCGGAGTCCCCCGTCGGTACGTCGATGGCGTCGACGGCCACGTAGTTGTCCGTCGAGGCCGAGCTGTGGGTGCCGTCGACGACGATCTTCAGGGTGTGCGCCCCCGGCGTGAGGCCGGTCTTCTGGAAGAGCACGGCCTGGTTCTCGCCACCGGAGTCGTCCACCGTCGCCGCCTTCGTGCCGTCGAGGTAGACGTCGGCGTAGCCGTGGTTGTTCGTCTTCGAGCCGATCCAGCGGATCGCGGTGCCCTCGAAGGGGACGGTGAGCGAGTCGCCGGCCTTGTCGGAGAACGACTCGGTGTGCTTGTAGTCGCCGCCGGTGTAGCTGGTGTTGGCGACGTGCGACCACGAACCGGCGTACTGGAGCGCGGAGTCGGGGTCGTCCCAGGTGTAGGTGGTGTCCGCGGCCGGCTGGGCGTTGAAGTCGAGCGAGATGTGGGTCCTGTCGACCGCGGTGGACGTGGAGTTGCCGTGCCGCAGGACGTGGAACTGGGTCTTCGTGTCGGGGTTCATCCGGGCGGTGTCGACGATCGCGGAGTCGTCCGGCGGGGTGGACCTGATCGCCTCGGTCCTGGTCAGCGGGGCGACGGACTGGGTGAAGTACCCGATCAGCTTGTCCTCGTAGTACTTCGGGTCGAGCTGCCGGGTCTCGCGGATCGCCGCCCCGTAGTCGTACGACGTGTAGTTCTCCGGCATGCCCAGCCAGCCCCAGTTGGTGCCGCCGTAGGTCATGTAGAAGCTCTGCGCGGTGGTGCCGACGGCGATGTTCTGTTTGTAGAAGACGTCGGCGAACTGGTCGTTGATCAGCTGGGCGCACTTGTCGTAGCCCGGTCCGCCCCAGGGGTCGAAGGCGCCGCCCTGGAACTCCGGGGAGTACAGCGGCTTCCCGGCAGGGTGGTCGTAGCTGATGTCGGGGACGCCGTTCCACTTCGCGGGGTTGGAGCAGTCGAAGCCCTGCGGGTAGGAGTCGGGGCCGTCCACGTCCAGGGCGCCGGTGCCGGAGTTGAAGGTGCCGTTGTTGTTGCCGGTCAGCGGCACGGTGATGCCGTCGGCGCGGGCCTTGTCCTCCAGGTGATGCATGTAGGAGCGGCCGACGGCGGAGCCGTTGTAGTACTCGTTCTCGACCTGGTAGGCGATGACCGACCCGGTGCCGTTGGTCAGCTGGTGGCGGGCGATGATCCGGTCGATCTGCGTCAGCCATTCGTCGGCGTACTTCAGGAACCGCGGGTCGTCGCTGCGGTTGTTCCCCGCCTTCGTGGTCAGCCAGCCGGGCAGACCGCCGCTGTCGACCTCCGCGTTGATGTACGGCGCCGGCCGGGCGATGACGTAGAGCCCGGCCTCCTGGGCCATGTCGAGGAGCTTGTCGACGTCCCGCACCCCGCTGAAGTCGTACACGCCCGGCTTCGGCGAGTGGTACCCCCAGTCGAAGTACAGCGAGGTGGAGTTGAACCCGGCGGCCTTCATCTTCTGGAAGATGTCGCGCCACAGGTCCGGGCTCGGCAGCCGGAAGTAGTGGAACTCGCCGGACCACAGGTAGGTGCGCTTGCCGTCGACGAGGAACGAGTAGCCGTCCAGGCTCACCGTGTGCGCCTGCGGGGCCGCGGCGGTGGCGGCGGTTGCCGCAGGCGCGGGGGCGGGCGCCTGCCCGCCGGCGTCCTGCGCCGCCGCGGGGGCGATCATGCCCGCCGCCAGGGCGATGGTCGCCGCCGCCGCGAGGACGGGCTGCCACCATCGGCGCCCACCGGGTCTCGCCGTTTCCGAACCGATCCGATCACTCCGCACCGCGGCCTCCAGACCGACTGAGCAATCAACACCAAACAGACTCGGGCAAAGTCGAACAGTAAGGGGGCGCAAGGCTCAACACAATGGGGCGGGAGAGCACAGTCGATGTGTTCTGCGGCGAGGCGGACGCGCGGTCGGCGGGTCCGCCCCGCCCGGCCTGCCGAGTGGGCGTCAGGCAGTGAAGTGGTGGGTGCCGGAGCCGACTTGGTAGACCGCGCAGCCGTCCTCCTGGCGCAGGAAGGTGCCGTGCGTGCACGTCACCTGCTTCGGCGTGTCCGTCGGGATCCAGACCTCGGCGGTCGTGTTGGGCGGCACCTCGCAGGTCAGGGTGAAGCGCCCGGACCGTTGCCGCCACCGGGTGGCGACGGGGCCGTACACCGAGCTGAAGCGGGCTTCGGCGGTGGTGACGGCGCCGCCCGGGCGGGGGCGGACCACGATCTCGCGGTACCCGGGCCGGCCCGCCGCGATGCCGGCGATGTTGGTGTACATCCACTCCCCCACCGAGCCGTAGGCGTAGTGGTTGAACGAGTTCATGGCCGGGTCCTGGAAACCGCCGTCGGGCCGGACCGAGTCCCAGCGCTCCCACATCGTGGTGGAGCCCCGGTCGATCTGGTAGCCCCAGCTCGGGAAGGTGCGCTGCTGCAGCAGCCGGTAGGCGACGTCGGTGTGCCCGGTGTCGGTCAGCACGGGCAGCAGGCGGGGCGTGCCGAGGAAGCCGGTGGACAGGTGCCAGTCCCTGGCCTCGATCAGGGCGACGAGGCGGTCGGCCGCGGCCGGGCGCGCGGCGTCCGGGAGCAGGTCCATGGACAGGGCCAGCACGTACGCCGTCTGCGTGTCGCCCCGCACCCTGCCGTCGGCGGTGACGTAGGCGTTCTGGAAGGCGGCCCGGATCCGGCCGAAGAGGTCGCGGTAGGCCGCGGCCTCCGCGTCCTCGCCGAGTTCCGCCGCCATCTTGGCCGCGAGGTCGGCGCTGTGCGCGAAGTACGCGGTGGCGATGACGTCCTTGGGGGTCTCGTCGTCGACGTTGAGCCAGTCGCCGTACCCCTCGGCGGGACGCAGCAGTCCGTCGCTGTGCTGCTCCAGGTACGTCAGCCACTCCCGGACGGACTGCAGGGCGTCCGCGACGACCTGGCGGTCGCCGTAGGCCTGGTAGAGGGCCCAGGGCACGGTGACGCCCGCGTCGCCCCAGCCCGCGGTGCCGCTGCCGAGGGTCCCGACCACCGGTGCCACGTCCGTGAACGCACCCGCCGGGGTCCGTGAGTCCCGCAGGTCGACGAGCCACTTGGACAGGAACCGGGCCGACTCCATGGTGTAGGCGGCGGTGGGCGAGAAGACGTTGATGTCGCCCGTCCAGCCGAGCCGCTCGTCGCGTGCGGGCGTGTCGGTCGGTACGGAGAGGAAGTTGCCGCGCTGTCCCCAGGTGATGTTGTGGTGCAGCTGGTTGAGCATCGGCACGTCGGTCTCGAAGTCCAGGGTGAAGGGGGCGTCCGTGTGCATGACGCGCCCGGTGACGGCGTTCGCCGCGGGGATGCCGGGGAACCCGGTCACCTCGACGTAGCGGAAGCCGTGGAAGGTGAAACGCGGCTCGTAGACCTCCTCCCCGCCGCCCTTGAGGGTGTACGTGTCCGTCGCCGCCGCGCTGCGCAGGTTGGCGGTGTAGACCGTGCCGTCGGGGTTGAGCACCTCGGCGTGTCTGAGGCGTACGGTCGTGCCCGCGTCGCCCGACACCCGCAGCCGTACCGAGCCGACCATGTTCTGCCCCAGGTCGAACACGTGGACCCCGGGCTTGGGCCGGGTCACCGCCTTCGGGGTCAACTCCCGCTCCACGCGCACCGGTCCGTCCACCTGCGCGACGATCAGCCCGGGGCCGATGTCGCCCGCGCCGCGCGCGCCGAGCCAGTCGGCGTCGTCGAAGCCGGGGGAGGTCCAGCCGGGGGTCTCCTTGCGGGCGTCGTACGTCTCGCCGTTCAGCAGGTCGGCGGCGACGATCGGCCCGGCGGCGGCCCGCCACTCGGTGGACGACGTGACGCGCCCGCTCGTGCCGTCCGCGTACTCCACTTCCAGCTGCGCGCGCAGGGCCGGGTACCGGCCGTACTGGCCGGGCCCGAACATGCCCACGTTCCCCGCGTACCAGCCGGGCGCCAGGTACGCCCCGAGGGCATTGGCACCTGGCCGCAACAGCCCGGTGACGTCGTACGTCTGGTACTGGACGCGGGTGCGGTAGTCCGTCCAGCCCGGTGCGAGCTGGTCGTCGCCCACGCGGCTGCCGTTGAGGTGGGCCTCGTACAGGCCGAGTGCCGTGGCGTACAGGCGGGCGCGGGCCACCTTCTTGCGCGGCAGCCGGAACTCGTGCCGCAGCTGCGTGACGGCGTACGACACCGGGACCACCCTCCCCCACGGCCCGCCGCCCCAGGCGGCCGCCACCCTTGCGGCGGGCCAGCCCCCGTCGTCGAACCCCGGCTCACGCCAGCCGTCGGCCGGTGCCGTGTCCGTGGCCTTCCAGGTGGCGTCGGTGAACACCTTCCACTCACCCGAGGCGGTGCGCACCACGAGGACGGCGACGAGTCCGGCCGGCCCCTCGGTCGCGTTGGTCGCCGAGACGGCGATAACGTTGTCGCCGGTTTTCACGCGGTCCAGCACGTCGATCACGGCCGGGCGGCGCCAGTCCTCGTTGTCGGTGTCGAGGTCGGTGTGCGCCACCTCGACACCGTTCACGGAGACGGCGTACACGTTGTCCGCGGTGATGGCGAGGGTCGCCGCGGTGATCCCGGCGGGCAGTTCGGCGGTGCGGCGGAACCAGCGGGTGGCCGCGGGCACGCTGCTCGTCGGGTCGCCCTCGGGGAACCAGATCCACGAACCGCCCTCGAAGGACGGCGCGTCGGTGAGGCTCGCCGGTGCGGAGATCCAGTCGGCGGTCCACTGGCCGGTGCCCATGAGCCCGGTCTCCCACCACGAGGGGTCACTCCAGCCGGAGACCCTGCCCGCGCCGTCCCACACCCGCACGGACCAGTGGTAGCGCGTGCGCGGCTGCAGCGCGGGGCCGGCGTACGGCACGAGCACGGACTCGCCGGAGGCCACCTTCCCGCTGTCCCAGACGTCGGGGCGGGCCAGTCCCGAGGCCGTGGTGGCGACCCGGACCTGATAGGCGCTCTGCCGCACGTCCACCCGGTCGGAGACCAGCGGCCAGCTCAGCCGCGGGTGCTGGGCGTCGAGGCCCAGGGGGTGCCGGACGTACTCGACGGTGGGCGCGACGACGCTCAGCCCGTCAGCCGCCTTGCCCGGCCGCGCCTGCTCCTGCGGCTGCCCGGAAGCCGTCGCCGTCGATGCCGACAGACCGTCGGTGGCGGCCGCCGCGACCGTGGCCGCCGCGGCCGCGAGCATGTTCCTCCTGCTGATCATCTGCGACTCCTCACTCACACGAAGGGGACTGACGAGTTGTTGCTTGAATCGATTCAATCGGGAGGGGCGTGGGTAACGTAAGGCCGGACGAGGCGGGGGTCAATCGTCGTGCAGGCGATTTCGCGACGCCTTTGATACATGCCTGCCGTGAGCAGGTTCCGGCCAACGGGCGACGAGCACAGTCCGATTGAACGGTTTCAATCGATTCCCGACGGCAGGCCGGCCGTCACGGCCGCGCCGGGGAACGCCACGCAGCCGCCGAACGTCTCCGAGCTCCGGAACGCCACCGAGCCGTCGTGGCGCACGGCCTGTTGTGCCGGGGGAACGGTGACGGCGTTGGGGGCCGCGTGGCCCGTCCTTGACACCTGCGGGGGCGGGCGACGTACGGTGAACCGATCGGTTTCTGATGGGTGGAGGCCCTTGATGCACGTATCCGGCGCGGCACCGCGAGGTGGGCGCTGTGGCGTGCGGCTGATCGTCCGCAGGCATGTCGACTACTGCCGCACCTGTTCCGCCGTCTGTCCTTCCGCACGCCTCTGAGCCCTGCCGGCACGTCTCGCCGTCACCTCATACCGCGGCCCCGTCCGGCCCGTCCGGCCCGCCCGGCCGTGGTCCGTCCGATCCGGTCCCTGCGGTGGCCCGTCCGGCCCGTCCTGCCGGCCCCCGCCCGGCTCGTTCGTCGCGGCGCGGCGGCCGGGAGTTCCCGTGCTTCCCGTGCTTCCCCGTGCTTCCCGTGCTTCCCCGTGCTTCCCGTGCTTCCCCGTGCTTCCCGTGCTTCCCGGAAGGAACGTCCATTGTCCGGCCCTGCCCTGCACCTCGCCGTCGAGATCGACGGTGACGGCGCCCACCCCGCGGCCTGGCGCCGCGCAGCCCACGCACCCGACCAGTTGCTCGCCCCGCGCCGTGCGGCCGGGCTCGCCGCCGTGGCCGAGAACGCCGGCTTCACCCTGGTCACCCTGGACGACGGAGTGCTGCCGCCCGGCGCCGCACCGGATGCCGTCGGCCGGATCGGCGCGGTGGAGCGGGCGGCCTTCGTCGCGGCGTCCACGAGCACCGTCGGGATCGCGCCCGTCGTCCCGGTCACCTATGCCGAACCCTTCCATGTCTCCAGCCAGTTGGCGTCGCTGGACCACATCTCCGCGGGCCGCGCCGGGTGGGTGGTGACGGAGGAGGAGCACCCCGAGGCGGCCCGGGTCTGGGGGCGCCCCCCGGTTACGGACGCGGCCGCGCGGGCCCAGGAGTCCGCGGACGGTGTCGAGGTGGCCCGCGCCCTGTGGGACTCGTGGGAGGACGACGCGGTGATCCGGTCCGTCGCCACGAGCCGCTACCTCGACCGCGACCGGCTGCACTACGTCGACTTCACCGGGGAGACCTACGCGGTCAAGGGCCCGGCGATCGTGCCGCGCCCCCCGCAGGGCCAGCTCGTGGTCCTGGGCCGCCCGGACCGGGTGCCCGCCGCGCAGCTCGACGTCGCTCTGGTCGAGGGCCGCGACCCGGCGTCGGTCACCGCGGCCGCCGCCCGGGCCGGTACGCCCCGCGCCTTCGCCGAGGTCGAGGTGGCGCTGGACACCCCGGTCGCGACCGGCACCGAGCGCGTCACCGACCTGGAGCGGTACGCGCCGTGGGCCGACCGCGGGCGGTTGCGGTACGTCGGGTCCGCGGCCGGACTGGTCGCCCTTCTGGACGAGTTGAGCCGTCATGTGGACGGGGTGCGGCTGCATCCGCTGGTGCTGGACGAGGATCTCGCCGTCCTCTCCCGCCTCGTCCTGCCGGCCCTGTCCGAACGGCGGCTCACTGCCCGGCCGCTGCCCGGCACGTCCCTGCGCTCGGCCCTGGGGCTGGAGCGTCCCGCCAACCGATTCGCGGCAGCGGCCGTCCAGGAGGAGACCCGATGACCCGCACCGACCCCCTCGACGTCCCCCGGCCGCACGCCCAGCTGCACTTCGGAGTGTTCTTCCAGGGCGTCAACCACTGGACCATCTGGTCGGCGCCCGACAGCGGCTCGCAGATCGACCCCGCCTCCTTCCGGCGCGTCGCCCAGACCGCCGAACGGGGCCTGTTCGACGCCTTCTTCCTCGGTGAGGGACTCCGGCTGCGGGAGGTCGACGGCAGGATCCACGATCTCGACGTGGCCGGACGGCCGGACGCCATCACCCAGCTCGCGGCCCTGGCCGCGGTCACCCGCCGGATCGGCCTGGTCTCCACCTCCAACTCCACCTTCAACGAGCCCGCGGACCTCGCCCGCCGCCTCTCCGGTCTCGACCTCCTCTCCGCGGGCCGGGCCGGCTGGAACGTGGTGACCACGGACAACGCCTGGACCGGCGCCAACTTCCGCCGCGGCGGCTACCTCGACCACGCCGACCGCTACCGGCGCGCCGAGGAGTTCCTCACCGTGGCCCGCGCCCTGTGGGACGCCTGGGACGACAAGGCAGTCGCCACGTCGGCGGACGCGCCCGCCTGGTCGGTACCCGGGGCCGTTCGCCAAGTGCGCCACCGGGGACCGCAGTTCGACGTCGACCTCGCCCCCACCCTGCCGCGCAGCGCCCAGGGCCACCCGGTGATCTTCCAGGCGGGTGACTCCGGCGAGGGGCGCGACTTCGCCGCCCGCAACGCGGACGTCATCTTCTCCGCGCACGGCAACGACTTCGACGACGCGCTCGCCTTCGCCGAGGACATCCGGCGCCGGCTGCGCGCGGCCGGGCGGCCCGACGACGACCTGCGGATCCTGCCGGGCACCGAGATCATCATCGGCGCCACCGAGGCGGAGGCCGAGGAGAAGAAGCGCTGGATCCGGCTCCAACAGGTCACGCCCGCGACGGCGTTGGGGATCGCCGGACTGCTGTGGGGCATCGACCTGTCCGATCGCGACGCCGACGGACCGCTGCCCGCGGAGGACCCGGTCGTCGCCGAGAACGACGGCTCCTTCGGGGCCCGGCGGATCGCCGACCCACGCTCGGTGGTGGCGGAATGGCGGGCGAAGGCCGAGGCGCACGGCTGGTCGCTGCGCGAGACCGTCATCGCACTCGGACCGCAGCGGGGGCACGTCGGCACCCCGTCCGGTCTGGCCGACAAGTTCGCCCGCTTCGTGCGGCACGGCGCGGTCGACGGCTTCAACGTCACGCCGTACCTCATCCCCGGCGGCCTCGACGACATCGTCGACCTGCTCGTCCCGGAACTGCAGGAACGCGGCGTCTACCGCACCGAGTACACCGGCACCACGCTGCGCGAACACCTCGGCCTGCGCGCGCCCCTCACCCACCGCTCCGCACCCGAGCGGGAGCAGGCGGGCTGATCGCTTCGGCGACCGGACCGCGCCGGGGGGGGGGGGGGGGGGGGGGGGGGGGGGGGGGGGGGGGGGGGGGGGGGGGGGGGGGGGGGGGGGGGGGGGGGGGGTGGTGCGGGGGGGGGGTCGTTTTT
>NZ_JBVJNZ010000001.1:966276-1114129 GCF_055583445.1 Streptomyces sp. NPDC104761 | reverse complement strand
GCAGACGCACGACCCCCCCCCCCCCCCCCCCCCCCCCCCCCCCCCCCCCCCCCCCCCCCCCCCCCCCCCCCCCCCCCCCCCCCCCCCCCGCGACGAGGGAGCGCTCCGCCCGGCTCAGCCGGTCCTTCCCCGGTCCTTCCCCGTTCGGTCGTCGCGTCGGCCAGAGGTACTCGCGGGGAACCGCCATGCAGCGCACCGCGGCCCGACCTCTCAAGCCCCACTGGCGCCTTGACCACCTCCGGCCCTCCTGCGCGACACCGCGGCGCAGCTCACCGTTTCGCGCGGAGCCGTGCGGGCGTTTCCCGGTCGAGTACGTCGTCGGCCGGGCAGCGACCGCGTGCGACGTAGCGGTCGGCAAAGTCCGCGACGACGGCCACCACCCCGGTGCTCGCACCCAGGCGCGGCAGGGCGTCCAGCGCCGCGGCGAAACAGGTCACGGCGGCACGCCTGAGGTCCGGGTCGGCGAGCCCGTGGCGAGCCGCGGCGGTCCACAGCGGATTGTGCGGCGCCGGAGCCCCGGCGCTCCGCTCGGCCAGGGGCGCCACGGCCCGGTTCGCGACGGCGGCCGCCCCCGGATCGTCGAACAGGGCGGTGACCACCGCGAGCGGCACGATCCACCCGTCGTCGCCGGGCTGTGCGTCGATCATGCGCAGTTCCAGGTGGCCGCGCGGCCTGACCGGCGGGAACAGTGTGCTGATGTGATAGTCGAGGTCTGCGTGGGTCGGCGGCCGCATGGTGCGTGAGCGGGTCCACTCGCGGAAGCTCACTCCGTCCGGCACCTCCCAGGGGCCGTCCCTGCGTACGCACATCACCGGCGCGTCCAGGACCCGCCGGACCCAGGCGTGCCGCGGATCGTGGGCGAGGGAGGGGCCGCCGGCCCGTCCAGGATCGAGTTCCGCCCACATCAGCTGCCGGGTGGACAGCCAGCCCGTGGCGCGGCCCTCGGCCATGGGCGAGTTCGCGAACACCGCGACCAGGACCGCGCCCAGGTGGTGCGCCAACCACCAACGGCGCGCGAATCCCATGACACCGGGTTCCTCCCGTCCGGCGTCGAGGCAGACCTGAACGGAGGCCGACGTGCACATGAGGGTACGCCCCGCCGGGCCCGTGCGGTCGAGGCAGGCCTCCATCGCGTCGTACCGCCGCTCCCGCAGGAAGCGGCGAGGCCGCTGCCAGGGATCGACGCCCATGCCGGCCAGGGTCAGACCGTGCCCGCGAAGTGCGGTGCGCACCGCGGCCAGATCGGCGGAGACCTCCGAGACGCACGCGACAAGTGACGTGGCCGGCCGGGAACTCAGCTCCACCTGGCCGCCGGGCTCGATGCTCAGCCCGGACCTCAGCGGGAGGTTGCACAGGCCGGCGTGGGCCGCTGCCAGCTCCTGCCGGCCCACGGGCTCGTGCGGCGCACGCTCCCGGTGGACGAGCCATTCCACTTCGACGCCGACGCTGCGCGGCGGGCCCGTCTTGAAACAGACTCCCTCGACCAGCGCCTGCGCCTCTTGTTCGGTGACGGCGGGGCCGTCCACGCCGCACTCCGGTGAAACCGACATCCGGGAGCCTCCTGAGCCGCCTCAGGGTCGTCGGGGATCCGACGTCCGGTACGCGTACCGCGGTGCCTGCTGCCAGAGTCCGCCGTCCCGCCCTGTCATGACAAGAGCGCACTTTCCAGACGACTGGGCATGCGGCACCACGCAACGGGCAACCCGGAAGGTCCCGCGCCGCTCCCGGCAGCTCGCCGTCGTGGCCTGCGGACACCCGGTCTTCGACGTGGCCATGCGCAGGCTCTCCGAAGTCCTGTGGGCGTCGGCGGATCAGAAGGCGGGGCGGCGGGTCGTCACACCACGCTCACCGGATGCCGTACCACCGCGTCGAACAGGTAGCCCTGCGTGTTGGGCACTGCGGTGTCCGGCTGAGTGCGGCCGGCGGTGTCGGTGGCCCGGGCCAGCAGCTGGGTGGCGCCGGGTTCCTCCGGGTGCCAGTCGAGGGACCAGCGGGTCCAGGTACCGGCGCGGGGCCGGTCGCGCAGGCGGGCACGGCGCCAGCTCGTCCCGCCGTCGGTGCTGATGTCGACCCGGGCGACGGCGCCCGCACCCGACCACGACCGTCCGTGCAGCACGTGCGGGCGCCCCGCCGTGAACGTGGCCCCGTCGGCGAGTTCGAAGGCGCTTTTCGTCGCCTGCCGGGTGAGCGGCGCGCTGCCGCCCTGCGGGTAGGCGGAGCCGAACAGGCGGTAGAAGGTGGTGTTCCAGGGCGAGTAGAGCGGCTCGGGGGCGGGGGCGGTGCATGAGCGCCCGGGCGATGACCAGCCGGCGCTGCATGCCCCCGGACAGTTCGTAGGCGCGGGCGTCGGCCTTGCGGTCGGGGCGGAACACCCCGAGCAGTTCGTCCGCACGCCGGACCGCCGCTCTTCGCCCGATGCCGTGGTAGCCGGCGTGGTTGGACCAGCATCTGACGGATCGACAGGAAGCGGTCGACATTGATCTCCTGCTCGGCGAGGCCCAGCAGCCGCCGGGCCTTACGTCTTGCTGAGCCCCTGGACGCGCAGGGCGGGCCTTTCATCTCAGTCACCGAAGCGGTGGAACTGGTTGGCCGGTACCGGCAGTCCGTAGTGGTCGCGGAGCGTGGTGCCCTCGTACTCCTCCCGGAACAGGCCCTTGGCGCGCAGGATCGGCAGCACGTGGTCGACGAAGGCCGCCAGGCCGGACGGCAGGGCCGGTGCCATGATGTTGAAGCCGTCGGCGGCGCCGCCCTCGAACCAGGCGATGATCGTGTCGGCCACCTGCTCGGGTGTGCCGACGCACTCGAAGTGGCCGCGGCCGCCACCGAGCCGCGAGATGATCTGGCGGACCGTCAGCTTCTCGCGTACGGCGAGCTCGATGATGAGGTCCGAGCGGCTCTGCGAGCCCTCCAGCTTCGGCCGGGTGAGGACGAAGTCCGGCAGCGGGGCGTCGAGTTCGAACACCGACGGCTCGGTCTCGAAGATCGAGGCCAGCTGGCGCAGCCCGTACTCCGGTACCCGGAGGTCGTCGAACTCCTTCGCCAGCGCCCGGGCCTCCGCCACGGTCGACCCGAGGTACGGGACGATTCCCGGCAGCACGATCACGCCGTCCGGGTCACGTCCCGCGGCCCTGGTCCTGGCCTTGATGTCGGCGTAGAAGCCGGCGGCACGCTCGTACGTCCGGTGCGCGGTGAAGATCGCCTCGGCGTGCCGGGCCGCGAAGTCCTTGCCGTCCTCGGAGGAGCCGGCCTGTACGAGCAGCGGGTAACCCTGCGGCGGGCGCTCGACGTTGAGCGGGCCCGCCACCGAGAAGTGGGTGCCCCGGTGGTCGAGCCGGTGGAGCCGGGCCGGGTCGGCGTACCGGCCGGTGGCCTTGTCCGCCACGACGGCCTCGGACTCCCAGCTGTCCCAGAGCGCCTTGGCGACCTGGAGGAACTCGTCGGCCCTGGCGTAGCGCAGGGCGTGGCCGGGACGGTCGACGAGGCCGAAGTTGGCCGCCTCGTCGGCGCCCGCCGAGGTGACGATGTTCCAGCCGGCGCGGCCGCCGCTGACGTGGTCGACGGAGGCGAGGCGGCGGGCGAGGTTGTAGGGCTCGTTGTACGTGGACGACACGGTCGCGATGAGGCCGATCCTGCTGGTCGCCTGGGACAGCACGGTCAGCAGCGTCAGTGGTTCGAGCTGGCCCGGCGGCCGGAACTCGCCGGTGCCGTTCAGGGCCGGGCCGTCGGCGAGGAAGAGCGAGTCGAACTTGGCGCTCTCGGCCAGCCGGGCCAGCTCGCTCCAGTGCCCCAGGTCGAAGTCCGCCCGCGGGTCGCTCTGCGGGAGCCGCCAGGCGGCCTCGTGGTGGCCGGCCTCCATGAGGAAGGCGTTGAGGTGGAGCCGGCGTGGTCTCTCTCCTGCGCGGCCGGCGGGGCTCATGAGCCGGCCTCCAGCTTCGAGCTGTCGTAACCGGCCGGGAGGAGGTTGTCGGTGACCGACGCGACGTCGACCGTCTTGGTGATCTGGCCCGCCCCCAGGAAGGCGTCGGCGAGCTTCTGCTCGGCCGTGATGTCCGGCTTCTCCACGGGGGTCACGCGGGTCTCGAAGGTCTTGAGGGAGGCCTTCGCGTCGGCCAGGGGGATGCCCTCCTCCCTGGATATCGCCTGCGCGTACTTGTCCTCGTGCTGGACGGCCCAGGCGAACTCGTGGGCCAGCCGCTCGAGGACGTCCGTGAGGGCCGCCCGCTTCGTCGTGTCGTTCAGCGACTTCTCGCTCGCGACGTAGTAGCTGCTCGTCTGGTCGATGGGCGGGAGCCCCTTCGCCAGGATCCGCGCACCGTTCTTCACCGCGATGGCCGACTGCGGGTTCCAGATCGACCAGGCGTCCACCTTTCCGGTGTTGAACGCCGTGGCGCCGGCCGCCGGATCCAGGAAGACCAGCTTCACGTCCTTGGGACCCAGACCGACGCCGGTGAGCGCGTTCAGGGCGAGACCGTGGGCCGAACTGCCCTGCGGGACCGCGAGCTTCTTGCCCTTGAGGTCCGCGAGCGTCTTCAGCGTCGAGCCCTTCGGCACGATGATGTTCTCGTTGGCCTGGTCGGGCCGCAGGGAACGGTTCACGGCGACGACCTTGAAGCCGTACTCCTTCGCAGCGCCGGTGATCGGCGGCACGTCGCCGACGCTGCCCAGGTCGATGTCGCCCGACGCGGCGGCCTGGACGAGCGGCGGGCCGTAGGTGAAGCGGGCGAACTTCACCTTGTACGGCGCGTTGTCGAAGACGCCGGTGATCTTCGCCAGCTCCTGGCTGCCGTCGCCGCCGTTGTCACCGATGGTGAACGTGTAGTTCTTCCACTCGGGGTGGCTGTCTGCGCTCGATCCGCTCACGTTGCTGAGCGGTGCCGCCGCCTCCGACTCCGATCCGCAGGCGGCGAGGGGGCCCGCGAGGGCGAGCAGGCCGAGGACGCCGACGGTGCGGGAGGTTCTGGTGGGCATGGTTCTCACGTGCTTTCTGTGCCGGGGACGGGAGGGAGCGGGGAGACGACTCGTGTGGAGCCGGCTGGATTCAGTGCTGGTTGGCGAGGCCGAGGTCGTCGAGGAGCGCGGAGCGGAGTTCCTCACGGGCGACGCTCGCCTCGCGGTCCGCGGCCGACAGCTCGACGCGGTGGGCGGTGCCGATGCGTCCGTTGTTCATGACGACGACGCGGTCGGCCAGCGCGATCGCCTCGTCGACGTCGTGGGTGACGAGCAGCATGGCCGCGTGGTGTTTGCTGCGCAGCGCTCGCACCAGGTCGTGCATGCGCAGCCGGGTGATCGCGTCGAGTGCCGCGAACGGCTCGTCGAGCAGCACGAGTTCGGGCTCCGAGACCAGTGCCCGTGCCAGGGACACCCGTTGTGCCTCGCCGCCGGACAGCTCCTTGGGCCAGGCCTTCTCGCGGCCCGCGAGCCCGACCTCGGCGAGTACGTCGAGGGCCCGTCGGTCGGCGTCCGGTCCGCGCAGGCCGAGGGTGACGTTGCGCAGCACCCGCTGCCACGGCAGCAGCCGGTCGGCCTGGAAGACGATCGCGCGCCTGGCCGGGACCTCCACCCGGCCGCCGTCGGGCCGGTCGAGACCGGCGAGCAGGCGCAGGAGGGTGCTCTTGCCGCAGCCGGAGGGGCCCAGCAGGACCACCAGTTCCTCGTCGGCGATGGTGAGGTCGAGCCGGTCCAGGACGACCCGGTCGCCGAACCGCCGGACGACCTTCTCCGCGACGGCGCCGGACTGCTGCCGCAGCTGTGTCTCGACGGTGATGCTCATGACGCCTCATAACTGGGACGCCACCGCAGCAGCACCCGCTCGAGAACCCGGACGAACTGGTCGGCGAGCAGACCGAGGAGGGAGTAGATCACCAGCCCGACGAACACCTGGTCGGTCTGCAGGTACGTCTGCCCTTGCGTGATGAGGAAGCCGAGGCCCTTGTCGGCGTTGACCGTCTCGGCCGCGACGAGGCCCAGGACGCTGTACGCGAGCGAGAACCGCAGGCCCACCAGGAATCCCGGCAGCGCCCCGGGCACCAGCACCCGCGTCACCAGCCGCCAGGTGCCCGCCCCCGTCGTCCGGGCCATCTCGATGAGCCGCTGGTCGACACCGCGGATCGCGGCGAAGAGGTTGACGTACATCGGGACGCCGGCGCCGAAGGAGATCAGCAGCACCTTGGTGAGCTCGTCGATGCCGAACCACACGATCATCAGCGGCAGCACCGCCAGCAGCGGGATCGTGTTCAGGATCTGCACGACCCCGTTGAACAGGTACTCGCCGCTGCGCAGCAGCCCGCCCAGCACCCCGCTGACGATGCCCACCGAAAGTCCGACGGCCAGGCCGATGCCGGCGCGTTGCAGCGAGATGGCCAGATCGGGTCCGAGGACCCCTTGTCGCCACAGGTCGACGGCGGCCTTGACGAGGGAGGTCGGCGCCGGGGCATAGGTCTTCTGCAGCACGCCGGCCCTGGCCAGCACCTCCCAGGCGATGAGGATCACGGCCGGGGTCGTGTAGATGCCCAGCGGCCAGCGCAGCCGCTCGCGGATCGTGTGCAGCGGGGTCCGGCGGCGGGCGTCGAGCGGCAGGAACACCTCACGTCCGGGCGCGCTCGTCGTCTCGGCGGCCGCCGGGACGACGGCCGGCCTCTCGAGGCTGACCTCGGTCATGCCGCCACCTCCAGCACCCTGCTGTAGTGCGAGGCGTCGCCGACGAGTTGCTCGCTGCGCCGGCCGTCCACGCCGACCGGCACGTCTCCGGCGACGGTCACACGGTTGAGGCGGCGCGGGTGGTCGTCGTAGTTGTCGACCCCGTAGTGCCGGGGGATGGTCGGAGGCATGGGGAGGTCCTTCTCCAGGATGGGGCGCACGGCCGGTTGCCGAGGGTCGGGTGAACGGGTGACGAGCGGCGGTGGGACGGATGCGGGGCGGGTGCTCGGGCCGGTCGCGGCGCGAGGGTCCGACGGCAGGACCCTCGCGGTCTCGGGGCGGCTCTGCGCACGGCCCCGGGCATCCGGGAGCCGGAAGGGGGAAGCGCCCGGGCGGGCGGCGGTCGCCGCGACACCGCGAGAGGGACACCGCCGGGGCGGACGCTGCGCGTCGGCCCTTCCGGACATGCGCGAGGGGCGCACGCCGGCCGATGGCGTGATCCGCTCAGTGGATCAGCGACGCGTCTTGCGGATCAACGACAACAGAACGCGCTGGAGACGTGCGCCAGGTCGATGTGGCGCCTCCGGGTCAGATCCATGCGCGGGGTCATGGGAAGTGAGTTGAGCAGAGGTCCAGGCCGTCGGTCAATACGTTCCGGACAGCCCTCACATTGCGGAAACATCGGCCGCTCCTGAGAGGACGTCGTGCGACGGCCGACGGGGCCCGGCTGTCGGGCGACGTGCCAGGCCCCGTCGCGGTGCGGCCGGCCCTGGAGCTGCGTGCTCGGTCGGGACGGCGGCGGTCGTTGCCCGTCAGGTGCGCTGCTGGTCCACGAGCGCCTTGGTGAAGTGGGTGACGGGGCGTGCCAACCGCTCCCCGTCGACGGTGATGTCGACGGCCTCGTTGTAGAAGGCGAGGAGCCCCTGGACGGCCGAGACCGCGGGCAGCGGGTCCGGGTAGCTCCAGACGACGTTGGGCGGGACGTCGGCCCCGCCGCGCCACGACCAGTACTCGGCGGTGCCCTTGTACGGGCAGCCGGTGTGGTGGTCGGTGGCTTCGAGCAGGTCGAGGCGGACGTCCTCGCGCGGGATGTAGTAGCGGGTGGGCAGGCCGGTCTCGAAGAGCAGGACCGGCCGGCGGGTGTCGGCGACGACCGTGCCGTCGATCTCGACCACGAGGTGCCGGCTGCTGGGGATGGCGTCGACCCGCTTGTGCGGGTCACGGGGGTGGACGAAGATCTCTTCCTCCTCCTCGTACCAGTGGTCCAGGCCCCGCCCGACGCGCCGGAACCACTCGAAGGCGATGTGGTCGGCCAGGTCGGCGGCCGGGAAGGTCCAGGCGGCGTTCTCCAGCAGTTCGCCGTCGGCCTCGACGTCGTAGAAGATCCGTGAGCCGGTGTGGGTACCGGTCGGCGGGTTCTTAGCGGGCCGCAGGAGTTCCTCGCGTACCTCGGTGCGCGGGAACGCGTACAGCGGCACGGGAACCCCTGGTTCCCAGACGAGGACGGGGTGGCGGCTGTCGACGACCGTGACGTCACCCTTGCGGCCGCGCACCCAGCGCTCGCTCGGCTCCCACAGGAGCCCCTCCGGGGTGGTCCGCACGGCCTGTGCGGTGGGGAACGTGGTCATGGGCGGCTCTCCTTCGACTGGTTCACGCGATGACTTCGGCGACGTAGGGGCGGTTCTCCCGCCAGGCCGCGAGCTGCTCGGGGCGGCCGAAGACCCTCAGGTACTCCTCGACGTTGCCACTGGCACGCTCCCACACCGAGACGGGAGGAGCGGCGCGTCACCGTGCCGCCGGCCACCACCCGGTGCCGTCCGGGACGCAGCCTGCCGTCCGTCCCATGGGCCAGGTTCTCCCGAACAGGGCGTCACGGTGCGGCATTGACGTACGACAAAATCGATCCGTAGCATCACCAGCGGCATTGAGTGTCAGCGCCATGCCCTGGCTCGCTGACCGGCAACCCTCCCACGCGGTGGGGTGCTCCAGGTGAAAGCCCGGCGGGGTCACCGATGACTCCCGCAAGCGCGTGGCCCCGTGACCGGGGCCGGAGACGGGGAGGTTCGGCATGCGGCACAGCGACGACTCCGCTGCCTCCCCCGCCGACGCCACGGCGTACTCCCGGCTCTCGCGCCGACGCCACATCGATCTGAAGCGTTCGACCAGCTGCCTCTGTCGGGCCTGACCGGCCCGGCTGCCGCCGGCTGACGTCCGTCACCGGCCCCGGCCCCTGCGCGCCGCCCTTCCCGCATGCCACCGGTTCCCGGTGTCGTCCGCATGCCAACTCCCTTTCCGCACAGCGCATCCCCGGCGGGAGTCGATCCGCCCGGGCCGCACACACCGTCATGCCCGCACACGTCCGTGCGCGGTCGTGCCCCGGTGACACGAGTAGGAGAAAGCCCTCCGTGACTGCACTTCCGGATTTCAGACCTTCCCGATGGGCGCCCCTGGCCGCGCTCCTGACCACCAGCGTCCTGCTGACCGCGTGCGGTTCGGGCGACGACGGCTCCGGCGGCGGAAGCGGCCAGGCGAAGTCCGGCGGCACCCTGACCTTCGCGGTGGGCTCCGACGCCGGCTGCGTGGACCCGCAGCAGGTCGCCAGCAACGACACCATCTACTCGGTGCGCCAGCTCGTGGACTCCCTCACCGACCAGGACCCGAAGACCGGCAAGATCGTGCCGTGGCTGGCCAAGAGCTGGGACATCAGCGCCGACGCGACGACGTTCACGTTCCACCTGCGGTCGGGCGTCACCTTCAGCGACGGGTCGAAGCTGACCGCGCAGGTGGTCAAGGACAACTTCGACGCGGTGCCGGACCTCGGCGCCCTGGGCACCCTCGCCGAGGGCTACCTGAGCGGTGTCAAGAGCACCACCGTGGTCGACCCGCTCACCGTCAAGGTGACCTTCAAGCAGCCCAACGCCCAGTTCCTCCAGGCGACTTCGACCCACTCGCTGGGTATCGAGTCCTCGGCGAGCGTCAAGAAGAGCCCGCAGCAGAAGTGCAGTGACGGGGTGGTCGGGTCCGGGCCCTTCGTGCTCAAGCAGTACGTGCAGAACCAATCGGTCACCCTGGCCAAGCGCACCGGGTACGACTGGGGTTCCTCGCTGTGGTCGAAGAAGGGCGAGGCCTACCTGAACAAGCTGGTGTTCAAGGTCGTGCCCGAGGCGGGGGTGCGGGCCGGCAGTCTCCAGTCCGGGCAGGTGGACGCGATCAGCAGCGTCGGCAGGGCCAACGAGGCGGCGCTCAAGGGCGGCCAGGTCACCCTCCAGAGCCGGGCCAACCCCGGCGTGGTGTTCGGTCTCGGACTGAACAACTCCCGGCCCCTGCTGAAGGACGCGAGAGTCCGGCAGGCGATCTCGGCCGCCGTCGACCGCAAGCAGATCGCCGACACCGTCTACCCGACCGGCACCCAGCCGGCGACCAGCATCCTGGCGCACACCACCCCCGACTACACGGACCTCTCCTCGGACCTCGCGCTCGACACGGCCAAGGCGAAGTCGCTGCTGGATTCGGCCGGTTGGAAGGCGGGCAGCGACGGCATCCGCACCAAGGACGGCAAGAAGCTGACCCTGACCATCAGCTGGTTCCCCAACGCGGCCACCAACCAGCCCGCACTGGAGCTGGTCCAGCAGCAGCTCAAGTCGGTGGGGGTCGACGTGGTGCTCAAGCAGCTGCCGGTCACCCAGTTCGCCACCACGATCCAGTCCGGCGACTTCGACGTGGTGTGGGGGAACACGACCCGCGCCGATCCCGACATCCTGCGCAGCTCCTTCTCCACCCGGCTCGGCAACTTCTACCACCTGCCGCCCAGTTCGCTGGACACGGCGCTGTCCGCGCAGGCCGCGACCACGGACACCGCGAAGCGCAGGCAGCTGGTTGCTCAGGCGCAGAAGCTGATCGTGCAGAACGCGTACAACGTGCCGGTGGTGGAACTCCAGACCCAGCTCGGCGTCTCGAAGAAGGTGCACGACCTTGCATTCGACTCCGGCAGCCGCATCCAGCTGCACGACACCTGGATCGGCTAGCGGATGCGCCGCTATGTGATCAAACGGCTCGCGCAGGCGGTCGGGGTGCTGTGGGCGGCCTACACGGTGTCCTTCCTGGTCCTGGACTTCCTGCCCGGTGACCCGGTGTCCGCGATGGCGGGTGCCGGAATGGACACGGGACAGGTCGACCCGGCCCAACTCGCCAGACTGCGGCACGAGTACGGCTTCGACAAGCCGGTGCTGCTGCAGTACGCGGAGTATCTGGGCCGGGCGGTGCGCGGGGAGTTCGGCGACGCGGTCTCCACCGGCCGCCCGGTGACCTCCACCCTGGCCGACGCGCTGCCGCAGACGCTCCAGCTGACCGGTGCGGCACTGGTCCTGGCGGTGGTCCTCGGCGGCGGTCTCGCGGTGGTGGCGACCTACACCTCGCGACGGTGGCTGCGGCAGTTGCTGCTGTCGCTGCCCCCGCTGGGGGTGTCGGTCCCGACGTTCTGGGTGGGGCTGCTGCTGGTCGAGGCGTTCTCGTTCAGGCTGCACTGGTTCCCGGCGTTCGGCAACGACGGGCTGAAGGGCCTGGTGTTGCCGGCCCTGACGCTGGCGGTCCCGACCGGGGCGCAGGTCGCCCAGGTGCTGGCCAAGAGCCTGCTGACCGCGCTGGACCAGGCCTACGTGGAGACCGCGCGGGCCAAGGGCGCCGGCCGGTGGCGGGTGCATCTGCGGCACGCGCTGCGCAACGCCTCGCTGCCCGCGCTGACGGTGGTCGGCCTGCTGGTGGGGCAGCTGATCGCCGGTTCGGTGGTGGTCGAGACGGTGTTCTCCCGCGACGGTCTGGGGCGGGTGACGGCCGGTGCGGTCACCGCCCAGGACATCCCGCTGGTCCAGGGGGTGGTGGTGTTCGGCGCGCTGATCTTCGTGGCCACGAACCTGCTCGTCGACCTGGTCTATCCGCTGCTGGACCCGCGGATCGTCGTGGCCTCGGAGAGAAGGGCGGGCTTCGCATGAGTCAGAGTCTTGTCGACGACCAGGCGGAGGCCGCCCTCGGCCTCGCCCGGCCCGTGACGGAAGCGGGATCACCCGCGAAACCGGGCCGCCCCGCCGGCCTCCGCCGGGTGCTCCGCTTCCTGGTGCGCCGCCCCGGTCTGCTGTTGTCCGCCGGCGTCCTCGTGCTGGTGGTGCTGGCCGCCTTCTGGCCGGACCTGTTCACCTCGCAGGACCCGCTGAAGGGGGTGCCGTCCCAGAACTTCCGCGGCCCGAGCGGCAGTCACTGGTTCGGCACCGACGAACTCGGGCGCGACGTCTTCTCCCGCGTGGTCCACGGCGCCCAGCTCTCCCTCAAGGCCACGCTGATCGCGGTCCTGGTCGCGTTCGTGGTCGGCGGTCTGCTCGGGGTGGTCGCGGGGTTCGTGGGCCGCTGGGTGGACGACGCACTGATGCGTCTCGTCGACGTCCTGCTGTCCATCCCCGCGCTGTTCCTGTCGCTGGCGCTGGTCACCGCGCTCGGGTACGGGACGGTGAAGGTGGCGGTCGCGGTCGGCATCGCCAGCGTGGCCTCCTTCGCCCGGGTGGCACGGTCCGAGGTGCTGCGGGTGCGGCAGGCGGTGTTCGTCGAGGCTTCCCGGTCCTGCGGTGCCCGCTGGTACTCGGTGCTGGGCCGGCACGTGCTGCCCAACGCCGCGGGGCCGGTGATCGTGCTGGCCACCCTGGACTTCGGTTCCTCGATCCTGGCCGTGTCGGCGCTGAGCTTCCTCGGCTACGGCGCGCCGCCGCCCGCCCCGGAGTGGGGGACGTTGATCTCCGACGGCCGCAACTACCTGGCCAACGCCTGGTGGCTGACCGCACTGCCCGGTCTGGCGATCGCCGCGACCGTGCTGGCCGCCAATCGCGTCGCGCGGGCGCTGGACGGCGAATGGGCACGGCAGCGATGACCCACGAAACGCATGAGAACAGCGAAGCACGCGAGAACCGCGACCCGAGCGAGAACCGCGGCGCACGCGAGGACCGTGACGCACGCGAGAACGGTGAGAACGTGACCACACCACTGCTGGGGATCCGCGGCCTGTCCGTGTCGTACCGCACCCGGGGCGGCACGGTGTCGGCCGTGCGCGGCGTGGACCTGGACGTATGGCCCGGACAGGTGACCGCCGTGGTCGGTGAGTCCGGCTCCGGCAAGAGCACCACCGCGCACGCCGTCCTCCGGCTGCTGGCGGCGAACGGCACCATCGACGCGGGCACGGTCCGCTTCGGCCGGGACGACCTGGCCGCTCTCTCCGAGGCGGAACTGCGTACCGTGCGCGGCGCGCAGATCGGGCTGGTCCCGCAGGATCCGACCGTCTCCCTCAACCCGGTGAAGCGGATCGGCGAGCAGGTGGCCGAGGTGCTGCGCATCCACGGCCTGGCGACCCGGCGCGGGGCGGCCGCCGAGGCGGTCGCCGTCCTCGACAGGGCCGGGCTGCCCGACGCGGCCGTCCGGGCCCGGCAGTACCCGCACGAGCTGTCCGGCGGCATGCGGCAACGTGCCCTGATCGCGGTCGCGATCGCCGCGAAGCCCCGGCTGATCATCGCCGACGAGCCGACCAGCGCGCTCGACGTCACCGTGCAGCGGGTCATCCTCGACCATCTCCAGCACCTCACCGAGGAGTCGGGCACCGCGATCCTGCTGGTCACCCACGACCTCGGGGTGGCCGCCGACCGGGCCCAGCGCCTGGTGGTCATGGAACAGGGCAGGGTCGTCGAGGCGGGCGAGACCCGGGCCGTCCTGGCCGACCCGCAGCACGCGTACACCCGGCGGCTGCTGGCCGCCGCCCCGAGCCTGACCACGGCCCGCACCCGTACCCCGGTGGCCGCCGGCCCGGCCGACACCACGCCTCCCCTGGTCGAGGCGCGCAACCTGGTCAAGGAGTTCAGGCTGCCGCGAGCCGGAGGCGCGGCCCGCACCCTGCGCGCGGTCGATGACGTGAACCTCACCCTGCGGCGCGGGCAGACCCTCGCCCTGGTCGGGGAGTCGGGCTCCGGCAAGTCCACCACCGCCCGGCTGGTGCTCCGGCTGGCCGACGCGACCTCCGGGCACGTCCTCTTCGACGGCACCGACGTCACCACCGCCAAGGGCGCCGAGGTCAGGCAGCTGCGCCGGCGCGCCCAGCTCGTCTACCAGAATCCGTACGCCTCGCTCGACCCGCGCTTCTCCGTCGCCGAGGTGATCACCGAGCCGCTGCGGGCGTTCAAGGTCGGCGACCGCGCCTCCCGGCTCGACCGCGCCCGCGACCTGCTCGACCGGGTCGCCCTGCCCGCCGCGACGCTGGAGCGCCGCCCGGCCGAGTTGTCGGGCGGTCAGCGCCAGCGGGTGGCCATCGCCCGTGCCCTCGCGCTCTCCCCCGACCTGGTGGTGTGCGACGAGCCGGTGTCCGCGCTCGACGTGTCCGTGCAGGCCCAGGTCCTGGACCTGCTCGCCCAGTTGCAGGCGGACACGGGAGTGGCGTACCTGTTCATCTCCCACGACCTGGCCGTCGTACGGCAGATCGCACACCAGGTCGCCGTCATGCGGGCCGGGAGGGTCGTCGAGTCGGGCCCGCCCGGGGACCTGTTCTCCGCGCCCCGTCACGCCTACACCCGCGAGCTGCTGGCGGCGATCCCCGGCGGCCGTGTCCCCTCCCCCGCCACGGCGGCGACCACCGGTCAAGGATCAGCATGAGCACTCCTGACATCACCTCTCCGACCTTCCTCACCCCCGGCAACTTCGCGGACGCCGACCCCTGTCCGGGCCTGGAGGAGACCCTCCGGCTGTTCGAGTGCGGGGAGCGGAACGGGGGGACGAAGAGGCAGCCGCCCGGGGCCCTGGCCACGCCCGCCCCTCGCACGGCTCGGCGCCCCAGCCGTCAGAGGCCGGACGTGGACTGTTCGTCCTGCAGCGCGGCGAGGGCGGCCGCCAGCTTGCCGCGGCCGGTGATGCCCAGGCGTGGGTAGATGCGGTAGAGGTGCGCTCCGACGGTGCGGTGCGAGATGAACAGGCGGTGGCCGATCTCCCGGTTGCTCAGCCCCCGCGACGCCAGCACGGCTATCTGCATCTCCTGGGCGGACAGCTGATCGCCGGTGTTCGCGTGCCGCCGACCGCTCGACTCGCCGGTGGCACGCAGCTGTTCGCGGGCCATCTCGGCCCAGGGCTGCGCGCCGACCCGGTCGAACTCGGCGCGGGCGAGCCGCAGCGGGTGCCGGGCGTCGACGTTGCGGCGTTGGCGGCGCAGCCACCGGCCGTGGTGCAGACGGAGCCGGGCGCGCGACAGCGTCCATGCGGCCGGCAGTGCGGTCAGGGCCGCGGCGTAACGCTCCTCCGCGGTGTCGTCCGGCGCCAGCACCGCGTCGGTGTAGGCGTGCGCCACCACCATCATTTCCGAGGGCAGCCGACCGGCCAGCTCCGGAAGACCGGCCAGCAGGTCCCGGGCCTGTTGTACGGTGCCCGCGGCGACCGCGGCGTCCGCCAGGTCCGGTGCGAGCAGCCAGCGGCTCACCGAGTGGTAGTGCGGATCCGCGGGGTCGAAGGCGCGCGACAGCACGTCGTACGCCTCCGTCGCCCGGCCTTCGAAGAGCGCGAGCAGGCCGTCGGTCTGCTGTGCCATCACGGTGACGAACGGCATCTCCAGGAACAGGCTGTGCGTGCGCAGTTCGCCGGTCGTCCGCGTCGCCTGCTCGGTTTCCCCGCGCAGCGCCGCCACCAGGCCGGCCGTAGCCTTCAACCCCAGCCAGACGATCCACTCCCCCGTCTCCTCGGCCAGGGCCAGTCCTTCGGCGCACTCCTCGCGAGCCCGCTCGAGCTGGCCGAGGTACACCTGCGGCCAGGCGGCGGCCAGTGAACGGGCGAGAAGCCCGAGCCGGCCCTGCGAACGCCATGCCGCGGCCGCCGCCGCGAGGTACTGGACGGCGCGGCTGGCGTCGCCCGTCACCATCGCACCGCTGCCGAGGAAATGCAGGATCCGGCCGTCCTGATGGTCTGCTCCGATACCGCCGAGCCGCGCGATCACGTCGGCCCCGTGCCGGTACGGCTCGGCATACGCCCGCACCGCGAGCACGTGGGGGGCGTTCGGATCGGGATTCCAGCGGTCGAGTTCCGCTGCGGTCCGGGCCCGCACCTGCGCGTCGCCGTCCTGGAAGAAGCACCGCGCGCTGGCCCGCCACAACAGGTTCTCCGCGACGTCTCCGGCTCCCGCGTCGAAGGCTCCGGCCGCCGCGGTGACCATGTCCTGGATCCGTCGTTCCGGCTCGCCGGGTTCGAAAGCAGAACTGTCCGACACCACCATCAGGCGAGCCCGGTCGACCGGGTCCAGCACGCTCATGTCCATGCGGTCCAGCAGCGCCTGGACGCTGATGCTGTGGTTGATCTCGCTGGACAACTCGGCCGCCCGGACCAGGATGCCGGTCCGGCGCTGAGCGTCGAGGACGAGGTCGGCCGCCTGACGCAGCGCCGGGACGGCTGCGGCCGCCCTCCCTGCGGCCTGCGACGCATCGGCGAAACGTTCGAGCCGAGCGGCGAGCTCCTCGTCCGGCCCGATCGTGGCCGCTGCCTCGTGAGCGAGTCGGCGCTCGGGGGTCCCTTCCAGCACCGCTGCGAGGGCACGGTGGGTGGCCAGCCGGTCGGCGAGTGTCGCATGGGTGTAGATGGCCGTGCGCATCAGCGGATGGCGGAACTCGGCGGTGAAACCGACCAGGGTGACCAGATCCGCGTCGACCGCCTCCTGCACCGCGTCGACGGAGACCGCAGAGCCGGTGAGGCGGCTCGTCAGATCCAGCAGGAGGTTCAGGGGCGCGGCCGGCTCGGCGGCCAGGACCAGGAGCAACGTACGGCACTCCCGGCTCACGGAATCGGTACGTGCGGAGAAGGCGTCCTCCAGCCGCTGGGTCAGCGGCAGGTCGTCCAGCTGCGCGGTCATGCCCTGGACGGCCTTGGGCAGCTCCACCAGGGCCAGCGGATTGCCCGCCGCACGCTCCAGGATGAGCGCCCGCAACGACGGCGGCAGGTCGGGCGCGCCGGCGTCGAGCAGTTCGGCGGCGGCCGGCCGGCTGAGCGGTAGCAGCGGAAGGTCCAGGTGTCCGTACGACTCGGAGTACTGGACCCGAGCGCCGGCGATCACCTGTATGGCAAGGTCATGGGTGCGCCGGGCGACGAACTTGAGCACGTCCCGGCTCGAGGAGTCGATCCACTGCAGGTCGTCCACCAGCAGCAGGAGCGGCTGGAGGCTGGCCTCGTCGGCGAGGAGTTCAAGCACGGCCAGTCCGACCCGGTATATCTCGGGCTCGGTGTCCCTGGCACTGAACGCGGCGCTCAGCGCCGACCGGTGCGGATCCGACAGGTCCTTCATGCCACGGGCGACCGGCTGCAGCAGCATCTGCAGTGCGGCGAACGGCAGCCACTGCTCGGGCTCCACCCCGGAGGTGCGGAGCACCTTGAAACCGCTTTCCGCGGCCTCGGCCCCGACCGTGCGCAGCAGAGCCGACTTGCCGACACCGGCGGCGCCGTGGACCAGCAGTGCACCACCGTGCCCGGCTGCGGCGTCCGCGAGCAGACCCCGCAGGGTGCGCAGTTCCTCGTCCCGCCCCCTCACACTCGTGCGGATCCCGCCTTCTGCGGGGTTCGCGACAACCGCGTCCCGACACGTGCGCCCGCGGGATGCTCAGGCGCCGGACGTCCATTCATCGGCACGACAAGCAGGGGGCACAGCACGTGAAGCTTCTCTCCGCCAGGGGGGTGGTCCGCTCAGCATGCTACTCGTCGGGTGCGGCCCTCCTGCCGGTGAGGGTGGACCATCAGTCGAACGACTCTCTGACGTCACGTCTCGTCCTACAGCTGAACGGCAAGACCCTCCGGCCCCGGAGAGCTCCTCTCCTCCCCGAGGGGCACGACGTCGAAGGTGGCGGTCAGGAATTCATCGATCACCACCGCGGACGCGGCTACGACGAACGTCTCCCAGCCCGACCGGAACGACAGGTACACCAACCCATGGCCACGGATTTCGTCGGGCCAGACCTGCACATCACCGAGCCCGTCGAGCCGCCGCCTGCCCGAGGCCAGGAGGTCGCGGCCGAACTCCCACTCGACGACCGGATCACTGCCCGCGTTGAACGCCATGGTCACGGAGTACGGCTCCGCGCTGTCATAGCGGAGCTCTGTCATGACCGGCAGCGCCGCCCCCTCTTCGAGAAGAGCCACGACCGTTCGACATGTCACCGGCTCCGGCTCGACACCCCACCTGGCGTGGCCCTCCGACCCGGCTTTGCGAGCACACCCTGGCTCGTCATCGGTGTCGAAGACCTTGCCGCTCATGATTCGTCCCCTCTCGTCTTCCCGTCCACCACGAGCCTGGGACGGGCTGAGAGGCGATGCATCAGTCAAGTGACCACGAGGGCACGGCTCAGGCCGGATCACGGTTCCTCAGCCCATCCGTGACCGACTCACATGAAACCGTATCGAATGCACCTATGGCTGTAATGTGGTGCTCGTGACCACCCGCGCACCTCACGAAGCCGCCCCGCCGACCGCCTCGCGCGCCACCGACCGCCCCGGGGATGCCTCGCCTTTCGCTCTCGCCCTGTTGTTGCGGCGGGCGCACTGGCGGGTGGCCGGGGTGATGACGGAGGCGCTGCGCCCGCTGGGTATCGAGTTGCGGCACTTCGCGGTGCTGCTGGTGCTGGTCGAACGGGGGCCGACGGTGCAGCGGGACCTGGGTCCGGCGACGGGGTCGGACAAGGCGGGGGTCATGAGGGTCGTGGACGATCTGGAGCGGATGGGACTGGCCGTGCGCAAGGCGGTTCCGGGAGACCGGCGGGTGCGTGCGGTGGAGATCACGCCTCGGGGTGTCGAGCTGTTCGATGCGGCGCATGTGGCGGCGGAGCCGCTGGCCGAGCGCCTGGTGGCCGATCTGGAGCCGGGCGAACGCGAGCAGCTGACAGGACTGCTGACCCGGTTCGCCCACCCCGCCGAGCACGACAAGGCATGACCACGCCCACCCCCCTCTCCACCCACTGTCACACTCGTTCGAGATGGTTTTGACCGATACTGTATCGAGTGAGACGATTACGGAGGTCCAAGGAGAAGGGATGCGGGCGATCATGAATGTCTACGAGGCCGTCGCGAGTCGGCGAGCCGTGCGGGGATTCACCGACCAGCAGGTACCGCGGGAGGTGCTGGAGCGCGTGCTGTCCGCCGCGGCCTGGGCACCCTCCGCATCGAACCTCCAGCCATGGCAGGTCTACGTCCTGACCGGCCGACCGCTGGCCGAGCTCAAGAAGCGTGCGGGCGAACGCATAGCCGCGAGCGACCCCTGGGACGAGCCCGAGTACGAGCAGTACCCCCCAGCCCTCAAGAGCCCTTACCAGGAGCGCCGATCCGCCTTCGGCGAGCAGCGCTACGGCGCGCTCGGCATTCCACGCGAGGACCTGGAGGCGCGGCAGAGGGCCGCTGCCGCGAACTGGGACTGCTTCGGGGCGCCGGCCGCCCTGTTCTGCTACGTCGACCGCGGCATGGGCCGGCCGCAGTGGTCGGACCTGGGCATGTATCTGCAGTCCGTGATGCTGCTGCTCCGCGCCGAAGGGCTGCACAGCTGCACGCAGATGGCCTGGGCGAAGTACCACAAGACCGTCGCGGACGTCCTGTCGCCGCCGGATGAACTCCTTCTCTTCTGCGGCATGTCGATCGGGCACGAGGACGTCTCGGCAAGCCAACCCCGTATCGGCCGGGCGCCGCTCGAGGAGACGGTCACGTTCGTCGGCGGCAGCTGACCCGGCGGCGCCGCCGGTCAGAGCGAGCCGTCGCCCTGCGGTGACGGGCCCCCGTGCGAGCCGGATTCCGGGAGGGTGGGGGGCTGGTTCCAGGACCGCAGCTTGTCGGGATTGAGGACAACCCACACCTGCGCGACACGGTGTTCGGCGATGTCGAGACTGATGACGGCGGCGACCTGGCAGTCGTAACGGACGACGAGGCCGGTACGCCCGTTGACGGAGCGGGTGGTCAGGGTGGTGCGAGGGTGGCGGGCCAGGAGCGTCAGCAGGCCGTGGGCGACCTGACGGCTGCCGTGCACCGGCCTGCTCAGTGCGCGGACCTTGCCGCCGCCGTCGAAGAACGCCGTCGCGTCCGGACACAGCAGCGACTCGAGCAGTTCGGCATCCTCGTCCACGCAGGCCTGGCGGACGGTACGGGCGAGGAGATCCTGTTCCTCGGGAGGGGTGGAGCGCGAGCGCTGCTTCCGAAGGCTGCGGCGGGCACGGTCGGCGAGCTCGGCGCACTCGGGCTCCGGGCGTCCCACGATGTCGGCCACCGTGCCGGAGGCCATCCCGAAGACGTCGTTGAGCACGAACGCCGCCCGCTCGGCCGGCGACAGGGAGTCCAGCGCGTTCAGCAGAACCCGGCTGACCTCCTCCGCCAGGCCCGCCTGAGCGCCCTCGACGTCTGGTGGTTCCGTCGAGTGCTCCGCCGTCCGGTCAGGCCGACCGGTCACGCCACGGCGGGGGCGGGCGAGCAGGCCCAGGCAGATCCCGCCCGCGGTCTTCGTGAGCCAGTGCCGGGGAGCCGTGATCCGGCCACGTTCCGCGTCGGACAGGCCGTACCACCGACGGTAGCTCTCACCGACCACGTTCTCCGCCTCGCGGGAGTCGCCCAGCATCCAGTAGGTGACGTCCAGCAGGTGCCGCCGCTCATCGAGCAGCTCGGCGACCGGCACCGCGTCGGCCTCGTCCATATGGCTTCTCCCCCTCACCGGGCACAGCGCAACAACGACAGGTACGTTCCTCGGCTCAATCCTCTGACCGGGCATGCACGCGTCGTGTGACACCGGCCGTCTCCCGCGGCCGCGCATCCCGGGAATGCACCGGGCGGGAGCCCGTCTCGTCACACAAGCCGGGGACAACCGGTCTTCCCTCACGCCGGTGTGACCAGAACGTCGAAAGGGAGGCCTGGCTGTGCTCGTTGTTCCGGATCCGAAGGTCGTCAGAGGACTGCTGACCCGATACGCGTGCCTGCGGATCGCGTTCGCCGGGGACGAGGGGCGGGAGAGGGCACGCGAACTCGAGGACGTGAGTTACACGCTGTGCATCACGATGGGGGCCCGGACAGTCGACGAGGCCATAGCGGCCGCGGACACACTGCTGGTGGCCCGGGCCGCCGGGCGGGGCGGTGTCCGTGAGCCGAGCGGCGGGGACGGTCTGCCGACGAGCCCCTCCGACTGCCCAGCGCCCGGTGACATCCCCTCCGTCGCGCCGTAGAGAACCGTCCTCACCCGTTTCCGTACGGCCGCGGGCGAACCCGTCCGCGTCCGGGCGTGGTCATGCCTTGTCGTGCTCGGCGGGGTGGGCGAACCGGGTCAGCAGTCCTGTCAGCTGCTCGCGTTCGCCCGGCTCCAGATCGGCCACCAGGCGCTCGGCCAGCGGCTCCGCCGCCACATGCGCCGCATCGAACAGCTCGACACCCCGAGGCGTGATCTCCACCGCACGCACCCGCCGGTCTCCCGGAACCGCCTTGCGCACGGCCAGTCCCATCCGCTCCAGATCGTCCACGACCCTCATGACCCCCGCCTTGTCCGACCCCGTCGCCGGACCCAGGTCCCGCTGCACCGTCGGCCCCCGGTCGACCAGCACCAGCAGCACCGCGAAGTGCCGCAACTCGATACCCAGCGGGCGCAGCGCCTCCGTCATCACCCCGGCCACCCGCCAGTGCGCCCGCCGCAACAACAGGCCGAGAGCGAAAGGCGAGGCATCCCCGGGGCGATCGGTGGCACGCGAGGCGGCCAAGGGGTGCGGAGTGTCGGCTGTCACAGCCCCACGCTATCAGCCGTCCACTCACCCGATACGGTAGCGATCGACACGAAAAGAGAGCGGTCCCGCCTTCGGTGCACGTGGGCACCAGCTCCCGCTCCGGGCCGCTCGCCCCGCGCGTGTGGCCACGCTCCCGGTCACTGCTCACGCGAGGCAGCCCCGGGCGGTCGTAGCGATCACGATTCTCGACAACCGTCTCCGGGGCGATCGCGTCATGGCGCGCCAACCGGCCCAGGGCGGCGATGACGATCGACTCGGCGTCGACATGGAAATGGCGGCGTACGGCAGCACGGGTGTCCGACAGCCCGAAGCCGTCCGTGCCCGGCGACGTGCAGTCCTGCTCAACCCATTGGCTGATCTGCCCGATCCGGCCCTGCGTGCCGCACGACGGCGTCGAGGGACGCCTGCCATTCGGCGGTCTCCTCGGCGTCCCTGTCTGGTAGCGACACCCAGGACCGCGGTCGTGCCGTTCCTGTGCCCTCCTTCGGCACATGGACGGCGTGTCCGCGGCCCCGTGCGGTGATCGGCGTCTCGCGATCAACGTGGGTGCACAGCCGGCGAACCCTCGAACCGGGCACGGTGACGACACGACGAACGAGACCCGGGTCACATCAGGTTTCGGTGTCACACCTCGGCGGACTGCCCGGTCAGTAGTGCGTACCAGCAATTCCGCAAGGAGGATCCATGGACGCGCGTCTCAACTACTACGGCAATCCGCTCGCGGGCAAGGTGCTCAAGCACCTCGTCTCGGCCAGCAAGGCGCTGTCGGACTCGACGCTGCCGGCCACCGTGCAGCATCTGGTGGAGGTCCGCGCCAGCCAGATCAACGGCTGCGGCTTCTGCACCGACATGCACACCAAGGAGGCCACCCACGCCGGGGAGACCTCGGTACGGCTCAACCTGATCGCCGCCTGGCGGGAGGCGACGGTCTTCACCGAGGCCGAGCGCGCCGCGCTGGAGCTGGCCGAGCAGGGCACCCGCGTCGCGGACGCGGCCGGTGGTGTCACCGACGAGGCCTGGGCGAACGCCGCGAAGCACTTCGACGAGGACCAACTCGCGGCGCTGACCAGCCTGATTGCCGTCATCAACGCCTACAACCGCATCAACATCATCACCCAGCAGCCGGCCGGCGGCTACAAGGTCGGCATGTTCGGCTGAGCTCGAAGCCGGGGCCGGATGCCGAGGGCCGGGAGGCAGCCGGGCAGGGACAACCCTTGTCCCGTCATCGATGCGTTCGGCACGGAGAACGACGTTCGGGGCGCCGGCCAGCTGCGCTCAAGCAGGTGGTCGGCCGAGCCGGTCTCTTCGGAGCCCGGCACCGCTGCGCCGATGTTGGCGCTGCCGGGACCACAGCCGGCCGAACGGTGGCGGACGGTGGCGGCCCGCCGCGTGAAACGGGAGGCTCACGGCGCGTCACAGAAGTGGGACGCGTTCTGTCTTCGCTGTAGATCAAGTCGTTGTGAGCCTGGAACCGCTGACGCGAGCGCGTCCGTTCCGGGCCGGTACACGGAGGTAGCACCATGCACGAAATGCACTCAGAGGACGGATTCGGACCGAAGATGCTGGCGGACGTCAAGCCGCCCTTCGTTCCCGAGGGCGCTTCGGGAATGACCGTCCTCGTCGAGTGGGCTCCCGGTGACCCCGGGACTCCTCCGCACCGCCACTCGGGGCCGTGTTTCGGCTACGTCATCGAAGGAGCGGTCCGGTGGGAGCTCGAGGGCGAGCCGGAGCACGTGATCAAGGCCGGTGAGACGTTCTGGGAGCCGGGCGGTGAGGTGATCCACTACCAGAACGGCAACGCCTCCTCGGAGGTGCCGGCCAAGTACATCGTGTTCATGATGTGTGCGCCGAACCAGCCGATGCTCACCCTGGTCGACGACGAGGAGCTGGAGAAGCGGGCCCACCTGCGGGCCCCCCGCCCCACCGACTGAGCTCCCGCCCGCGCACAGGCCGGTTCCCGACGGAGTCACGGGACCTCGGCCGACGACAGCGAGCAGCCCCTCCCCTGCGCACCGCCATGGATCTCGCCATGGCGGTGCCGTCGTATGAACGGCGGCACCGAGCGGGCGCACGGCGGCCCCGGACGCCCCGACCGCGCCCCGGTCAGGAAAGCCAGTCGGTGTAGCGAGTGGGCGCGAGGTGCGCGTTCTTGTCGGTGAGGACGTCGCCCTTGACCACGGCGAACATACCGGCGGTGGGGTCGGTGACGACGGTACGGGGGTCGCCCTTGTGGGACAGAGTGATCCGGCCCAGTTCGTCCAGGGGGAAGATCTCGGGGCCGGCGACGTTGCGGATCCCGTTCAGCGGGGCGCCGGCCGCCACCTCCGCCACCGCGTGCGCCACGTCCCGGGAGGCGATGGGCTGAATGGGCGTGCCGGGAAGCCGGACGGTGTCCGCGTCGGCGGTCCAGGACAGCACCGCATCCATGAAGTCCATGAACTGCGTGGCCCGGACGATCGAATAGGGGATCGGCCCATCCGCGAGGATCTTCTCCTGGAGCGCCTTGGCGCGGTAGTAGTCCAGCTCGGGCACCTGGTCCGTGCCGACGATCGAGAGGATGACGAAGTGGCCGACACCGCCCTTGTCGGCCGCCGCCAGGAGGTTGTCCATCGAGGTCTGGAAGAACGCGAGGGAGGCGTCGTCGAAGGTCGGGGAGTTCGTCAGGTTGATGACGACGTCCGCTCCCATGACCGCCTCGTCCAGGCCCTGACCGCTGAGGATGTCGACTCCTGTGGACTGCGAGTGCGGCACCGCCTCGTGCCCGGCGGCGTTCAACTCCTTGACGACCTGCGATCCGATCAGTCCCGTACCGCCGATGACCGCGAACTTCATGACATGCCCTTCAGCCGGTACCCTGTCCGAAATGTTATGTGCATCACTATATGTGGGCACCATGGGTTCGGCTCGGACACATGTCAGGGTGCGCAGCAGCCTCCGTCAGCCGCGCGGGCGCCCCACCCCCACCCACCTCGACGGCGACTGTCACAACGGCGGGGATCTGTCGGTCAAGTGACTGTCCGCATCTGGAAACCCTCCATACGCGAAGGTGCCCCTATGGCATTCGACATCACCGGTCCGTCGGGTTCTGCCCATGGCCGCCCGGAATCCCGCAGCGCACGGCGGCTCGGTACCAACAGGCCCCGGGGTGCACACAGGCCGACGAACGTGAGTCCTCCGGCGTCGGTTTCGGCTCAGCGCCCGGCTGTGTACTGCGACGCCGACGGAGACATGCCGTGAACGAGCCGACCCGGTTGCCCGATCTGTCCACCGACAAGGACTTCGACGGAGAGGCTTTCGCGCCGATCTACACCACCACCGTGACGGTGAACGGGGGGATGGCGCGTCACGGGCGGGCCTCGGGAAGGGCCCGCTCGGGCGACGGCGTCCTGGATCTCGACCTGCGCATGCCGGCGGAACTGGGCGGAGACGGCCAGGGGACGAATCCCGAGCAGTTGTTCGCCGCCGGTATTGCCGCCTGTTTCCACGGGGCGCTGAGTCTGGTCGCACGGCAGGCAGCACTGGACCCCGCAGCGATCTCCGTGGAGGCGACCGTGGCTTTTGGACGGGACCCGGAAGACGGCGGCTACCTCTTGCATGTCGACCTCGAGGTCAGGTGGCCGGACATCGACGTGGCCGTCGCCGCCCCGCTCGTGGAGAAGGCCGATTCGCTCTGCCCGTACACGAAGATGGCTCAGCGGGGAACACCGACGAACATCAGGCTGGCCTCATAGCCGACGGCGTCGGCTGCTTGCCCGGCCGTATGTCGTCTCGACGGCTGTCGTGTGTCTCGTGCCTGCACACGACAGCCGTCGTAAGAGAGTGACGACCACCACGTCCCCACCACCACCGCTGCCGGCCGCCAAAAGGCCACGTCACAGCGCGTCCGGGGCCACGGGCGGAACGTCGGAGCCTGATTCCAGCGCGCTCCTGCTCTGCTTGATGATCTCCTGGACGTGCAGCTCGATCTCCTGCGGATTCAGGCCGAGCGCCTTGCCTGTGTGCACCGCCCAGATCTCGGCGCGGAGATTGGTCTCGAAATCCAGATCGGCCCGGACGTTCTCCCGTGCGGCTTGCCGGTTCTGGCTCACCATGACGAAGGTGGACAGGAAGATGGCCTCAAGGCTCACGATCATCGTGAGCAGCCCGAACGGGTAGGGGTCGAAGACCGCTGCGGCGCCGAGCAGCCTGAGGTTGAGGGCGATCCACAGCGCGAACCAGACGGCATGCACGTAGACGAAGCCCATCGTGCCCGCGAAGGCCGTGATCGCGTCCGCGAACCGGTCCTGCGTTGTGCGCACCCTGGCGGACACCAGTCGCTCGTGGCGCGCACGGAGGTCGAGGCGGTCAGTGCCGCCGGAAGCGGAGCGCGGCCGGGCGGCCCGGCCTTCGGATCGAACGGTCATTCGTACTTACACCCTCATTCCCTCGCCGAGGACGCCATCGCCACCGGCCGCCCATGGCCTCGGCACGACCAGGTGGGGACGCCCGGAACGCCCTCACGCCCGGAGGACGCCCGGGAGTACGACCGGAGGTATGACCGTGGAGCCCGCGCGATTGTGACGGCCGGCGCCCGATCCGGGCGCTGTCACAGATTCCGGGACGGCCCGGTCCTAGTGGGTGACAATCCCACGGCGATCGGAGTAGGTCGTGACTCTCACCGAACAACGTATTTCCGCCACGGTGCTGGTGATCGGAACCGGAGGTGCCGGGCTGCGCGCAGCGATCGAACTGGCCGAGGCCGGTGTCGACGTCCTCGCGGTCGGCAAGCGCCCCAAGGAGGACGCGCACACGGCGCTTGCCGCCGGAGGAATCAATGCCGCCCTCGGCACCATGGATCCGGAGGACAGCTGGCAGCAGCACGCGGCCGACACGCTCAAGGAGAGCTACCTGCTCGCCGATCCCCGCACCGTGGAGATCGTCACGCAGGGCGCCGCCCGGGGCATCGGCGACCTGGAGCGCTACGGCATGGCCTTCGCCCGTGAGGAGGACGGACGGATCTCCCAGCGCTTCTTCGGCGCTCACACGTTCCGGCGGACCGCCTTCGCCGGCGACTACACCGGTCTGGAGATCCAGCGCACGCTCATCCGGCGCGCGGACCAGCTGAACATTCCGGTGCTCGACGGTGTCTACATCACCCGGCTGCTGGTCCACGACGGCGCCGTCTTCGGTGCCTACGGCTTCGATCTCACCCATGGCACGCGGTACCTGATCCACGCCGACGCCGTCATCCTCGCCGCGGGTGGCCACACCCGGATCTGGCGGCGGACGTCCTCCCGGCGCGACGAGAACACAGGCGACTCGTTCCGCCTGGCCGTGGAGGCCGGCGCCCGGCTTCGCGACCCCGAGCTGGTGCAGTTCCATCCTTCCGGGATCATCGAGCCCGAGAACGCGGCCGGCACCCTCGTCAGCGAGGCCGCGCGCGGTGAGGGCGGCATCCTGCGCAACGCGCTCGGCGAGCGGTTCATGAACCGCTACGACCCCGCCCGCATGGAGCTGTCGACCCGTGACCGGGTGGCCCTGGCCTCCTACACGGAGATCAAGGAAGGGCGGGGCACGCCCAAGGGCGGAGTGTGGCTCGACGTCTCCCATCTGCCACGACAGACGATCATGACGCGTCTCCCCCGCGTCTACCAGACCCTGCTCGATCTGCAGATGCTGGACATCACCCGCGATCCGATCGAGATCGCGCCCACCGCGCACTACTCGATGGGCGGGGTGTGGGTGCGCCCCGAGGACCACAGCACCGACGTGCGCGGCCTGTACGCCATCGGTGAGGCGTCGAGCGGGCTGCACGGTGCCAACCGCCTCGGCGGGAACAGTCTCATCGAACTGCTGGTCTTCGGCCGTGTCACGGGCCAGGCGGCCGCCGCCTACTCCCGGTCCCTGACCGCCCAGCCCCGGTCGGCGTCGGCTGTCGCACAGGCCCGCGCGGAGATCGACGAGCTGCTGGTGGCCGACGGACCGGAGAACGTCCGCGCCCTGCAGCGCGCCATCCGCAACACCATGACCGAGCACGCCGGAGTCGTACGCGACGAGGAGGGCCTGCGCGCCGGGCTCGCGGAGCTCGCGGCGATCGAGAAACGGATGGAGGACGTCGGCGTCCACCCGGACATCGCCGGCTTCCAGGACCTCGCACACGCCTTTGATCTCAAGTCCGCCGCGCTGGCGGCCCGGGCCACCCTCGAAGCGGCACTTGAGCGCCGGGAGACCCGCGGCTGCCACAACCGCAGCGACTACCCCCACCTGGACCCCGCTCAGCGGGTCAACCTCGTGTGGTCGCCCACGACCGGTATCACCCGGGAGAGCATTCCGGCCATCCCCGACGAGATTTCCTCCCTGATGGCGGAGGTCTCGACCGACGGAAAGCTCGCCGAATAACGCCGCGGTCCGGACCCGGCGCTTTCTCGTTTCACCGCCTTCGAGGGGATTCTCAAGCTCGAAGGGGGATGCCCCACTCGGTCCGAGGCCTGCCTCGGTGTCCAAGCCTGCAGGGTCGGCAAGAGATATCCGGAGCGCGATGTGCATGCCGCCGGCCCGGATGTCCTCGATGCGGCGACTTTCCCTCTGATGAGCTTCCGCTCGTACGGAGGCCGTCACAACGGTATCGGTTTCACGGGCACGGCCACGTTGCGGCGTTCCGACTGGGGGCTCGGCGGCGACAGGGCCCTGGCCGCAGGCGGAGTTCTCATCAGCGACAAGGTGCGGCTAGCCCTCGACATCCGTGCCGTGCGACTGGACCGGTGACAGGGCGCACCGGCCGCGCCCGTTCCCATCCGTGCCGTTCCGGTTCTCCCCGGGAAACGGCACAAATTCAACCCATGCCTCGAAAGGGCTCTTGTGAACCACCGTTCTCTGTACCGACGTACCCGCACCCCGTTCACCGTGCTGGCCGCGGCGAGCGTCGGAGCCGCTCTCCTCCTCGCCACGGTCGGTCCGGCGAGTGCGTCAGGCTCGCCGTCCTCTGCCGCCTCGCCCGTCCGGTCCGGCACCGCGGGCAAGCCGACCGTGGTGCTCGTCCACGGCGCCTGGGCCGACGGATCGAGCTGGAACGGCGTCATCACCCGGCTGACGAACCAGGGATACCGCGTCGTGGCCCCGCCGAACCCGCTGCGCGGTGTGCGTAGCGATGCCGCTTACCTGGCCGATTACCTCAAGTCGGTCAAGGGCCCGATCGTCCTGGTCGGCCACTCGTACGGCGGCATGGTCATCACGAACGCCGCCCTCGGCAACAGCAGTGTCAAGGCGCTCGTGTACATCGACGCCTTCATCCCCGCGAAGGGACAGTCCGCAGGGGAGATCGCCGCTTCCGAGCCCGGTTCGGGAGTGATCGTGCAGGATCCGACGACGGTGTTCAACCTCGTCCCCTTCCCGGGCGCATCGGACGGCGACGCCGACCTCTACCTGAAACCGCAGGTCGTGCGCTCCTCGTTCGCGCAGGACCTGCCCGCCGCACAGCAGAACCGGATCGTTGCGGCCCAGCGCCCGCTGGCGGCTTCGGCGGTCACGGAGCCGTCCGGTGAGCCGGCGTGGAAGACGATCCCCTCGTGGGCGCTGATCGGACGCCAGGACAAGATCATTCCGGTGGCCGCGCAAGAGGCGGCGGCGAAGGTCGCGCACACAAAGGTCCAGGAGATCGACTCCTCGCACCTCTCCCTGGTCTCCCACCCCGGTGCCGTGGCCAGGCTCATCACCACGGCGGCCCGCACCAGCTGATCCGTACCCGGCCCTCGCGATCGAGGCTTGCGGGACGGAGCTCCCGGAACTCGTCGGAGGGAAGAAGCACCGCCCTCGATGACACCGTCGAGGGCGGCTGCCCGAGTTTCCGGAGACCGCTCAGCGCTCACCGGCCGGTCCCGGCCACAGTGCCCGCACCGCGTCAGGCACCTCGGCCACCACCGACGGATCGAGCAGGGCCACCTGCAGGATGTAACCGGGGAGGACGGAGAGCATCGTCGAAGCGATCCCCTCCGCGGTCGCGTCCGTCGGCAGACCGCCCCGCTCCTGGTGGTCGCGGACCAGCGTGACGAGATTGGCGCGCATGCCGCCCATGAGGTCGTCGAGCTTGCGCGCCAGCGAGCGGTTGCGCATGGCCTCTCCCCAGACCAGAACCGCGAGGCCGGCCACGTCCTCCTCGGCGGACTTGACCCGGATCACGTCGAGCAGTTCCGCCATGACCGCCCCCATGGACCGGTCCCGCCGGTTCGCCGCGACGGCGACCGTGATGTCCAGGACATCGCGCATGTTCTCCTCGGCGATCGCGAGGATCATCTCGTCCTTGCTGGTGAAGTGCCGGTACACCGCGCCCGCGGACAGCCCCGACTCCGCGAACAGGTCCTGCATGGACGTGGAGTGGAACCCGTCACGCAGGAAGCAACGGCGCGCTGCGTCCAGGATCTGCTTGCGGCGGGCGTCCATGTGCTGCTGGGTGACCTTGGGCATGGGACAAGGCTACCAAAGAAAACGAACGTTCGTGTTGACGTTTGCGGACCTCACGGGCCAGACTAAACCCTCAAGAAAAACGATCATTCCTTTTTATGAGAGGGCGGGCCGTGAGTAACCCCTTGTCAGGACACCAGACGTGGCGGGAAGTAGCCATTGCCGCCGTGGTGCTGCCCATAGTCATCACACTGGCGGTGATGACGTTCGCCTGGCCGGCGGGGCGGATCTCGCCACGCGACGTCCCGGTGGGGATCGTGGGCACGGGGCCGGCCAGTCAGCACGCGGTGGAGAAACTGACTCAGCAGAAGCCCGGCGCCTTCGACTTCCACCTCTACCCCGACCAGCACGCGGCGCGGTCGGCGATCAGGAACCGGGACGTCTACGGAGCCTTCGCCGTCTCCGGCCACGGCATCACCGTGCTGAAGGCCACCGCCGCAAGCCCCTCCGTGGCCCAGCTGCTGACCGATGTCGGACAGCAGCTGGCGGACAGGGCCACCGCGCAGGCGACCGCCCGGCAGAAGGCTGCCGAACAGAAAGCCGCCGAACAGAAAGCTGCCGAACAGAAAGCTGCCGAGCAGAAGGCCGGCGGCGCGCACTCGCCGGCGAAGGCCCACCAGCAGGCAGCCGCCCAGCAGGGAGCCGCCGGCGCTGCTTCCCCGGTGCAGATCCTCGCGAAGTCGGTCGACGTGGTGCCCGTCGCCGCGGACGACCCTCGGGGTGTGGTGTTCAGCTCATCGGTCTTCCCGCTCACGATCTGCGGCATCCTGATCGGGGCGTTCGTCACGATGGCCCGCGGTCTGGCACGCCCGCGGCACCGGGTGCTGACGCTTCTCGTGGCATGCGCCGTCGCGGCCCTCGGCGTCTATGCCGTGGCCCAGGGTTTCCTCGGGGCGCTGCCCCACAACCACGTGGCCACGTGGGCGATCCTGACCCTCGACCTGCTCTCCGTCAGCGCCACCGCCGCCGGTGCGATCCGACTCCTGGGGCCGGCAGGCCTCGGGCTCAGCGCCGCGCTCATGGTTTTCGTCGGAAACGCCTTCTCCGGCGCCACCTCCGCACCGGAGATGCTTCCCGAGGGCGTGGACCACGTCGGCCAGTGGCTGCCCCCGGGCGCCGGTGCCGACCTGCTGCGCGACATCACGTACTTCGACGGCAACGCCGATGCCGGTCACCTCGCCGTCCTCGTCCTGTGGACCGTCTGCGGGCTCACGGCGGTCATGTGCGGCCACTGGGTCCTCAGGGAAGGCCGCGGCACGAAGAGCGGGGCGCCGGCTTCCGGAGAGTTGCTTCCGGCACTGCCCGGGTCCGGCACCGCCCTGACGGTGCGGCGCCACGCGCACGCGCACGCCCGTCGCCATGACGGGGAGGACTGATACCGAGCGCTTCATGTGCGCGATCACGACATGGCCGCCGCGGACTTCGGACCGATACCGAAGACCGATGAGGCGCCGACGCGCGCGGACTCCTGCCACAGCCACAGCCACGGCTACGACCGCACCACGACCACCGAATACAGCGCGAGTTGGCGCGTCGCGACGGCTCGCGCCGTACCGGAACGGACACGCACCATGCCCACCCCTCAAGACCCTCACCCGGCAGACCGGACCGAGCATCCTCGGTCCTCCGGCACCTCTCCGGCCATCGCCCGGGCCTTCGCCCTGCTCAGCAACGACTGGAACGGCCTGATCCTCATGGCTTTGGCCAAAGGGCCGGCCGATTCCGCGCAGATTCGCGAGCGTATCCCCGGCATCAGCAGCCGCATGCTCACCCGGCGGCTGAAGGAGCTGACCGCGATCGACCTGGTCACCCGGGAGGTCCGGCCCGGGCTGCCGTCGCGGCCCCGTTACGCACTCTCTCCGCATGGCAACGCGTTCCTCGTCCCCCTGGCCGTTCTCTTCCTGTGGGCGGAAGATCACCTTCCTGCGAGCAGCGCACCGGCCGGCCGGCCGGCCACGGCTGACCTCTGACAGCGTCCCGTCCGGACGCGACCGCTGCGGAAGGCGCGAGTCGACGGGGCTACGATCCATGGCGATTCACGCATATTGTTACATTTCATAGTCTTCCGGCTGGCAAGGGCGGCATGTAGAGCAGACGAGGGAGCCTGGTGATCTTGGACGTCTACGAGGCGGTGACGAGCCGACGAGCCGTACGTGGATTCATCGACCGGCCCGTTCCGAGGGAGGTGCTCGAGCGGGTGCTCTCCGCCGCGGCCTGGGCGCCCTCCGGGTCGAACCTCCAGCCCTGGCATGTCTACGTGCTGACCGGCCGGCCGCTGGACGAGCTCAAGGAGCTCGCCGGCGGGCGTGTGACCGCGCGCGATCCCTGGGACGAGCGCGAATACGAGATGTACCCGCAGACACTGAGGTCCCCCTACCGCGAGCGCCGGTCCGCCTTCGGTGCGGAGCGCTACAGCTCACTGGGCATCGGGCGAGAGGACTGGGAGGCGCGCCAGAGGGCCGCTTCCGCGAACTGGGAGTGTTTCGGCGCCCCGGCCGCCCTGTTCTGCTACATCGACCGCGGTCTGGGCCGGCCCCAGTGGTCCGACCTGGGCATGTACCTGCAGACGGTGATGCTGCTGCTCCGCGCCGAAGGCCTGCACAGCTGCCCGCAGATGGCGTGGTCGGTCTATCGCAAGACCGTCGCGGAGGTCCTCTCGCCCCCTGACGACCTCATCCTCTTCTGCGGTATGTCGATCGGATTCGAGGACACCGCAGTTCCCTACACCCGTACAGGCCGGGCACCGCTCGAACAGACGGTCACCTTCGTCGACGCATAGGTCCCGTGCGGGAAGGTGACCCTCGGGCGTGGCGGTGTCAGGCAGCGATGCCGCGGCGGTCCATGGCGTCCTCGACGATGCGCAGCCCGTCCAGGCCCGGCAGCTTCGCAATGTGCGCGTCGATGCCGCGGATGAGCTTGCGGCCCTCGGCGCCCCCGAAGAGATGGGTCATGACATGAGTGACCTCGGTCTCGGGCATGACGCCCGAGCCGACCGGGCCCCAGGCCCTTTCGAGCGCCAGGCGAGCGACCACCCGGGCCTTCTTGCTCGCCGCGAGCCGGTCACGCGCCTGCGATGCGTAGAACGCGACATGCTTCGTCTCCTGCTGTGCGATCCGCTTGAGCAGCGGCAGCAGCACGGGGTGGCTCTCCAGGGCGGCCAGTCGGTGGTACGCCGCGGTCGCCGACCACTCGTTCGCCGCTCCCCACGCCATGTGCACGGCGACGAAGTCGTTTCCGACCAGCCGGCCGATCACCGTCTGCTTCACCGTCCCGAGGCGGTCCCGCCAGCCGAGCTTCAGGCGGGTCGCCTTCAGCTCGTCGAAGTCGACTCGGAGGCCGTGGCGCTCCAGCACGGCCGCGAGGGCCTCGCCGTGCCAGAACTCCTCGCGGTTCCACATCGTCATGAAGGCGCCCACCGCCGGCTCGTCGTGAGACGGGGTCGTCAGCAGATCACGCAGGTAGCACACCGTGTGGTACTCGATGTCACACATGTAGCGCAGGGTGCGCAGCGTCTCCTCGGGCAGCGGGTTGCGCTCGAACTCGTCGAAGTCGAGGTCGGCCCACTGCACGCCGGTGGAGTTCTTCGTGTACTTGTCCATGTCGAAGGCCATCAGTCGCTCTTCCCGTCGGTGCGCGCCGGATTCGTCGCCCGGGCCGCGACGACCTCGCGGCGTACACCCGAACCGCCGCTCTTCCAGCGGTGGATGTCCCAGTTCCTCCGGTGCGACTCGCGTGCCAGTTCCGCGTCGGGGTTGACCGCCGCGGGCTTGCCCAGCAGTGACAGCCACGGCAGGTCGGAACGGCTGTCGCCGTAGCCGTAGGAGGCGGCGAGGTCGTAGCCGCCCTCCTCGGCGTACCGCAGAAGCCACGCGGCCCGCGCCTCGTCGACCAGCGGCGGCTTCGCCAGGTAGCCGGTGAGCACCCCGTCCCTCACGTGCAGGGAGCTCCCGACGACCTCGTCGAACAGGTCGGCGAGCGGAGCGGCGAGAAGGCCGGCCGAGCCGGTGACCAGGACGGTGCGGTGACCGGCCGCGCGGTGCTCGCGGATACGCGCCAGGGCGTCCGCGCTCGTGTGCCGCAGCATCGTGTCGGCGTAGCCGCGCCGCACCACCTCTTCCAGACGGGCGACGGGCATGCCGCGGTAGCGGCGCAGGAAGGCGCGGACGAACTCGCTGCGGTCACGTCGCTCGGCGCGGAGGTAGCCGGGCAGGGAGACGAGCAGGTCCACCACCTCCTTCGGCCAGGCCGCCTTGCGGAAGCCCGCGGTGCGCACCCAGAGGTACTGCTCGACGATGTTGGAGTCGACGACGGTCCGTTCGAGGTCGAAGACGGCGAGTACGTCGGTACGCCGCGGCAGTTCGCGTCTCGGACGGGCGCCCGACGGCCGGACGGCCGCGGCTCTCCGACGACGGTGGGCGGCCGTCAGCTCGGTGACGGCGGGGAGGTGCACCTTCTGCAGGTACTCCTCCCAGTCGATCCGCTCCACACCGAAGCCACGGTCCTCGCGCACCTCGGCCGGGAGGGCGTCGTTCAGCGCGCGGGCGTTGCGGTCGTCGAAGACGATCTCGGTCTGCGCATAGGCGCGGTAGAGGTCGACGAAGTTGCCGAGGGTGGCGATACCGGCGCGCACCTTGGCGTTCCCGGTCGCGAGAGCGCGCTTGCGCTCGTTGTTCGGCATCAGTCGCAGGGCAGCGTCCCACAGGTCGGCCTTCGTCCTCGCCAGCCGGAGTGCGCGGTTGAACCTGCGCTCGCCCGAGAACTTCCAGTCCGGCACTGCGACGAATCCGTCGTCCTTCGGAAGCGGGTGCTGCGTGTAGTAGTCGCGTACGTTCTCGTACATGCGGTGGAAGGGCAGCGGATTCGACGCGCCCGAGGCGATGTGGAAGTACCGCGGCTCGTCGACGGGCGCCGGGTTGGCCGCCACGGCCAGGATGGCGTTGACGACGAGGTCGACGGGGATGACGTCGAGGATCGAGTCGGGCAGCCCGGGGAAGTCGGGCAGCTGGCCGCGGCCGTAGGCGAAGATCAGCGGGTCGGCGACCTTGAAGCCGTCGATCCAGCCGGGGAACGGGTGCCGGAGCGCGCTCTCGATGATCGCGGGCCGGACCACCGAAAGCCGGTGTCCGGCCTCTCCCCAGAGGTCTTCCGCGGCACGTTCGGCGAGTGCCTTCGTCAGCGTGTACACGTCGGTCCACCCCAGGCTCTGGGCGCGCCGCCGACCGGCGGCGACGAGCTGGGAACGCACCCACTCGCGCCGCGCGTTCTCGCTCGCGCGGGCCGCCGCGATCGGGCCCTCCTTGCCGTGGTCGCCGCGGGCGCGGGACATGAACCGCTCGAGCATCGCCGGCTGCCGCGAGGTGAGTTCGGTCTGCTCGTGGGTCCGGGTCGCCAGGGTCCACTCGGTGTGCCAGAGGACATCGTGTTCGAGCCTGGCCTCGGGCACCACACCACGGCGGAGCCCTCCGACGTAACAGGTCGACACGTGGACGACGTGCGGGTCGGATCCGGAGGCCAGCAGGGCCTCGTAGAGGCCCACGGCGCCGTTGACGTTCGTGTCGAACGCCTCGTGGATGGGCGGGTCGAACGAGACGGTCGACGCCGAGTGGATGACGACGTCGAGGTCGGCGGGCAGCTCGGGGACCCGGGTCATGCTGCCGTCGAGCACGGTGATCCGTGCCCGGACGATGCGCTCGGCCTCTTCGGCGCCCACGGTGTCCCGCCAGCGCCGGAAGACGGGTTTGCGCAGCAGCTGCCGGAGCCGGTCCTGCCCTGTCTGACTGCCCTTGCGGCGCACGAGGAGCGAGATACGGGTGGCGGGGTGGTCGCTGAGCAGCCGCTCCAGCACGGCCTGCCCGACGAAGCCGGTGGCGCCGGTCAGCAGGACGTGCGCGTCGCCGAGTTCGGTGTTCGCGTAGTGCGGTGTCACGGAAGGAGCCTCGATTCCACGGTGGATGCGACACCGGGACGGATGCCGGGGAGCGCGGCGACCATCCCGCGGATACGGCGCGCCTCGGCCCGTCCACGCTGGTCGCCGAAGACATGGCGTTCGAAGAAGGTGCGCTCGTGCCCGGAGCGGTCGACCGAGCCGAGCGGCCAGGCGGCGTGCCGGAGAGCACGGCAGGTGATGCGCTGGGCGCGGGCGGAGCCGCGTAGCCGGCGCTCGGCCTCCTCGGCGAGGAAGCGGATGTGACGGTTCTTGATCTCCACCACCGGGTTGATGATCGATGCCGTGGCGGAGGACACGCCGGCCAGGCGCCGGTAGGCCGCCTGCGTGATCCATTCGTCCACGAGGCCCGTCGTCACATGTTCGGCGACGATCTGCGTACCGGTGATGCCGGCGACGAGGGAGCGACGGATCGGGCCACGGCGTGCGCGGCGCTCCGCGGGTACCCGCCGTGCCGGACCGGCGCTCGAAGGCAGGTCGCGGGCGGCAGGGGAGGCATCGAGGACGGCGTCGAGAGCGTCGGCTGTCCAGAACCTCTCGAACATCCACGTGGTGAGGAACGCGGTGACCCGGGCGTCCTTGTGTGTCGCCGTGACGAGGAGGTCACGTACGCGGTGCAGCGTCGTACGTTCCATGTCGCGCAGCGCGCGGACGAGTCGGACCGAGTCGGCGTCGAGCGGCTCTTCGGCGAGCGGCCCGAGGTCGAGCGTTCCGCGGTGGCTGCCATGTGCAGTGCGGGCGAACTCACGCACGTCGAAGCCCGCTGTCTCGGGCGGCAGGGTCGTCGTCTCGTTGTTCGAGTTCATGCACGGGCTTTCTGGGCGGGAGCGGGGGAAACTCTGCGGCACTCCCGAAGCCTGCGAGAAGCCGCCGGGGACCGACACGTGAGACCGCGCACCCGGCACATGTGTGACACCACGCGCCTCGGTCATGTGCGGAAGCTCGTGTCACAAGGCGGAGGCGTGCCCGGTCTAACGCGATGACCCCGGAAAGGAAGGGTGTGTCAGGCGCGTGGACTCAGCCATCTGCCGTTGTACGAGGCAAGTCACCCGGTGCGGCTCGTCGGAGCCGGTCGTCGGCCGAGCGGGGATCCCGGATGTCGAGTAGAGGGCGGGTGAGACCGTGCTGAGCCGTACCCGGGTCGCCCTGGTCACCGGTGCCACCTCCGGGATCGGGGCGGCGTTCGCGCGTGCCCTGGCAGACCGCGGATGGGACCTGGTCCTGGTGGCGCGCGACAGGGAGCGGCTCGCCCGGGTGGCCGCCCGGCTCGAATCCCGGGGCCGTGCCGTCGAGGTGCTGCCCGCCGACCTGGCCGAGCGTGCGGACGTCGCACGGGTCGCCGCCCGGCTGGCGGACCCCGCCCGTCCGGTGGACATGCTCGTGAACAACGCCGGTTTCGGCGTGCACGCACCGATGACCTCGGCCGACACCGCTCCGCACGACCGGGCGATCGAGGTCATGGGGCGTGCGGCGCTGGTGCTCGCCGGCGCCGCCGGGCGGGCCATGCGCGAACGCGGGCACGGCGCGGTCGTCAATGTGTCGAGCACGGCCGGGTTCGTCACGATGGGAAGTTATTCGGCGATCAAGGCCTTCGTGACCTCGCTCTCGGAGGGACTGGCGAACGAGCTCCACGGAACGGGCGTCACGGTGACGGCACTCTGCCCGGGCTGGGTCCGCACCGAATTCCACACGCGGGCCGGAATCCGCTCGTCGAGCATTCCGGACTTCCTCTGGCTCGACGCCCGGCGAGTCGTCGAGACGACTCTGCGCGACGTCCGCCGCGGACGGGTGATCTCCGTGCCGAGCTTCCGGTACCGGTTGCTCATCTGGTGCGCACGTCATCTGCCACGTCACACGGTGCGGTGGATCTCGCGACGGATCTCGTCCAGCCGCACGGACATTCTCACTGACTGAAGGAATCAGTGCGGGCGAACCCGCACGGGAAGGAAGCGGATGCCTGCGACGGTACGCGACCGTTTCACCTCACGCTCGCACGCCGCGGCGCGTTTCATCGCACAGCGGGGGCTGCTGAAGCCCCTCGTCTGGAGCGTGACCAGCGTCACGGTGCTCGGGCGCGAGCGGTTGGCGAACGTCGAGGACTCGTATGTCGTCGTCGCCAATCACACCTCGCATCTGGACACACCGCTCATCATGGGCGCGCTGCCGCGCCGGCTGGCGCGCTACCTCGCGGTGGGAGCCGCCGCCGACTACTTCTTCGACGTGTGGCGGCGGCGCGGCCTGACCGCCCTCTTCTTCAACGCCTTCCCGGTCGACCGCACCGGGGCGTACGCGCGCGCAGTGAGCACCCGCGCCGTGAGCGCCAAGGCCCTGCTGAACCGGGGAGTGCCGCTCCTGATCTTTCCTGAGGGCACCCGGTCGCGCGACGGTTCGCTCGGAACGTTCAAGCCGGGGGCGGCGGCACTCGCCTCGTCGGCCGAGGTGCCGGTGCTCCCCGTCGCGGTCATCGGCGCGCATGCGGCGCATCCTCGCGGCTCGAACTGGCCGAAACCCGGCCGGCTGCCGGTCGGGGTCGTCTTCGGCGAACCACTCACCGCTCTTCCCGGGGAGTTGAGGAGCGAGTTCACCGCACGTATCCGCTCGGCGATCCTCACCCTCACCGAGGAGAACTCCGAACGCATCCTCGGCGTGAGTGCGATCTCACGTCGTGTTCCCGAAGGAGACCGCTCGTGACCGAACCTGCCGGCCGCACCGACGCGACGCGCACCGCTGATGTGAAACACATGAAGTGGTGGGGCTGGGGCGTGGAAGGTGTCGGCTTCCGACACGAGGACAAGCCTGGTTTCGCGCCGTTCGTACAGCGGGCCATCGGCCTCGATCTCCGGGCGGGCGAACACACCACCGACGGGCCGGACTTCGCGCAGTTGAAGGTGCCGCCCTCGACGGCGCCGGAGGCATTCGTCACGCTGCTGACGGACATCGTCGGAGCCGGCAACGCGGCCGTGGACGACCTGTCCCGCGTCGTCCACACCTACGGCAAGAGCCTGCGTGACCTGGTCCGCATCCGGGCCGGCGAGGTGGGGCGCAGTCCCGATGTGGTCGTCTACCCGGCCGACGAGGCGGAGGTGCGGAGAGTCGTCGACGCGGCCGTCGAAGCGGACGCCGTGATCATTCCCTTCGGGGGTGGCAGCAATATCGCGGGCAGCCTGGAGCCGCACGTGGACGAGGACCGGGTGGTCGTCTCGCTCGACCTCGGCCGCCTCGACCGGGTGCTGGAGATCGACCCCGACTCCGGCCTGGCACGCGTCCAGGCCGGGGCGCCGGGTCCTGATCTCGAGGCCCAACTCAACCGGCACGGCTGGACGATGGGGCACTTCCCCGACTCGTTCACCCACTCGACGCTGGGCGGGTGGGTCGCCACGCGCTCGTCCGGCATGCAGTCGGACAAGTACGGCGACATAGCGGACATCGTCAAGGGGCTGCGCGTCGTGCGGGCCGACGGGGTCCTCGTGATCCGTGCCGTGCCGAGCGCGTCGACCGGGCCGAGCGTCCGGGAGATGGTGCTGGGCTCCGAGGGGCGGCTCGGCGTCATCACCGAGGTCACGGTGCAGGTGCACCGGCTCCCCGCGAAGCGGGCGATCCACGCCTACTTCTTCAGGAATCTCGACCACGGCCTCGCGGCGATGCAGGAGATCGCGGAGAGCGACGTGTCGCCCTCGGTCACCCGTGTCTCGGACGCGCACGAGACGGGCTTCTCCCTGGCGACGAGCAAGGAGGCGAAGGGCATTCGGAAGGCGGCCCAGGCCGGCCTCATGGCGTACCTCAGGCGGCGTGGCTGGAACCTGGACGAGATGTGCCTCTCCTTCATCGGCTTCGAGGGCGACACGGCACACGTGAAACGGCAGAAGTCGCTCGTCGACCGGATCGTGCGCAGGCATCACGGCATCGGCGTCGGCAGGGGACCCGGTGCGCTCTACGACCAGAAGAAGTTCGACACGCCCTACATCCGCGACTTCCTGCTCGACCGCGGTGCCGCCGGCGACGTGAGCGAGACCGCCGGCCCGTGGTCGAAGCTCCGCGGCATCCACGCGGCGGTCTACGAGGCGGCCGACGTCGCCTACGAGAGGATCGGCCGCACCGGCTGGACCATGTCGCACATGTCGCACTCCTATCACTCCGGAGCCTGCCTCTACTTCACGTTCGCCTTCGTCTTCGGCGACGACCCGCTCGGCGAGTACGACACCGTCAAGCGCGCGATCCAGCAGGCGTTCGTCGACGCCGGCGGCACGATCTCGCACCACCACGGGGTGGGTCTGGAGCACGCGCCCTGGCTGGCGGAGGACATCTCCCCCCAGGGGGTCGCGATCATGTCGGGCCTCTTCGGCGCCGCCGACCCGGGGGGCAACTTCAACCCGCGCAAGATCGTGGTCTGAGCGGGTGCGCGCCGCCTTGTCACACACCGGGCAGGTGCCCCGTCTCAGATGACAACCCCTTGGAGGTCTTCTCTGTCATGGCTACAGCACAACAACGCGACCACGCAACGCACTGGCGTGAACGGGGATCCTGCCTGCGCGTCGACCCCGATCTGTTCTTCCCCATCGGCGACGGCGGCCTGACCCAGGTTCAGGTCACCGAGGCCAAGGCCGTCTGCCGTCGATGTCCGGTCATGGAGCAGTGTCTCGGCTGGGCCATGCGGGTCGAGCGGGTGGAAGGCATCTGGGGCGGGACGACGGAAGGCGAGCGCCGCCTGATGAGGCGGCGCGACGACGCTGACGACCGCCTCGGGCCGAGCCGTGTCACATCCACGCGTCCTGCACGGTCATATGGGTGGAAGCAGTCATGAGCTGCTCGCCCAGGGAACGCGGACCAGGTGGCCCGCTGACTCGGTTCCGCCCACGACAAGCGACCGACCTGCCGTATCCGTTCCCTGTCCGGCACCGAGACGGGCTCATGGCATCGCGAGCGTCCCTTTTCGGGCCGGGTGAGGAATGGTTGCCGGGGCATGGATGATCCGAGCCAGAAGGAAGAAGCGGCCGAAGGAGGCGACGGGGAGCGCATCGCCCGCTGGGCGGACGGACGCCTCGGCCCGTACAGCGTGCTGCGGGCCAAAGCACGCAAGGCGTTCCCCGACCACTGGTCCTTCTTGTTGGGCGAGATCTGTCTCTACAGTTTCCTCGTCATTGTCGTGACCGGGGTCTATCTGAGTCTGTACTTCCATCCGTCGATGAAAGAGGTGCGGTACAACGGCAGTTACCTGCCGTTGCGGGGACAGACGGTGTCGGAGGCGTACGACTCCACCCTGCACGTCTCCTTCGACGTCCGGGGCGGCCTGCTGATCCGGCAGGCGCATCACTGGGCGGCCCTGGTGTTCATCGGGGCCATGCTCGTCCACATGCTGCGCGTGTTCTTCACCGGGGCCTTCCGCAAACCCCGTGAATTCCAGTGGCTGTTCGGCTTCCTGTTGCTGGTCCTCGGTATGTTCGGAGGACTGACCGGATACGACCTGCCGGACGACCTTCTTTCGGGCACCGGGCTCGCCGTCGTGAACGGGACAATACTTTCCATACCCGTCGCCGGAACCTACCTTTCGATGTTTCTCTTCGGAGGCGGGTTCCCGGGCGGTGAACTGGTGGCGCGTTTCAACGCGATCCATGTCCTGGTCATCCCGGCCATCATGGTGGGACTGCTGGTGGCCCATCTGATCCTGCTGCTCCACCACAGGCACACGCAGTATCCGGGCCCGGGCCGCAGCAACAGGAACCTGGTGGGCCTGCCGCTCAAGGTGCGGGCGGTGAAGTCCGCGGGTGTCCTCTTCCTGGTCTGCGGTGTCATCTTCGCGATCGCGGCCCTCGCGCAGATCAACCCCATCTGGCTGTACGGCCCCTACCGCGTCGACCAGGTCTCGGCCGGCTCGCAGCCCGACTGGTACATGGGCGTGGCGGACGGACTGCTGCGCGTCATGCCGGGCTGGGAGATCGCCCTGTGGGGCCACACCCTGGCTCTGGACAACCTGATCCCGCTGGTGGCGGGCGTCGGCTTCTTCCTGGCCATGGGCGCATATCCGTTCATCGAGTCCTGGGTGACCGGGGACGACCGTGAGCAGCACCTTCTCGACAGACCGCGCAACCGCCCCGTGCGCACGGCCCTCGGTGTGGCCTGGATCGGCTTCTATCTGGTGTCGCTCATCGGCGCCGCGAACGACATCATCGCCACCCGGTTCCACCTCTCGGTCGAATCAGTCACGTGGGCGGTCCGCATCGGCCTGTTCGTCGTGCCTGTCGCGGCCTACGCCGTGGCGAAGCGGTGGGCCCTCGGTCTGCAACGCGGGGATCGCGACAAGGTGCTGCACGGTCGCGAGACGGGCGTCGTCAAGCGCCTGCCGCACGGCGAGTTCGTCGAGGTGCACGAGCCTCTCGGCCAGGCGGAACTCCACCTTTTGACACAGCATGAGCAGTACACACCGATCGCACCCGGCGCGAACGGCGGCACGGGCGAACGGGGTGCCGGCACCCGCCTCGCCCGGCGCCTGCGGGTCGGGGCCAGCCGTGCCCTCTACGGCGAAGGCTCGCAGATCCCCAAGCCGACCGTGCCGGAGTACCGGGAGATCACCGACAACCACCGTGCGTGACAGTGCGGCCCGGGTGCCGGCCGACGGTGTGGGAGAGAGGTTCGGAAAACTGTGCCGAGAACATGTCTCATAGTGGACTTCGGCGGTGTTCTCACGACATCGCTCGACGACGCGGTGCGCGGCTTCGAGGCCCGCGAAGGCCTGCCCGAGGGGGCGGTGGAGCACGGCTGGTACCGGAACCCGGCGATGGTCGCGCTCACTCACGACCTCGAACGCGGCAGGGCCACTCAGTCCGACTGGAACCGCCGCATGGGCAGGGCGCTGGGCATCGACAGCACCGACCTGCTGGGCCGGATCTTCGCGGACTCCCGTCTCGACGATGCCATGGTGGCGGTGCTGGCCCGGGCCCGCGCCTGCGGCCTGAAGACGGGTCTGCTGTCCAACAGCATGGGCTTGGCGCCGTGGAACATGTACCGGGGCTTCGACATCGACACGGCCTTCGACGCGGCGTTCGTCTCCGGGCGGCACGGACTGCGCAAACCGGAGCCGGCTGCGTATCGGCTGCTCCTCACGATGCTCGAAGTGCCCGGCGGGGACTGCGTCTTCGTCGACGACAACGCGGAGAACCTGCCGCCCGCCGGGGCCCTGGGAATGGCCACGGTTCTGCATCGCGGCGCAGAGCAGTCCACGACGCGGCTCGGGGAACTGCTGGGCGTCGCCCTCACGCCGGAGCCCGGTCCGGCGTTCGCGCCGGTGTTGTGACATCCCGGCGCAGCCTGCTGTGTCACGGAGGCACCGTGCGTCCGGTCATCACTGCGGATCCCGACCGCTCCATGGGAGGGTGCGACTCGGCATGAGTGCCACCGACGTTGTCCACTCCATGCTGACCGCCCTGTTCGCGGCGGCCGCAGTCCGAGCGCTCCGGCAGAGTGTCGTGGCCCGGACCGGTGGCTGCCGCAGCCGCGTCGACCATCTGCTGCACGCCGCCATGGCGCTGACCATGGCAGTGATGCCGTGGAGCCGGGGCGGCGCCCTGCCCGCGCTGCCGCAGTCGGTCTTCTTCGCCGCCGCCGCACTGTGGTTCCCGCTGACCGCCGTCAGGAACGGCCAGGAGGGACAGCTGTCGGCAACGGTGCGGAGACTGCCCTACGCGGTGGGCATGGCGGCGATGACCTGGATGTCGTACCGCACGGTGGGGCATGGGCACCGGACCATGGCCGACGGCGTTCCGACGGCACACCAGGCCATGCAGGTCAGCCACTCCATGGGCGAGTCGAAGGCCGACAGCGTCGTCACCGGAGTGTTGGCGCTGTACCTGCTCACCTGTGCTCTGCAGGCGCTGACCCGCGACATGCCCGCGCTGCGCGCAACCACCGGCGCGGTGGCCGACTCGACCAGCCTGAGCGGTGTGTGCAACCGCTTCTGGGACGGAGCGACGGCCATGGGAACGCTGGTCATGCTTCTGATGCCCCATTGACCGAAACGAAGACCTTCCAGGAGAACGACATGACCACCACTCCCCCCGCGCTGTCGAACGACCTGCTCGCCGCCGACTTCTACCTCTACGAGGCGCTTCTCCCGGACGAGGAACGCGCAATACTGCGCAAGGCCCGCGCCTTCCTGCGTGACGAGGTGAAGCCGTTGGTCAACGGGTACTGGGACAAGGGCGAGTTCCCCGTGGAGCTGATCGAGAGGTTCCGCGGGAGCGGCCTGACCGCCCTGTCGTACGAGGGTTACGGTGACCACCTGCCCGCCGCGAGCCACCTGCTCGGCGGCATGCTCGCGATGGAGATGAGCCGGGTCGACGCCTCGGTCGCCACCTTCTTCGGTGTCCACAACGGCCTCAGCTTCTACTCCATCCTCACCGGTGGCGACCAGGAGCAGCGGGAGAGATGGCTGCCCGCCATGGCCTCCATGGAGAAGATCGGCGCCTTCGCCATGACCGAACCGCTGGGTGGCTCCGACGTCTCCGGCGGCATGCGCACCACCGCCGAGCGCCGGGGCGGCACCTGGGTGCTCAACGGCGCGAAGAGGTGGATCGGCAACGCCACCTTCGCCGACCACGTCGTGGTGTGGGCGCGGGACGTGGACGACAACCAGGTCAAGGGCTTCGTCGTCGAGAAGGGCACCCCCGGGTTCGTGCCGGTGAAGATCGAGGGCAAGATCGCGCTCCGGATCGTGGAGAACGCCGAGATCACCCTGACCGACGTACGGGTCCCGGAGGCCGACCGGCTCCACAACATCAACTCCTTCAGGGACGTCGCGGAGATCCTGCGCTTCACCCGCAGCGGTGTCGCCTGGCAGGCTCTGGGCGTCATGATCGGCGCCTACGAGCTCGCACTCGGCTACGCCAAGGAGCGGCGGCAGTTCGGGCGTCCGATCGCCGGATTCCAGATGGTGCAGGACCTGCTGGTGAAGAGCCTGGGCGACATCACCGCGTCCTGGGGCATGCTGGTGCAGCTCGCCCGGCTGCAGGACCAGGGCGTCTTCCGCGACGACCACTCGGCGCTGGCCAAGGGGTTCACCACGTCCCGGATGCGCGAGGTCGTCGCGGCCGGCCGCGAGATCTTCGGCGGCAACGGCATCGTCCTCGACCACGACATCGCACGCTTCTTCGCCGACGCCGAGGCCCTCTACTCCTACGAGGGCACCCGCCAGATGCAGACCCTGATCGTCGGCAAGTCCATCACCGGGCAGAGCGCCTTCGTCTGAGGTGCGGCCTTCGGCGCCGCAGCCCGCGCCTCCTGAGCCGGGGCACCGCTCACCCGGTCCCGTCGGCGACATCGCCCCGCTCGACGGCCAGCCGGGTCAGTTCGACACGGGTGTTGATGTCGAGCTTGGTGAAGATGTGTCTCATGTGCGTGTTGACGGTGTGCACGGACACGTGGAGCCGGTCGGCGATCGCCCGGTTGGTGAGCCCGGCCACGACGAGCGGGATCAGTTTCCGCTCGGACTCGGTCAGACTCCCCCACCCCGGGGAGCCGACCGTGTCCAGCCGGGGGGCGCCCGCGCGCACGCCCAGCTGCCGTAGCCGGCGCCTCAGCCGTTCGGCGTCGCCCCGGGCACCCGAGGCCGACACCAGCTCACCCGCTTCTTCGAAGTACGCGACCGCCTGCGCCGTCTCGGCCGAGGCGGCCATGAGCTCGCCGAGGTCCTCGCACGCCGCGGCCAGAGCCAGTCGCCTGCCGGTGCTCCGGTAGCCGGCGACGGCGGACATGAGGGCACGCGGGTCGCTGTTGAGCAGGCCGTCCACATGGGCACGGACGGCCGCGCCGATCCGCTGACTGTCGTCCCGCGCGGTCAGGGTGCCCAGTGCGCCGGACACGGCCCGCGCGACCGACGGCTCGGCGCCGCGCAACGCGATCCGCACGATCGAGGGCCAGTGGGACGGCGGAAGGGTGAGCAGCCGCGCCGGCTCGCTGTCCTCGAAGCTGCCCGTGAGTGCCGCCGCCGCTGCCTGGTGCCTGCCCTCCGCGTCCGCCAGGCAGGCGCGCGCGAGCGACACCCACAGGGCGTACCGCCGCGCGTTCGTGCCGGGACCGGCTTCGGCCGCGCGGAGCTGGTCCCTCGCCCCGGCGAGGGCACCGCGCCTGGTCTCCACCAGTGCCAGCACGGCGCGGGCCTGCGGATTCGGCTGGGTGATCTCGAGTTCGTCCGCCACGGCCAGGCCGGCCTCGGCCTCCACGGCCGCGTCGTCCAGCGCGCCCTGTTCGAGCAGGGCGCAGGCACGCCGGGCATGCCAGTGCGGCAGTGACCAGCCGAGGCCCAGCGCCTCCGCTTCGTGCCGGCCCTCACGCAGCACCCGCTCGGTGTCCCCGAGCCGGTCGGTGCTGGTCAGTACCGTGGCCAGCCACAGCGCCGGAATTCTGGGGGGCCGCAGGTAGGGCACGATCGGCTCGGCGTAGGCACGGGCGGTGGCGGCCTCGGCGAGCTCCAGCGCTCGGCCGAGGCGGCCACGGTAGAAGGACGTCTGCGACTGGAACACCATGACGCTGACGGCGACGGCTGGATCGTGGCTCCGGTAGGCGTCGGCGACCAGGCCGGTGTCCGTCTGCTCGGCAGCGGTGATGTTCCCGAGGTACACGTGGCCCGTCCCCTGGGTCTTCAGCAGCAGGACCCGCAGGTCGTGCGGCAGCGCGGGGAGGTCCAGGGCCTGCTGCAGGTGGGTCATGGCCGCGTCGTCGTCGCCCGCGGCCTGGTGAATCTCGGCGGCCACCAGGCGCAGGTTCGCCTCCTGCGTCGGCTCCAGACCGTCCGACAGGGTCGCGTCGACCAGGTCGAGCGCCTCGTGAACGCGGCGGGTCCGGCCGAGGTACTCGGCGGCGTCGGTCAGCAGTCCGACGCGGCGCCGGTCGCGCGGGGGCAGCAGGCCGGCGATCCGCTGGGCCAGGTCCGCGGCCGCGTCGGGGGCCGTCGACGACAGTTCCCGTACGGCGGTGTGCAGCATGGTCACGGCGTCGTCGTCGAGCGGGCCGCCCGCCATGACGACATGCCAGGCCACCTCCGCCGACCGTGCCCCGTCGGCGCGCAGGTTCTCGGCGGCCTCCCGGTGCAGCGCGGTCCGTACGGCCGGCGGCAGGTTCTCGTGGACGGCCTGGCGCAGGAGGTCGTGGCGGAAGGCGAGCCGTGGGCCGTCCGCCGAGAGCAGATCGCTGTTCAGGGCGGCTTCCACGCCGGACAGCAGGCTGCCGACCTGCCTCCCGAGCATGCGGGCCGCCGTGCCGAGGTCGAATTCGCGGCCGAGGACGGAGCCGATCTGGAGAAGACGTGCGGCGTCCTCCGGGAGCCGGCGCAGACGCGCGGCGACACCCTGCCGGAAGCCGACGGGTATGTCGCGGTACAAGCGGCCCGCCGCGCCCGTCCCTGCTGCGCCGGCCTCGGTGTCAGGGAAAGAGCGCACCAGTTCGATCGCAAGGAACGGGTTGCCCGCGGCGCCTCGCAGCATCCTGGCCAGACCGGGTGAGGGTTCCGCCCCGAGCACGTCGGCCGCGATGTGCTCCAGTTCCCCCTGGGGCAGCGGGCCGAGGGTCAGCCATCGGGCGCCGAGGCGTTCGAGGTCCTCCCGCACCCTGGCCACGGTCGGGCGCTCGGTCTCCGACCGTACCGCCAGCACCCACAGGATCCGCGAGGCGGCCAGTCGTCCGGGCAGCGTGCGCAGCGCGAAGAGCGTGGCCGGATCCGACCATTGCGCGTCGTCCACGAGCACGAGTACCGGCGCGCGCTGAGCCCGGTCCTCCAGGGCGTCCGAGATGCTGTCCAGCAACCGGAGCCGCTGGTCGTCCAGGCCCGCGGCGGCTCGGGCGGAACCGCCGTGGGCCCGCAGGACGGACTGCAGGGCGGCTCCTGCGGCATATTGATCGAACTCGTCGGCCCGTACGGAGACCACGTCGAACCCGCACCGCCGCGCGCGGCCGTCCAGCTCCGCGAGGAGCCGGCTCTTGCCGACGCCGGGTGCGCCTTCCACGACGACGCAGGCGCCTCGTCCGCCATGCACCGCCACCAGAGCCTCGCGGACGGCCGCGATCTCACGGTCCCGTCCTCGCAGGCGCAGTCCGGTCCCGGCCTGGCCTTCGCGCCCGGGGTCCAGGTGGCCCGTGGAGTCTGTGCTGCGCATGGGGCCAGCATGCCGCAGGCCATATGCGCCCTCAAACGCCGGTCGCCCTGCCCCTGTCGGCCGGAGCCCTTCTCGCGAGCCCGGCGGATCACCCGCCGGGGCGTGGGGCGCGCAAGTGGGCCCGTTTCTCCAGCTCCTCGTCGTCGACCAGGGTGAGCATCGGCTGGCCCGGCGCGCACATCATGAACACGATGTACCTGGCCGGCAGCTCCGACGAGGCGTTGCCGTTCTGGTAGTGGATCACCTCACCGCCCGGCTCCCAGAACGTCTCACCGGCCTTGATCACACGTTCTGGCTCGCCCTCGAGCTCCCACCGGACCGCACCTTCGAGGACGTAGCCGAAACACGGCCCGGAGTGGCGGTGCGGAGGAGTCCCGGGGTCGCCGGGCGGCCAGTCGACGAGAACGGTCATGCCCGAGGCACCCTCGGGAACGAAGGGCGGCTTGACGTCCGCCAGCATCCTGGGGCCGAACGCCGACCCGTTGTCCTGTCCGGCGGTCTCGGCCGCCGGGTCCTTTACCGACATCGCTGCACCTCCGTCGGGTTGCGCGGAGCGGCTGGTCCGGCACTGCCGCTCCAGGAACCACCCTGCCTCCGGACGGCGGCCCTCACAAACCAGGAGCGCGGGGCATGGCGAACCCGCTACCAGGGCAAGAGGCCGCTTACCGCGACGACACCGGAGTCCGCGGCCGTCGCGGAGACGAGGACGGGTCGTTCCACGGGCTCGGGAGGAGCCCCGGGGGCCGGCGGGTGTGCCGATGCGGGGCCAAGATCCTCTTCGGCCCAGACCACTTTGCCGCCCGGCACGGTGCGGGCGCCCCATCGGCGGGACAACTGGGCGACCAGAAAGAGGCCGCGGCCGTTCTCGTCATGGGTGCAGGCGCTGCGCAGACGTGGGGCGCAGGCGCTCGAGTCGAACACTTCGCAGGTCAGGACCTGGTGCCGGATCAGGCGCAGGCAGATCCGGCCGCTGCCGTGGCGGACGGCGTTGGTGACCAGTTCGCTGACGATCAGTTTCGTGGCGTCCGCAACGCCGTCCAGGCCCCATTCGGTCAGCTGACGGGCCGCCATGTTCCGGGCGCTGCGGGCCGCGGTCTGGTCGCTGGGCAGCGTCCAGGAAGCCACCTGGGTGGGGCTGAGCGTACGGGTGCGGACGAGGAGCAGCGTGGCGTCGTCGGAGGGCGCCTGCCCCGGGAAGGTCTCCATCGCGCTGCCGCAGAGTTCTTCGAGGGGGCGGCCCGGTTGGGCCAGGGCGCTGCCGAGGCGGTGCATTCCCACGTCGATGTCCTGGTCGCGGGTCTCGACGAGTCCGTCGGTGTACAGGCCGAGGAGACTTCCCTCGGGCAGTTCCAGCTCCGCGGCCTCGAAGGGGACGCCCAGGCCCATGCCCAGCGGGGTTCCGACGGGCAGGTCGGGGAAGGCGACCCGCCCCTGCGGGTCGACGATCACGGGCGGCGGGTGCCCGGCCCGCGCCATGGCACACCGGCGGGTGACCGGGTCGTAGACCGCGTACAGACAGGTGGCACCGACGGCCGGGGAGTACTGCTCCGGAGCGTCGGCATCGTCCTCGGCCAGACGCTGGACGGTGTCGTCGAGGTGCGTGAGGAGTTCGTCGGGGGGCAGCTCCATGTCGGCGAGGGTGCGTACGGCGGTGCGGAGCCGGCCCATGGTCGCGGCGGCGTCGATCCCGTGTCCGACCACGTCGCCCACGACGAGGGCCACCCGCGCGCCGGACAGCGGGATCACGTCGAACCAGTCACCCCCGACGCCGTGATCCATGTCGGCGGGGAGGTAACGCGACGCCGTGTCGACCGCCGAGCCGCCCTTCAGACGGTGCGGGAGCAGGTTCCGCTGGAGGGCGAGGGCGGCGGTGTGCTCGCGGACGTACTGGCGGGCGTTGTCCAACGCCAGCGCGGCGCGGCCCACGAGTTCCTCGGCGAGGAGCACGTCGACCTCCTGGAACGGCCCCGGGTCCGAGGTGCGGATGAACAGCACCACGCCCAGCAGGACGCGCCGCGCACGGATGGGTATGAGCATCAGCGAGTGGATACCGTTCTCGTGGATCGTCCGCGCCCGTTCCGGGTCCTCGTCGATCCAGGTGCCCGAAGCGGTGTCCAGGACCGGTTCCAGGTGGGGCAGCCCGGTGCGCAGGACGTCGGTGAAGGGTGAGGCGGGCGGCCAGGGGACCACCTCGCCGTGCGCCCACGGGGACTCCGGGACCCCGTCGTGGATCGACGCCAGACCGGCGCGCCGGAAAACGGGGAGGCGCCGGCCCGTGGCGCCGATGTGGACCGGGGGTCCTTCGCCGAACGGGACCGACTGTTCGAGGTCCACGGCGACGTAGTCGGCGAGCAGCGGCACGGCCAGGTCGGCCAGTTCCTGGCTGGTCCGCATCACGTCCAGGCTGCCGCCGAGGCGGGTACTGCCCTCGCTGAGGATGGCCAGGCGATCGCGTGCCCGCCGGCTCTCGGTGAGGTCGACGCTGATGACGCACACGCCGAGCACCTGACCGTCGGCGTCCTGGAGGCAGAAGACCGAAGCCGCGTACCTGTGCTCCCGGTGCGGGCTCGACGGCAGCCACGTCCGGTGGTCGTGGACCTTCACGGGCCCGCCCCGCATCACCTCTCGCATCGCCGCCTCGAGTCTCTCGGCCTCGGCACCCGGCCGCACGTCACTGAACCGCCGTCCGAGCCGACGGTCGCGGCAGATGCCGTCGTGGCTCTCCATCGTGTCGTTCACCCAGGTGCACCGCAGGTGCGGGTCCCGCACGACGACGCCCATGGGGACGCGTGCGAGCAGCGATTCCCGCACCAGTTCGTTCGTCGTTTCCCCGGAGGCCTCGCCGATGTCGGTCACGGAGACGAGCCACCGGACCGTTTCGCCGCGCCCCCACAGCATCGAGACCCGCAGGCTCACGTCGAGCAGGTGCCCGTCGCGGTGCCGTACCGTCGTCGTGCCCGACCAACCGCGCCGGGCCCGGCACCGGTCGACGAACTCCGCGGTCGTCGGCGCTTCTTCGGAGTACGGCAGTACGGCCGACGCCGACCGGCCCACCACGTCGCCGGCGGAGTACCCCACCAGCCGCTCGGCGGCCCGCGTCCATCCGACCACCGTCCCCTGCTCGTCGAGCATCGCGATCGCCGACTCCGAGGGCTCGCGGATGTCCGGCTGCCTGCGGGTGGTTGCTGTGTCTGTGCTGATCATCGAATCGTCGTCCTCGGATAGGCGGCGGCGAGGCAGGCACCTGTGGCACGCCGTGCTTCGTCACCGTGCTCGATTCCGCTGTCGGACATGAGCGCGACTGCGCCCCTACTTGTCCCTTTTCAGGGCATTGACCGGACGGCGCTTGGATCTGTGACAGGGGCCACTGCCGCGACGGCGGTCCCGGTGGCTCTCCCGCGCGGGGCCGGCCGGTGCGGACGTACGGTGCTGGTATGTGCGCCACGTGGGAAGACGGCGCGGTACAGCCCTACCGGACTCGGCCGTCCTCCGCCGCCTCCGGGTCGACGCGCCGAGCGGCGCTGGACGGCTGCTGGAGTTCGCCGTGCGCGACACGGGGGTGCTCGTGGGTGCGGTCTTCCTGCTGGCGTCCGACGGGCAGACGCTGCGGCTGGAGGTGACCACGGGGCTGCCGGCGGAGTACCTGACGCCCCGGTCCCGGGTGGCGCTGTCGAGCCCTGCCGCGGTGGCGGAGGCGCTCCGCCTGCGACGGCCGGTCCGGCTGAGCGATCCCGAGGAGTTCACCCGGCGCCATCCGCGTACGGCGATCGCACGTCGCCACCACTGCGCGGCAGCCGCGGCACCGATCGTCACCGGCACAACGGCCTGGCGCACGCTGCTGCTCCTGTGGCCCGGGGCCGACACCGCCAGGCCCGCCGGGCCCGGCGGGGCCGCCGGTCCGGGACCCGACCGGGTTGCCGCCGCCTGCCGCCGCCTGGGGCGGTTCCTGCGCGAGACCGCCGACGCCGGTGACGCCATACGTCCGGGACCGGCACCGCGCACCCTGATGCGGCCGCCGGCCCGCAGCCGGGACCCGGCCGAGGCGCTGGCCGCGGTGGGCCTCGTCGAACGGATGCCGGAGGGCGACTGCTCACTCGACCTCAAGGGCACGTTCACCTACGTCAGCCACACCGCCGCGACTCTGCTGGGAGGCAGCGTCCCCGAGCCGACCGGCACACGTCCCTGGCAGTCCCTGCCCTGGTGCGCCGGCTCACCCCTCGAGGACCGCTTCCGCGACGCCCTGGTCAGTGGCGGCCGGGCCCTGGCCGTCCAGGCCCGGTGGACGCCCCCCCGCACCGCACCCGGATGCTTCGCCCGGATCGTGCTGCGCCGGGCCGGTCTCGATCCCGACCGCGACCTGCACACCGTCGTCCGTGCGCCCGGCGACTCCGGCCCGGACCTGCGCGGGCTGCGCGAGGGCGGCATCGACGCCGCCTACGTGGGCAGCACCATGGCGCCGGAGGCGGTGGCCGCCGAGCACGGCCGGCAGGTGCCGGCCTGGGTGGGCGACCCCTTCCAGATCCCCACCTGGGCGTGGCCGTGGACCCCACCCACCTCCCGCGAGGTTCGTCGAGCCGTACTTCACCGACGACGGCCGGGCCGATCTCGAGGTCGGCGAGAACGCGATCAGGGCGGTCGCGGCCGAACTCGGCGTGCCCGCCTCCGGCACCGCAGCCGAGACGTACCGCGCCGCGACTGCCGAGCCCGGCCGAAGAAGCCGGGAGTGCGGCTCATCCGTCAACCGCCGCAGGGCCGGGCACGGTTGCGCCTCGGGTGCCGGATTCCAGAAACGCGGCGATCTTGCCGGGGTTGAACACCCACATCACCCTGCGGATGCCTGCACGGGAAGCGGCGATCGTCAGGATCGTGGTGGGGGAACCGTCGCGGTAGATCATCAGGCCCGTACGGCCGTTGGCCTCGACCGGTCGCAGGTCCGTGCCCTGCCAGAACCGGCGGGTCGCGGTGGCCAGGTTGGCCACGCGCGCAGGCCCCACCACAGGTACCCGGGCGGCCCCCCGCAGACCGTTGCCGTCGGACAGGCTGACGACGTCCGGGGCGAGGACGGCTTCCAGCGAGGCCACGTCGCCGGTGCGAGCCGCTGACACGAAGGCGTCCAGCAGGCGCCGATGCTCCAGCGCGTCCACACTCGAGCGCGGCTCGCCGGCCAGGCGTTTGCGCGAACGGCTCACGATCTGGCGGACGTTGACGACGCTGAGCTGCAGGATCTCGGCAATCTCCGGATAGGAGTAGTCGAAGGCCTCCCGCAGGACGTACGCGGCCCGCTCGGTGGGACTCAGCTTCTCCAGCACGAGCAACAGGGCCAGCTCAAGAGCCTCCGCCCGCTGCGCGCCCACCTCCGGATCACAACCGGTGTCGACGGGCTCGGGCAACCAGGGCCCGATGTAGGTCTCCCGGCGCACCCGCGCCGACTGCGCCACGTTGATGGCCAGGCGCGTCGTCGCGCTGGACAGGAAGGCCACGGGGCTCAGCACCACGGAGCGGTCGGTCTTCTGCCAGCGCAGCCACACCTCCTGGACCACGTCCTCGGCCTCGGCGACGCTGCCGAGCACACGGTAGGCGATCCCGAAGAGGCGCGCCCGGTACTGCACGAAGGCAGAGACAGCCTCGTCAAGGTCACTCGTCGCAGGGGACGACTCTAGATACATGATCGTGTGGTCCTCGTTCCTCCGGATACGGCAGTCGCGTGGCGGGACCACATCGCTACCGCGGACAGGCGGACGGCTTCGGCAAGCGGTCCAGGGGAAAAGCGGCAACCGGACGTCACGACTGGTCCCCTCGCAGCTGAACCAGAGACCCGGATCGGCCCCGCTCCTCTGGCGGAGCAACGGCGGTCGGGCGGAGACATCGTGGTCTCCCGACCCGGCCCTCGGCTGACCTCAGGACTCTGTTCAGGTAGTGCATGCATTCTTCGCCAACCACGCCAGACTGGGTCATAGCGACGTCCGGGCGCATCGCATGATCGAGTGATTCGGCCGGCCCTGGGACGGGCGGCGGATCGCGCGGCCCGCGGGCATCTCCCTCCGCCTGACGTGTCTCACCATTGACCGGCGGGGATCGGAAAATGTGACACCGTGCCCGACACACCATGAGCGGCCGTCACAGCAGCACGCGGCCCCGCGTCAGAGCAGCTCCGGGCGGCCGCAGTGGCTCGGTGCACTCCCGGGGCGCATCGCATGATCTAGTGATTCGGCCCGGCCGGCCGCCGGCAGCGGAAGCATCGACGCGGTTCGAAACCGGTGTTTCAGCTCAACGATTTCAGGAGCACGGCGAAGCACAGGGCCATGGCCACGCTGGTCAGGATCATCGCGGTGAGCGTTCCTCGCAGCCAGCGCGTGAAGCGGACCCGGTGCCGCTGCTGAACCTCGGTGACGTGTGCCGCGATGTGTTCCGTCACCATGCGCGCGACGTATGTCTGTTCCTTGAGGTACCAGGTCTCGATGTCCACCTTCTGCTCCCGGGTCAGCCCCGGTACCCGCTTGGTGAAGACCGTGACGCGCTGCCGCGCCGCTTCCAGATGGGCGTGCCGGTACAGGAAGGTCTCGATGTCGGTCAGGCCGCGCGCGGCCTCCTTGCTCGTGTTCATGGTGTGCTCCACGGTCATGCGGCCGTACGACCGCTCGTCGCACTCTCGCCGGCGCGCTGCGGATCGCCGCTCGTGACGAACGCGTCGCGTGGATGCTGGACGGAGGCGAGGGAGACGAGATCCCGGCCGAAGACCGCGGCCGTGAGCCAGACCGTGAGGACGCGGATCTTGCGCTCCCACGAGGGCACGGCCAGCACGTGGTAACCCCGGTGCATCAGCCAGGCAGGAAGCCCCTTGATGACGATCCTCTTGTACTGGAAGATCCCCCGTCCCAGCCCGAGCGTGGCCACCACCCCCAGGCTGCTGTGCCGGTAGTTCTTGATGCGCCTCCCGCGCAGGTCGGCCACGATGTTCTTCGCGAGGCGTCTGCCCTGCCGTACGGCGTGCTGGGCGTTCGGCACCGTGTGAGCCCCCGGCACCGTGGAGGCCAGGTCGGGCACGGCCGCGTCGTCCCCGGCCGCCCATGCGTCCGGGACGGGTTCGCTGCCGGTGCCCACGCGCAGGTCGGGGCGGACCACGAGCAGGCCCCGCTCGTCGATCGGAAGATCCGAGTGGTTGTGCACGACCGGATTGGAGGCGTTGCCGGCGGTCCACACGACCAGCGCGGAATCGAACTCCTCCCCGTCGGAGAGCACTACACGGCCGTCGGCGAGGGAGCGGATCTGTGTGTCGAGGTGAACGTGCGCGCCACGGCGCTCCAGGGAGCGCACCACCCAGGCGCCCGGCTTGTCCCCCACCTCGGGGAGGATGCGGCCCCTGGCCTCGACCAGGTGGAAGGAGAGTTCGTCAGCGCTCAGCTCCGGGTACGACTTGAGCATCGCCGTCGCGAGCGACAGCAGCTCCCCGAAGCCCTCGACCCCGGAGAACCCGCCGCCCACGAACGTGACGGTCAACAGCCGTCGCCGCTCGGCGCCGGGAGGCAGGGAGGCCGCCTGGTCGAACGCGGTCATCAGCCGGTCGCGGATGGCCACCGCCTCTTCGACGTGCTTCAGACCGATCGCGTGCTGGGCGAGCCCCGGGATGGGGAAGGTACGGGTCACGGCACCGGCGGTCACGACGAGGGTGTCGTACCGCAGTTCGTACTCCGCTCCGTCGGCGGGTCGTACCGTGACCGTCCGGTCCGCGTGGCTGATCGCGGTCACGGCTCCCGCGATCAGCCGGGCGCGGCGCAGGTGCCGCCGCAGCGACACGGCGGCGTGCCGGGCCTCGACCGATCCGGCCGTCACTTCCGGCAGAAACGGTTGGTACGTCATGTACGGGCGGGGGTCGACGACCGTGACCCGCGCCTCTGCCGCACTGAGCCTCTTCTCCAGGCCCCATGCGGCGTAGAAGCCTGCATAGCCGCCACCGACGATCACAATTTCGCGCATCAGACCCTCTGTTTGTTGTTCGACACCCCTTAGACAAGACAGGGCCGGACCGTGTGACAGGGGGCCGAACGACGCGTGGAAGACCGACAGGCCGCGGCTGTCCCCGGACGCAAGGGGAAGGAGGCCGGTCACGGGCATCTTGTGACCCGCCGCCCGGCAGCCGGAGCCGCACAGCGTACCGAGGGGTGCCGGGCCGCACCGACGAGACGCACGGCGCGTGAGCCGGCACGACACACCCGACGGGCTGCGGAGGACCCAGGTGTGCCGGTCCGATACTCGGTCCATGCGTGTGGAATACGCCCCCGAGGCGATGAGCAGCACGGACTTCTACAGGTTTCTGACGTCGGTGGTCATTCCCCGGCCGATCGCATGGGTCTCCACGATCACCCCCGACGGAGGGACCGAGAACCTCGCCCCGCATTCCTTCTTCAGCATCGCCAGTACCGATCCCCCGATCGTCCAGTTCACCTCGATCGGCCGGAAGGACTCGCTGCGGAACGTCGAGGCGACCGGGGAGTTCGTCGTCAACTTCTCGTCCGAACCGCTCCTGCGGCTTATCAACGCCACGGCCACCGACTTCCCGCGCTCGGTGAGCGAGTTCGACACCGCGGGCATCGAGCGGGAGGCCAGCCGTAGCGTCCGCCCGCCCAGGGTGGCGGCCGCCCATGTGGCTCTGGAGTGCCGTTCGCACACCACCCTGCGCATGGGCAACTGCACCCTGGTCTTCGGGCGGGTGCTGCATGCCGCGGTCGACGAGGACTGTCTCGCGGACGGCCGCCCCAGCAGCAAGCTGCTGCGCCCCCTGACCAAGCTCGGCGGCGACGAATGGGGCACCCTGGGCGAGGTGCTGCACCTGAACCGCATCCCGTACGAGGAACCCGGCACCGCCTGATGCGCCGCCGGTCCCGCCCGGGCGACGCGGCCCCCGGCGGCACCCCTCCCCCGCTCACGCGCTCACAGGAATTTGACAGTGCGGGCGGACATCCACCATGCTTCCATTAATTCATTAACACAAGCATGGTGGAACCGAGGAAGGCGACGTGATCGACTACCGGATCGACCGCGGCAGCGGCGTACCGGCCTATGTACAGATCGTCGAGCAGACCGAACGAGCGCTCCGGATGGGGTTCCTCACGGTCGGGGACAAGCTGCCCACGGCCAGGGAGGTGGTGGCGGCGACCGCCATCAACCCCAACACCGTGCTCCGCGCCTACCGCGACCTGGAGCAGGCCGGCCTGGTCGAACTCCGCCGCGGCCTCGGAACCTTCGTGACGCGATCACTCGCCCGGCCCGCCGCGGAGGGCGACTCCCCGCTGCGCCGGGAGGTCACCGACTGGGTCGCCCGCGCCCGGGCCGAAGGCCTGGAGCGGGCCGATGTCCTCGCCATGGTCACAGCGGCCCTGGACGCACACGACGACGAACGCGACAGCCATACCCCGGGCGACCGGGAACGTACGAAGGAGGACGCATGACCGGGCCTGACGCGCCGGCCGCGGTGCGCGCCACGGGACTCGGATTCCGGTACCGAAGGCGGGGCGGCTGGGCCCTGCGGGACTGCGAGTTCACCGTGCCCGGCGGCCGGATAGCCGCCCTCGTCGGGCGCAACGGCGCCGGCAAGAGCACCTTGCTGCACCTGGCCGGCGGCCTCCTGCGAGCCGGTACCGGGGAGCTGCGGGTGCTGGGCGCCGCGCCCGGCACCGCCGAGGCCCGCACCCGGGTCGCCCTGCTCACCCAGGACAAGCCGCTCTACCCGCGCTTCACCGTGGCGGACACCCTGCTGATGGGCGAGAAGCTGAACTCCTCGTGGGACCGGACGGCCGCCGAGCGGATCGTCCACGAGGGCGGCATCCCGCTCCATGCCCGCGTCGGCGAACTCTCGCCCGGCCGGCGCACCCGCGTCGCGCTCGCCCTTGCCCTCGGCAAGCGGCCCGAACTCCTGCTGCTCGACGAGCCGTTGGCCGACCTCGACCCGGTGGCGCGGGGCGAGATCATGGCGGCGCTGATGTCCGAGGCCGCCGAGCGCGGCACGAGCATCGTGCTCTCCTCGCACGTCCTGCCCGAACTGGAGGAGACCTGCGACTGGGTGCTGATGCTCCGCGACGGCCGCGCCGAGCTGAGCGAGGACGCCGGGGCGCTGCGCGAGAGCCACGCCGTACTGACCGGCCCCGCCGAGCGGGCCGACGCCCTGGCCGCACAGCACACCGTCCTACAGCGCCGCATCGCCGGCCGGCAACTGACCGCCCTGGTAAGGCAGCGCGGACCGCTGCGCGGCGACTGGCACACGGCACGGCCGCGACTGGAGGACATCCTGATCGGCTATCTCCAGGCCGGCGAGGAGCCGGACCGGACCGCCGCGGGCGAGCGGACGGAGGCGGCGGCGTGAAAGGCTCCCTCTGGCTGGCCTGGCGCCAGCAGCGCGTCCCGGCCGGCATCGGCGCGGCCGCCCTGCTCCTCATCGCGGTGATCGCCGCGTACTACCGCTCGGGCATGCTGGACGCCCTGCACAGCGGGCTGTTCGACCACTGCGCCACCGGACCTCTGTACTGCACGCAGTCCGGCACCGGCCTGCCGCTCCTGCTGGACGTCGTGCCGCTGAAGTACCTCGGGGCGCTGAACATCCTGCTGCCCGTCGTCATCGGCGTCTTCTGGGGCGCCCCGCTGCTGGGCCGCGACCGGGAACTGGGCACACATCGCATGGTCCTCGCCCAGGGCCCGAGCCGCGGGCAGTGGTTCGCCTCCCGGTTCGCCCTGGCCGCGGTGACCACGACCGCCCTCTCCGGCCTGCTCGCGGGGGTGTTCGCCTGGTGGTGGCATCCGGCCGCCGACCGCAGCTACGGCCTGTTCTGGTACGACACCACAGCGCTGAGCGGCTCGGGCCCCCGCGTCGTCGCGGCCGCCCTGTTCGGCCTGGCGGCCGGCACCCTGCTGGGTTTGCTGGCCCGCCGGGTCCTGGCGGCGATGGGCCTGACCCTGCTGGTGACGGGGGCGACGACCCTCCTGCTGGAGTGGACGCACTGGACCCGGCTCCTGGTACCGCCGCACACCTATGTCAGCGCCGGCAGCGCCCCCAAGGCGCCGATGGGCGAGAAGTGGTCGACCGGGAACTACGGCCTGATCACGGCCTCCGGACGCCACGACTCCGTGTTCAACTGTGCCTTCCCGTCAGGGGCCCAGCTGAAGGAGTGCATGACGGCACACGGGTACGTGGCCCGTTTCTACGAGGCCAACCCGGCCGGTGACTACTGGACCTTCCAGTGGACCGACACCGCGGTCCTCGGCGGCCTGGCCGTCCTGCTCACGGTCGTCACCGTGCTCCTGCTGCGCCGCCGCGTCTGAGTCGCCGCCGCACCCGCACCACCCGCCCCGCACCACCCACCCCTGACCGGGACTCCCCCAACTTTCCCCGCACGGAGGTCGCTTCGCCATGCCCGCCGACGCCAAGTCGCCCACATATCCGCTCCCGCACGTACGGTCCGGGATACGCGTCAGCCGCTCGCCGGCCACCGTCTGCTGACCCGGCCCCGGTTCCGACATGCCGTCTTCCGAACCGTACGGCGGGCCGTCGCGCCTCGTCGCGATCGACGGGCTTCGCCTGGTGGCCGCGCTGATGGTCGCCGCGTACCACTTCCTGGGCACGCCCACCCCGCACTTCTGGGGCAGAACCGAACTCCGGGACTCCGCCCCGCTCCTGCACGAGATCAGTGGCTACGGCTGGCTCGGCGTCGAGTTCTTCTTCCTCATCAGCGGCTTCGTGATCTGCATGAGCTGCTGGGGGCGGACCCCGGCGCAGTTCACCGTCTCCCGCGTCGCGCGGCTCTTCCCGGCCTACTGGTGCGCGGTGCTCCTGGTCGTCCTGCTCGTCCTGGTCTCCCGGCTGGTCCGGTGGCCCGCCGCCACCCGCATCGACCCGCGTACGGTGCTGGGGAACCTGACGATGGCGCCGGGGCCGCTGGGACTCGATCCGGTCGACGGAGTCAGCTGGACCCTCTGGGTGGAGGCACGCTTCTACCTGCTGATGGCCGCGCTCCTCGTCCTCGGGCTGACCTACCGGCGGGTGGTGGCCTGCTGCGGAGCCTGGCTGCTGGCCGGTGTCATCGCCCGTGAACTGCACTCACCGCTGCTCGACGAATTCGTCCTGACCCGGTACACCGGGCTGTTCGTCGCCGGGATCGTGCTCTACCTCATGCACAGGTTCGGGCAGAGCCTGCTGCTCTGGCTGCTGCTCGGCTTCGCCTGGTGCTACCAGCTCACCGTGCTCGACCTGAGGGTGACCGACCACGCCGCCCTCCCCCCTGGCGAGGGCCGGCCCTCCTGGGCCGTCTGCGCGGTGGTGCTCACTCTCTGCCTCGGGCTGCTGGCCCTCGCCGGAACCGGCCCGCTGACCGGACTGCGATGGCGCTGGCCGGTCACCGCCGGGGCGCTCACCTACCCCTTCTACCTCGTCCACCAGAGCCTCGGAGTCCCCCTGGCCAAGGGCCTGGTCCGGGCGTTCCCGGGGCTGGGGCCGCTGCCCGCGACGGCGCTGTCGGTCGTCTGCATGCTCGGGCTCTCCCTGCTGGTCCACAGGCTGGTGGAACGCCGGCTCGGAGGCCGGCTGAGACAACGCCTGACGCTCGACATGCGGCCGCGGGACCTCTCCGCGCGGCCCGCCCTCACCCGCACGCGCTGACCGCGCAACTCCACCGAAGAAAGGGCTCCCATGCTCTTCAGAGCACGCACCAGACGGTCCCGCATACTCATCGCCGTCGCGACGGCGGCCGCCGTCGTCGTGGCCGTCGCCGTGACCCTGGCCCTCACGGTGACGACCTACGAGCACACCTCGCCGCGCGCCGCCCGGGACAAGGCATCGGGATCGGTGACCGGAGACGTCGACTGCCGCAGGGCGAAGTGCGTGGCCCTCAGCTTCGACGGCGGCCCCAGCCCCACGACCCCGAAGCTGCTGGACATCCTCAAGCAGCACCATCTGCACGCCACGTTCTTCGTGCAGGGCAGGGGCCACATCTCGAAGTACCCCGACATCCTGCGCCGGATCGCGCAGGAAGGGGACGAGATCGGCAACCACACCTGGACCCACCCGAGGCTTACGGATCTCGACGAGGCCGGCGCCCGTGCGGAGCTGACCCGGACCCAGAACGCCATCCAGAGGATCACCGGCACCAGGCCCGTCCTGATGCGTCCGCCGGAGGGCCGTACGGACCGCAAGGTGGCCAAGGTCTGCCGGGAGCTCGGGCTGGCGCAGGTGCTGTGGAGCGTCACCGCCAAGGACTACGAGACGACGGACTCGGCGCTGATCACCAAGCGGGTTCTCGAACAGACCCACCGCGACGGCATCATCCTGCTGCACGACCTGCACAAGGGGACCGTGCCCGCCGTCCCCGGGATTCTCAAGGCGCTCAAAGAGCGTGGCTACACCGTCGTCACGGTGTCGCAACTGCTCGCCCCCGCCAAGCCCGAGCCCGGGATGGTCTACCGGCCCTGAGGCGCCTCGACGGCGGTCCCACCCCTTGTCGCTCTGTCCCGCAGGAACCTAGACTCCCCGAGTGAACTGAAGTTGGTTCAGTTCTGGATCCGCCGCGGACGGAAGGGAGCCGACGATGGATGGTGCCCTCTTGGACAGGGTCGCTCTCGTCACCGGCGCCGGCCAGGGCATCGGCCGGGCCGTCGCGGTGGAGCTGGCCCGGCAGGGCGCGTCGGCCGTGGCCGTCGCCGACCTTGCCGGGACGGCCGTCGGCGAGACCGCCGAAATGGTGCGGGCCGAGGGGGCGAAGGCCGAGGCGATCGTGTGCGATCTGCGGGTGCGCGACGACATCGAGGCCATGGTGACGCGGTGTGCCGAGCGCTTCGGGGGCCTCGACGTGCTGGTCAACAACGCCGGAGTGATCGACACCGCGTTCACGACCGGCCAGGACCACGGTGTCGCCTCGCTCCCCGAGGAGGTCTGGGATGTCGTCTACGAGGTCAATCTCAAGGCCGTCTGGCTGACGACCAAGTTCGCGGCACCCCATCTGCGGCGGTCCATGCGCGGCCCGGCCGTCGTCAACACCGCCTCCGTCTCGGGCCTCGTCGGCTTCCCCAACTGCCCCGCCTACGGCGTCACCAAGGCCGGTGTCATCCACCTGACCAAGGTCACCGCGGTCGACCTGGCCCCGGTGCGCTGCAACTGCCTCTGCCCCGGCGTCATCGACACACGGCTGACGCAGGACCACTTCGCCGCCGCCGGGGATCGCGAGGCGACGGAACGGGCGCTGCTGGCCCCGCAGTTGGTAAACCGGCTGGGGCGACCGGCGGAAGTGGCCCGGCTGGCCTGCTTCCTGGCCTCGGACAGCGCGGCGTTCATCACGGGCGCCTCCTATGTGATCGACGGCGGCGCGCTGGCCTGGCGCGGTGTCAGGGACTGACGGACCGAGGAAGGGACGGGCGTGAAGGAGACGAGGCTGGGCGGCCGGGTTGCCGTGGTGACCGGCGCGACCGGAGGCATCGGCGACGCCGTCGTACGGCGGTTCGCGGCCGAAGGCGCCACCGTGGTGGTGACGGACGTAGACGCGGAGCGCTGCGAGAAGCTCGCCGAGGAGGTCGGGGGCGGTGCCGTCGGACTCGCGCTGGACGTGACCGACGAGTCGGCCTGGGAGGACCTCGTGGACCGGGTGACCGGCCGGCTCGGGTCCCTGTCCGTGCTGGTGAACAACGCGGGGATCGCGGCGATGCGCACCGTCGAGACGGAGACCCTGGAGTCCTGGGACCAGGTCATCGCGGTCACCCAGACCGGTGTCTGGCTGGGCATGAAGCACGCCGGCGCGGCCATCGAGCGGTCGGGGGGCGGCTCGGTCGTCAACGTCGCGTCGATCTTCGGTACGGTCGGCGGCTTCGGCTCCCAGTTCTCGTACCACGCGGCCAAGGGCGCCGTACGGCTCATGACGAAGAACGCCGCGCTGCACTGGGCGCGGCGCGGCGTCCGGGTCAACTCCCTGCATCCCGGTTTCATCGAGACGCCCCGGTCCCGTGATCTGTGGCGGGGCACACCGCGGTTGGCCGCGATGCTCGACGGCACGCCCCTCGGCCGGCTCGGCACGCCCGATGAGGTCGCGGCGGCCGTGGCGTTCCTGGCCTCCGACGACGCGAGCTTCATGACCGGCTCGGAGCTGTACGTCGACGGCGGCTGGACGGCGCGCTAGGCGCTCCGCCGGCAGTGCCTCATCGGGTCGTCCGGCGTCCGCGGCGCCGAAGTGGCCGGCCGCGCAGTTCCCCGCGCCTCCCCGCGGCGCCCGCGGAACCGCAGTTGACTTCACCCGGCCTGTTGTTCGGCGTTGATGCGAGGGTGCGCGGCGTAGCGGTCGACGCCGTCGCCGGACCGGGTGCGCCGGACGTGGCCGCGGGCCGCCAGCACGTCGAGGTGGGCCGCGGTCTCGTTGACCGCGAGCATCTGGTTGAAGGCGTTCAGCTCGGCGAAGGCGACCTTGCGCCGCGTCCACCCCAACTCCCCCGCCACGTCGTGGGCGTTGAGCGTACGGTCGCCGAGGACCGCCAGGGTCTGCGCGAGCCGGTCGTCGTGATGGGCCAGCAACTCGCCGACCCGGGCGTGCACACTGTCGCCCACCGGGCCGTGCGCGGGCAGCAGCCGGGCGTCCGCGAGCGTCGTCATCCTGCGCAGCGAGTCGAGATAGTCCCCCAACGGCAGCCCTGCCGGGCCGAGTTCGAAGCCGATGGACGGGGTGATGTGCGGCAGGACGTGGTCCCCGGAGAACAGCAGGCCGCGGGCCTGGTCCAGGTAGACGACGTGCCCGCGGGTGTGGCCCGGGGTCGGGACGACGTGCAGCCTCGCGTCGCCGAACCGGAGTTCCTCCGCCTCCAGCCAGCGGTCGGGGGCCTCCCACACGTCCGGGTCGAAGTCGCCGTGGTCCATCGCGGCCACCCGCTCGGCGAGTTCGCCCGCACCGGACCGCGTCAGCGTCTCCAGCGAACCGGCCGGCTGCGTCGTACGGAGTGCTCCGAGCAGCTCCAGGCCCGGGCGTTCGCCGGCGCCCAGGTAGACCCGGGAGCCGAGCAGCCGGCGCAGCGCGACGGCCTGGGTGTAGTGGTCGCGGTGGATGTGGGTGACCAGGATGTGGCTGATGTCGCCGAGGTCGTGGCCGAGGCCGGCGAGCGCGTCCTCCAGCGCCTTGCGGGACTCGGGGACCGACCAGCCTCCGTCGATCAGGACCAGCCCCTCCGCCAGGCCTTCCAGCGCGTACACGTTGACCGCGCGCAGCCCGTCGTCCGGCAGCGGCAGCGGGATGCGGTGGACGCCGGGCCGTACGGTCTCGGCGCCCGCCTCCGCCCACCGGCCGCGGTCGAAGCGAGGGGTGCGGGTCGTGGGGGAGGTCATGCGTCTCCTTGCCGGTGCGATGGGCCGTGCGGTGGGCGGAGCGACGGCCGGTGAGGGTGCGGGGCCGGTTCCGGGGAGAGCCGGGTGTGCAGGTCGTGTGCGAGCCTGCGGGCTCCGGGGCGGTCGAGCTTGCCCACCGTGGTCTGCGGCAACTCCGCCACGGTGAAGGCGAATTCGGGCCACTTGGCCTTGGACAGGCCGGTGCGGTCGAGGTGTGCGGTGAGGTCGTCGAGGTCGATGCCGTCGTGGCCGTCCTCCGTGACCACGAGCACGGCCGCCCGTTCGCCGAGCAGCGGGTCCGGCACCGGCACCACGCACGCCCGGGCGACACCCGGGTGGGCGGCGACGGCACGTTCGATCTCGGTGATGTCGAGGTTGCGGCCGCCCCGGATGATGACGTCCTTCTCCCGGCCCATGATGGTGACCGTCCCGTCGTCACCGGTCACCAGCAGGTCCCCGGTGGGGAAGAAGCCGTCCGGGGTGAGGGCGGGCGGCTCCACCTTGCCGTCGCGGGCGTACCCAAGGAACAGCGAGGGTCCGCGGACCTCGGCCCGGCCGGTCGTTCCCGGGCCGAGGACGGAGCCGTCGGCGGCGACCGCGCGCAACTCGGTGCCGGGGAACGGGCGTCCGTCCCGGCCCAGCCGGATCTCCTCGGGGTCGTCGGGCCGTGGGGAGGTGTGCCCCAGGCATTCGGACATGCCGAAGACGCGCAGGATCCGGGTCCCGAGCGAGCGTTCGGCACGGGCGAGGGCGCCGCGGTCCATGGGACCACCGCCGACGGTGACGGAGCGGACCCCTTCGAGGACCCGCGATCCGGCGGCCGCCGAGCCCATCTGCAGGGCCATGGTCGGAACGCACATGGTCCACCGGACGTCGTTCGCGGACATCCGCGCCAGTGCCTCCTCGCGGTCCCAACGGCCGCTCAGGACCAGCGGGCCGCCGAGCGTCAGCGCCATGCCCACGCCGAAGCAGTACGCGGCGGTCGAGGAGAGGGGCACGACGGCGGCCACCGCGTCGCCGTCGCGCAGCCCGTTGATCTCCGCGGTGCGGGCGCACGCGTAGCGCAGTGCGCTCTCGGACTGGACCACTCCCTTGGGCCGTCCGGTGGAGCCGGACGTGAGGCCGATGAGCGCGCCGCCGGACCAGCGGGAGGCATCGCGCGGCCCGTGGCCGACGAGGGCCTGCCAGCCGTCGAGCACCTCGGCGGTCCGCGCACCCGCCATGCCCTCCCGCGCCTGCCATCCCCCGGCCGCGGACGGCTCGGCGACGACGGTGTCGGGGCGGATGTCCTCCAGGGCAGCCGCGAACTCGGCCCGTGTCGTGTGACGGTTGACCAGGGCCAGGACGCCACCGGTCATGCCCACGGCGAGGGTGGCGGCGACGGTGCGCCAGGAGTTGTCCGCCTGGAGCAGGACGGTCCCGCCGGGCGAACCGCCCGGGGCCATGGCGTCGGCCAGTTCGGCCGCGCGCGCCAGCAGGTCGCGTGCGCCGTGCCGGCCCGTGTCGTCGACGAGGGCTGTGAAGTCGGCCTTCTCCGCGCGTTGCTGGAACTCCCGCACTGTCTGTCGCATCCGCTGCTTCCTCGCCTCTTCGCGCGAAAGGTGGTGGTGGCTGTCCGGCTCCGAGGGGCGTGCTCAGCCCGGGTACCTCTCCGTTTCGCCGCCCATGACGGCGATCCTCCGGCCCCGCATGTCCCCGACCTGGGCGACCGCGGCCGCCCACTCAGGACTGTCCAGTGCCTTGCGCGCGTCCTCGGCAGTGTCGAAGCCCAGGACGGAGACCCCGTCCCAGCCCTCGGAGCGTGGTTCGAGGGCCGTGTCGATGTCGGTGTGCCGCCAGGACCGCAGGCCGGGCAGGGCCAAAGCGAGTTCGGCGTGTTCGCCGCGCCACCAGGCGATGAACCGCTCGTGCGTCCACTCGGGCGGCCGGGCGGCCAGCAGGACCAGGTTGTACATCGCGCCTCCTCGGGCTTCTCAGGTGAACAGCACCTCGGGCGAGCGCCCGATCATCAGCCGCCGCAGCCGGCCGGTCTCGTCCAGCCGCGCGCCGGCCACGAAGGTCGCCTCCGGCTCTCCGGAGCGCCGCACCTCGCCGAGGAACAGCTCGTCCCGGCCGACGGTGCCCGCCGTGAGCAGGTGGTGGGTGCGGACGCCCACCTCGCGCTGGGCGAGGTAGCCGGTCAGCTCGGCCCGGCCGCCGTGGAAGTCGGTCGCGCCGCCGTCACCGGTCGAGAAGAGAATGGAGAACGAGAAGTCGTCGCTGATCAGATCCAGGATGCGGTCCGCGTCCGCACTGTCGAGGATGGCGAACCAGCGGGTCAGAAACGCTGCCGTGGACTGCGCGGCCGGGGCGGTCACGGCCGGTCCACCAGGTCGAACTCGGTGGTGAAGAAGGACTGGTAGCGTGCCATCAGCCCGGCGGGCGAGACCTGCACGGCGGAGAGGAACGCCCCCGTGGTCACGCCCTTCTCAACGACGAAGCCGTACGCGGTCTCGACGTCGCCGTCGACCGCGTACCTCTTGATCTCATGGGTCCGGTCCACGGCCCGGCGCCCGGCTATGTACGCGGCGAACTCCTCGCGCGAGGTTCCGCTGCGCTCACCGCTGGGCAGGGCGATGAGGAAGCGGAATCCGGGCTCCACCAGCTCCAGGGCCTTCTCCGGATCCTGACCGTCCATTCGGGCCATGTATTCGCGAAGCACCATTGCCGATCGCTCTCCCTACGGACATCTCGCTACCCATATCTTGCAACGATCTGAGTTCAGTTCAGTTTGATCCCAGGACGGCCGCCCCGGCAAGAGGCGGGACGCACCCGGAGGTTATTCGGCGACCATGCGCACCACGCATCCCTCGATCATCTCGCTGATCTCGGAGAGCGGGATCGCCCCGGTCGGGCGGTACCAGCGCCAGACGCTGACGATCATGCCGAGCACGGCCAGGCCGAGGGTGTGGGCGTCACGGAGCGGGAAGGCCCCCTTGGACATGCCGCGCATCAGCAGGTTGGTCCAGTCCCGCTCGACCATCTGCACGAGCTGGCGGGCCGCGACCCGCTCGGTCTCCTCCCGCTTGGACTTGCGGGGGTTGGCCAGCAGGGACATGTTCGCCTGCAGGATGCGCATCTGGCGGATCTCCTGTTCGGTGACCGCGAACGCGGAGCGCACCGCCGCGCGCACCTCCTCGACCGGCTCCGTCACGTCCTTCGTGGCATCGACGAACTGGTCGTGGGAGCGCTGGAGCTCCAGGCGCATGATGGTGAGCAGGCAGTGGGCCTTCGACTCGAAGTAGTGGTAGAGCGCCGTCTGCCCGATGCCGACCCGGTCGGCGACCTCGGACCACTTGGTGCTCTCGTAGCCGTCCTCCCCGAACCGCTCCACGGCGGCCACCAGGATGGCCGCCCGCTTCGACCTGGGCCCCTCCTCCGGATCCACGATCCGCGCCCTTGCCATCGTCTCTCCCTCTGCTCCACGGCCGGTTCCGATCACCGTCCGGTCGTCCGAGAGTAGACCCAAGTTCAGGTTGGCTTCGAATCGACGGGACGCGGGGGTGCGGGCGGCCCCGCCCGTCACCGCGCTGCCGCACGCGTGAAGTCCGGCCGCCGCCGGCCGAGGAACGCGGCCATGCCCTCCCGCCCCTCCCCGGACACGGCGGCCGCGGCCAGCCGACGGGCCTCCGCGTCGAGTTGTTCGTCCAGCCTGGCCGAGAACGCGCCGGCGACCAGCCGCCGGGTCACGCCGTAGGCCTCGGTGGCCCCGCGCGCCAGTGTTCTCGCGGCACCCTCGGCCTCCTCCCGGAGCCGCTCCGGCGCGACCACCCTGCTCACGAGCCCGATCTCCAGGGCCTCCGCGGCGGACACCCTCCGGTTGGTCAGCAGGAGGTCCAGCGCCCGCTTGGGGCCGACGAGCCGGGGCAGCAGCCAGCTCACCCCGGCGTCCGGCGAGAACCCGATCGCGGTGTACGCCGCCGTGAAGTGCGCGTCCGCGGCGGCGAACCCGACGTCGGCGGCCATGGCCAGCCCGAGACCGGCCCCGGCGACCGCCCCCTGCACGGCCGCCACCAGCGGAGCGTCGAGGCCGGCGAGGATCCGCAGCGCCCCGTGCAGTGCGCCGGTGACGTCGGTGAGGTGCCCGGCCAGCCGCTCCCCGGACACGGTGGCGAACTCCTTCAGGTCGCCGCCCACACAGAAAGAGGACCCCTGACCGGTGAGCAGCACCGCCCGCACCCGGGCCGCCTCGCACTCCTGTGCCGCCTCCAGCAGTCCCCGGGCCGTCGCGAGGTCGATCGCGTTGCCCGAACCCCGGCACATCTCGACGCGAGCCAGCCCGTCGTCGTCGATCTCGACAGTGACCCTCATCTCGCCGTCCACCCCCCGTCCACGGTGAGCACCTGGCCCGTGCAGTACGAGGACGCCTCCGAAGCCAGGTACAGCAGCGCTCCGTCCAGCTCGCCCGGTGCGCCGCCGCGCCCGAGCATCGTGCCGCGCTCGACCCAGCGCCGGGAGCGTTCGTCGGCGAAGAGACCGTCGGTCATCTCGGAGCGGAACCATCCGGGTGCGAGGGCGTTCACCCGCACCCCCGCCTGTCCCCACTGCCCGGCCAGTTCGCGCGTCAGCCCGAGGAGCCCTGCCTTGGAGGCGGCGTAGGCGGCCCCGCCGAGCGGTGCACCTGCCACCAGCCCGAGGACGGAGGAGACGTTGACGACCGATCCCGTACGGTCATGATCTCTCCGTGCCTCGGCGAGCAGCCGGGCGAGGTGGAACGGTGCCACGAGGTTGACGGCCAGGACGTCCGCGAAGTCGCCGGGGCTCTCGTCCTCGGCGCGAACGGCGCCGGCTGCACCCGCGTTGTTGACCAGGACGTCGAGCCGGCCGCCGTGCTCGAAGGCGATCTCCGCCAGCCGGACGCGGTCCGCCTCGCTCGCCACGTCGCAGACGACCGGGTGGATGCGCGGGTCGCCGTCGGCCAGTTCCTTCAGCCGGTCCGGCCGCCTGGCCGCCGCGAACACCGTGGCCCCGGCGGCGGCCAGCACCGTGGCGAAGCGCGCGCCCAGCCCCGACGAGGCCCCGGTGACCACGGCCGTCCGGCCTTCCAGCGAGAACAGGTCCACGCCCGCGCCGGTCACCCTTCCACTCCGATCGGCAGTGCGGTCGCCCCGCCGTCCAGGACGAGCGTCTGGCCGGTCATCCAGGACGAGGCCCCGGACGCGAGGAACACCGCCGCGTTCGCCACGTCCTCGACCGTTCCCAGCCTGCGCAGGGGCAGCTTCGCGGTGAGGATCGGCTCCCTCGGCTCCCATACGGCCCGCGCCAGTTCGGTCTTGATCAGGCCGGGCGCGATCGCGTTGACCCTGGCGTGCGGCCCGAGTTCGTAGGCGAGCTGCCGGGTCAGGTGGAGCATCGCCGCCTTGGTGGCGTTGTACCAGCCGATGTGCGGATCGACGACCAGCCCGCCGACGGAGGCGATGTTGACGACGGCTCCCCCGTGCTCGCGCATCCAGGCCTGCCAGGCGTGCCGGGTCCAGACGACCATGCCGTACTGGTTGACCTCGACGGTCTTCTGCGCGCGCGGTGGGTCGAGGTCGAGGAGGGGGCCCATGTAGGGATTGGTGGCCGCGTTGTTGACCAGGATGTCGAGCCGGCCGAACCGGCCCGTGGTCTGCTCGACACACCGCTCGGCGTCCTTCGGCCGGCCCGCGTGGGCGACGACCTCGTGCACCTCGCCGTCGCCCTTGACCCTCAGCAACTCCTCGCGGGCGGCCGCCAGCCCGTCCGGCTTGCGGGCGGCGATCACCACATGGGCACCCGCCTCCCGGTACGCCTTCGCGATGCCGAGCCCGATCCCCCGGGAGCCGCCGGTGATCACGGCCACCCGCCCGTCCAGTGCCTGTGGGTTCATGCGGACTCCTCGTGATAGCGGGCCAGTTCGCGGCGCGCGACGGTGCGCAGGTGCACCTCGTCCGGGCCGTCCGCGATCCGCAGCGCCCGCGTGATGGCGTACAGCCGGGCCAGCACGGTGTCGTCGCTGACCCCGGCCGCCCCGTGCGCCTGGACCGCCCGGTCGACCACCCGGTGGGCCACCTCCAGCGCGGCCACCTTGATCGCGGCGACCTCGGTGCGGGCGGCCGCGTTGCCCGAGCTGTCCATCAGCCAGGCCGACTTCAGGACCAGCAGGCGCAGTTGCTCGATCTCGATCCGGCTGCGGGCGATCCACTCACGTACGACGCCCTGCTCGGCGAGCGGGCCGCCGAAGGCGGTACGGGTCAGGGTCCGGCGGCACATCAGCTCCAGGGCGCGTTCGGCGAATCCGACCGCCCGCATGGCGTAGTGCATACGGCCGGGCCCCAGCCGCCCCTGGGCCAGCGCGAACCCCTCGCCCTCGCCGCCGAGCAGCGCGGACGCCCGCACCCGTACGTCCTCGAAGAGCACGTCCCCGTGACCGCAGCGGTCGGTGTAGCCGAACATGGGCAGATCGCGCAGGACGGTGATGCCCGGGGTGTCGCGCGGGACCAGCAGCATGCTCTGCTGCCGGTAGGTCGGTGCGTCCGGATCGGTGACCCCCATCAGGACGATCAGCCGGCAGTCCGGGTCCAGGATCCCGGAGGTGTACCACTTGTGGCCGTTGACGACGTACTCGTCGCCGTCCCGGGTGATCCGGGTACGGATGTTGCGTGCGTCGGAGCTGGCCACCTCGGGCTCGGTCATGGCGAAGCAGGAGCGGATCTCGGCGGACAGGAGTGGCCGCAGCCACTGGTCCTGTTGTTCCGGCGTGCCGTAGAGGGCGAGGAGTTCCATGTTGCCGGTGTCGGGGGCCGAGCAGTTGAACACCTCGGGTCCGATGACGGAGCGTCCGGCCAGTTCGGCGAGCGGGGCGTATTCGAGGTTGGTGAGGCCCGCGCCCCAGTCGCCGTGGGCGAGGAAGAGGTTCCACAGCCCCTCGGCGCGCGCTTTCTCCTGCAACTCCCGCATGATCGGGGGCAGCCGGTGCGGGTCGTCCGCTTCGGCGAGCTGGCGGTCGTGGACGGGTTCGGCGGGCAGGACGTACTCCGCCATGAACGCCGCCATGCGCGAGCGGAGTTGCTCGGCTCTCGGCGAGAGTCCGAAATCCATGGTGCGGCTCCTTCAGGACCGTGGGGAGCGTTGGACGAGGATGTCGGCGGCCGTACGGATCATCGCCGCGATGGTCGGGGGCAGCCGCTCCTGGTCGGGGTCGTGGTGTTTGCCCTCGCGGTGCCTGCGCAGGTTGTGCCCCATGATCGCGGCCATCTTGGTGCGGGCCAGGGCGCGGAACCAGTCGAGGGCGGGCGGTTCGGGACGGCCGTCGAGGTAGGCGGTGAGCAGTTCTTCCTCGGTGGGCAGACCGGGGACGGCGCTGCCGAGGTGGGGGAAGTTGCGGTGGTCGGTGAAGAGCAGGAACCACGCGAGGTCGATCCGCGGATCGCCGTACCCCCAGATCTCCCAGTCGACGACGGCCACCGGACGCCGGCCCCGGCACAGGACGTTGCCGAGACGGAAGTCGCCGTGGGTGAGGGTGCGGGCCGTGCTGTCGGGAATGCCCGCGGCCAGTGCGCCCAGGACTTCCTCGGAGCCGGGGCGGAGTCCGTCCGGAACCGCTCGCATCGTGCGACTCCACCGCTCCAACTCACCTGCTGCGTCGAGTGGTTCGGCGACACCGGGGCCCGCCGTCCCATGCAGGTCCCGGAGCACGCCGGCCAGGGCGAGCATGCGGGTCCGGCACAATCCGGGGTCCAGGCGATGTTCGTCGAGGACCGGTTCGACGGCCTCGCCGTCCACGAACTCCATGGCGAACCAGGCCGGTTCGGTCTCGTCCACGGCCACGACGACCGGGACGGGGACCGGCGACCAGGCGAGCGCGCGCAGGATCCGGGCCTGTCGCAGTACGTCGTTGCGGCCGACGGCGCGCTGTCCCGCCGGCACCGCCTTCACGACGTACGACACTTCTCCCGCCGTGACGGAGTAGGTGAGGCCCGAGTGCCCGCCGGGGAGGGTCTGCAGGTCACCCGGCGGCTCGTGCGGGTGCCGGGGGGTGAGCCGTTCGCGGACCCGCCGCCCGAGTTCGGCCACTTCCGTCGTCGTACTCAACTTCCTGTCCCCTTCGGCTCTTTGGGCAGCCGCAGCACGCGCTCGGCCAGGATGTTGCGCTGGATCTCGTCGCTGCCGCCCGCGATGCGATAGCCAGGGGCGCCGAGCAGGTGCTCGGTCCAGGCGAAGGTGCCCCACTCCCCCGTGTCGGCGGCCAGCCGTGGACCCAGGAGCTGCTGGACGAGGTCGGTGGTGGCGCGCATGGTCGCGGTGGCGTGCAGCTTGCCGACCGATGCCTCGGCGCCCGGTTCCCTACCGGCCGCCAGCGCCGCCGTCACCCGCAGTCCGGTGAGCCGCTGGACGAGCGTGCGGACGTAGAGATCGGCCGCCCGCAGCTGTTCTCCGCCGGTGAGCGGGCGGGGCAGCTGCCGGGCGAGATCCAGGGCGCGCTCGGCGTTGTCCAGGCCGAGGCCGCCGGAGTCGAGGCGTTCGGCGGCGAGCACGGTGAGGGTGACCCGCCAGCCCTCGCCGACCGGGCCGAGCCGGTCGGTGTCGGGCACGAAGACGTCGTCCAGGTAGACCTCGTTGAAGCTGGAGCCGCCGGTCATCTGCCGGATCGGCCGTACGGTCACGCCCGGCGCGTCCATCCGCACCAGGAGCACCGTGATGCCCGCGTGCTTGGGGGCGTCGGGGTCGGTGCGGCAGACGGCGACGCCCCAGGTGGCGACCCGGGCGCCGGACGTCCAGACCTTGTGTCCGCGCACCACCCAGCCGTCGCCCTCCCGCACGGCCCGGGTACGGACGCCGGCCAGGTCGGAACCGGCCTCGGTCTCGGAGAAGAGCTGGCAGGCGAGTTCGTCGGTGCGGAGCATGGGGCGCAGCCAGCGCCGCCGCTGTTCGTCCGAGCCCCAGATGCGGACGGCCGGCGCGACGAGTTGCCGGGTGACCGGGAAGATTTCGGTGCGTCGCGGCACGTCGAAGGCCGCTTCCTCGGCTCGGTACAACTGTTCGTAGTACGCGGGAAGTTCGCGGCCTCCGTACTCCGCCGGCCAGTCGAGCGCACCCCAGCCCTGGTCGTACCGGGTGCGCTCCCACCGCCGGATCAGGTCGGTGTGGGCACGCTCTTCCGCTTCGGTCCGGTTCTCGAAGACCGCCACCGAGTCGTCGCCGTGCCCCCACTCCTGGTGCGCGATGCGCTCTTTCGCCACGCCGGCAAGCCAGTTCCGGGCCTCGGCGCGGAACTCCGCAGGCTCGGGAATGCCGCTCATGCTCCTCCGACCTCCCTTCCTCTCCTCGATGCGCTCAGCGGGTCAGCACGGTGCAGGCGCTGACGCCCGGTGCTCCGTACACGTGGGTGAAGCCGGCCGCCGGATCACCGGGCACCTGGCGCTCGCCCGCCCGGCCGCGCAACTGCTGGACGACCTCGTGTACTTGGCGCAGCCCGGAGGCCCCGATGGGTTCTCCGTTGGCGATGCAGCCGCCGTCGGTGTTGACGGGCAGTGAGCCGCCGATCCCGGTCGCCCCGAAGGGGATGAGCGACTCCTGTTCGCCGTGTGCGCAGAAGCCGCACTCGGCCAGGTGCATCACCTCGGCGCCGCTCTCGGTGTCCTGGAGCTGGCACACGTCGATGTCCCCGGGGCCCAGCCCGGCCTCCTCGAAGGCGTGTTGTGCGGCGTCCGCACTCACGCTGGCCGGGGTCCCGGGCGGCGTCCAGGGGCTGAACACCTCGAAGGAGCCGAAGCGGCGGGTCCGTACGACGGCCGCCCGCAGCGTGACCGGGGTACCGCCGAGCTCACGGGCCACGGCGCGGCTGCACAGGACCAGCGCGACCGCGCCCTGGCCGGGCGAGCAGAACATGTACCGGGTCAACGGGTCGTTGACCATGCCGGACGCGAGGACCTCGTCGGCGTCGAGCGGCTTGCGCCGCCAGGCGAGCGGGTTGAGCGCACCGTTCGCGTACGCCTTCTCGGCGACCAGGGCGAGGGTGCGGTGGCTGATGCCGTGGTCGTGCATGTACCGCTGGATCTTCATCGCGAAGAACTGCGTGGTGACCATCAGCCCGTCGCGGCCGTAGGCCTCGTCCAGCCCCCAGTCGGCGGGCCGTGGGTCGAAGGCGCCGCGCGGGTGCTTGTCGAAGCCGACCGCGAGGGCGACGTCCGCCGCCCCCGACCGGATCGCGTTGACCGCCGACACCAGCGCGCTGCCACCGGTGGCGCAGCCGTTGCGGACGTTGGTGAACGGCACGCCGGTCAGGCCGAGTTCGGAGACCAGTGTGTCGGCGTTGCCGGCGGCGTCGCTGCCGCCGTACGCGGCCCGCACCCGCGACCACGGAAGTCCGGCGTCCTGGAGAGCGGCACGCACGGCCTGCACGGCCAGTTCCCGGCCGCTCGCCTCCGTCCGGGCGAAGGGGGTGATCCCGGCACCGCAGACGAGCACGTCCTCGGCGCTCATACGACGGCTCCCGTGGCCCTCGGCACACCGTCCCCCGCGGTGACGGTGACCGGCATGCCGATCTCCGCGTCCTCGGGCCGGATGTCCAGGGTGGCCAGCACCCTCACGCCCTCCGGAAGTTCGACGTATCCGACGGTGAACGGCGTGAACCCGGCGGCCGGCGGGACGTACGGCGGCGACTTGGGCGCGTACCGCTGCACGGTCCAGGTCCACAGCGTGCCGGTGGCGGAGAGCACCACCGGCTCGGCGGTGCCCCCGCAGCGGGGGCACCCCGGGCGGGCCGGGTAGGCGGCCACCGCGCAGTCGGCGCACCGGGAGCCGCGCAGCCGGCTCCCGGTCTCCGCCGGGGCGTTCAGCGGCCCTTCCACTGCGGTTCCCGCTTCTCCAGGAAGGCCGCCACGCCCTCCGCCGCGTCCTCGGAGTTGAGCATCACGCCGACGGCGAGGTGTTCCATGACCATCAGGGACTGGATGTCCGCGTCGAGACTCCGGTCGATGGTCATCTTGGTGATCCACATGGTGAACGGGCTCTTGTCGACGAGCTGGTCGGCGAACTCCTCGACGGTGGCGTCGAGCTTGTCGGCGGGCGCCGAGGAATTGATGAGGCCGAACTCCGCGGCCTCGACCCCGGTGAGCAGCTTGCCGGTGAGCATGAGCTCCTTGGTCTTGCGGACGCCGATCATGCGGGGCACCCGGTAGATCGGCCCCGCTCCGCCGAACAGGGCGCGGCGGATGTGGAAGTCGCCGATCAGGGCGTCGTCCGCGGCGATCGCGAAGTCGCAGGAGATCATCAGCTCGAAGCCGCCGGCGGTGACATGCCCTTCGAGGACGGCGATCGACGGGGTCTTCATCGAGTACAGCCGGTCACAGACCTTGGCCGACAGTACGGCGACGTCGATCGCGTTGGACCGGCCGACGAAGTCGGCCTTGAGACTGTCCAGGTCGAACCCGGAGCAGAAGGTGTTGCCGCGCCCGCGCAGCACCAGCACCCGCAGGTCGGGGTCCGCGTCCACCTCGGTGATGATCTCGTCGAGGCGGTTGAGGATCGGCACGGTCACGCAGTTCTTCTTGTGCGGGCGGTTCAGCCAGACCCGTGCCACCTGCCCGTCCCGCTCGAACTGGATCTCGTCTTCGACTGCCATGAGCCCCTCCAAACTGAACTGAATTGAGTTCGATTCTGGGGGCGATGAATGCCCCTGTCAATGGTCCGGAAGATCGGCGGCCGACGAGTGGTCAGTCGCCCCGGCCGGCGAGGCCGAGCAGCCCGGCCAGGCGCAGGCCGTGGTCGTCCCCCGTGCCGAACAGCGCCTCGTCGGCTCTGGCGCGGCGCACGTAGAGGTGGGCCGGATGCTCCCAGGTGAAGCCGATTCCACCGTGGAGCTGGACGTATTCGGTGGCGGCCAGGCGATAGGCATCGGTACAGGCGACCGCCGCGGCAGCCGCGGCCACGGGTAGGTCCGGCCGCCGCGCGGCCAGGCAGGCACGCGCGTACGACGACACGGAGCGGGCACCCTCGACCGCGACGAGGAGGTCGGCCAGCCGGTGCTTGACCGCCTGGAAGGATCCCACGGCCCGACCGAACTGAGTTCGGTGGGACACGTAGTCCAGGGTCGCGTCCAGCGCGTGGGCGCTGGCTCCCACGTGCTCGGCGGCCAGTGCCACCCGTCCGGCGTCCAGCACCGCGGCGGCGATCACCGGAACCTGCCCCGGCTCGCCGACCGGCTCGGCCGCGGCTCCCGTGAAGCGGACCTGCGCCTGGCGCCGGGTGGGGTCGAGGACGCGACGCGCCATGCGACGGCAGGTCGCGGCCTCGGGCGCGCAGGCGAACAGCCGTTCCCCGTCCGGGGCGCGGGCGGCGACCAGCAGCAGATCGGCGCCCTCGCCGTCGGGCACGAAATCCGCCTCGCCCCGCAGCACCCAGCCGGCCGGGCCGCGCTCGGCCGTGACGTCAGCCGGGTGCAGGAGTCCCGCGACGGTGGCCGTGCGGTCTCCGGAGGCGATGCCCGGCAGCCAGCGTTCGCAGGCCCTCGGGTCCCCGCCGGCCAGCAGGGCCTCCCCGGCCAGCACAACGGTAGGCAGCAGCGGCGCGGGGCAGAGCACGCGCCCCGTCTCCTCCAGGGCGACGGCGAGTTCGGAACAGGTGTAGCCGGCGCCGCCGTACTCCTCGGGAACGGCGAGGCCGTGCACGCCGATCTCGCCGGCGAGCCTGTCCCACAGCGCCCGGTCGAATCCGCGCGGGCTCGCGACCTGTTCGCGCACCTGCCCGGGCCCGCAGGAATCGGTGAGCACATCCCTCAGCACCATGCGTAGTTGGCGCTGCTCCTCGGTCTCCAGCAGCAGCGCGGGATCGATATCGAGCCGGACCATCCGAACCTCCCTCACACCGTGAACCGTCCGCCGTTGGCAAGCAGCACCGCGCCCACGAGATTCGCCGCCTCTTCGCTCGCCAGGAACAGGGCGACGTCGGCGATCTCCTCGGGCGTGGCGTAGGGCCGGCCCCGTGGACCGGCGAAGCCTTGCCTGAGCGCCGCGGGCGTGCGCGCCGCCATGCCCGTCTCCGTCGGCCCCGGCGCCACCGTGTTGACGCGGACGCCGAACGCGATCGCCTCCTTGGCGACGGCCTGGCTCAGCGCGTGCGCCCCGGCCTTCGACGCGGCGTAGTGCGGATAACCGGCCAGGGTGTCGAAGGCCGAGGAGGAGCCGACGGTGACTACCGCACCGGACCTGCGGGGCACCATGACGCGCAGTGCGGCGCGCAGCACGTGGAAGGTGCCGTCGAGGTTGACCCGCAGCACGCGCCGCCACGCGTCGTCGCCCAGCCGCGTGGTCACCTCGGGCGGCCGTTGGCCGAGCAGCGCCTCGGCGATCCACTCCTTGACGGCGGGGTCGTCCACACCGGCCGCGTGCACCACCACGTCCAGACCCCCGCGCGCCGCGGTCGCTTCCGTGAAGGCCCGGTCGACCTGTGCGGGATCCGCCACGTCCATGGCCAGCGCATGGGCACCGGGCAGTTCCCCGGCCACGGCAGCGACGGCGGCGCCGTGGACGTCCGCGGCGAAGACCTCCGCGCCCTGCTCCGCGAGTCGCCGGGCGACCGCCGCCCCGATACCGGAACCCGCACCGGTGACCAGAGCGACGCGTCCACCGAAACGGCCCGCCCTCCCGTCACCGCTTTCGTCACCCATCGCGGCCACCTCTCCCTCCGTCCTCTTCCGCCCTACTGAACTGACTTCATTTTTGTTACCGTCTCGGCCATGTCAACAGACAGAACAAGAGCGCTCCGGCTGCCGCGCTGGGGCGGGCCGCCCGTCCTCACCGAGCTGGCGCGGCCGGTACCCACGGGCGAGGAAGTGCTGGTGCGGGTCGAGGCGGCCGGGCTGTGCCGGTCGGACCTCCACGTCGTCGACGCCGCTCCGGGCGGCCTCCCCTACCGGATTCCGTTCACCCTCGGTCACGAGGTCGCCGGCCGGGTGCTGGAGCGGGGCCCGCGGGCCGTGGGTCCGGCCGTCGGCGAGCGTGTCGTCGTGTACGGGCCGTGGGGCTGCGGGCGGTGTGCGAACTGCGGTGCGGGCGCGGAGAACTACTGCGACCGGCGACCGGAGCTCGACCGGGAGCTGGCCGGCACCGGGGCGGGACTGGGCCGCGACGGCGGGATGGCCGACACGGTGCTCGTGCCGTCCGGGCGGCTGCTGGTCCCGGTGGGCGACCTGGACGCGGTCCAGGCGGCGCCTCTGACCGACGCCGGGCTCACCGCGTACCACGCCGTCACCGCCACAGGGCGCCCCCTCCCCGACGGCGCGAGCGTGGTCGTTCTCGGCGTCGGCGGGCTGGGCCACCTCGCGGTCCAGATCCTGCGGGCCACGACGACCGCCCAGGTGCTGGCCGTGGACGTACGAGAGGAGGCGCTGGCCCTGGCCGCCGCCTGCGGCGCGCACGTCGCGACGCCGCTGCGACCCGACACCGCCCGGGTCCTGCGGGCCCGGACCGGGGGGACCGGAGCGGTGGCCGTGCTCGACTTCGTCGGCAGCCGCTCCAGCCTGGAACTCGCCGTCGCCGTACTGCGGGCCGGCGGGGAACTGGTCGTCGTGGGCAGCGGGGGCGGCGAACTGACGGTCCGCAAGCCCGGCGCGCTCCCCCCCGGAACCAGGATCTCGCTGCCCTTCTGGGGAACCGTGCCCGAGCTCGAACGGGTGGTCGCCCTGGCCCGCGAGGGCACCCTGCACGTGGAGGTCGAGCGGTACCCGCTGTCCAGCGCTCCGGAAGCGTTCGAAAGGCTGCGCGCGGGCGCGGTCCGGGGGCGCGCCGTCGTCGTTCCCGACTGAGCCGACGGCCGACTCCCGGGCCGAGCTCCCGGCCGCGGCACCACCCCGGCCGAAACCGCACCGCCGCAGCACCCCCGTACCGACCCCTCGACTACAGAAGTGAGTTCAATTAGCGTCATGACCCACTCGGCGACACGGAGGCGGAGGACTGCCCATGGGCGCGGACACGGTGGACCTGCTGGTGATCGGGGGCGGTATGGCGGGGCTTTCGGCCGCCGCCCGGGTGGCGGCCGGGGGCGGCTCGGTGGTGCTGGTGGAGAAGGCGGAACGCGTGGGCGGTTCCGCCCGCTTCGCCGGCTTCATCTGGACCGCCCCGACGGTCGAGGAGTTGTGCCGGGTCAATCCGGACGGCGATCCGGAGCTGGCCGCGGCTCTGGTCGACGGATTTGCCGGCGGAGTGGCCTGGGTGCGGTCGCTCGGCGTGGACTGCAGGCCACCGGTGCCGGTTCTCGGCTTCGGCCGCGGGCACCAGGTCGACACCAACCACTACCTCGACACCTGCGAACGACTCGTCCGGGACCGGGGCCAGGAGGTGCTGACCGGCACCTGGACCCGCACCCTCCTGACGGAGGACGGCCGGGTGACGGGGGCGGAGTGCCTCCTGCCGGACGGCTCGGCACGCCGTATCGAGGCCACCTGGACGCTGCTCGCGACCGGCGGCTTCCAGGGCGACCCCGAGTTGCGCGCCCAGCACCTCCACCCGCAGGCCGCGGACGTCGCGCTGCGGGCCAACCCGCACAGCCGCGGCGACGGGCTGGCGCTGGGCCGGGCCGCGGGGGCGGAGTTCGGCGCGCAGGACGCCGGTTTCTACGGCCACCTGATGCCGGCGGGCGTCTCCCTGGCCGACCCCGCGCGCTTCGTCGACCTGGCGCTCTACTACAGCGAACACGCCCTGCTGTTCGACACCACGGGCGAGCGCTTCACCGACGAGACGGCCGGTGACCATCTCACCGCCATGGCCCTGCTGAACCGGCCGCAGGCCCGCGGGCTGCTGGTCGCCGACGCCCGCGTGCACCGGAAGTGGATCAGCGCCTCGTACGTCGAGGGCATCGCGGGCGTCGACAAGTTCCAGCTGTGCCATCGCGCGGGGGCCCGCTGCGCGGTGGCGGAGGATCTGGCGGACTTCGCCTCGATGCCCGAGGAGTGGGGCTATCCCGGCGCCGTGATCGGCGACCGCGTCAGGGAGTTCAACGCCACCGCGGCTGCGGGCGGGACCCCGGCGCCCGGACGCCTGCTGGATTCCCGGCCGCTGGACGAACCACCCTTCTACGTCGTCGAAGCGGCCCCCGCGGTCACGTTCACCTTCGGCGGCCTGCTGATCGACTCGGCAACCCGGGTCCGGTCCGGGCCCGGCGACACGGGCACCGACGGATGCCGGCCGGTCCCCGGGCTGCTCGCGGCCGGCGCGGACGCGGGCGGGCTGTACCGGCGCGCCTACGCGGGCGGCCTCGCCCCCGCCCTGGTCTTCGGGCTGGCGGCGGCCCGTACCGCGCTCGCCGGGCGACCCCCGGCCGACGACCGCCGAGACCGCCCCCAGGGCGGCCCGCACAAATCCCGTGCACGAGTCTTGCCCGCCTGACATCCCAGTGCCTAGCTTACTGAAGTGAGTTCACTTTGATTTGGTGCCGACCACGGTGCCCGTACGTCCCGCACGCGTGGCGCGAAAAGCGCTCTTCCCCGAGGGAGGGACTGTGAGTCAGTTCCTGCTTGTCCTGGTCAGCGGTGTGGCGAGTGGAGCCGTGTACGGCCTCATGGGCCTCGGGCTGGTCATCATCTACCGGGCCACGGACGTCGTGAACTTCGCGATGGCGTCGCTCGCGACCCTGGGCCTGTACGTGGCGGTCTCGCTCCACGACCGCGGCGTGGCGACGGTGCTCGGCCTCCTCGCCGCCGTCGCGGTCACCGTCGCGGCGGGCCTGCTGGTGCGCGAGACCGTGATCCGGCCACTGGGCCAGGGACAGCTGTTCTCCGCGCTCGTCGTGACCATGGGGGTCTCGCTGATCGCCGAGAACCTGGCCGGGTCGGTCTGGGGCGAGCAGCCCAGGGACTTCCCCAACCTGGTGGACGGCACCGTGCGGTGGTCGGGCGCGGCGCTGCCGGTGCAGAGCCTGGTGACGATCGGGGTCGCCGCGGTGGCGATGGCGCTGGTGGGCTTCCTGTTCTCGCGCACCACGCTCGGCTCGGCCATGCGTGCCGTGGCCGAGTCGGCCGAGACGGCCCGGGTCGTCGGCCTGGGCGCCCAGCGTCTCGCCCGGATCTCCTGGGTGCTCGGCCTCGGTCTCGCCGCGCTGGCCGCGTGCCTGTACGCGCCGCGCTCGGGCCTTGCCACCACCGCGCTCACCGCGCCGCTGTTCCGGGCCTTCGCCGGGATCTTCCTGGGCGGCCTGACCAGCATGTACGGCGCTGTCGTCGGCGGGCTGGCCATCGGTGTCCTGGACAACCTGGCGGCGAACTACGTCTCCGCCAGCTTCCGCGACACGTTCGTGTTCTCGTTCACCGTGCTGGTGCTGCTGATCCGCCCCCAGGGCTTGTTCGGCACCCGCACCTTCCAGCGCGTCTGAAGGGTCGCATCCATGGTCTTCAACCGTTCGGCCCTGGCGAGGGCCGCCCTGGGACCGGCCGTCGGCGCGGTGCTCATGGTGTTCATGGCGGCCGGCGCGATCCCGGCGTACCAGATGTACTCGGTGGCGCTGGCTGCTGTGTACACGATCGTCGTCCTGTCGGTCGGCCTGCTCGCCGGCTGGTCCGGCATCTGGTCGGTCGGCCACCCCGCGTTCTTCGCCATCGGCGCCTACTTCGCGGCGTACGGCAGCGCGCACGGCTGGGCGCTGGAGACGGCGGTGCTGGGCGCGGTCGCCGTCGGTGCCGCCCTGGGCGCCTTCCTCGGATACGCGGGCGCCCGGTTCTCGGTCCTCTACATCGCCCTGCTGACCCTCGCCTTCACCACGGTGACGCTGGAACTGGTCAACAGGTGGAGCAGCGTGACGGGCGGCGACCAGGGCGTACCGGTGCTCCAACTGCGCAGCGCCCTGGGCCTCGGCACGTTCGCGGGCGGTGGCACCCAGGCCCAGTACCTCGCGGTGGGCGCGGCGGCCGTGGTCCTCGCCCTGGCCGTGCCCGCCCGCGCCTCGGCGCTGCGGATGCGCCTGGTGGCGGCCAAGTCGCATCCGATGGCCGCCCGTACGGTCGGTATCGCGCCGGAGGCCCAGTCGTCGCTGTCGTTCGCGGTCAGCGGGGCGTGCACGAGCTTCGCGGGCGTGCTGCTCGGGCTGATCACCGGGTTCGTCAGCCCGGACCCGTTCTCGCTCGCCTTCGGCATCTCGCTGATCGCGGCGTGCGTGCTCGGCGGGGTCGGCTCGGTCCTCGGCGCGGTGGCCGGCGGCATCTATCTGACCTGGAGCCCCTCGCTCTCGTCCACCGTGGGGATGCCCCAGCCGGTGGTGCAGGGCGTCGTCCTCATCGTGATCCTCCTCTTCCTGCCCGCGGGAGTCGTACCGTCCCTCGCCGCGCCCGCGCGGGGCATCCTGCGGTTCGTACGGCGACGGCCGGAGAGCGGGCGACCGCCGTCCACCGGGCCCTCGGCCGGACGGCCGGAGACCTGGCCGGCGCCGTCCTTCGAGTCCTCCGCACCCCTCCCGCCCGCCGGCGGCTCGTCGGGGACGGGCGGCGAATCCCCCGCCCTTCTCCGCCTGGAGCACGTGTCCGTCGCGTACGGCGGCCTGAAGGCACTGGAGGACGCCTCGCTGTCCGTGCGGCAGGACGAGATCCTGGCCGTCATCGGACCCAACGGGGCCGGAAAGACGACCCTGTTGAACGTGCTGTCCGGGCTGACCGGCAACGGACGCGTCAGCGGCACGGCCGACTTCGCGGGACGGCCGCTGCTGACGGCCAGGGCGATCACGCGCCGCCGGCTGGGGATCGGCCGTACCTTCCAGCACGCGGAGGTGTTCTCCGAACTCACCGTCGCCGAGAACGTGTTGTGCACCCGCCGACGCGTCACGGCCCGCGACCGGGACGCCGTCGCCCGGCTCCTGCGCTCCGTGGGCCTCGCGGACGTGGCGGACCGGCGCCCCGCGGAACTGCCCTTCGGCCTGCAGAAGCGGCTCGACCTCGCGCGGGCGATGGCCGAGAGGCCCCGGCTGCTGATCCTGGACGAGCCCTTCGGCGGCCTCGACACCGGCGAACGGACGCTGCTGGCCCAGCACATCAGGCGGCTCAACGCCGAGGGCACCGCCGTGGTCGTCATCGACCACGTCCTCGACGACCTCTTCTCCGTCGCCCACCGGGTGCTCGCCTTCGACTTCGGCCGTACCATCGGCGACGGCACCCCGGACACCGTGCTCCAGGATCCGAAGGTGCGGTCGTCCTACCTGGGCACCGTCGGCGACCGGGCCCAACTGCCGGACACCGTCGGCGAACGGAGCCTGATCCGGCTGCGCGGGACAGGTCACTCGTACGGCGGGGTGGCCGCCCTGCGGGACGTCGACCTCGACGTCCGCGAAGGAAGCGTGCTCGGTGTCGCGGGGGCCAACGGCGCGGGCAAGAGCACCCTCGCCGGCATCCTGCACGGCTCGCTCCGGCCTGCCCACGGCGTACGGGAGTCGGGCGGCTCCGTACGCACGAGCCTGGCTCCCGAGGGCCGCGGGCTGTTCAGGACGCTGTCGCTGCGCGAGAACCTGGAGGTCGCGGCGTACGCGGCCGGTATCACCGGCTCGGAGCTGCGCGAGCGGCTGGCGGAGACCGTCCAGTGGCTGCCGGCCCGGCTGCGCGACCGGATGTCCGCACCGGCCGCCGGGTTGTCCGGCGGCGAGCAGCAGATGCTCGCCATCGCCCGCGCGCTGATCGCCCGGCCGGACGTCCTGATCGTCGACGAACCGGCCCTCGGGCTGGCCCCCGCCCTGGTGGACGAGGTCTACGACCGGCTGATCGGGCTGACTCACGACGGCCTGACGGTGGTGCTGCTGGAGCAGTCGCTCAGCCGGGCCATGTCCGTCTGCCACGAGGTGGCCGTCCTGCACGAGGGCGTCGTCGCCGCCCAAGGACGGCCAGGCGAACCGGAGTTCGCCGCTGTGGCGGAATCGGCGTACTTCAGCGGCGCCACTGGGCCCGCCACGACCGCGGCGGCCACCGCCCGGACCTCCCCCCGGACCTCCCCGGTGCAGTGACGTCCCGTTGCACCCCTTGCGCCCTTACGCCCTTACGCCCCCTGCGTCCGTAGTAACCGTTGTGATCGTTGTGAACGAGGTGGACCGTGTTCCGGACAATCAGCAGATCCCGCCGTACGGCGGGAGCGACAGCCGTTCTCGCCGTCCTGGCACTGACCGCAAGCGCATGCGCCGGTCAGGACTCGGCGTCGGCGGGCAGCAGCTCCTCCGAGATCCACATCGGCGCGTGGCTGCCCCTCACGGGCTCCACCGCCACGTACGGCGTGGCCGAGAAGGCGGGCGCCGACGCGTACTTCAAGATGCTCAACGCCCAGGGCGGCGTGAACGGCCGCAAGGTCGAGTGGACCGTCAAGGACAACGCGGCCGATCCGCAGCAGACCGTGCAGATCGCGCGTGAACTGGTCGGCCAGGACAAGGTCGTGGCCATCGTCAACGCGAACGGCACCTCCCAGGCGGAGGCGGCCTTCCCGTTCGTCCTCACCCAGTCCAAGGTGCCGGTCCTCAACGAGGTGGGCGGCGCCGAGAACTGGTACAAGCCGCCGCGCGCCGGCCTGTTCGGCACCCAGACCCTCTACGAGGACCAGGCCGCGGCGGTCGGCGCGTGGGCGGTGCAGGACGGCGCGAAGAAGATCCTCGTCGTGCACAGCGACCCGGCCGCGTTCGTGAACGTGGCCGAGCAGGTGGCACCCGTCGCGAAGAAGCTGGACCCCTCGGTCGACGTCGAGCGGCTGCCGGTCAAGTACCAGACCACCGACTACACACCGGTCATCAGCAAGGTGAAGTCGGCGAAGCCGCAGGCGGTCATCCTGATCCTCACCTCTCCCGAGGCGGCCGCCTTCCTCAAGGAGGCCAAGCTGCAGGGCCTTTCGCTGCCCACGTACGCCTACGCCCCGGTGGCGGCCGAGTCGACGATCGCCCTGGCCAAGGACGCCGCCGAGGGACTCAAGGCCGTCCAGCTGGTCAGGGCGCCCTCGGACGACGACCCCGCGGTGAAGGAGTTCCGGACCGCGATGGCCACGTACGAGCCCGGCCAGACCGCGGGCTTCCTCGCCCTGTGGGGCTGGAGCAACGCCAAGGTGTTCGCCGAGATCGCGAAGACCGTGAAGGGGCCCGTCACGGCCCAGTCCCTCACCGCCGCCTACCAGAATGCGGCCAAGGTGGACCCGGGGGTGTCGCCGGTCATGAGCTTCGGCGCGAGCAGCCACCTGGGGACGCGCAGCGTGCAGAAGGTGGAGGTCAAGAACGGCGTCTGGACCTCCGTGGGCGACTTCTACACTCCCCCGGCACGCGACTGACCGACGAGGGCCGGCCCATGGACCCGTGCCGTGGGCCGGCCGTCCGGGCGGGCGGACCGCGCGATGTTCTTCGCCCCGGCTACTCGAGCGCGCTCCAGAACGCGCAGTGGTGGCGGAGCCCCACCCTCCGGGTGGGCACGACGTGGTCCGGTGCCAGGGAGAGCACCGTGTGCCGGGACCAGGCCGGTGCCGACGGGCCGTTCGGGTCGGCGGTGCGGGCGAAGCGGCTCCAGTAGTCGATCATGATGTCGGCCAGCCGGTGCTGTGCCGCGCTCAGTTCGCGGGGCCGGCCGCCCAGGTCGAAGAGGTAGGGCAGTTCACTCGCGTGCGGTGCGCCGAGCGGGAACGGCGGTGTGCCCGGGGTGAGGGGCGGAGCGTGCTCGTCGGCGAACTCGTACCGCCAGACCGGCACCCGGGCCGCGAGCAGGCCGCCGGTGCGCGCCGTCGGGCAGGCGAAGTTCGCGTCGCCGATGACCGCGCCGAACACCGGACCGCCGTCGGCGCCGTGCACCGGGTACTCGCGGACGACCGCCTCCGCCTGCCCCGGGGAGGTAAAGAAGGCGGCGGCGACGTCGGGCCAGGTGGCGGGGGTGACGGGGTTGCCGGCCTGGATGATGCCGGCGGCCCAGCCGTTGCCCTCGTCGTGGTTGTTCCCGATGAGCACGGGGACCTGGTGGAAGCGGCCGTCGGCGATCGCCGCCGCGGGATCACCCGGCAGCAACGGGGTGCCGTAGGCGGGCTGTTCGTCCGTGTCCTGGGCCGCGAGCAGCCGGGAGACGGGCACCCGCCGCAGGCAGGCGAGGGCGTCGCGGGAGGATCCGCAGCCGACTTTCGCCGCGAGGTCCGCGCCCGCGCCGCGTGCCGTGGACAGGGGAACGGCGAACGGTGCGAAGGGGCGGTCGGGACCGCCGGTGCAGGGGCCGCTCTCGATGATCGCCCGGTCGAAGAGACCGGCCGCTGCAGGGGAGGCGAGTTGGGCGCAGACGCCGTAGCCGCCCGCGGACTCGCCGGCCAGCGTCACGTCGTGCGGGTCGCCGCCGAACGCACCGATGCCGCCACGGACCCAGCGCAGCGCCGCCTGCTGGTCGGCCAGCCCGAAGGTGCCGGAACCGGGCAGCCCGGCATGCGCGAGGAAACCGAGCGCCCCCAGGCGGTAGTTGACGGTGACGACCACGACGTCGCCCCGGACCGCCATGCGGTGGGCGTCGTACGAGCTGCCCGCCCCGGTGGTGAAGCCGCCGCCGTGCAGCCACACGATCACCGGCCTGGGGTGCGCCGGGCTCGCGCCGCCGGGTGTCGTGACGTTCAGGTGGAGGCAGTCCTCGTCGGTGCTGCCACCGGGCACCTCGCCGGCCTGCTGTGGGCAGGCGCTCGCAGGGCGGGTCGCGTCCCGCACCCCTGTCCAGGCGTCCGGTCGGCGCGGGGCCGCCCAGCGCAGCGCGCCGACCGGCGGGGCCGCGTAGGGGATGCCCTCGAAGGTGCGGTATCCGTCGTGGGCGGATCCCCGCACCAGCCCGTCGCGGGTGTGCACCGTCGTCGCGACGGCGGGCCGGGCGGGTGGCGCCGGAGACCAGGCCGTCACGAGCACGGCGGTCAGGGCGCAGGCCAGGGTGGTGGTCAAGGTCCGGTGCATGGTCGTCGTCTCCCCCTTGCGGTCGGTTCTCCCGCCGTGCGGTCGGTCATCCCGCCCTGCGGTCTGCGATCGGTCGGTCGTCCCGGGCTGCGGTCCGCGGTCGGTCGGTCCTCCCGGCCTGCGGTCTGCGGTCTGCGGTCGGTCATCCCGCCCTGCGGTCTGCGGTCGGTTGTCCCGGCCTGCGGTCTGCGGTCGGTCCTCCCGCCCCGCGGTCAGCTGCCGCCCATGCCGCCCTGCGCGGCGACCATGGTCGTCGGCAGCGCGCGTACGGCGTGCTCCAGGCCGGGGGCGAGGGCGCCGAGGCGCCTCGTGCAGGCGTCGATACGGGCCCGGTGCGTCTTCTGATCCTGCCGTGACACGACCGCGCGGACCCGGCCCGCCGCGGCCAGCGCCACCAGCACAGCGTCGGCGGCGGGAACCTCCCGCACGGGGCCGTCGCCGTGCAGTGCCGCGGACACCCTGGCGCGCAGTGCCGCGGCCACGGCGTGGTCCGTCACGGTCGACCGCCGGGCGCCGACGTGGAAGCGGGGCGCCCGCAGCGTGAGGAGTCCGGCTGCGGCGAGCCGGTCCTCGACCTCCGTCAGGCTTCGCCTGCGGTGCCGGCGCACGAGCTGCTTCCAGCCGTGCCCGCCGACGGCGTCGCGCAGCACCCCGTCCAGGACGGGGTCGCCGGTCGGGTCCGTGCCGGACACGGTGACCGTGCCGCGGTCCTCTTTGAGCCGGCCGCGCAGTGCGAGGTCGGTGAGGGCGGCGGCACGGACCAGCAGCTCGGCCCGGGAACGGTCGTACGGGCCTTCGGCCGCGTCGTCGTGGGCGAGCAGGTACATGAGGCAGGCCAGGTCATCGGTCACATCTCGACGCTAGGGCCGGTCACCCGGGCCGCGGATCGGCCGCCGGGACGGACCGCGACCGGGAGCAGGGGAGGACAGCGGCCCGGTCTCCTCCCTGAGGAGGAGAGGCCGGTGCTGGTGACGTCAGGCGCGGCGCGGTCGTACGAGGCCGTGGTCGTAGGCGGCGACGACGGCCTGGACGCGGTCGCGCAGGCCCAGTTTGCGCAGCACCGCCGTGACGTGGTTCTTCACGGTGGCCTCCGACAGACGCAGCCGCCCGGCGATCTCCGCGTTCGACAGTGCCTGCCCGATCAGGGTGAGCACCTCCCGCTCGCGGGCGGAGAGGTCCCGCAGCGACGGCGGCGGCGCCGGGTCGGGCGTGGTGCGCAGGAACCGGTCGAGGACGCGGCGCAGCACGGTGGGCGCCAGCAGCGCGTCACCGCGCGCGGTGACGCGGATGGCGTCGACGAGTTCGGGGGCGCGGATGTCCTTCAGCAGGAATCCGCTCGCTCCGGCCCGCAGCGCGTCGACCACGTGCGCGTCCACGTCCCAGGTGGTCAGCACGAGCACCCGGGCCCGGCCGCCGTCCGCCACGATCCGGCGGGTCGCCTCGATGCCGTCCACGACGGGCATGCGGATGTCCATCAGCACCACGTCGGGCGCCAGCTCCCGCGTCAGCCGCACCGCTTCGCCGCCGTCGGACGCCTCACCGACCACCTCCAGGTCGTCCCGGGCGTCGATGATCATGCGGAAGCCGGTACGGACCAGGGCCTGGTCGTCGGCCAGGACCACACGCAGCGTCATGACACACCCTCCACCGGCAGCCGCGCCGCCACCTCGAACCCGCCGCCGGGCAGGGGGCCCGCACGCAGGCTGCCGCCCACGAGCCGGACCCGCTCCCGCATTCCCACGAGCCCGCGCCCCGCTCCTGTCGTACCCGAACGCCCCTGCGCGTTACGCCCGTTGTCGACCACGGTGACCTCCACACATGTCCCTTCCAGCAGCACGCGCACGCTCACCTCGTCGGCGTCCGCCGCATGGCGCAGGGTGTTGGTCAGGGCTTCCTGCACGATCCGGTACGCCGTCAGGTCCACCGCGGCCGGCAGTGCGTCGGTGGCGCCGTCGCGGTCCACGTGCACGGCCAGTCCGGTCGCCCGTACGCTGTCGGCCAGTTCGTCCAGACGCGCCAGCGAGGGCCCCGGCCGGCGCAGCTCCCCAGTCTCCCCCGCGCGCTCGTCGGGCCCGAACGCCCGTAGCAGCAGGCGCAGTTCGCCGAGTGCCGAGCGGGCACCCGACTCGATGGCCCGCAGCGCCTGGCGAGCCTGTTCGGGCTGCCGGGTGAAGACGTCGTCGGCGGCGCCCGCCTGGACGACCATCACGGACAGGGTGTGTGCCACGACGTCGTGCACCTCGCGTGCGATCCGCGCCCGCTCCTCGACCACGGCCCGGCGCGTCTCCGACCTCGTCCGGGCCCGCTGCGCCCTGCGCCACTGCCCGGCGGTCCACGCCAGGACGACCGTGAGCAGGTAGACCGCCAGGCCCGCGGGGCCGCCCGCGCCGAAGGACAGCGGCGCCGGCAGGCACATCGCCACGAGCGCCCGCGCGGACACCCGCCGCGGTTCGAGCGCCGACAGCACGCACAGGGCGACCTGTGCCCCGAGCAGGGCGCCGGTCAGGGTCACCGGCGGCAGCAGCGCCCACACCGCGAGCCCCGCCGCCGCGGTCACCGCCAGTACGGCGGCCGGGGCGCGCGCCACCCACCTCAGGGCGCAGACCTCGACGAGGACCAGCGCCACGGCCGCGGGCAGCAGCCCTGCGTGGTCCGCGCCGACGACGAGCACCGAGGTGCCGAGGACGGCGAGCACCAGCACGGCCGACCCCCACCACAGGGCCCGCGCCGACCGGGGCGACGGCTCCTCCCCCGCTGCCCCGGCGAGCACCTCGTCCGGCTGCCTGTCGCTGCGGTCCACGCCCCGACCCTATCCGTTCCGTGACGGGATCAACGGGATGCGCCGTTCTACGAGGTTTCGGTCGCCGACCTGGTCGTGACAGTGCGGTACGGCCGGATCGGCGCCGCCGGGCAGCCGACGGAGACGCCGCCTCCTCCGCCTGCTGCTTCGGCCGGACGGCACCCGGGTGCTCTGAGCCACAGGCGGCAAAGGATTCAGGACGCGGCGCGGAGTTCGGCGTACAGCTCCGCTCCGGTCCAGGCGCGCGGGGTGGTCTCCGCCTCGTGCACGAGGGCGGCGAGCCGGGCATTGGCGGCGGCGTCCTGTCCGTGGCTGCGGGCAAGGGCGACGATCTCCCCCTGGAGGGAGTCGATCTCCGTGGGGCGGCCGCGTTGCAGGTCCTCCCACATCGACGAGCGCGCGTGCGCGTCGATCCGCAGCGAGGCCGCGGCCACCCGGCGGAACACGGCGTCGGGCAGCCCGAGTATGTACGGGGTCAGCCGGGGCGAGGCCGGGCCGAGGCGGGCGGGGGTGATTCCGGCGGCGCGGTAGGCGGTGAGGGCTTCGCGCTGGCACAGGGCCAGGCAGCGGCGGTAGGCCCGTCGGCCGAGCTGGTCGCGCAGCGGCAGCCCGGACAGGGCGTTGATCGCGTTGTTGAGGTTCATCAGCAGTTTGGCGTGCTGCACGGCGGTCATGTCGGTGCGGGCCTCCACGGCCAGGCCCGCACTGCGCAGGGCCGTGTGCAGGGTGTCGTCGGGCTCGGTCATGAGCGTGCCCGGCATGCCCTGGTGGACGGCGCCGGGTCCGGGCTGGACCACGTTGTAGGGCACCATCCCGGCGAGCACGGTGTGTCCCGGCAGGGCGGGGCGCAGGGTGGCGGGGTTGTGCAGGCCGTTCTGGAAGCTGACCACGACGGCGCCGGGGGCGAGGTGGGCGGCGAGGTCCTTGGCGGCGGCCTCGGTCCCGGCGGTCTTGACGGTGACCAGCACATAGTCGGCGCCGGCCGCGGCTTCGGGCTCGGTGGCGAGGGTCAGCCGCTCGGGCGCGAGGTGCACGGGCGGACGGGCGCCGACGGTGAGGGTGAGCCCTCGCTCACGCAGTGCCTCCATGCCGGAGGGGCGGCCGATGAACACCACCTCGTAGCCGGCCGCGACGAGGTGGCCGCCGAGATGGCAGCCGATGCTGCCGGCGCCGAGGACGGCGAAACGGGGCTTCGACACGGGTGACCTCCGGTGCATCGACGGTGGCGGCGCGGTTGCGGCCCGGACCGGTCGGCCACCCTAGCGTTCTCGGAGGGCTCGTCGGTGGCCTGTGCCTTCTCTGGTCCCCGGTCACCGCGAGCCTGCGGCCACCAGGGTCGCGGTGATGGGTTCGAGCTCGGTGATCAGCTCGTCGAGTTCGGCGGGGGACAGGGCGACGTAGGGCGGGGTGGCGAGTTCGTCGGTGAGGGTTTCGATGCGTTGTTTCGTCGCGCGGCCGGCGTCGGTGAAGTGGCCGTCGGAGTCGACGAGTCCGCGTTCGCGCAGGCCGTCCATGACCGCGGCCAGGCGCTCCTTCGGCAGGTGGTGAATGCGTCCGAAGGACTCCGGGGGGTGGATGCCCTGTTCCAGAGCGCAGAGCACGTGGGCCTCCGTGCCGCCGATGCGCGCGCCGACGAGAGCGGCGATGTGCCCGTCGCCGCGGTGCTCGCGGAGCATGGTCGCGGAATGCCACAGCCGGGCGACGGGATCGGCGGGTACCTCGAGGGTGCGCATGCCGGCGTACATCACCCGCCCTTCGGTGGGGGCGCTCGTCGCGGCCTTGGTGGTCAGGTCCGCGGCGCGCGCCAGGCCCGGTGAGTCGGCCGGCCCCGCGCCGAGGATGCGCCGCAGGGACGCCACGCTGCCCCGCTGCCGCGCGGCGAGGGACGCCTCGGGCGGGATGGTCTCCCATGCACGGGGGATGTGCCGTGCGGCTTCCCCGTCGGCGAAGTTGTAGAAGGCCGCGTGCACGACGTGGGCCGGCACGCGTCCCAGTGGTGCGGCGCGGCTGGCGAAGTAGCCGTCCCAGTATCCGCGGTGGCCGAGTGCGGCCAGCTCCTCGTTGCACTCTTCGGCCAGGTAGGTGACCAGGCAGATCGGCTCCAGGAGCTCGAACATGCGCCGGGCGATGTGAGTCATCGGGTGCAAGCGGGTGTTGCCCATCGGTCTCTCCGTTGGTGAGGTGTGCCGGCTTGGACCGTCCGGCACACCGAAAGTCATCGGCGGCCGAGGAGAGGCGGTGCGGAGGGGCATGCGTGCCGGCGACCGGCCGCCGCGCTGGTTCTGGAGGCCGTCCCGGCGACGCGTGCACCCGCTCCCCCGGCCGGCCTCACACCGAGAACTCGCGTATCACCGTGTTGCGGAACACCGCGCTGCCGCCGATCGTGAACAGTGCCAGCCGATTGTCCAGCAGGTACGGGAACACCTGGCTGGTGTGCACGTAGCGGCCGTCGTCGACGAACATCTCCACCGACGTGCGGTCCACCAGGATGCGCAGCCTCACCGTGCCGGCGGCCGGGTCGAACGGGGTGTGGCTCTCCTGCCACTTGCCGGACGTGTCGGCGTTGATCGTGTTGCGTCGGTTGAGGAAGGCGTAGTCGGCGTAGATCCCGGCGTCGATGTGCCGGCCGCCGTCGGGTGAGCGCCTCAGCTGGAGGCCGGCGCCGGTGAGCCGGGACCAGGTGATCTCGGTCGTCACCTCGTAGGAGACACCGGTGTAGTCGAGCACCTTGGTGCCGTCCACGGTCACGTCGCCCAGGTCCACGGTGCGGGAGACATGCGAGTCGAGGCCTGCGACGGGACGGGAGGCGAGGTAGTAGGTGCTGTCGGACGCCTTCTGCAGGGTGATCTCGCGGACGACGGAGTCGGTGCCGTTGAAGCCGTCGCAGTCGATGGTGGGGGTGGTGTGGGCGTAGTCCCAGTCGTTCACCCAGCCGATCGCGTACCGGGCGGCCGCGTCCACCGCGCCGCGGGCGTCCCGCTTCTCGAAGGTGACGGCGGCGTACCAGTCCCAGCCGTGGTCGAGCCACTGGGGGTCGTTCGCGTCAGGGGTGAACGCGCTGCCGTCGAAGGAACCCGTCCAGTAGGCGTACGTGTTGGGCAGCCCCGAGCCCTTGCCGTTGGCGCTCGCGCCGAGCACCCACTTGACGGTGCCGTCGCCGGCGGTGATGCGGAACAGGTCGGGGCACTCCAGGACGCCGATGCCGTCGTGGACGAATCCGTCCGCGTATGTCCAGGACTTGAGGTCGTCGGAGTGGTAGAAGCCGATCTTGTCGTTCTCGGCGAGGGCCATCACCCAGCGGTCCCGGTCCTCGTCGCGGATCACCTTGGGGTCGCGGAAGTCGGCGACGCCCGGGTTGGGCAGGACGGGGTCGGTCCCGTGGTTGCTGAAGGTGACTCCGCCGTCGGTCGAGTAGTACAGGAACTGTTCCTGGTGGTCGGTGCCGCCGCCGGGGGACATGGTGACGATGACGACGACCGCGCCGGCGCCGAGTCCGGCCGTGTTGCCGGTGTCGACCACCGCGGAACCCGACCAGAGGTCGCCGTTGGGGGTGGTGTCCTTGGGCACGGCGACCCCGCGGTCGGTGAAGGAGACCAGGTCCTTGGTGGTGGCCAGGCGCCACGCGGTACCGACGGCGCCGGTGAAGTAGTCGGCGTTGTAGAGGTAGTAGTAGTGGTACTCGCCGTCGATCCAGACGGGCCGCTGCGGGTCGTTCTTCCACTGGTCCGGAACCGTGAAGTGGTACGCGGCGCGGTAACTCGCCCCGCTCGCGGCGGCCTTGGCCTTCCTCTTGGTCGCGGCTCCGGGCTGCGGAGCGGCCGTGGCCGTTCCGGCGGGCAGCAGTGCGGCGGCGGTGCCCGCCGCCGATCCCGCGAACAGTGCTCTCCTGGACATCCCTGATGTTCCGGGCATGACGCATCGTTCCTCTCATGACGGCTCGTGAGGGCGCGTGGCGGCTCGTGTGAACGAGGACTGTAGACCTAACTCGTTAAAGGTCAAGCGTTCCCGACCCTTGACAGGCCTGTTGGGCGGTTCCCATCATCTGGGGCATCAACCCTGATCTAACACGAGTTAGGCCCGTTGGATGACTGACTCGCACCTCCCCCGCCGCACGCTCCTGCGGTACGGCGCGTACGGGGCGGGAGCGGCCGCCCTGGCCGCGACCGCCGCGAGCTGGGACCGGCTCACGGGAGCCGACATCCCCGGCCGCGACGACGGCTCCCTCGTCGTCGCCACCCTCGGCTCCGCCTTCGACCCGGCCACCGTCGACGCCCTCGCCAAGGGCTTCCACCGGCTCCACCCGGACATCCCGCTGCGGGTGAACGCGGTGCAGGCCGTCGACTGGTCGGATTTCTTCGCGAAGATCCTCACCCAGATCGCCGCGGGCAGCGCGCCCGACCTGGTGTACGTGGCCACCGAGGGCGTGCAGCTGTTCGCCCGGCGGCTCGGCGTGCCACTGGACCGCTGGGTACGGCGGGACGCGGCCGAGTTGCGTGAGTACTTCGCCGACGTCCACCCCTCGCTGGTGGAGTCGATGATGTACGAGGGCAACCTCTACCAGTTGCCGATGGAGTTCAACGCCGCCGACATGTACCTCAACAGGCAGGTACTCGAGCGGGCGGGCGCGGGATTCCCGGCGGCCGACTGGAGCCGCGACGACTTCACCGCGCTGCTGCGGGAGATGAAGCGGGCCGGCGACGCGCACTTCACTCCGTACTTCTGGACCAACCGGCTGTGGGGCGGCGTGGTGCCCTGGCTCTTCGCGAACGGCACGAACCTGCTCCGGGAGTCGAAGGCGCCCGGCGGCTCCTGGCTGTGGGACGCCTTCTATCCGGCCGCCGACCGGCGGGGGCGCGGCGGGGGCTTCCGCTGGACCACCCCGCAGGCCACCACCGACCGGGTCGAGGAGGCGTACGACTATCTCGCCTCCCTCGTCCGGGAAAACCTGTGCACCCGGCCCGAGGGCGGCAACGGCAGCAACCTGGTCGGCGTGTTCTCCACGAGCCGCGTCGGCGTCACGCCGGCGGGCGGATTCTGGGCGGGCGGTCTGCATCTGGCCGGCATGCGGGCCGCCGACTACGACGTGCAGTACTTCCCGCGCTGGCGCACCCAGCGCCACCAGTTCGGCGCGGCGGGCTACGCGCTGCTGCGCACCTCGAAGAAGCAGGAAGCCGCCTGGGAGTTCATCAAATACGCGGCCCGCAAGGACACCATGACCCGGCTGTTCCAGGGCAACCAGACCACCCCGGCCCGGCGTTCGATGCTGAACGCCGCCCGCTACGCCGCGAGCGGCCCCGCGCACTGGCAGGTCTTCTACGACACCCTCGACCGGTTCCCCGACACGGGCCCGATCCCCGCGCCACCGCAGGTCGCCGAGGTGACCGACGTCCTGCTCAAGTACACCGGCACCGCGCTGGCCTCACCGCGTGCGGTGGGTCCCGCGCTGCGCCGGATGCAGGGCGCCCTGGAGCAGGCCATGGAGCGTGAGGTATGACGAACACCCAGGTCCCGGCCGTACGTCCACGGCCCTCCGTGCCACCCGCCGTCGTCGTGCGGCGCTCCGTCCGCGACCGCGGCGCCCGGCTGCTGGCCGCGCTGTTCCTGGCGCCCACGATCGTCGGCATCGTCGTCTTCACGGTCGTGCCGATCATCGGGTCCCTCGTGCTGAGCCTGTTCCACTGGAACGTGATCGACCGGCCGCGCTTCGCCGGCGGCGCCAACTACCGTACGACGTTCACGGACTCGACCGTCCTGGTCTCCTTCCGCAACACGCTCCTGTTCATGGTCCTCGCGGTCGCGCTGCAACTGCTGATCGCGCTGGTGCTGGCGCTCGCGCTGACCGGGCGGATGCCGGTGTGGCTGCGCTCGGTGTTCCGGTCGGCGTTCTTCTTCCCTCTGGTGCTGTCCGCCGCTTCGATCTCGGTGGTGATGAAGTACCTGTTCAACCAGGACTTCGGGGTGGTGAACTGGCTGATCGGCGTGGTCGGCGTCGCGCCCGTGCCTTGGCTGACCTCGGAGCACGCGGCCATGGCCACGGTGATCCTGGTCTACGTGTGGCAGCAGTTCGGATTCTCGTTCCTGCTGTTCGTCGGGGGTCTGAACAACATCCCCAAGGAGATCCACGAGGCCGCCGCCCTCGACGGCGCGAGCGGCCTGCGCAAGCACCTCGGCATCACGCTGCCGCTGCTGTCGCCGACGCTGCTCGTCGCCTCCGTGGTCGGCATCATCAACGCCCTCCAGGTCTTCGAGCAGCCCTACGTCCTCACCGACGGCGGACCCGGCGACGCCACCCGCACCGTGGTGATGGTGATCTACGAGAGGGCCTTCGAGCAGCTCGACTTCGGCGAGGCGTCCGCGGTGGGCGTGCTGCTCTTCGCGCTGATCATGGCGGTCACCGCCCTCCAGTTCCGGCTCAGCCGGCGTTACGTCCACTACCAGTGAGCCGGTGAGCCGCATGAGCCAAGCAACCCTGTCCCTGAGCCGCGTACGCCACTCGCTCGCCCCGTGGGCCCGGATCGCCGGACTGACCGTGTGCGCCCTGCTGACGCTCGGCCCGGTCATCTGGACCGTCTCCACCTCCCTGCGCACTCCGGCCCAGTCCTTCGATCTGCCTCCGCAGGTCATCCCGGCGCACCCGACGACCGCGGCCTACCGAGGGGTCTTCCAGCAGATCGACGTGTGGCTGCTCGCCCTCAACTCCGCGCTGGTGACCGCACTGATCGCCCTCGGCCAGATGATCACGGCAGGTCTCGCCGGATACGCCTTCGCGCGCCTGGAGTTCCGTTTCAAGAAGCCGCTGTTCGGCCTGGTCCTGGCGACGATGATGGTGCCGTTGCAGGTCACCATCGTGCCCGTGTTCCTGGTGCTGAAGTCGATGCACCTCACCGACACACTCCTCGGCCTGATCATCCCGGCCTTCCCGACCGCCTTCGGCACCTTCCTGATGCGCCAGTACTTCCTCGGCATGCCGAAGGACCTGGGCGAGGCGGCCATGCTGGACGGCGCGGGGCCCTGGCGGATCTTCCGCTCGGTGTACGCGCCGCTGGCCGCACCCGGCCTGGCGATCGTCGGCGTGCTGGCCTTCAACTACCACTGGAACGAGTTCTTCCGCCCGCTGATCCTGGAGACCTCCAGCCAGAACTACACGCTTCCGCTGGGCCTGGTCTCTCTCCAGGGCAACCTCGGCACCGGGTCGATCTCGGTGGTCCTGGCCGGGGTCGTGCTCTCGATGCTCCCGGCCGTCGCCGTGTTCGTCGTCGGCCAGCGCCCGCTGCGCGAGGGCATCACGTCCGCAGGAGTCAACCGTTGAGCCATGACCCCAACACCCCGCGTCTCAGGGTCCGTCCGTCCACCGGCTGGATCAACGACCCCAACGGGCCGTTCCGCTGGCGGGACCGCTACCACCTCTTCTACCAGCACAACCCCGACGCACCGGTACACGCGAACGTCCACTGGGGACATGCCTCCAGCGCCGACCTCGCGCACTGGGAGCACCACCCGATCGCGCTCGCCCCGACGCCCGGCGGCCGCGACGAGGCCGGCTGCTGGTCGGGCTGCGTGGTCGACGACGACGGCACACCGACCGCTGTCTACACGGGAGTCGACCGTGCCCATGCCGGCCTCGGCGCCATCTGCCTGGCGCGGGCGGCGGACCCGGACGACGAGCGGCTGACCGAGTGGAAGCCGCTGCCGACGCCCGTGGTGACCGGGCCGCCGCCGGGACGGGACGTGGTGATGTTCCGCGACCCGTTCGTCTTCCGCCACGCGGACCGGCGCTGGGCCCTCGTCGGGGCCGGGGACGCCGACGGCACGCCGTCCGTCCTGCTCTACGACTGCGACGACCTGGCCGACTGGCGGTTCGCCGGTGTGCTGCTGGACGGCAGGGATCCGGTGGCCGTCGCCGCGTTCGGCGACAGGGCGGTGGGCTGGGAGTGCCCGCACCTGTACGAGACCGCGGGCGGCGACCACGTCCTCCTGGTGTCCCTGTGGGACGGGGATCCCTGCTCGACCGGATACCTGACCGGCCGTCTGCAGACGGACGGCCTGGGAACGTTGAGGTTCGTGCCGCGCACCGGCGGCCGGCTCGACCAGGGGCGGGACTTCTACGCTCCCGCCGTGCTCCAGGAACCGGGCCGCACACTGCTGTGGGGCTGGTCGTGGGAGGCCCGCCCGCAGGACGAGGTGCACCGGGCCGGATGGGCCGGCGTACTCACCGCGCCACGGGTCGTCGACGTACACCCCGACGGTTCACTGCGCGTCCGTCCGGCCCCGGAGCTCGACCTGCTCCGCCCGGCCGAGCCGTTCGTCACCGCGCCGGGCCGGGTTCCGCTGCCGACGACGTACGACCTGACGGTCACCGCCTGCGAACCGACCACGGTGAGCCTGCTCCGGGACGCGTCGGGCCGGAGCCTGGCCCTCCGGGCCGACCCGGCCGGCGGAACCGTCGTCCTCGACCGCAGTGCCTGGCCCCGGACCGGCAGGGAAGGTTCCGCCCCGATCACCGTGCACGTGCCGAAAGCGCCGGAACTCGCGCTCCGGCTGCTCGTCGACGGCTCGCTCCTCGAACTCTTCGTCGGGGAGCGGGCGATGGTCACCGAGCGCGTCTACCGGCGCCCGGGTGACATCGCCGAGCTGGTGGTCGAGGGGCCCGGTGCCCGGGTCACCGGCTGGGCGCCGGAGCCACGGAGGCGCGGCTGACCACGGGGCAGGCCAGACGCCGGACGGTCGCGGGCGGCGTCCGGCCGGTGTCGATGGCGTCCAGGAGCAGCCGGGCCGCCGCCTCGCCCATCGCCCGGTGCGGCAGCGCGACCGAGGTGAGCGGCGGGGTGAGGAACGCGGCCATGTGCTCCTGGTCGTCGTAACCGACCACCGACAGATCGGCGGGGACGTCGATCCCGAGCCGGGTCGCGGCGTGCAGGACGCCCGCCGCGACCCGGTCGTTGTAGCACAGGACGCCGGTGGGGCGGCGGTCCGGTCCGACCCCGTCGAACAGGCGCAGCGCCCCCGCGTATCCCGCCGAGATCTCCCCGCCGCCGCGCACGATCCACTTCTCGGGCACGGTGACGCCCTCGGCGCGCAGCGCGTCGCGGAAGCCGCGGGTGCGTTCGGCCGAGGCGATGTCGTCCAGGCCGCCGATCACGGCGAGCCGGCGGTGGCCCGCGTCGAGCAGCAGGCGGGCCGCGGTACGGCCACCGGCGCGCTCGGCGGGGACCACGGCGGGCAGGGAGTCGTCCTCGGGCAGGCAGTTGGCCAGCACGGAGTGGGTGCGGTGCAGGCCCTCGGGGACGCGGACCCGGCGCAGCGACATGGCCGCGTAGACGATGCCGTCCACGCGCCGGTCGAGCAGCTCCGCGACGGCCGCGTCCTCCTTGGCAGGGTCACCGCCGGAGTCGACGGTGAGGACGAGATGGTCGCTGCCCCAGGCCGTCTCCATGGCCCCGCGCAGCAGCCGGCCGGCGAACGGTGAGGACGCGATCTCGTCGGTGACCAGTCCGATCACGGCCGTACGGCGACGGCGCAGACCGCGGGCGACGGGATCGGGGCGGTAGCCCAGCTGTGCGGCGGCCTGCCGGATGCGGTCCTGGGTTGCGGGCGAGAGGTTGCCCTCGGCCCGGCCGTTGAACACGAAGGACACCGCGGTGTGCGACACGCCGGCGAGCCGGGCCACGTCCCGTGACGTCGGGCGCCCGGTGCCCGTGCTCCTGCTCTCCTCGGCACCGCCCACGCCGTCCGCCGCCCTCGCCCAGCCCGTCCCTGTCGATCACCGCCCACCCTATCCGCGGGGAGTGTCGCAGCACACGGGAGATCCCCGGGGTGCCGCGGGGTGGGCGTCCGTCGTGATCACCGGATCCCCCCGCAGGGCGGAGACCGCTTAGGACCGGGCGTCTGCTTCGCGGAGGCCTGCTGGGCGCACGGCGGGTGGACTCGCGCGGTCTGTCGGCTGGTGGTCAGCCCGGACTCATGCCGTCGCAGCGGTCGGGCGCCCGCCGCGATGTGCCGGGTGGCGGGTCGAGCCCACCGGACGACGGTCCTTGCGGGCCACCACCCAGGGCAGCTCCCGTCAGCCCCCGGACGCCGCCAGCGTCACCGACTTGTACTCGACGTACTGGGCGAGCCCCACCGCGCCGTACTCGCGGCCGATGCCGCTGGCCTTGTGGCCGCCGAAGGGGCCGTCGAAGGAGATGGGCGCGCCGTTGACGGTGACCGTCCCGGTGCGCAGGCGGCGGGCGACGTCGAGGGCGTGGGTCTCGTCGGCGGACCACACGCCGCCGGAGAGGCCGTACTCGGAGTCGTTGGCGATCCGCACCGCGTCGTCCTCGTCGTCGTAGGGGATGACCACGAGGACCGGGCCGAAGATCTCCTCCTGGGCGATCCGCAGGGAGTTGTCGACGTCGGCGAAGACGGTCGGGGTGACGTAGTTGCCGTTCTCCAGGCCCGGCGGAACCTGCGGGCCGCCGGTGACGAGCCGCGCGCCCTCCCTGATGCCGAGTTCGATGTAGTCGCGCACGCGCTGCTGCTGGTCCCGGCGGACCATCGGGCCGATGAAGGTGCCGGGGTCGGCCGGGTCGCCGACCTTGAGCGATTCCACCAGGTCCTTGAGGGCCGTGACGACGTCCTCGTACCGGCTGCGCGGCGCGAGGACGCGGGTCTGCGCGATGCAGGCCTCGCCGTTGTTGAGGAGCGAGGCGAACTTCAGTCCCGGCACCGCCCGTTCGAGATCCGCGTCCGGCAGGATGATCGCGGCGGACTTGCCGCCCAGCTCCAGGCTGACCCGCTTCAGCTGTTCTCCCGCGATGGCGGCGATCCTGCGGCCGGCCCGGGTCGAGCCGGTGAACGCGATCTTGTCGACGTCGCGGTGCGAGACGAGGTACTCACTGGTCTCCCGGTCGGCGGGCAGCACGCTGATCACGCCCTCGGGCAGCCCGGTCCGCTCCAGCAGCTCGGCGAGCAGCCCCATGCTCAGCGAGTTCTCCGGGGACACCTTCAGGACGACGGTGTTGCCGGCCAGCAGCGCGGGGATGATCTTCGCCATGGCCGCCGAGAACGGGGAGTTCCAGGGGATGACGGCGGCCACGACACCGACGGGCTCGCGGCGCACCACCGTACGGACCGCCGGGGCGGACTCCAGCGTCTCCTCCCAGCCGAACGCCTCCGCCGCCCCGAGGTAGGCCTCGGCCTGCCGGGTGAGCCCCGGCTGGCCGGCCCGGGTGAACCAGCGGGCCGAACCGTTCTCGGCCGAGATGACGTCGGCGATCCGCTCGGCGTCGGCCTCCCGCAGGGCGTTCAGCCGCCGTACGAGGGCGATCCGCTCCGCGGGCGCGGTGTGCGGCCAGGGGCCCTCGTCGAAGGCGGCGCGGGCGGCGGCCACGGCCCGGTCCACGTCGGCGGGCCGGGCCTGGGCGGCACGGCCGATGACCGCCTGGTCGTGCGGTGAACTGATGTCGAGGAGTGCCGGGTCGCTGGGCTCAGCCCACGAGCCCGCGATGTAGAGACGGTCGTACGTGATCATGTGCGTTCTCCGAAGGGTTCGAACGGCTCGGTGCGGTCATCTGTCACTTCAATGTAGCACTTATGAAAGTGTTCGCCTCAGACATGCGTCACAAGGTGCGACAGGTTCCACACGTGTGGATATGCTCTGGCGCGTGAGAGCCGACGCAGCACGCAATCTGGAAGCCGTTCTGACCACCGGGGCCCGTATGCTCGCCGTCGATCCGGGCGCGAGCATCGCCGCGATCGCCGCCGAGGCCGGTGTCGACCGGCGCACCGTCTACCGGCGGTTCGCGTCCCGCGAGGAGCTGCTCGCGGCCATCTACGAGGCGCGGTACGACGCGGTCGAACGGGCCGTCGAGAACGCCCGGCTGCGGGAGGCCCCGGTCGCGGTGGCGCTGCACCGGTACGTCGAGGAGATCATCGACGTCAACCGCACATGGCCGGTGGAACTGACCCGTCTGAAGGCCGACGACGCGATCCGGGAGCGGCGCGACGCCCTGGTCCGAGAGGTGGACGACTTCCTGCGGCGGGCCACCGAGGAGGGGCTGCTCCGCGCCGACCTGCCGCTCGCCTGGGCGAGTTCACTGCTGCCGCAGCTCATGCATCTGGCCTCGCGGGAGCTGCCCGAGCTCGGCGCGGCCCAGGCCGCCGACACGGTCGTCGACACCTTCCTGCGGGGGCTCGGGGCGCGGTGATCGTCACGGGGGTTGTGGCCGGCCCGTGCGTCTGATTGGGTACCGCGCGACGGAACAGGGGTGGGCGGCGTGGATCAGGCGGCAGGGCAGGACGTGCGCGGGGCGCTGCCCGCGGGGCTCGGGCAGGCGATACGGCGTACCGCCGCCGACATCACGGCCGTACTCGACGGGGTCGCCGACACGAGCGGGGCGGTACCGGGTTCGCGGTGGACGGTCGGCGAGGCGGCGGCCCATCTGGCGCTGGCCAACGAGCTGATGGCCGACCTCGCCCTGGGCCGGGAACGGCCGTACGGGGACGGCACGCCGCAGAGCCTGGCGGCGGCCAACGCCGAGTCGCTGGCCGTGTTCGGCGAGCGCCGGGCGGCGCCGCTCGCCGCGATGATCAGCGAGCAGGCGGAGCGGTGCGCCGACGCGCTGGCCGCGACGGCCGACGGCCCGGCGCCGGTGACCCCGCTCGGCCCGATGGAGCGGTCCGTGCTCGCCTCCTACCTGCTCACCCACATGCTGGGCCACGGCTACGACCTCGCCCGCGCGGTGCGCCGCCCGCACATGATCGACGCCGAACGGGTCGCGTGGTGCGTGCCGTTCCTGCTCTCGGTGATGCCGGCCGTCGCCGACGGCACGGCCACCGCCGGTCTGACCGCCCGCTACACGATCCGGCTGCGCGGTGGCGGCGCCTTCGGCGTCGCCCTGGCCGACGGCGCCGTACAGGTGGCACCGGAGCCGGCCGGCCACCCGGACTGCACGATCCTCATCGACCCGGTCGCCTTCCTGCTCATCGCCCTCGGCCGCCGCAACCCGTGGCTCGCCATGGCCCGGGGCCAGGTGTTCGCCTACGGCCGCAAGCCCTGGCTCGGTCCCCGCTTCCCCGCCCTCTTCGTCGCGCCCTGAGCGCCCGGCCGCCACGGCCACCGCCGTTGCCGTTTCCCCGCCCCCGGCGTCGACTCACCGGTCCGGCGGCACGGCGGCACCGCCGCCGCGCACTGACCCGGCCCGCTCCCAGCCGTCCCCCGTGCGGACCAACCCCGCTCGTCCAGAAGAGGCGCGCGGGCGTGACCGGTGTGACCGTGGTGGAAGGTATGGGCGCGCGCACGGATCCGAGGAGGCTGCATGGCCGAGGGAATGGTCGACGGCAGAGCGCCCCGCACTGCCCTGGTGGACGGCTCCGGCCGTCCCGTGCCGACCTTCGAAGCGATGAGTGCCGTCGCCGATGCCGTGCTCTACGAGGGTTACCTCCTCTACCCCTATCGGCGGTCGTCACCGAAGAACCGTGCCCGCTGGCAGTTCGGAGTCCTCTTCCCCCGCGACTGGGCGGAGGCGGACGGGCCGGTCAGACCGGGCGTGTCGGGTTCGGCGGACTCCTGGTACCAGCGGACGGAGTGCCTGCTGCGGGTGCGCCGGCCGGACGCGGTCGTGCGGCTGCGGGTGCGGTATCTGCAACTGCAGCACAAGCAGGTCGAGGACGCCGACGGGCGGCCCGTCGAGTCGCTGGCCTGCGGCGACGGGACCGTGCAGCTGACCTTCGAGGAGGCGGCGGCCCGCGCGGCCGACCTGACGGCCGCGCTGGACGAGGGCGAGCACAGGTTCGCGGTGGGCTCCCCGGCCGGTACCGACACCGAGGAACTGCCCGGCGGCGCCGGGCGGATCGTCCGCCACCGGGCGGAGGTGCGGGCGAGTACCGTCCTGGTGGCCGAGCGGCTCGGCGAGGACCTCTTCCGGCTCCGCGTACGCACCGCGAACGACGGGTGCGTGGGGGATCCGGGCGCCCCGCGCGACCTGGCCCTGCGGCACGCGCTCATCGCCACCCACACCCTCCTCGGCGCCGAGGGCGCGGAGTTCGTCTCCCTGGTCGACCCGGGCCGGGCCCTGAAGGAGGCCGCCCGGAGCTGCCGCAACGACTTCACCTTCCCGGTGCTCGGCGGCCCGCCCCCCGCCACCGCCGCCGAGGACGGCTCGGCGTCCGCCCTGCTGCTCTCCTCGCCGATCATCCTTCCCGACCACCCGCAGGTGGCGCCGGAGAGCCCCGGCGACCTGCACGACGCCGGTGAGATCGACGAGATCCTCACCCTGCGGACCATGCTGCTGACGGACGAGGAGAAGCGGGAGGCCCGGGCCACCGACCCGCGGGCCGCCGAGATCCTCGACCGGGTCGACACCATGCCGCCGGAGGTCTTCGAGCGCCTGCACGGTGCCATCCGCTCGCTCGAGCCGGCCGGCGGGGCGGCCTCCCCCGGCGGGCGTCCCGCCTGGTGGCAGGAGGGTGGCGACGACGGGCTCTCGCCCGCCACCGACACCGTCCTCGTCGACGGGATGCGGGTCGGGGGCGGCAGCCCGGTGCGGCTGCGCCCGCGCGGCAGGGGCGCCGACGCCCAGGACATGTTCCTGGCCGGCCGGACCGCGACCGTCGCCGCCGTCTTCCACGACGTGGACGGCAGCACCCACCTCGCCGTCACCGTGGACGACGACCCGGCGGCCGAACTGCACGGCTGGTACGGCCGCTTCCACTACTTCCGGCCCGACGAAGTCGAGCCGCTCGGGGGCACCGACGTCCCGGACCCAGCGGCGGCTGCCGAGCCGTCCCCGGGGCCCACTCCATCGGAGGCCTAGCGTATGAGCACCAGCAAGAACGGCACGACGGCCGTCACCGGCGAAGCCGGCCGGACCGACGGCGAGCACCAGGGGTTCGACGAGATCACCATCCTCTGGATCTCCGAGGGCATGAGCTGCGACGGCGACACCGTCTCCGTGACGGCCGCCGACCAGCCCTCCATCGAGGACCTGGTCCTGGGCCTGATCCCGGGCATGCCCAAGGTCAACCTGGTCAACAAGGTGCTCTCGCCGAGCCTGGGCGGGGAGGACTTCCTCGCGCCGTACCGGGCGGCCGCGCGGGGCGAACTCGAGCCGTTCATCCTCGTCATCGAGGGCTCCATCCCGAACCAGAACATCATCGAGGGCGACGGCTACTGGACGTCCTTCGGCAACCACCCGGAGACCGGTCAGCCGCAGACCCTCAACGAGTGGATCGACGAACTGGCGCCCCGGGCCTGGGCGGTGGTGGCCGTCGGCACCTGCGCCACCTTCGGCGGCATCCACGCGATGGCCGGCAACCCGACCGGCGCCATGGGCCTCGCGGACTACCTCGGCTGGGACTTCAAGTCCCAGGGCGGGCTGCCCGTGGTGAACATCCCGGGCTGCCCGGTGCAGCCGGAGAACTTCATGGAGACCCTGGTCTGGGTGCTCTACCACGCGGCCGGCACCGCTCCCCCGCCGCCGCTGGACCACATGCTGCGGCCGCAGTGGCTGTTCGGCCGCACCGTCCACGAGGGCTGCGACCGGGCCGCCTACTACGAGCAGGCGACCTTCGCGGCGGACTACAACTCGCCCAAGTGCCTGGTCAAGACGGGCTGCTGGGGTCCGGTCGTGAACTGCAACGTGCCCAAGCGGGGCTGGATGGCCGGTATCGGCGGCTGTCCGAACGTCGGCGGCATCTGCATCGGCTGCACCATGCCGGGCTTCCCGGACGCGTTCATGCCGTTCATGGACGAGCCGCCCGGCGGCACCCTCTCCTCGCTCGCCATCAAGCCGTACGGGGCGGTCATCCGCCGGCTGCGCGGCTTCACCAACGAGCTGGTCAACCACGAGCCGAAGTGGCGCCACAACAAGCGCAAGCTCACCAGCGGCTACGCCCCGCGCTGGCGCCCCTGACGCGCCACGGCCAGTCCCCCCACCCAGTCCCCCACAGCAAAGGTCAGCGAACGCCGATGACAACCGAGGCCCGGCAAAAGGGGCGCAAGCCCGCGCAGATCGTGGACATGTCCTGGGATCCGATCACCCGGATCATCGGAAACCTGGGCATCTACACGAAGATCGACTTCGCCAACCGGGAGGTGGTGGAGTGCCACAGCACCTCCTCCCTCTTCCGCGGCTACTCCGTCTTCATGAAGGGGAAGGACCCGCGCGACGCCGGGTTCATCACCTCCCGCATCTGCGGCATCTGCGGCGACAACCACACGACGTGCTCCGACTACGCCCAGCAGATGGCGTACGGCGTGAAGCCGCCGCCGCTGGCCGAGCACATCGTCAACCTCGGCGAAGCGGCCGAGTACATGTTCGACCACACGATCTTCCAGGACAACCTGGTCTTCGTGGACTTCTGCGAGCAGATGGTCAAGGCCACCAACCCGACCGTCCTGGCCCGCGCGCAGAAGACGAACGCGCCGCGCGGTGACATCCACGGCTACCGGACCATCGCGGACATCATGAAGGCCTTCAACCCCTTCGAGGGCGAGGTCTACAAGGAGGCCCTGAAGGTCTCCCGGACCACCCGCGAGATGTTCTGCCTGATGGAGGGCCGCCACGTGCACCCCTCCACCCTGTATCCGGGCGGTGTCGGCACCATGCCGTCGCCGACCGCGTTCACCGACTACCTCAGCCGGCTGATGCACGTCATCGACTTCGTGAAGAAGGCCGTCGCCATGAACGACGACGTCTTCGACTTCTTCTACGAGGCGCTGCCCGGCTACGAGGAGGTCGGCAAGCGCCGTGTCCTGCTCGGCTGCTGGGGTGCCTGGCAGGACCCGAAGGTCGTCGACTACCGCTACGAGAACATGGAGCGCTGGGGGCGGGCGATGTACGTCACCCCGGGCATCGTGGTCGACGGCGAGCTGGTCACCAACAGCCTGGTCGACATCAACCTCGGCCTGCGGATCATGCTCGGCTCCTCGTTCTACGAGGACTGGGTCAACGAGGACCCGTTCGTGACCCACGACCCGCTCGGCAACCCCGTGGACATGCGCCACCCGTGGAACCAGACGACCCTGCCGGTGCCGCAGAAGCGGGACTTCGAGGGCAACTACAGCTGGGTGATGAGCCCCCGCTGGTTCGACCAGCGCACCGGCGACCACCTCGCCCTGGACACCGGCGGCGGCCCGCTGGCCCGTCTCTGGTCGACCGCGCTCAGCGGCCTCGTCGACACGCCGTACATCAAGGCCACCGGCAGCAGCGTGCGGATCTCGCTGCCCAAGGGCCCGGAACTGCCGGAGACCACGCTGGAGTGGAAGATCCCGAAGTGGTCGAACACCCTTGAGCGCGACCGCGCCCGGCCGTACTTCGTCGCGTACGCGGCCGCCATGGCCCTGCAGTTCCTGGACGAGGCGATGGGCCTCGTCCGGTCCGGCGACACCAAGGTGTTCGAGGACTTCGAGGTGCCGGACGAGGCGATCGGCTGCGGCTTCCACGAGGCCGTGCGCGGGGTCCTCTCGCACCACCTGGTGATCAAGGACAAGAAGATCGCCAACTACCACCCGTACCCGCCGACCCCGTGGAACGCCAGCCCGCGTGACAAGTTCGGCACCCCGGGCCCGTACGAGGACGCCGTGATGGGCCAGCCGATCTTCGAGGAGAACGGCCCGGACGACTTCAAGGGCGTCGACATCATGCGCACGGTCCGCAGCTTCGACCCCTGTCTGCCGTGCGGGGTCCACATGTACACGGGCAAGGGCAAGACGCTCAGCGTCACGCACTCGCCGGTGTACGGGGCGAACCATGGCTGACGGACGGCTCGACGGCCCGGCGGTCGAGTCCCGGCTGGCCCGGCTCGACGGGCTGCTGGAGAGCCTGGAGTCCGCGCCGGGGCCGACCGGCGGCTCGGCCGTCGAGGCGGTGCGGCTGCTGACCGAGGTCTACGGCGAGGCCCTCGCCCGCGTCCTCGACCACGCGGACGCGCCGCTGGCCGGGCGGCTCGCCGACGACGAGCTGCTCGACCACCTCATGGTCCTGCACGGCATCCACCCGGACCCGCCCGAGCGCCGGGCCGCCCGCGCGGTCGAGCGGCTGCGCCCCGCCGTGCGGGACCGCGGCGGTGACGTCGAGTGGGCCGGCGTGGAGGGCGAGGTGGGCCGGGTGCGGCTGGCCACGGGCGGCGGTTGCGGCTCGGGGTGCGGCGGAGGTACCACGGAGGTGACCGACGCCGTCCGGGAGGCGGTGCTCGCCGCGGCCCCCGAGCTGGCCGACGTGCAGCCGGTGCCGGAGGCCCCGGCGCCCGCCTTCGTCCCCCTGGACTCCCTGCGCCGGCCACAGGAGGCCCGGTGACCACGCGGACGCCGCCCGGCGGAGCCCTGGCCCGTCTCATCCGCTCCTCGGCCGACCTGCGGCCGGCGGCCGGGGCGGCGGAGGTGTGCGACCTGTGCGCCGAGCCGCTGTCGCAGGACCATCCGCACCTGTACGACACCGGGCAGGCCGAGGTCCGCTGTGCCTGCCGGGCCTGCTCGGTGCTGTTCGCCGACGCGCGGCACGGCACCGGCGCGGGCGACGGCCAGTTCCGGCTGATCCCGACCCGCCGGGTCCGCCTGCCCGAGGTCGACACCGCGGCCCTCGGGGTCCCGGTCGGCCTGGTCTTCTTCGTGCCGCGGGCGGACGGCTCGGTCACCGCCGAGGGGCCGAGCCCGGCCGGGGCCATGCGCTGGGAGGTGGACGCGGCGGCCTGGCAGCGGGCGGTCGCCGGCTGCCCCCCGCTGGCCGGCATGACCCCCGATGTCGAGGCGCTGCTGGTGAACACCGTGCACGGCCTCGACCACCACTGGATCGTCCCGGTCGACGACTGCTTCCGCATGCTCGCCGTCGTCCGCCGGGAGTGGCGCGGCCTGTCCGGCGGTGGCCGGATGTGGCCGGCCGTGGAGCGTTTCTTCGAGGAGCTCACCGAGCGGCCCTGAGCCGAGCGGCCTCGGGGAACGGCAACACCGGAAGAGCAGGAAGGAGAACCCCATGGGCAGCATCAGGACAGGCCGCGCGCAGGCGAGGCCCGACACGCCGTCCCACGTGCCCGGTATGCACCAGGGCAACAGGGGCCCCTACACGAAGCAGACCGGACACCACCCGGACGGCACCGCCGACGCGCGGCGCTCGACCAACATCCACTGGAAGCGGCACGACGTGCTGCTGGACGTGATGCCGAACATCCCGCCCGGATGACCCAGAACGACAGGGAGTCCCCCGCATGAACCGAATGGACCACATGAAGCTGCACCGCAGGAGGACGGGTACGGCGGCCCAGCGTGTCCTGACCGCCGAGGTCGCGGTGGTGGGCGCGCTGCTGCTGGCGCTGTTCGTCACCGAGATCCCCAGCATGATGCGCGAGATGAGGATCTGGCGGATCGCCGGCGGGCTGCGCGCCGGTCACCGCTATCCGTGAGCCGGTCGTGCACGAACTGTCGATCGCGACCGCGATCGTGGAGCAGGCCGACGAGTGGGCCCGGGCGGACGGCGCGGACCGTGTCCGCACGGTGACCGTCCGGGTCGGCGAACTGTCCGGGGTCGTCCCCGACGCCCTGGACTTCGCCTTCGAGGTGGCCCGCGACGGCACCGCCCTCGCGGACGCCCGGCTCGTCGTCGAGCAGGTGACCGCGCACGCCTGGTGCGGGCCGTGCGCCGAGGAGTTCGCGGTGGGCATGCCGCCGTTCTTCTGGTGCCCGCGCTGCGACCGGCCCTCCACCGAGCTGCGCTGCGGCCGCGAGCTGGAGATCACCGCGGTCGAGTGACCCCGCCGGTGCCCTGGACGTCCGGGGCACCGGCGGGGTCATCGCCCCCCCGGGGGGGCTGCCGTCAGCAGATGCGGGGCAGTTGCTCGCCGAGCGGAAGATCGACGACCCGGGTGCCCCCGAGTCCGGTCGACACCACCACCATCCCGGGGTGCTCGGTCACGCACTCCCCGATCAGGGTCGCGCCGGCCCCCTGTGGATGGGCGCGCATCGCCTCCAGCACCGCCTCGGCGTCCGCCGGCGGGACGAAGGCGACGAGCCTGCCCTCGTTGGCGACGTAGAGCGGGTCGAGCCCGAGGAAACCGCAGGCCGCCGCGACCGCGTCCGGTACCGGCAGGGCGCGCTCGGCGAGCCGGACCCCCGTGCCCGAGGCGCGGGCGATCTCGTTCAGGGAGGCGGCCAGGCCGCCGCGGGTCGGGTCGCGCAGAACGTGGACGTCGGGGGTGACGTCCAGCATGGTCGCGACCAGGTCGGCCAGCGGCGCGGTGTCGCTGGCGATCTCGACGCCGAACTCCAGCCCCTCGCGCACGCTGAGCACCGCGACACCGTGCAGGCCGATCGGCCCGCTGACGATGACCGCGTCGCCGGGCCGGGCCCGCTGCGGCCGGATGTCGACGCGCTCGGGGACCAGGCCGACGCCGGCCGTGGTGACGTACACCCCGTCCCCGTGGCCGCTCTCGACCACCTTGGTGTCGCCGGTGGCGATCGTGACTCCGGCCGTCTCGGCCGCCGCGCCCATGGCCCGCGCGACGCGTTCGACGACGGACAGCTCGACGCCCTCCTCCAGGACGAAGGCGGCGGAGAGATAGGCGGGCCTGGCGCCGCTCATCGCCAGGTCGTTGACGGTGCCGTTGACGGCGAGGTCGCCGAGGCAGCCGCCGGGGAAGAACAGCGGCCGTACGACGTAGGAGTCGGTGGACAGGGCGAGGCGGGCGCCGCCGAGCTGGAGGACGGCGGAGTCGGTCATCCCGGCGAGGAGGGCGTTGCCGTAGGCGGGGGCGAAGATCTGCTCGATCAATTCGGCGGAGAGGGCGCCGCCTCCGCCGTGGCCCATGACCACGACCGGCTGGTCGCGGATCGGCGCCGGGCAGCTCCAGTTCGCGGGGTCGACGACGGTCTGCTCAGCCAACGGGGTTCATCTCCTCGCGCGGGAGCGCCGGTTCGGACATCCGGCGGTAGAGGTGGTAGGCGGCGCAGGCGCCCTCGCTGGAGACCATGGTGGCGCCGAGCGGGGTGCGCGGGGTGCAGGTGGTGCCGAAGGCCGCGCACTCGGTGGGCTTGATGAGCCCTTGCAGGACTTCGCCGGCGCGGCACTCGGCGGGTTCCTCGGTGCGGATGCCGGTGACGTCGAAGCGGTGCTCGGCGTCGAAGGCGCGGTAGGCCTCGCCGAGCCGCCAGCCGCTGCCGGGGATGCGGCCGATGCCGCGCCAGTTGCGGTCGGTGACCTCGAAGACCTCCTCGATCATCCGGATGGCGGCCGGGTTGCCGTCGGCGCGCACGGCGCGGGCGTAGGCGTTCTCCACCCGGTGCTCGCCGCGCTCCAGCTGGCGGACCGTGCGGCGGATGCCCTCCAGGATGTCGAGCGGTTCGAAGCCGGTGACGACGACGGGCACCCGGTGCCGTTCGGCGAGTTCGGGGTACTCGGCCATGCCCATCACGCTGCACACGTGCCCGGCGGCCAGGAAGCCCTGCACCCGGCAGGCGGGGGCGGTCATGATGGCCTCGATGGCCGGGGGGACCCGGACGTGGGAGACCAGCAGGGTGAAGTTGCCGAGGCCGAGACGTCTGGCCTGGTGGACGGCCATGGCGTTGGCGGGGGCGGTGGTCTCGAAGCCGATGGCGAAGAACACCACCTGCTTGTCGGGGTGGCGGCGGGCGAGCTGGAGCGCGTCGAGCGGCGAGTAGACCACGCGGACGTCGCCGCCCTCGCCCTTGACCCGGAACAGGTCCCGGTCGGTGCCGGGGACCCGCAGCATGTCGCCGAACGAGCAGAAGATCACGTCGGGGCGGGCGGCGATCTCCAGCGCCTTGTCGATGCACTCCAGTGGGGTCACGCAGACCGGGCAGCCCGGCCCGTGGATCAACTCGACCTCGTCCGGCAGGAGTTGGTCGATGCCGTGCCGGATGATGGAGTGGGTCTGGCCGCCGCACACCTCCATCAGGGCCCAGGGCCGGGTGGCGGTGGCCCGGATCTCGTCCAGCAGCCGGCGGGCCAGCGTGGGGTCGTTGAACTCGTCGAGGTACTTCACCGGGCCTCGCTCCCCTCGGTCTGCTGAGCCGCCTGCCGGGCCGCCTGCTGCCAGGCGTCGCCGAACTCCTCCTCCAGGAGCCCCAGTTCCTCGAAGAGCTTGAGGGAGGCCAGGGCCGACTCCTCGTCCAGGCGCTGCAGGGCGAAGCCCACGTGGACGATGACGTACTCGCCGACCTTGACGTCCGACACGTACTCCAGACACGCCTGCTTCTGCACCCCGCCGAAGTCGATCAGGCCGGTGAGGGGATCGGCCGTGTCGTCGATGCGCACGACTCTGCCGGGAACTGCCAAGCACATGGGTCACTCCGTCTCGTCGCTGACTGCCTTGCGTCGGTCGTCGTCGGGCCGCGGCCCGTGGGCCGCGACCACCAGTTGCCCGAGCGCCAGTCCGCCGTCGTTCGGCGGTACTTCGCCGTGCCGCAGGACCGTGAATCCGGCGTCGTGCAGCAGGTCCGCGCTCGCGTCCTCGAGGAGCGTGTTGGCGAAGACTCCTCCGGTGAGGGCGACGGTGTGCGCCCCGGTGGCCCGGCGCGCTCCGCGGCACAGGTCCAGGACCGCCCGCGCGACCCCGCGGTGGAAGCGGGCCGCGATCACCGGCACCGGGGTGCCGCGCCGCAGGTCGGCGATGATCGCGCACAGGGCGGGGCCGGGGTCGAAGGGGTCGCCGAAGGGGTACGCGGCCCTCTCCGCGCCCCAGGCCGCGCAGGCCTGCGCCTCCAGCTCCAGGGCTGCCTGCGCCTCGTACCCGGCGCGGTGGCACACGCCCGCGAGGGACGACACGGCGTCGAAGAGGCGCCCCATGCTGGAGGTGGCCACGCAGCCGACCAGGTTCGGCAACTGTCGCTCCAGCAGCCGGAGTTCCTCGGGGGAGCAGGCGGCGACGCTGGGCAGGTCGGCGTCCCAGGGCAGGCCGGCCGCCCACAGCCGGGCCAGGGCGGTCCGGCAGGGGTTGGCGACGCCCGCGTCCCCGCCGGGCAGCGGGGCCGGGGCGAGGTGGGCGAGGCGCCGGTAGCCGGTGTAGTCGGCGAGGAGCACCTCGCCGCCCCACACGGTGCCGTCGTCGCCGTAGCCGGTGCCGTCGAAGGCGACGCCGATGACGGGGGCGGTGCCGTCGAGGCCGGCCTCGGCCATGGCGGAGGCGATGTGGGCGTGGTGGTGCTGGACGAACACCGGTCTGCCGAGCCGCAGCCGGGTGGCGCGGCGGCGGGCCCAGGCGGACGAGTGGTAGCCGGGGTGGCGGTCGGCGGCGACGACTTCGGGGCGGACCCCGGTCAGCCGGCGCATGTGCCGTTCCGCCCGTACGGCCGCCTCCAGGGTGGCCAGGTCACCCATGTCGCCGATGTGCGGCCCCAGCCAGGCCAGGTCGCCCTCGCCCACGCACAGCGCGTTCTTGAGGTCGCCGCCGGCCGCCAGCGCGGGCCGGACCGGGACCGGCAGGCGCAGCGGGCGCGGCGCGTAGCCGCGGGAGCGGCGCAGGACCTGCTCGGTGCCGTCGGCGCGGACCCGCAGCAGGGAGTCGTCGCAGGGCGAGGCGATGGGCCGGTCATGGGCGAGCCAGGCGTCCACGAGGCCGGACAGCCGGGCCAGCGCCTCGTCGTCGTCCGTGACGATGGGCTCGCCCGAGCGGTTGCCGCTGGTCATGACCAGGACGCGGGGGCCGGGCGGGTCGCCGGGGAGGCCGAAGAGGAGGGTGTGGACGGGGGTGTAGGGCAGCATGACGCCGAGGTGCGGGCTGCCGGGGCAGACACCGGGCGCGAGCCGGGCGGCGGGGCGGGGGCGGAGCAGGACGATGGGGCGCCGGGGGCCGGTGAGCGCGGCCCGCTCGGCCGTCCCGATCTCGGCGATCCGTTCCGCCTCGGCGAGGTCGGCGCACATCACCGCGAACGGCTTGTCGCCGCGTGCCTTGCGGGTGCGCAGGGTGTCCACGGCCCGGGCGGCGGAGGCGTCGCAGGCCAGGTGGTAGCCGCCGATGCCCTTCACGGCGACGATCCGTCCCGCGGCGAGCAGTTCTCGTGTCCGTGCGAGGGCGTCACCGCCGCGAGCTGCTCTCACCCCGCTGCCGGCGGCGGGCACCAGCCGCAGCCGGGGGCCGCACTCCGGGCAGGCCACGGGCTGCGCGTGGAAGCGGCGGTCGGCGGGCGCCTCGTACTCCCGGGTGCAGGCGGGGCACATGGGGAAGCCGGACATGGTGGTGGCCGCGCGGTCGTAGGGCATGCCGGTGGCGATGGTGAAGCGGGGGCCGCAGTGGGTGCAGGTGATGAAGGGGTGGCGGTGCCGGCGGTCGGCCGGATCGGCCAGTTCGCGCAGGCAGTCGGCGCAGGTGGCGGTGTCGGGCGGGAGGAGGGTGCGGCCCGGGGCGGACTGTTCGGTGGCGCGGATGGTGAAGTCCGGGTCGGCCCCGGTGGCCGGCAGCTCCTCGACGGCCACGGCGGTCACGATGGCAAGGGGCGGCGGCTCGCCGGCGAGCCGCACGCAGAACCGTTCCACGTCGGCCCTCGCGCCCTCGACCTCGATGAGGACCCCGCTCGCCGTGTTGCTGACGAACCCGGTGAGTGCCAGGTCGGCGGCCAGCCGGTGGACGTAGGGGCGGAAACCCACGCCCTGCACGGTCCCGCGCACCGTGACGCGCCGGCGGACCGCCGTCGTCGTGGCGGGCGCCGTCACGAGGCGGTCGGGGCGTGGACGTGACCGTGCGGGTGCGGGGCGAGCGGCGGCCGGTGCGCCGGGGCGCCGTCCCGTACGGCGAGCACCCGCTCCAGGATCGTGTCGACGCCCTCCCCGGTGCGGGCGCAGGAGCGCACGATCTTCACCCCGGGGTTGACCCGCCGCACCTGCTCGGCGAAGGCGGTCTCGTCGAAGCCGGCCGGTCCGGCGAGGTCGGTCTTGGTGAGCACGACCAGGTGCGCCGAGCCGAAGGCGGTGGGGTACTTCGCGGGCTTGTCCTCGCCCTCGGTCACCGCCATCAGCACGATCCGCAGGTGCTCGCCGAGGTCGTAGGAGGCGGGGCAGACGAGGTTGCCGACGTTCTCCACGAACAGCAGCGCGGTGTCCGGCGGCAGCCAGCCCTCCAGGTGGCCGCGGACCTGCCGGGCCTCCAGGTGGCACAGCCCGTCGGTGAGCAGCTGCTTCACCGGCGCTCCGGAACGGGCCAGGCGCTTCGCGTCGTTCTCGGTGGCGAGGTCGGCGGTGAAGGCGGCGACGGGCACGCCCCGCTCCCCGGCCCGGGCCAGCACCCGGCCGAGCAGCTCGGTCTTTCCGCTGCCTGGGCTGGAGAGCAGGTTCACCACGCCGACGCCGCGCGCGGCAAGGTCGCCGCGCAGGCTGGCGGCCAGGCCGTCGTTCCTGGCCAGGACGGCCCGGGTGACCTCCTCCGACTGACACATGGGGACTCCGCTCCGGTGTTGAGGTTCGTCTGCCGCGGGCCGGTGGGGGCCCATCGCGCCCACACGGCGGCGGCCGCCCATCGGCTCAGCCCCGCACCCCCGCCGGGGCGCGTCCGCTCAGCGATCCTCCGCGCCGCCGGCGGCTGTCGGCGGGCGACCGGCCGCGGCGGGGGCCGCGGATTCCTCCGGGCGGTCCAACGCGGGCGTGACCAGGGGGTCGGCGAGCAGGGCCGGGACCAGGGTGTGCAGGGCGGCGACGGCCCGTGCGACCGCGTCCCGGACGGGGGTGCTGAGCCCGGGGGCGATGTCCTCGTCGCCGCGCGGCGGTTCCCCGGGCTCGCAGGCGAGCACGAGGACGCGCGGCAGGGGCTCCTCGCCCAGGTGGGCGGCGAGGGCGAGGACCTTCGCCGGGTCCATGCCGTGCGCCTCGGGCGGGGCGGCCGCGCGGCGGCCGGGGAGCTCGGGCTCGACGAGGGACAGGGTGCCGGGGCGTTCGCCGCGTACGGCCGCGTCCACCAGCAGGACCACCGACCATCCGTCGAGCAGGGTGTAGGCGAGGTCCATGCCCCGGATGCCGAAGTCCCGGACCAGCGCCCCGGGCGGCAGGGGGCGCTGGTCCAGGGCGCGGATCACCTCGGGGCCGAAGGCGTCGTCGCCGAGGAAGATGTTGCCGACGCCCGCCACCAGCAGCCGTGTCACCGGGCACCGCCCGGGACCTTGCGGACGAAGTCGGAGCGCAGCGCGTGGTAGGCGGCGTCCGGGTCGAAGAACAGGGCGTGCATGCGGGCGAGTTCGTCCTTCCGGTACTCGGCGAGCGGCCGTTCCTCCTCGTGGACCCGGCGCGCCGCGGCCTTGGCGGCGATCCGGCGGCCGAGATCCGGGGTGGCGGCGAGCTCGGCCGCCAGCCGCTCGACCTCGGCGGTGAAGCCCTGCGCGGGGACCGGCAGCAGCCGGTCGACGAGCCCGGTCCTGGCGGCGGTCGCGGCGCTCACCGGCCGGGCCTCCTCCGTCAGCCGCCGGGCCGTCTCCGCGCCGACGCGGCGCGGCAGGGAGTACGTCCAGAACTCCGAGCCGTACAGGCCCATCCGCCGGTAGTGCGGGTTGAGCACGGCACCTGCCCGGCACCAGACCTCGTCGGCGGCGAGGGCGAGCATGACGCCGCCGGCCGCCGCGTTCCCGCCGAGCGCGGCCACGACGAACCGGTCGGTGGTCCGCAGTACGGCCTCGACCAGGTCGTCCATCGCGTCGAGGTTGGCCCACGACTCCTCGGCGGGGTCCGGTGCGGCCTCGATGACGTTGAGATGGATGCCGTTGGAGAAGAAGTCGCGGCGGCCGCCGAGCACCAGGACCCGGGTGGGCCGGGCGAGGGCGTACCGGTAGGCGGCGAGCAGGCGCCGGCAGTGGCCGGTGCTCATCGCGCCACCGGGGAAGGAGAAGCTGACGAGGCCGACGTCGCCGTGCTGCCGGTAGCTGATGTCGGTCCAGGTGCGGCGCTCCGGGGGCAGTTCGAGCGGGGCGGGGCGCTCGGGGAGGTCCGGGTCGAGGACGTGGGTGGCGGGACGGCGGAAGGGGGCCGGGTCGCCGGAGTTCTTGCGGGGGCGCAGCTCGGGGATCCAGACGGCGCCGTCGCGGGTGGCCCGGCAGACCGCGCCCGCCCGGGTCGCCAGCAACTCGCCCGGCTCTCCGCGCAGCCGGTCCTCCGGGTGGCCGCCGTGCAGGAACACCTCGCGGCCGAGGAGTTCGTCCAGCACCCCCGGCTGCGAGTCGGCCCCGCGCAGCTTGCGCAGCACCGTCGCGGTGTCGTCGGCCGCCCAGTCGATCCGGCGCCGCTCCTGCCGGAAGGCGTCCCGCCAGACGACCTTGCCGTGGATCGCGGGGTCGCTCTGCGGCCGAGGCTTGTACGAACCGTCCGCGTACCGGCGTACGGCCCGGTGGACGGCGATGAGGGCCGCGTCGGCGGCCTCGTTGCGGTAGAGGTCGCTCTTGCCGACCGGCGACACCGGGAAGGTCTCGCTCGCCCAGACCGCGCCCGCGTCCATGGCCGCCTCGGCCTGGAGCACGGTCACCCCCCACTCGGCCGCCTGGCCGGCGATGGCCCAGTCGAGGGAGGACGGGCCCCGGTCGCCGAGCGGTCCGGGATGGACGATGAGGCAGGTGTGCTGCTGCCAGACGTCCTCCGGGAGTGCCGTCTTCAGCATCGGCGCGATGATCAGCTCCGGGTGCCGGTCCCGGACGGCACGGCGGACGGCGTCGGGGCCGTTGCCGGCGAGGACGACGTCCACCCGGTGGCCGAGGTCGGACAGTTCGGCGCAGACCCGTTGGGACAGGCTGTTGAACGCACTCGCGACGAGCAGAATGTCCATGGTGCGGCATATTCGTCGCTTCGACGGCTCCCGGAAAGGACCCGTGCGGCGTTTCGCCCGCCGTCCTGCGCCGGGCGGCCCTGTTCGGGCGGCGGGAACGGGAAACGGGGACCGTACGCCGGGCCCCTGGCGCGAAGATGGGTGCGCCCGTGCCGAGCGATCCCTCTTTGGAGCGTGCCGCGTGACGTCGTCGGACCGTGTCTGCGAACGATTCGAGGAACTCCTGGACACCCGCCCGGAGATCCTGCGGGAGGCAGCGGAGGACTTCGGCCGGCTGGTGTGCGCGCCGCCCCTGGGGGTGCTGCGGCCCTGGTCGGCGGCCGCGGTCCGGGACGCGCTGGCGTACGCCGGGCCGCGCGGGATCCCGGTGGCGGCGCGGTCCGGCGGTCACTCGATGTACGGCCAGGGGCAGGCGCCCGGCGGGATCGTCCTCGACCTGCGCGGGCTGAACGCGGTCGGTCCGGTGACCGGGGACCGGGTGGAGGTGCAGGCGGGCGCGCTGTGGCGGGACGTGCTCGCGACGACCCTGCCGTACGGGCTCGCGCCGCCCGTCCTCACCGACTACCTCGGTGCCGGCGTCGGCGGGGTGCTGAGCGTGGGCGGGCTGGGCGGCGCGAGTCACCGGCACGGCCTGGTCGCGGACTCGGTCCTCGAGCTGGAGGTGGTGACCGGCGCCGGTGAGCACCTGGTCTGCTCGCCGGAACGCCACGGGGACCTCTTCCACGCGGTCCTGGCCGGCCTGGGCCAGGTGGCGGTCGTCGTCCGGGCCGCCCTGCGCCTGTCCCCCGCACCCGCGCTGGTCCGCCGCTACTGCCTGTACTACCCCGGCCTCGACGCCTACCTGGCCGACCAGCGCCTGCTGGCGGCCGACGGGCGCTTCGCCTACCTCGAAGGCCAGGCCCGCCCCGCCGAGGACACCGCCGGCGGCTGGACGTACATGGTGGAGGCGGTGGCCGCCCACCGGGGAACGGTCCCGCCCGACGACCGGACCCTGCTCGCAGACCTCGGTTTCACCGCGTGCGAGACGGAGGACCTCGGATTCGCCGAGTTCGCGAACCGGGTCGCCGCCGACGAGGAGGTCCTGCGCGCGACCGGCGAGTGGTTCCACCCGCACCCCTGGCTGAACCTGCTGCTCCCCGACGACACCGCCGCGTCCGTCGTGACCGGCGTGCTCACCGACCCCGCCTTCCGGGACCTGCGTGAGAACGGCTTGGTCCTGCTCTACCCCCTGCTCACCCGCACCCTGCGGGCCCCGCTGTTCCGCCGCCCGCGCGGCGAGGTCGTCCACCTCCTCGCCCTGCTGCGCACCGCCGCCCCGGGCAGGGCCGACCCGATGGTGGCCGCCAACCGTACGGCCTACGGGCACGCGCGGGCGAAGGGCGCGGTCGCCTATCCGGCCAACGCGCTGCCGATGTCCCCCGGCGACTGGCGGGAGCACTACGGCAGCGGGTGGGGCACCCTGGCCGAGGCGAAAGGCCGCCACGACCCGCACGGCGTCCTGGGCCGGGGACACGGCATGGGCTGGTGAACGGCGGCGCAGAATCGGTGCGCCGGAGGTGTCGATCGCGCGGGGTGCCGTTCGTCGGTGGGGTGCAGGAAGCTTGTGAGGACCGGGAGGAACCATGAAGTACATGCTGCTGGTCTGCGGCGACGACACCGCTGACGCGTCCGGGATGGCACCCGTCGAACCCTGGGTGGAGGAGCACGGCGTCCGGCACGGGACCCGGTTGTACGGCCACCGGCTGCAGCTGCCGGACCGGGCGGTCACCGTACGGGTGCGGGACGGCGAGGTGCTGCGGACCGACGGGCCGTTCGCGGAGACGAAGGAGTACGTGGCCGGGTTCGACGTCGTCGACTGCGGCAGCCTGGAGGAGGCCGTGCGGATCGCCGCCGCGCACCCCGTGGCCACCATCGGGGCCATGGAGGTGCGGCCGTTCTGGGACGAGGGGCTGATGGAGGACGCGGAGACGGCCGTCCGCCGTCTCGACGCCGAGCTGACCGCGGCCGCCCACGACCGGGACGTCGACCGGATGACGGCCTGCTACGCGCCCGACGTGGAGGTCTTCGGAACCGCCGGTGCGGAGGTGCGGTCCGGAACCGGCGCGCTGCGCAAGGCGGTCGAGGCGTGGTTCGCGGCGCTGACCGGGCCGGTCCACCGCGAGGTGCTCGAACTCCGTGTGCGTCCCGGGGAGGGCAGCACCTTCAGCCACGCCCTGGTCCGCGTCCACGGCACCCGGGTGACCGGGGAGCCCCTGGACCGGGTGGTGCGGGTGACCACCGGCTACCGGGACACCGGTTTCAGCTGGCTGATCGCCCATGAACACGTCTCGGTGCCGCGGGAGGCGCAGCAGTCGTGAGGTACGTCCTGTTCCTCTGCACCCCGGTCGGCGGCGAGGAGCTCGGCCCCGCCGAGATCGCCGGGGACCCGCGCTTCGCCTCGTACGTCCACGAGGTGCCCGGCCGGGACGTCGGCAGGGGCGGTGCCCGGCTGCGACCCGGCGCCGACGCGACCACCGTGCGGGTCAGTGGCGACGAGGTACTGCTGAGCGACGGGCCGTTCGCCGCGACCGAGGAGTACATCGCGGGGTTCGACGTCGTCGAGGTCGCCGACCTCGACGAGGCGATCGCGCTGGCCTCCCGGCATCCCGCGGCGCTCGCCGGCGGCTCGGTCGAGGTCCGGCCGGTCTGGGAGTGAGCACCACGGACGAGGTCGAGGCGGCCGTCGCCGCCGCCTTCCGCGAGGAGTGGGCCCAGGTCGTCGCCACCCTGATCCGGGTGACCGGCGACTGGGACCTCGCCGAGGAGTGCGCGCAGGACGCCTTCGCGCAGGCGCTGGACCGGTGGCGGCGCGACGGGGTGCCGGGCCGCCCCGGCGCCTGGCTGACCACCACCGCCCGCAACCGCGCCCTGGACGTGCTGCGCCGGGAGGCGGTGGGGGCCAGGAAGCTGCGGGAGGCTGCGGTGCTGGCACGGGACGAGGGACCGTACGACCCGTTCGATCCGTACGACCCGTTCGGCGAGGGCGGGGAGGGCGGCGAGGGTGACGGCGGCGGGGTGGCGGACGACCGGCTGCGGCTGGTCTTCACCTGCTGCCACCCGGCGCTGCCGATCGAGGCCCGGGTCGCGCTGACGCTGCGCACCCTCGCCGGGCTGACCACGGCCGAGATCGCACGCGCCTTCCTCGTCCCCGAGGCGACGATGGCGCAGCGGCTGGTGCGGGCCAAACGGAAGATCCGCAACGCCGGCATCCCGTACCGGGTGCCGCCGGCGCATCTGCTGCCCGAGCGCACGACGGGCGTCCTCGGTGTGCTGTACCTGCTGTTCAACGAGGGGTACGCGGCCACGGCCGGTGACGACCTGGTGCGGGCCGGCCTGTGCGCCGAGGCGATCCGGCTGGCGCGGCTGCTGGCCCGCCTGATGCCCGACGAGCCGGAGGTCGTCGGGCTGCTCGCCCTGCTGCTCCTGCACGACGCCCGCCGGGACGCCCGGGTGGACGCGGCCGGCGACCTGGTCACCCTGGAGGACCAGGACCGCGCGGCCTGGGACCGCGCCGAGATCGACGAGGGCACCGCGCTCCTGGACGGCGCGCTGCGCCGGGGCCGCCCCGGCCCGTACCAGATCCAGGCCGCCATCGCCGCCTGCCACGCGACCGCGCGGGCCGCCGCCGACACCGACTGGGCCGACATCGCCGGCCTCTACGGGGAACTCCAGCGCTACGTCCCCTCGGCCGTGGTCCGGCTGAACCGCGCGGTCGCCGTGGGCATGGCCGAGGGCGGGGAGGCGGGGCTCGCCCTGGTCGCGGAGCTGGAGGCGGCGGACGACCTGACCGGCTACCACCTGCTGTCCGCGACCCGGGCCGACCTGCTGCGCCGCACGGGGCGGCTCCGGGAGGCGGCCGAGTCCTACGCGCGGGCGCTGGAGCTGGCGGAGAACGCGGCGGAACGCAGGTTTCTGACGAAGCGCCTCGCGCAGTGCCGGCCGGACTGAGCGCTCCGCCGGGACTGTCGCGAGCTGCCGTCCGCCGCCTGCGGACAGCCGCGCCGTCGTGGCTGGTCGCGCAGTTCCTCGCGCCCCTTCGGCGTTTTCGACCGCCGCGGCCCTCGCCACACCCGCCTGGGCGCCCGGGGGGTTCGCCGCAGGCCCCGGCCGGGGGCTGCCCCCACGTCGAATGCGGCAGCCCGCCGGAGTGAGCGCGGGACGGGCCGTGCCTAGCGTGAGGGCACATGGCAACGTTTCCTCTGAAGTCCGCCCTGGCGTTATCGGTGGCGGCGCTCGTACTGGCGTCCGCCCCGGCGGCCCTCGCCCGGTCGTCGCCTCCGGGGCCGGCCGGGCGCTGCGACATGCACGACGGCGTCCGAACGGCGCTGGCCCGGCTGACCGCCGACGACCACATCTCCGGAGCCTCGGTCCTCGCCGACGGCCCGTGCGGGCGCTGGACCGGGACCTCCGGTAGGGCCGACCTGCGCACCGGCCGCCCGATGAACACCACCGACCGGCTGCGTGCCGGAAGCGTGACCAAGACGTTCACCGCGACGGTCGTCCTGCAACTCGCCGCCGAGCACCGGCTGTCCCTCGACTCCACCCTCGACCACTACCTGCCGGGCCTGATCGACGCCCACGGCTACGACGGCCGGCGCATCACCGTACGGCAACTCCTGCGGCACACCAGCGGGTTGCCCGACTATCTCGACGCACCCGAGTGGGAGCACCCCGAGCGGCTGCGGTACCGCCACTTCGAGCCGGGTGAGTTGATCGCGCAGGCCCTGCGCCTCCCCCACCCGGAGGGGTCCTGGCACTACGCCACCACCAACTACCTGGTCCTGGGCCTGGTCGTCCAGAAGGTCACCGGGCACCGCCCCGAGGACGAGATCAGCAGCCGGGTGATCCGGCCCCTCGGGTTGCGCGACACCTACTGGCCGGGAGACGACACCCGTATCCGGGGGCCGCACTCCCACAGCTACTTCACGTCCGGCGCCGGGCGGCGCGTCGACGGCACCGACTGGAACGTGTCCTTCGGCGGAGTCGGCGGTGCCCTCGTCTCCACACAGGGCGACCTCACCCGCTTCGCCACCGCGCTGCTCGGCGGACGGCTGCTGCCGGCCGCGCAACTCGCCGAGATGCAGCGGACGGTGGCCGCCGATCCGGACCGGCTGTGGCCCGGTGCCCGGTACGGCCTGGGGCTCATCTCGTCGCCGCTGTCGTGCAGCGGGGTGTGGTGGGGACACGCCGGGACCGTGCCCGGCGGGCACCGCGCACTGGTCGCCGTCGCCCCCGGCGGACGCAGCGTGGCCGTCGCCCTGAACCAGGTCCCGGACAGCCTCCAGGCCGAACTGGACTTCCAGGACCTCGTCGACAAGTCCCTGTGCGACAGCGAAAGGACCTCCGCATGACCGGCTTCGCGGCCACGGCCGCCCTGGCCTTGGCGGGCGCTCTCGCCCTCGGCACCACCACACCGGCCGGCACGACCGCCCCGGACCCGCTGGCCCGTTACCACCACCAGCACCTCACCTGGAGGAGCTGCGTGCTCGGCCCCCACGACACCACCGGCCGGGACCTGGAGAAGGCGGGCGCCCAATGCGCCGACGTCACCGTGCCGTTGGACTACGCCGACCCGGACGGACGGACGATCACCGTCGCCGTCTCCCGGATCAGGGCCACCGACACCGCCCACCGCGTCGGCGCGCTGCTGCTCAACAGCGGTGGCCCGGGCGGGCAGACGCTCGGTGACCCGCCGTGGGTGCGGGAGGCGATGAAGGACACCGGCAAACGGTACGACGTGGTCGGCGTGGACCCGCGTTTCGTCGGGCGCAGCATGGCCATGGACTGCCACTGGCCCACCGGGTCGGGGATCCGCGGCCCGGGGCACGACCGGGCCGGCTTCGACCGCTCGACCGACTTCGCCGAGGAACTCGCCCGCGACTGCCGGAAGCACGAGGGCGACGTCCTGCCGTACGCCACCACCCGGAACACCGCGCGGGACATGGACGTGATCCGCGCGGCGCTCGGTGAACGGCGGATCTCCTACCTCGGCTACTCGTACGGCACTTACCTGGGCGAGGTGTACGCCACCATGTTCCCGGACCGCACGGACCGGGTCGTGCTGGACGGCGTGGCCGATCCCGACCGGTACGGCCCCCGCCTGCTGCGCGGCTCGGAGTCCGCCAACCGGCACGCGCTGCGGGACTGGGCCGCCTGGGCCGCCGCCCGCGACACCACGTACGGTTTGGGCCGCAGCCGGGACGCGGTCCTGACCGTCGTGGACCGCGTCCAGGCCGCCGCCGGGCGCGCGCCGCTGCGGGTGGGCGGCTACCGGGTGGACGACGGCGTCGCGCCGATGGTCGTCTTCAGCGGCCTCTCCCAGGACAACGACGCGGCGTACGGCGACCTCGCGGCGGCGGTCCGCGACCTGCGCGACGCGGCAGAGGGCAGGACCGTCGACCCGAGTCCCTGGCTCGCCGACACGCTCGGCTTCACGCTGACCGGCTCCGAGTCGGCGTACGGCAGTGTGCAGATGGCGATCCTCTGCGGAGACGTCGCCGCGCCCCGCGACCCGGAGACGTACTGGCGTGACGTCCGACGGGCACGCGCGCAGGACCCGTTGTTCGGTCCCGTGACCAACAACATCGGGCCGTGCGCCTTCTGGGACCCGCCGCGCGAGCGCCCGACCACGATCAGGGACGACCTGCCGGCTCTCCTGGTCAACGCGACCGGCGACCCGCGCACCGTCTACGCGGGCGCCCGGGCGGTGCACCGCGGCTGGCCCAGCTCCCGGCTGGTGACGCTGCGCGGTGCGGACCAGCACGCGGTGTTCGGGGTCTACGGCAGTGAGTGCGCCGACGCGGCGGTCAACGCGTACCTCGCCACCGGGCGACTGCCGGCGACGGACGTCAACTGCGCCGCGCGTCCTGTGCCAGCGCCCTGAACTCCGCCCACCGCACCCGTGGCCTGGGCAGGCCCCGTCGGCGCAGATAGCGGTCGGTGGCCTGCCTCGTGCTGCGCAGCACGCTCACCGCGTCGCTCACCCGGCCCGACCCCATCGGCTCCACCACCTTGCCCGGGACCAGCACCCAGCCGGAACCGGCCGCCCGCAGTTCGCCGCGCACGAGGGCGTTGTGCATGTGGTTGAGGCGTTCGTCGTGCCGGTGCACCAGGAGGGCGGCTGGGCCTTCGGTGGCCGGGCAGTCGGCCGGTACGTCCACGGCGAAGCCCTCGCCCGTGGGTACCGGCCGGGTCCGGGCGAGGAGCGGCGCGCCGGAGGCGTCGCGCGCGGCGAGCACGGCCGTCGGGAAGCGGGCGAGCTGCGCGGCGCCGACCAGTTCACCGGGCGGCGCGGCGGGCGTGGCGAACGCCGGCAACGGGGAGCGCACGACAACCTGTTGCGGCGTCACGGTGATCAGCAGGCGCAGGTAGTACCAGTCCATCACCAGCCGCATCGGTGCCGTGACGTACGACCTGCTGTGCGGCTGCCGTTCGAACAGCATCCGCCAGTAGTCCTCGGCGCCCTGCGGGCCGGTCATGATCTCGTCGGGGCACTCGGCGCGGCCGCCGACGAAGATCTGCGGGGGCTGCTCCAGGCCGCTGCCGGTGGGGTCGGAGAAGAGCAGGGCGACGCGGCCGTCCCGGCGGATGTTCAGCGCCTTCTGCGCGAACGCCAGGGAGGTGCTGAGCAGCAGCGTCCCGTCCGGGCGGCGGCGCACGGCCGTCGGCCAGGCCAGCGGGGTGCCGTCCCGGCCCAGGGTGGCGAACTCGCAGGTGCGGTAGGCGTCGAGGACGTCGAGCGGCGCGGAGTCGATGAGGGCCACGGTCTACTCCCCGTCCAGCGGGGCACGCATGCTCCGGCGGTAGGCGGCGTACTGGCGGCGGCCGACGGCCCGCCACAGCAGGCGGCCGATGAGCGGGGCCTTGCCCAGGAAGAAGGCGGTTTCCTCGGGAGTGGCCTCCTCCAGGATCGCACCGAGGGCCAGCAGGCGCTTGTTCTTGGGCAGCCCTTCCAGGCCGCGTTGTCCGACCAGTTCCCATTCCGGGACGGTGAGATGCTCGGCGACCAGCGGGAGCAGCGAGCGCTCCTCCTCGTCGAGGTGCTCGAGCAGCGCGATCCGGTGTGCGTCCAGGGCCAGCGCCAGTTCCTCGCCGGGTATCCGGTCTCCGGACCGCTCCCACAGGAGCAGCCACTCGTCGACCGCCGCCAGGGTGCGGTCGATCGCCTCGTGCTGCTCCGTCATCCGGTCCACCAGCGCCTCGTCGTGCGCGGCCCGGTCCCGCAGCAGCGGCCAGAGCAGTTCGTCCTCGGCGTGGTGATGGTGGTGCAGGCCGAGGGTGTAGTCGCGCAGGGCGGCGGCGACCCGCGCCGCAGCGGTCCGGTCGCCGTCGGGCACGGCACGCACCAGCCGGGGCAGCAGGGCCGACTCTCTGCGGAAGACGCGGTGGACCACGACCATCTCGTGGGTGTGCGGACGCTCTGTGGGGGCGGAGGCGCCGTGGCTGCTGTTGAGGGACACGCTTGCTTGCTCCAACATTCCGGTGTGTGCAATGAGTTGCCCACGGTCGCGCACACCTCTTGGCGTCCGCTTGGCGCCCGGCTTGGCAGCCCCGTCCAGTACGCGTTTAACGTCTGTTGACAGGATCGACGCAGTGCTCGGGTAGATTCCGGCGGCGTGCTGCGTTTGCGAGTCCTGGGTCCGCTGGGTGCCGAAGCCGCGGGGACGCCCGTCGAGTTGGGCGCCCCGCGGCAGCGCGCCGTGCTGGCGCTGCTGATCGCGGCCCGGGGCGGTGTCGTCCCGGTGGACCGGATGACGGACGCGCTGTGGCGGGGTGAGCCGCCGGCCAAGGCGGGGGTGTCGCTGCACGCCTATCTGTCCAACCTGCGCCGGTCGCTGGAGCCGGCACGCCCGCCGCGGGCCCCGGCCACCGTCCTGGTCACCGTGGCACCGGGGTACGCGCTCCGGCTGGCCGGGGACGCGGTGGACGCCTGGCGGTTCGAGACCTGGGTCGGACGGGCCCGCACCGCGCCGGCCGAGGAGGCCCGGCGGCTGCTCGCCGAGGCGCTGGGCTGGTGGCGCGGACCGGCCTTCGCCGAGCACGCGGACGAGGAGTGGGCCGCCGCCGAGGTGGCCCGGCTGACCGGGCTGTACGCGGAGGCCCGGGAGCTGGCCGTGGCCGCGGATCTGCGCACCGGCCGGGCAGCCCAGGCCGCTTCCGACGCCGAGTCGCTGGTCCGGGACGCTCCTCTGCGCGAGGAGGGCTGGCGGCTGCTCGCGCTCGCCCACTGGGCCTGCGACCGGCAGGCGGACGCCCTCGCCGCGGTGCGCCGCGCCGGCGCGGTCCTGCGCGCCGAACTGGGATGCGATCCCGGGCCCGCCCTGCGGGAGCTGGAACACGCGGTGCTCAACGGGCGGTTGGACGTGTTGCGCGCGGTCGTGCCCGAGCCGGCCGCCGCACTCCCCGCGCGCACCGGCCCCGGCCTGTTCGTCGGCCGGGGCCAGGAATTGCGCGCCCTCGCCGGGGCGGCCCGCGGCGCACGCGACGGCGGCGGACTGGTGCTGGTCACGGGCGCGGCCGGGGCCGGCAAGTCCACGTTCCTCGACCGGGGCGCGGGCCGGCTGCGCGAGGCCGGCTGGCGGGTGGTGGTCGGGCGCTGCCCCGAGTACGAGGGAGCTCCGCCCGCCTGGGCCTGGGTGGAGGCGCTCGGCGCGCTCGCCCGCGAGGTGCCCCCGGCCAGGCCCGAGGAGCTGACGGTGCTGCTGCGGGAGCCGGAGAGCACGGCCGTCCCCGCCCCGGACGGCGAGGCCAGCGCCGGCCGCTTCCGCATGCACCGCGCCTTCGCCGCCTGGCTGCGCGCCGCGGCCTCCCGGGCGCCCCTCGCCGTCCTCCTGGAGGACCTGCACCGGGCGGACGCCGAGACCCTCGCCCTCGTCGAGGCGGCGGCCGCGGTCACCGGAGTGCCCCTGCTCACCGTCGCCGGTTACCGGCCCGGGGAGGTCGGCGAGCACCTGCTCAAGACCCTCGCCCACCTCGCCCCCGCCGCCCCGTACCGGATCGCGCTCGGCGGACTGCCGCTCCGGGACACCGCCACCCTGGTGACCGCCGTCTGCGGCGCGCCCGTGGACCCGGAGACCGTGGCAGCGCTCGCCGAACGCACCGGCGGCAATCCCTTCTACGTCCTGGAGAGCGCCCGGCTCCTGGCCGACGAGGGCGCCCTGGTCGCGGTCTCCGAGGTCCCCCAGGGGGTGCGTGACGTGCTGCGCAGGCGCCTCGCCCTGCTGCCGGCCGCCGCCCGGTCCGTCGTACAGCTCGCCGCCGTGCTGGGGCTGGAGGCCGAGGTCGCGCTGCTCGTCGATGCCGCCGAGGCGGACGAGGAGCAGGTGCTGGAGGGCCTCGACGCGGCGCTCGCCGCCGAGTTGCTCGCCGAACCCGGGCCCGGCCGCGTCCGGTTCGTGCACGCCCTGGTCCGCGACACCGTCTACGCCGACCTCTCCGGCGCCCGGCGGTCCCGGCTGCACGCCCGTGTCGCGCGCCTGCTGCGCCACCACCGGCCCGGCGAACTCGCCGCCCTGGCCCACCACTTCGCCCGTTCCGGCAGCACGGCCGACGCCCCGCTCGCCGTCGACTACGCGCTGCGCGCCGCCGAGGCCGCCGAGCGGCGCTACGCCCACGACGTCGCCGTCACCCTGATCCAGCAGGCGATCGACACCTGTACCGCGACCACGGGCGACGACGTCCCGCCCGACCGGCTGATCGAGCTGCTGGTACGGCTGCTGGGCGCGCAGGTGCGCACCGGCGCCACCGACGCGGCCCGGCGCACCCGGCAGCGCGCGGTGGAACTCGCCGAGCAGGCCGACCGCGGCGACCTGGTGGCGGCCGTGTACGGGGCCTGGACCGAGCCCGCGGCCTGGCGCAGCCGGCTCGAAGGGCCGTACGACCGGACCGCGCTGGCCCGCCTCGAACGGCTCGCGGCCGATCCGGGTCTCGACGGGCCGACCAGGGCCCGCGTCCTCCAGGTCCTCGTCGACGCGGTCGCCGCCGAGGACCCGCCGCGGGCCCTGGCGGCGGCCCGGGCCCAGCTGGACCTCGCCCGTGCCGACGGCGAACCCCGGCTGATGGCCGCCGCGTTGATGGCCTCGGCACGGCTACTGCCGCACGAGCACCGGACCGGCACCCGGCCGGCGCTCACCGCCGAGCTGCGCGACCTCGCCCGGGCCCACGACCTGCCCGCCTACCGCTGGGTCTGCGAGAACCTGGACGCGATGACCGCCGCCGCCCGCAACGACCCTGCGGCCGTGCACCGGCACACCGCCGAAGGGCTGGTCCTCGCCCGCCGCTACCGGCTGGTGTGGGCGCAGGGGCTCAGCGCCGCGACCTCCGCCATGCTGGCCTGCGTTGCCGGGCGCTTCGAGGCGGCTGAGGCCGCCTACGCCGAGGCGGACACCCTGCTGCAGCGGGTGGGCGCCCACCACGCCACCGGCCTGCGCACGCTCGGGCTGATCACCATGCGGCTCGTCCAGGACCGCGCGGCCGACGTCGAGCCGCTGGTCCGGAAGGTGTACGAGGCGGCGCCCGGCCAGGTCGCGGTGGCGTGGGCGCTGGTCCTGGCGCGGCTGGGCAGACTGGACGAGGCCCTGGCCGTACCCGTCTCCGCGGAACCGCCGCGGGACCACCTCTACGGCCTGGAGCTCGACTTCCGCGCCCAGCTCGCCGTGGTGCACCGGGACCACGGCACGGCGGCCGTCCTCCTCGGGCACCTGCGGCCGTTGCGGGACCAGCTGGCCGGCGCGACGGGCGCGGCGTACGCGAGCCGTCCGCTCTCCCACGCGCTGGCCGACCTGCACCGGCTGCTCGGCGAGGACCGGGCGGCGGCCGAGGGCTACGCGCTGGCCGAACGCACCGCGCTCGCCTGGGGTTCGGCCCACTTGGCGGCCGACGCCCGCCGGGCCGCGGCGGACCTGGCCGAGGCCCGGGCCCGCCGCCGCACCTTCGCGACCTGACGGTCCGGCAGCGGGCCGCCCGCGTCGTCAGCCGCCGAGCGCGGCGTTCACCACCGCCTTCGCCTCCTCCTGCACCCGGGCCAGGTGGTCGGGGCCCTGGAAGGACTCGGCGTAGATCTTGTAGACGTCCTCGGTGCCGGACGGCCGGGCCGCGAACCAGGCGTTCTCGGTGGTCACCTTGATGCCGCCGATCGCCGCGCCGTTGCCCGGCGCCTCGGTGAGGACGGCGGTGACCGGCTCGCCCGCCAGGGTCTCGGCGGTGACCTGGGCCGGGGAGAGCTTGGCGAGGAGGGCCTTCTCGTCACGGGTGGCGGGGGCGTCGATGCGGGCGTAGGCGGGTTCGCCGAAGCGGGCGGTGAGGCCGGCGTAGTGCTCGGACGGCGTCTTGTCCGTCACGGCCGTGATCTCGGAGGCGAGGAGGGCGAGCAGGATGCCGTCCTTGTCGGTGGTCCAGACCGAGCCGTCGCGGCGCAGGAAGGAGGCGCCCGCGGACTCCTCGCCGCCGAACCCGATGGCACCGCTGACCAGTCCGTCGACGAACCACTTGAATCCGACCGGCACCTCGACCAGTTGGCGGCCGAGGTCGGCGGCGACCCGGTCGATCATCGAGGAGGAGACGAGGGTCTTGCCGACGCCGGCGTCCACAGCCCACTGCTCGCGGTGGCGGTAGAGGTAGGAGATGGCGACGGCGAGGTAGTGGTTGGGGTTCATCAGGCCGGCGTCGCGGGTGACGATGCCGTGCCGGTCGGCGTCGGCGTCGTTGCCGGTGGCGACGCGGAACTCGGCGCGCTTCTCGATCAGCGAGGCCATCGCGTACGGCGACGAGCAGTCCATGCGGATCTTGCCGTCCCAGTCCAGCGTCATGAACCGCCAGGTGGGGTCGGTGTACGGGTTGACCACGGTGAGGTCGAGGCTGTGCCGTTCGGCGATCCGGCCCCAGTAGGCGACGGAGGCGCCGCCGAGCGGGTCGGCGCCGATGCGCAGCCCGGAGGCCCGGACCGCGTCGAGGTCCAGGACGCTGGGCAGGTCGTCGACGTACACGCCCATGAAGTCGTAGCGGCCGGTGGCCGGCGCGGCGAGCGCACGCTCGTAGGGGATGCGCCGTACGTCCTTCATGCCGCCCGCGATGATCTGGTTGGCGCGGTCCTGGATCCAGGAGGTGGCGTCGGAGGCGGCGGGGCCGCCGCTGGGCGGGTTGTACTTGAAGCCGCCGTCGGCGGGCGGGTTGTGCGAGGGGGTGACCACGACGCCGTCCGCGAGACCGGTCGTGCGGCCGCGGTTGTGGGTGAGGATGGCGTGCGAGACGGCGGGGGTGGGGGTGTAGCCGTCGGCGCTGTCGACGAGGACGGTCACGTCGTTGGCGGCGAACACCTCGAGGGCGGTGACCTTGGCGGGCTCGGAGAGGGCGTGGGTGTCGGCGCCCAGGAAGAGCGGGCCGTCGGTGCCCTGGCCGCTCCGGTACTCGCAGATGGCCTGGCTCGTGGCGGCGATGTGGTCCTCGTTGAACGCGGTCGTCAGCGACGATCCGCGGTGTCCCGAGGTGCCGAAGGCCACCCGCTGGCCCGGGTCGGACGGGTCGGGGTGCAGCGCGTAGTAGGCCGTGACCAGCCGGGCCACGTCGACGAGGTCCTCCGGAGCCGCCGGCCGGCCCGCTCGCTCATGCGGCATGAGTCCACTTCCTCCGCAGTCGTTGATCGATCGCTCGCCGCCCATCTTTCCCTGTCGGCGGTCACGAACGCGAGTACGGCACCGGCCGCGCGCCGAAGACACGGCGGGTCCACGGCCGGTTCACAGCGGACGCACCGCCGAGGGCCCCCGGACGGTTCCGGCGGGCCCTCTCGTGTCGTGCGGTGTGGCGTGGTGGCGGTCAGTGCGGAGCGGGCGCCGTGCGCGCGGCGGCCGGGGCCTTCGCCGGCTTCGGGTTGAGGACGCGCTCGGCCAGCTCGCCGAAGAGCAGGCCGAATCCGCCCCAGAGCACCAGCTGGATGGCGAGTGCCGAGAGCCGGAACCGCCACAGCAGGGTGGCCGGGAAGTCCGCGGGCACCTCGTTGACGACCGGCAGGAACCGGTAGGCCAGCCCGATGACGACGGCGAACGCGGCCACCGCGAGGACGGTCGCCCACCAGGTGCCCAGCCGCGGCTGGAGCCGTTTGCCGAGGATGGTGGCGGCGACCGCGAGGAGCACGCTGAGGAGCATCATCAGGAAGTACAGCGTGGTCCGCTTGCCGATGGTGTCCGGGTCGCCCACCGACGGCGGGTTGGCCGGGTACTTCAGGAACGGCACCACGTACACGGCGGCCAGGGCGCAGCCGGACAGCAGCAGCGCCGTCGCCCGCGGCGAGAATCTGCCGACGCGGCCGAGGGCGAAGCAGTAGGCCAGGGCGGCGATTCCGCCGAAGGCGACCCCGTAGACGAGGACGCCGGTGGCGAGGCCGGCGGTGGACTGCAGGGAGCGGGAGACGACCTCCATCTCGTGCTCGTGCGCGTGGGCGTCCTCGAAGCTGATCGCCTTGTCGACGTTCGGCTCACCGAGCAGGTAGGCGACGACGAGGGCGAGCAGGCCGGCGGCCAGGCCGGCGAGCATGCCCCGCACCAGGAGGTTCCGGACCGTTGCGGAGTTCATGGGTGGTACGGCGCCCCTCGCGTCAGTGGCAGGGGAAGCCGAGCAGGTGGCGGGCGTCGTGCACCCACTCGTGGACGTCCGTGCCGCTGAACACGGAGGTGGCGCCCTGTTCGGCGCCGACGAAGTACAGCAGGATCAGCATCAGGATGCCGAAGAAGACCGCCCAGGGAGCTATCGCGGACAGCGGCAGCTTGGCGGGAACGGCGGGGGTGTTGGCGGTCGGCGGAGCGACGGTCTGCGCCATGGCAGGACCTCCTCTGGGAGTTCGCGTCCCAACTCGGTGGTGCACAGGACGACGGCCACGGGTCTGACTCACGAGCAGCTGTGGGGCTCTCGCATACAGTGGCGCGACCGTCCCGGATTCCCACCGGGTTCCGTCTCGCCGTCGTCGATATCGGACAGACCGTACCGCGTGTCAGGAGCACGGCCAAGACCGCACCATCAGGCGTGATCTTCGTCTCGCACCTGATGGGCGGGCGGTCGAGCGGGTCAGGCGGGTGGGGCGAGGCCCAGTTCACGGTCGCCGAGCGGGGCGAAGAAGCGGTCGACGTCGGCGTCGGTGACCTCGGTGAGGGCGGCCGGGGACCAGTGCGGGGTGCGGTCCTTGTCGACGACCTGGGCGCGGATGCCCTCCACCAGGTCATGGGTGGCGAGGGTCGCGCAGGAGACGCGGTACTCCTGGTCCAGGACCCGTTCCAGGGTGCCGAGTCGGCGGGCCCGGCGCAGCGCGGCCAGCGTGACCTTCAGGGCGGTGGGCGACCTGGTGAGCAGGGTGTCCGCCGCCTCCTTGGCCGCCGGGTCGCCGTGCGCGAGCAGCCGTTGGACGATCTCCTCGACGGTGCCGGCCGCGTAGCAGGCGTCGATCCACGCACGGTGCCCGGCCAACTCGCCGTCGGGTGGCCGCCGTACCCGCCGGGCGAGCGCCTCGGGCACGGGCAGGGTGGCGAGGTCGGCGACGAACGCGGGGATCGAGCCGGACGGCATGGAGTGGTCGGCGAGTCCGCAGAGCACGGCGTCGGCGGCGCCGATCGTGGCGCCGGTCAGGGCGAGGTGGGTGCCGAGTTCGCCGGGGGCGCAGCCGAGCAGATACGTGCCGCCGACGTCGGGCACGAAGCCGATCCCGGTCTCCGGCATGGCGATCCGCGACCGCTCGGTGGCGATCCGGACGCTGCCGTGGGCCGAGACGCCGACCCCGCCGCCCATCACGATGCCGTCCATGAGGGCGACATACGGCTTGGGGTACCGCGCGATGCGGGCGTTGAGACGGTACTCGTCCCGCCAGAACGCGGCCGCGGCCGAGCCGTCGCCGTCCCGGGCGTCGTCGTGGACGGCGCGGATGTCCCCGCCCGCGCACAGGCCACGCTCCCCCGCGCCGGTGATGACGACGGTCTGGACGGCGGGGTCCCGTTCCCACTCGGTGAGCGCCTCGTCGATGCGGCGCACCATCGCGTGGGACAGCGCGTTGATGGCCTTCGGCCGGTTGAGCGTGAGGTGCGCGGCCCGTCCGTCGACGTGCAGCAGGACGTGTTCGTCGGCGCCGGTCATCCGGACACCTCCGCCGGGCCGTCGGCCGCGATGAGGCGCATGATCTCGTCGGTTCCTTCCGGTTCGGGTGGACGCGTGGGTCATGGACGATCTTCTCCTGTCCACCGCGGCCGGAGCACGCCGACCCGGTCCCAGGTCCGGCGCCTGCCGGCGGCCGGTGTCAGTCGTCGGGGATGCCGGTTCCGCCGAGCGCGGGGACGGTCTTCTCCGGGCGGAGCAGGGAGCGGGCGCCGCAGCGGAACTGGTCGAGCTTGGCGAGGACGGTCCGGCCGACCGGGGTGTGGCCCCAGATGCTGATGCCCTGGTGGGTGCTGGGTTCCCAGGTGGCCTCGTCGATGACGATCGGCTTCCAGCCGACCTCCCACTCGAAGCCGGACGGGGTGCGGGCGTAGTAGGAGAGTTCCTTGTCGTTGGTGTGCTGTCCGACGGACAGGGCCATGTCGAAGCCGAGTTCGTGGACGCGTTGGTAGCTGCGGGCGAGGTCGTCCAGGCTTGCGGCCTGGATGTTGAGGTGCTGGACGCGGGTGCGGACGGGGTCGATCGGCAGGCCGCGGACGGCGGCGACGGCGATGGAGTGGTGGCGTTCGTTGACGCGCAGGAAGCGGATCCTGAGTTTGACGCCGCTGATGGTCTCGTCGATGGAGTCGGTGAGGCGGGCGTCGAAGACGGTGCTGAAGTAGCCGCGCGTCACGGCGGGTCTGGCCGAGGTGATGGCGACGTGGCCCATCCCGGAGTCGCCGGTGACCCAGCCGGACGCGACCATGCGCAGGGGCTCCGCAGTGGTGACCGGGGTGGTGTGGATCTCCTGGGTGATGCCCTTGGGCCCGGGGAAGCGGAGGAGTCGTTCGACGCCCCGCTGCTTCGCCTCCTCGGCGGTGCCCTTGATCACGGGGACGCCGTGGGCGCGGACCCGGGCCTCGATCTGCTCGAAGGTGGTGTGGTCGTCGAGGTGCCAGCCGACCGCGACCACGTCCTCGGCGGGCCCCCGGCGCAGCAGGAAGCGGCACTCGTGGCCGTCGAGGCGGAACCGCGTCAGACCCGTGTCGAGGTCGTCGTGGTGCATGCCGATGGCGTCGGTGCCGAAGCGGCGCCAGTCGGCGAACCGGTTCGTCTCGATGACGAGGTAGCCGAGGCGGACGGAGCCGAAGACGTCGGTCGGCGGGTTCATCGCCGGCCTGCCAGGAAGTCCGCGCACAGGCTGTTGAACAGTTCGGCACGCTCCCACTGCACCCAGTGCCCGGTGTTCGCCACCAGGTACAGGTCGCAGTTGGGCAGCCGGCCGGCCAGCATCCGGCCCCCGGCGGGCCGGTTGACCTTGTCCGCGGCACCCCACAGCACCAGGGTCGGCACGGGCAGCCGTGCCAGGCGCCGGTCGCGGGTGAAGTCCGTCTGCCACAGGGTGCGCAGGGACCTGGGACGGGTCAGCGGCGGGTTCGCGACGACCTCGGGGTCGATGCTGTCCTGGTAACGGGAGTCGATGACCGAGTCGGGCACCTCGGCCGCGTTGAAGACGAGATGGTCGCGGATGAACTTCTCCAGCTTCGGCCGCGAAGGGCCGTCCCCCGTGTAGTAGTCGAGGAGGGCGGTGAGGCCGCGGGTGGGCAGGGTGCGGGTGGTGCCGATGCCGCCCGGGCCCATCAGGACCATGCGGTCGACCCGGCCGGGGGTGTCCAGGGCGAGGCGCAGCGCGCAGGCGCCGCCGTAGGAGTTGCCGACCAGGTGGGCCTTTTCCAGGCCGAGGCGGTCCAGCACGCCCCGGATGTGGTCGGCGAGGTGGCCGAACGGGTCGGTGCCGTCGACGCCCTTGGTGCTGCGGCCGTAGCCGGGCAGGTCGGGGACGACGACCCGGTACTCCTGGGCCAGTTCGGCGATGTTGCGGCTGTAGTTGGAGACTCCCGAGGCGCCGGGGCCGCCGCCGTGCAGCAGCAGGACGGGCGGGCCGTCACCTGTCTCCGCGACGAAGATCTTCTTGCCTGCGACGTCGAGCAGGGACTCGTGCATCGGCGGCGGCGCGGTCCGTGTGGTCATGGGGCGGTCCTCACTGGGCGGAGACGGCGGCGGGCGGTGGCGCGGGGGCGAACCCGGCCGGTGGCGGCGGGAGTCGGGTGCCGGCAGGTGCGGCGGCGTAGACGTAGGCGTCGGGGCGCAGCGCGAGCGTGGCCACGCCGCGCCCGGCCAGCCAGGGCAGCAGCACTCCGTCGCTGTCGACGACCGCGCCCTCGGCCGGACGCGAGCCCGCGGGCAGGACGGCCAGCGAGGGCACCCCCTCCCAGGCGGGCTGCGGGCGGGTCGGGCCGAGGTGCAGCAGCAGCCAGCGGCCGCCGAGCACGTCGTCCAGCCGGACCCGTTCCCCGTCGGGGCCGGTCACCCAGGGCTGCGGGATCTGGTGCCCGGAGGCCTTGGTGCGGGGGCGGGCCTGGAAGCCCTGCGCGTAGGACGCGACCGGTATCCAGTGGGAGTCCACCAGCCGGGAAGCAAGACCCGGCACCCGGCGGACCGCCCGCAGCACGCCGTCGCGGACCCGGGACACGGGGCGCCGGCGTTCGGTGATGAGCCGGCCGACGAACACCGCCCGCCGGGTCACCTCCTTCACGTGCGGCTTGCGCTCGGCCTCGTAGGAGTCGAGCAGGCTCTCCGGCAGCTCGCCCCGCAGCACGGCGGCCAGCTTCCAGCACAGGTTGGCCGCGTCCCGTACCCCCGCCGCCATGCCCTGCCCGATCCACGGCGGCATCGCGTGCGCGGCGTCCCCGGCCAGGAAGACCCGGCCCACCCGGAACCGGGCGGCGAAGCGGACGTGATGGCTGTACACGGTGGCCCGGAGGATCCTGATCTGGTCCCGGCCGATGCCGTACCGGGACACCATCGCGTAGATCGCGTCGTCGCCGGTCAGCCGCTGCTCGTCGTCGCCGGGCAGGACCGGGAACTCCCAGCGGTGGTGTCCCAGCGGTGTCGGGCAGTCCACCGCCGGGCGCGCCGGGTCGCAGCGGAACCGCAGCCGGTCGTGGTCCGGCCACGGCCTGAGCATCTGCGTGTCGACGACCACCCAGCGGTCCTCGTACGTCCGCCCCTCGTACCCCACGTTCAGCTGGGCCCGGGTGAGGCTGGAGCCGCCGTCGGCCGCGATGACGTACCGCGCGCGCAGCCTTCGTAGCGAGTCGTCGGCAGCGGCCACCGTCAGTTCGACGCCGTCCGCGTCCTGACGCAGCCGCAGGCACTCGTGGCGGAGCAGCACCGACACGTTCGGACAGCGGTCGACGCCCTCGCGCAGGACCTGCTCCAGTGCGGGCTGGTAGAGGAACATCTGCGGCGGATGACCGTGGCCGCGCGGGGCCGGGGAGGCGCTGAGGAAGGTGCGGCCCCGCGCGTCGACGAAGTCCAGCGGCCGCTCGGCGAGCATGTCCAGCTTCAGCCGCTCGGCCAGGCCGATGCGCTGCCAGATCCGGATGACCTCCTCGTCCGTGGAGATCGCCCGTGCCCGGGAGTAGACGTCGGCCTCCCGCTCCACCACCACGACTTCGAGGCCCGTCCCGCCCAGCAGGTTGGCCGCGGTCACCCCCGTGGGTCCGAAGCCGATCACCGCCACGTCGTAGGCGTCGTCGTCGGTCCCGTCCACGGCTCTCGCCTCATTGCTCACCCGGCCACCTCATGTCGTTCCTGTCGCGGCTCTTGCTGTAGCGTTCGCTCCAATTGGAATGGCCACTACGGTAAGCAGGCCGTCGAAGGGCGGTCAAGTGCCGTCACGAGGGGAAAGGCACTCCCATGAACAGCGCATCCCGCCGCATCGACGTCCACCAGCACCTGATCCCGCCCTTCTACCGGGACGCCCTGGCCGGACACGGGATCGCGGAGGCGGGCGGTCGTGCACTGCCCGCCTGGAGCCCCGAGGCGGCGCTGGAGCAGATGGATCTGCTCGGCACCGAGACGGCGATCCTGTCCGTCTCCACGCCGGGCACCGGATTCCTCACCGACTCCGGCGAGGCCGCCGCCATGGCCGGGCGGCTGAACGACTTCTGCGCCGCGCTCGCCGCCGGGCACCCGGCCCGCTTCGGGTGGTTCGCCACCGTGCCGCTGCCGGACGCCGCCGCGGCGGCCCGGGAGGCCGAACGGTCGCTGGCAGGCCTCGGCGCCGACGGCGTCACCCTGCTCGCCAACACCGCGGGCGACTATCTCGGGGCCGACGGCCAGGACGCCCTGTGGCGGGTGCTCGACGAGCACGAAGCGATCGCGTTCGTGCACCCGGCGGAGCTGCCCGGTCCCGCCGTGGCGGGGGTCCCGCCGTTCGCCGCCGACTTCCTCCTCGACACCACCCGCGCGGCCCACCTCCTGGTGCGGGGCGGTGTCGTGCGCCGCTACCCGCGCATCCGGTTCGTCCTCAGCCACGCGGGCGGTTTCGTGCCGTACGCCTCCCACCGCATGGCCGTCGCCCTCGCGGCCGACACCGGGCGCAGCCCGCTGGACATCCTGGAGGACCTCCGCGGCTTCTACTTCGACACCGCGCTCTCCTCCAGCCCGGCGGCGCTGCCCACGCTGCTCGCCTTCGCCCGGCCCGGCCACGTCCTGTTCGGCAGCGACTGGCCGTTCGCACCCGCCGCGGCGGCCCAGTACTTCGCCACCGGGCTGGACAGCGGTGTCGACCCCGGCACGCTCGCGGCCGTGAACCGCGGCAACGCCGAGGCGCTCTTCCCCCGTCTGGCGGGCGCCCCCGCCCCGGCTCCCGCCGCACGCCCGTTCCCGTCCCGGCTGCGGCAGTCCGTGCGGCGCGCCGCGGCCCGCGCCGTCTTCCGGCTGGTCCAGCCCGGTACCGACTGAGCGGCCGCGCCGACTGCCCGGTGAACCGGCAGGGAACTCTTGGTCATGGGTTTCCCTGGACGGCCGTTCGAGTACAAAGGGCTGCCTAACATGAGGCGATCACGAACGGTACGAACCCCGGGAGCTCGGGATGGTGTTGTCCGGCCTCGACTGGAGGTCGCTGCGTCCCTGGACGGTCGTCGGTGTCGCCGTCGTGTGCCTGGTGGCCGGAGTGCTGGCGTTCACGCGCGACTCACGCCCCGCGCACGCCGGCCCGACCGCGCTGCCGCACACCACCGTGGAGGTCTCCCCCAGCCGGTGCGGCCGGGGCTGGAACGCCCCGGTCTCCGGTGTCCAGGTCTTCGACCTGCACAACCCGACCGACGGGGCCGCCGAGGTCTTCCTCGAGGACCCGAAGAGCCAGGCCGTGTACGGCGAGGTGGAGGACATCGGGCCCGGTACGACCCGGGAGCTGACCGTCCGGCTCGGCAAGGGCGCGTACGCGTTCAAGTGCGTGCCCGACGACGCCGACGCCGTCACCGGGCCGACCGTCCGGATCGCCAGGGGCAGCAGCGGCCCGGCCGCCGCCCCGGTCACCGAGCACGACCTGATCCCGCCGGCGCTCGCCTACCAGAAGTGGGTCGGCAACGGCCTGTCCGACGTCGTACGGCTGACGACCGCCCTGCGCGCCGCGGTCGACCGCGGCGATCTGGCCGCCGCCCGCACCGCCTGGCTGCCGGCGCACCTGGAGTACGAGCGGCTGGGCGCGGCGTACGACGCCTTCGGCGACGCCGACGGCGTGATCGACGGCACGGACGCGGGACTGTCCGGCGGGGTGCACGACAAGCACTTCACCGGCTTCCACCGGATCGAGTACGGCCTGTGGCACGGCGAGTCGGCCGCCGGCCTGCGCGGGCCGGCCGCGGACCTGGTGAAGGCGGTCACCGCGCTGCGCGACGACTGGGCGCAGACCCGGATGGACCCCGCCCAGCTGGGGTTGCGGGCGCACGAGATCCTGGAGAACACGGTGCAGTTCGAGCTGACCGGCCGTACCGACTACGGCAGCGGCAGCAACCTCGCCACCGCCCGCGCCAACCTGGACGGCACCGTGGAGGTCATGTCCCGGCTGCGCCCGCTGCTGGCCACCCGGTACCCGGATCTGCCTGGGCTGGAGAGCGAGTTGAAGCGGGCCGGGACGGTGCTCGGCCACTTCGGGCACGGCGGCGCCTGGACGCCGCCCGCGAAGCTGGGTCACCGGCAGCGCGAGGAGGTCGACGCGGTCCTCGGCGACCTGGTGGAGCGGCTGGCTTCGGTGGCGACCCTGTGCGATCCGCGGAGGACGGTATGAGCGCGAACGAGACGGCCGGCAAGGGCGGCGTGGGCCGCCGCGGGTTCCTGCGCGGCGCGGCCCTCGCGGGGGCCGGGCTGGCCGCCGGTGGCGCGGCCGCTCCCGCCACGGACAGCACCGCCCCGGGCACGATCGCGCCCTTCCACGGCGCCCGCCAGCAGTCGGCCATCGCCGCGCCCCGCCGGACGACCGTGTTCGCCTCCTTCGACGTCACCGCCGGGAGCCGGGCCGAGCTCAACGAGCTGCTGCACACGCTCACCGACCGCGCCCGCTTCCTCACCTCGGGCGGCACCCCGGACCCGGTCGGGATCACCGCCCCGCCCGCCGACTCGGGCGTCCTCGGTGAGCAACTCCCCTCCGGTGCGCTGGCGGTGACCGTCGGCGTCGGCGCCTCGCTCTTCGACGACCGGTACGGGCTCGAAAGGCTGCGACCGCGTCGGCTGACGACGATGCCGGCGTTCCCGGACGACGACCTGCGGCCCGAGTGGTGCCACGGCGACCTCAGTGTGCAGTTGCACGCGGACGACCCGGACACCGTGCTGCACGCGCTGCGCGACGTGGCCCGGCACACCCGGGGCGGGATACAGGTCCGTTGGCGGCTGGACGGCTTCACCAGCCCGCCCCGCCCGTCCGGCACCCCGCGCAACCTGCTGGGCTTCAAGGACGGCACCGCCAACCCGGAGACCGGCAGCGCCCGGGAGATGGACCGGCTGGTGTGGGTCGGCAAGGACTCCGGCGAACCGGAGTGGGCGGTGGGCGGAAGCTACCAGGTGGTGCGGCTGATCCGGATGCTGGTGGAGTTCTGGGACCGGGTCTCGCTCGGCGAGCAGGAGCGGATGTTCGGCCGCTCGCGCGAGTCCGGGGCGCCCCTGGACGGCAACGCCGAGCACGACACGCCTGATTACGCCGACGACCCCAAGGGTGACGTCATCCCGCTGGACGCGCACATACGGCTGGCCAACCCGCGCACCGCGGCCACCGCCGACCAGCGGCTGCTGCGCCGTGCGTACAACTACGACCGGGGTATGGACGGCAACGGCAACCTCGACATGGGGCTGCTGTTCTGCTGCTACCAGCAGGACCTGGCCCGGCAGTTCGAGACCGTGCAGAAGCGGCTGGCCGGGGAACCGCTGGTCGACTACGTCTCGCCGTTCGGCGGCGGCTACTTCTTCGCGCTGCCCGGGGTGCGGGACCGCAGCGACTGGTACGGACGCGCTCTGCTCGCCTGAGCTTGTTCGAACAACTCCGCGGCAATTCCGTAACCCACATGGTCAATACACAGTCAAGTTTTGCCCCAGCATCCCTGACCCGGTGTTCATGCGCACGCCATCATGACTCCGCCGCGGCGCCCGCAAGCGGGCGAAGCATCCCTGCCTGTACGACGCAGTGACGTTCATGCCCGGAGGGGAACCAGCATGGCCAGCACAGGAAGACGAACGGCGATGAGGAGCCTCGGCGCCCTCGCGGGGGCCGCCGCCCTCACGGTCCTCGGGGGCACCTCGCCCAGCTGGGCCGCCGTACCCGCCGGGCACGGCGGCGGCTCGTCGACCGCGACCCCGATCAAGCACGTGGTCGTGCTGTTCGACGAGAACATCTCCTTCGACCACTACTTCGCGACCTACCCGAAGGCCGCGAACACCGACGGCACGAAGTTCACGGCGTCGAAGAACACCCCGAAGGACATCGACACCGTCGCGCACGCCGGGCTGCTGACGAAGAACCCGAACCAGTACGCGCCGAAGCGGCTCTCCCCGTCGCAGGCGATGACCTGCGACCAGAACCACTCCTACGGGCCCGAGCAGCTGGCCTACGACGGCGGCAAGGCCGACCAGTTCGTGCAGAACACCGAGGTCGACAAGTGCAGCGGCGGCCTGTTCGGCGAGCCGGGCCTGGTCATGGACTACTACGACGGCAACACCGTCACCGGTCTGTGGAACTACGCCCAGCAGTACGCCCTCAACGACCGCTCCTACAGCTCGGTCTACGGCCCGTCCACGCCCGGCGCGCTCAACCTGGTCTCGGGTCAGACGCACGGCGCGATCTCGGTGGACCCGGTCACCGGCAAGCAGACGTCGACGCCCGACTCGTACGCCATCGCCTCGCCGAACGCGAAGGGCGTCGGCACGGTCGTCAACGACCCCGACCCGGCCTACGACGACTGCTCCGACAAGGACCACACCAGCACCAGCGCGCTGGCCGCGCTGCAGGGCAAGAACATCGGTGACCTGCTCAACTCCAAGAAGGTGAGCTGGGGCTGGTTCCAGGGCGGCTTCCGTCCGTCGACGGCCTACAACGGCACGTCCGGTTCCTACGCCAAGTGCGACACCACGCACACCAACGTCGGCGGCGCCTCCGTGGTCGACTACAGCCCGCACCACAACCCGTTCTCGTACTACAGGTCGACGTCCAACCCGCACCACGTGGCGCCGAAGAACGTGAACGAGATCGGTCACAACGGCCGGGCGAACCACAACTACGACCTGACCGACTTCACCGCGGCCGCCAAGGCGGGCAAGCTCCCGGCCGTCAGCTTCCTCAAGGCCGGCGAGTACCAGGACGGCCACGCGGGCTACTCCGACCCGACCGACGAGCAGCACTTCCTCGTCAACGAGATCAACACCATCCAGAGCTCGCCGCAGTGGAAGTCCACCGCGATCGTCATCGCCTACGACGACTCCGACGGCTGGTACGACCACGCCTACGCCAAGCCCCGCAACGGCTCCAAGGACACCACGGTCGGCTCCAACGGCAAGGCCCTGGACAGCGCGGCCTGCCAGGCCGGCCCGGCCGCGTCCGGCGGCTACGCCGACCGCTGCGGCCCCGGCACCCGGATGCCGCTGCTGGTGGTCTCGCCGTACAGCAAGGTGAACAAGGTCGACCACACCCAGACCGACCAGGCCTCGATCACCCGCTTCATCGAGGACAACTGGCACACCGGCCACATCGGCGACCACTCCTTCGACGCGACCGCGGGCTCGCTGACGCACATGTTCGACTTCCGGCACCCGAACAACAAGCAGGTGCTGCTGAACGCGGACGGCTCCGTCAAGCACATCGGCCCGATCCACCACGTCTCCGCGGTGAGCACCCACATCACCCCGGGTCCGCAGATGGTGAACACGGCAGCGACGACCGACTCCGGCCGGTTCCCGGCCCTTCCGGTCACCCTCGGTGCGGGCGCCCTGGTGGCCGCCGGCGCCACGGGCACGTACCTGACGCTCCGCCGCAGGCAGCGCACCACCGCCTGACGCCCCCGTCCTGACCCGCTCGGCACGGTCCTCCTCCCCGGACCGTGCCGAGCGGCGTTGCGTGACCGGTGCCGAGGGACGGTTCCGCACCCGGGCGATCAGGAGCTTTTCGTGGTCCAGCGGCAGCGGGCCGGCCGTGCGGTTGTCGTCCGTCCTGCGGCACGGGATGCTGAGGGTGCACGGAGGGAAGCGGTGCCCATGGGTCGTTTTCCGAACGCGGCCGACGTCGAATTCCACAGCCCACTGGACCTCACCAGGGCCGCGGCCGCGGTGCTGGACGCCGACGGCCGCATCTCGGGATGGGGCCCCTCGGCCCAGCGCCTCCTCGGGCACCCGGCCGAGGACGTGCTCGGCCGGCCGGCGGCCGTGCTGCTGGCGACGGATCCGGGACAGCGGCCCTCCTCGCTCTGCACGGCGCACCGGCCGCGCAGCACGGTCCTGGACCTGCTCCGCCGGGACGGTCGTACCCTGCGCGCCGCAGTGACCTTCAGCCCGCTGGTGTCCCAGGGCATGGCCGCGACCGTCGTGGTCGCGGCGGAGCTCGACGAGCTGCGCTGCTGGGAGTCGCAGCTGGCCATGTTGCAGGGGCTGGCCACCGAGTCCTCCGTGGGTCTGACGATCTTCGACACCGACATGCGGGTCGTCTGGGGGAACGTCTCCACCGATCTGGAGCTCGCGGGGGTCGCGCAGTACGTCGGTCGTCCTGCCGCGGACCTCTTCCCGGAAGGAGAGTTCATCTCCCGCCACCACCCGCCCGACGAGGACCAGATCATGGAGCACGTGCTCACGACGGGCGAGCCGATCATGGGCATGCACTACCGGGGACGGGCCCCCGCCGACCCGGTGCGCGAGCACGTGTGGTCCTGCTCGTACCACCGGCTGGTGGACGCCAGAGGCGAGCCGCTGGGGCTGTTCGAGGAGTCGCTGGACATCACCGACCGCTACCGGGCCCAGGAACGGCTGTCGCTGCTCGTGCGGGCGGGCAAGCGCATCGGCGCCTCGCTGGACGTGCGCCGCACCGCCGCGGAGCTCGCCGACGTGGCGGTGCCGCAGCTGGCCGACGAGGTGCTGGTCGACCTCCCGTCGGCGGTCATCGAGGGCCGGCAGCCGCCGACGGGTTCGGCACCGGGGCACAGCCTGCTGCGGATGCACGGCCGGACCCCGGAGGAGTTCCGGACCAGCCCCGTCTCCTATCCGCCGTCGTCGCCGCAGGCACTGAGCCTGGCCACCAGCCGTCCCGTCGTCGACGCCGCCCCGGCCGGGTCACCGGACGACCGGACACCGGGCGGGCGGCACTCCAGCCTGTTCGTCCCGTTGCTCGCGCGGGACGCGGTGCTCGGCCTCGCCACGTTCCGGCGCAGCAGCAACCCGGACCCGTTCGGGCCCGAGGAGCAGACCCTCGCGGTGGAGCTGACCGAGCGGGCCGCCGTCGGCATCGACAACGCCCGCCGCTACACGAGCCAGCACGCGGCGGCCCTGGTGCTGCAGCGCAGCCTGCTGCCACAGCACCTGCCCGAGCAGAGCGCGGTCGACGTGGCGTACCGGTATCTGCCCGCCGACAGCCGGGTGGGCGTGGGCGGCGACTGGTTCGACCTGATCCCGCTCTCCGGTGCCCGGGTGGGGCTGACCGTCGGCGACGTGGTCGGCCACGGCGTGCACGCGGCCGCGACCATGGGCAGGCTGCGCGCCACCGTACGGACCCTGGCCCTGCTGGACCTGGACCCGGCGGAGCTGCTGACCCGCCTCGACGGCCTGGTCGCGCAGGACTCCGAGCCCCACGCGGACGACGGGCTGGGCGACGAGGCGCTCGGGGTGACCTGCCTGTACGCGATCTACGACCCGGTGAGCGGCCGCTGCGTCTGGGCGAGCGCGGGGCATCCGCCGCCGATCGTGGCTGACGCAACCGGCTCGGTGGCGCTGTCCGCGCTGGCACCGGGACCGCCCCTGGGGCTGGGCAGCCTGCCCTACGAGAACGTCGAGCTGAGCCTGTCCAACGGCAGCGTGGTGGCGTTCTTCACCGACGGGGTGGTGGAGGACCGGCGCACCGACATCGACAGCGGTATCGACCGTCTCGCCCATGTGCTCACCTGGCAGCGGTGCCCGCTGGAGGAGCTGTGCGACCGGGCACTGTCGACGCTGCCGCCGGGGCCGCAGGCGGACGACGCCACCCTGCTGCTGATCCGCACCCGGCGGCTGGGGGCCGGCCAGGTGGCGGACCTGGAGCTGCCGCCCGACCCGGCGATGGTGGCGCGGGCTCGCACCGACACCGAGCGCCAGCTGGAGACCTGGGGCCTGGCCGACCTGGCGTTCACCGCGGAGCTGGTGGTGAGCGAGCTGGTCACCAACAGCATCCGGTACGCCACCGGGCCGGTGATGCTGAGACTGATCAAGGACCGCAGCCTGCTGTGCGAGGTCTCCGACAACGCGCACACGGCACCGCACCTGCGGCGGGCCCGCCGGGACGACGAGGGGGGCCGCGGCCTGTTCCTCGTCGCCCAGATGTCGCAGCGCTGGGGCACGCGCTACACCGGGTCCGGGAAGACCATCTGGGCCGAACTGGCCCTCCCCTGACCCGGGCGGGCCCACGGCTGCCGTTCTGCCGGCGCGGCCGGCGCGGCCGGTCCCGGCCTCCGGTGCAGGACGCGGATCGGGATCACCGGCAGCCACCAGTGCTCGGCGATGCCGAGGCGAGCCCACGGCGGTGTACGGACGGAGCGGGAAAGATCCCCCGGGCCGTGCGCTGCCCGTCGGGGAGATTTCCCGCCCCTCTTCCGGACGGGTGTCAGCCGTCGATGCGGTGCGTGGTCCAGAACGACGTCAGGTCGGTGCTGGTCGCGGCCTGGGCCGCCGCCTTGAACTCGGCGGTGGTCGAGACGCCGTACCAGTGCGAACCGGCGTAGCTCCTGAGGAGGTTGGTCATGGCGGTGTCACCGATGAGGCGGCGCAGGTCGTGCAGGGCGCACTTGCCGTAGCCGTAGACGACGGTGGAGTAGCGGGAGGAGTGGGCGTCCCAGTAGGCCATCGAGTTGGTGATCTTCTCTGCCGACGAGGCCCAGGAGACGCTGTTCCAGCAGTTGGTGCCGGTGAGTCCCTGCGCCAGGTCGGTGGCGTAGTCGGTGAACGCCTCGTCCAGCCAGGGGCTGTTGTACTCGTCGTCGCCGACGATGCCGTACCACCACTGGTGGCCGATCTCGTGGGTGAGCGCGGTGGTGCTGACGAGGTCGAGGACGAAGCCGGGGTACTCCATGCCGCCGAACCAGAAGTTGTTGTCGATGACCGCGTCCAGTTCGCCGTAGGGGTAGGCCCCGAAGCGGCCGGCGTGGGCGTCGACCGCCGACTTGGCGGTGGTGAGCATGGACTGGGCGCTGGAGGAGCTGATGCCCGAGACGGAGTAGATGTTGATCGGGACCCCGCCCGGGGAGGTGCCGGAGATCTTGGTGAACGGCCCGGCCGCCCAGGCGAAGTCACGGACCTTGGAGGCGGTCGCGGTGGTGACGGTACGGCCGCTGGTGCCCGGGGTGTCGACGGAGGTGCCGGTCGCCGGGACCAGGAGGCTGCTGGGGTGGTCCAGGCTCACCTTGAAGTCGGCGGCCAGGGAGTAGAAGGACTCGCCGTTGTTGGTGTACGGGTCCAGGTGCCAGCCGGAGCCGTCCCGGACCGCGAGGACGGGCAGCGCGTTGCCGATCATGCTGAAGGCGCCGTCGTGGCCGAAGCGGTCGGCGCCGCTGGGCACGGTGATGCCCAGGTCGAAGCCGATCGTGGTGCTCTGGCCCTGCGCCAGCGGCGTCGGCAGGGCGACCTCCAGGGCCGTGCAGGCGACCGAGAGGGCGCCCGCGGTCCCGCCGGTGACGTTGCTGACCGTGATCGGCGGGGCCGAGCAGGTGCCGTGGTAGTTGTCCCACAGCCTGAGATAGACCTCGCTGAGCGCGGTCGTGGAGGCGTTGGTGAAGGTCACGCTCTCGTGGCCGGTCCAGCCGGTGCCGGCGGAGTTGCTGGTCAGGCTGACGGTGTACGACGGCGAGGCCGGGGTGCGGGTGGTGTCACCGGGGGTGGTGGCGGCCGAGGTGTCGAGGGCGACGTCGTCGACGACGAAGCTGGTCTGGAGGCTGGAGTCCTCGGTGCCGGTGAAGGCGACGGTCACGGTCTGGCCGGCGAAGGCGGACACGTCGAACGACTTCTTCACGTACCCGGTGTTCTTGTCCAGGTTGGACCAGGTCGCCAGCGTGGTGCTCCCGATCTTCGCCGTGAGCTTGTCGTACGCCGTGGACGAGGTGGTCTCGGCGGTGTCGACGTGCAGCCAGAAGGAGAGCGTCGCGGCGCATCCGGAGGGGACGCTGACGCTCTGCGAGAGCGTGTCGGTGTGCGTGGAGCCGGTGCCGTCCAGCCACGCGAAGCTGGAGCCGCCGTGGGCGGACTGGCCGGAGCGGCTGGTGATCACACTGGTCGAGGACTGGGTCCAGGGGGACGTGCCGCTCTCGAAGCCGCCGTTGGTGATCAGCTGGCTCGGCGTACAGGCCGCGGGGGGGGGGGTGGGGGGGGGGGCGGCGGGGGGGGGGGGGAGGGAGGGGGCGGGGGGCGTACGGGAAGGGAGGGCGTGGGTGGGGGGAGGATGGTTGGGGGTTTAGCTCCCACGAC
>NZ_JBVJNZ010000001.1:783176-966266 GCF_055583445.1 Streptomyces sp. NPDC104761 | reverse complement strand
TGGTGCCCACACTGGTCGAGGGCTGGGTCAGGGGGGACGTACCGCTCTCGAATCCTCCTTTGGTGACCAGTTGTTCCGGCGCACGGGCCGAGCCGGCCGTTTCGCCCCCCGACGCCGAGGTGCCGGGCAGCAGGGCGGCGGCGAGTGCCGCGACGGCCAGCGCGCTGGTGGCGAAGGCCTTGTGGGGGGTCGATCTCACACGAAACTCCTTTGCGGAGGCCGGGGTCCCGGCCTGTCGGTGGCCGCCGGTCCGGCTGGGGTGCGCCGGTGGCGGCCTCACGCATGACGAAGAAGTGGTGCGAGTCGGAAGCCTGGCAGATTTGACCAGGCCATGTCACTAGGGGGTTACCCTCGCGTCAGGAGTGGTCCGCACAGCAGGGGGTGGGGTTGGGGACCTCGAAGGGGGCCAGCAGGCCGCCCGCCGCCGGGACCAGGGCCAGGGTGAGGACGCCGTCGCGCCACTCCGGGCGCACGTGGTCCTGCGTCATGACCTCTGCGGTGGGCGGGAGTTCGGCACCCGGTGCGCCGAGCACGACCAGGCGCTCGACGGCGGTGCGGTCGAGCAGGTCCGCGACGGTGACGGTGCCGGTCAGGTGCGCCACGCCCGGGTAGGCCACGGCCCGGCCGGAGGCGGGGGGTGCGGCGGCGGCCCGCCGGGCGGCCTCCACCGCGCCGCCGGGGCCGTGGGTGCGGTCGGCCAGGGCGAGGCCGGTGCCCGCCGGGAGTGACGCGAGGAGTGCCCGCCACACGTCGTCCACGGCCGCGTGCGGGACGGTCAGCGAGACCGCCGTCCCCCGGCGTTCGTCGGTGCGGAACAGATGGGTGCAGGCGAACACCCCGTCCGTGAGCGCCAGTTGGTCCAGCAGCCGGTGGATCAGGTGGTCGGCCTCGCGCAGGGTCGCCGTGCCGGCGTCCACCCCGATGACGGAGCGAACGCCGGACGCGTGGTGCGGGGAGGTCATGCGGGCAGGACCCACATCGGGTTGGAGTAGAACCACAGGTCCTTCCACGGGTCGGCGTCGCCGAGGACGTCGATGGCCGGGCCGGCCGGGTCCACGGCGGCACCGTTGAAGCCGACCGCGGAGCGGTTGCCGTCGGTGCCGCGCAGCCGTACGTAGACCGGCTTGTCGAGGCGGCCGAGGGAGTACGTCAGCTTGACCGTGCCGGTCGCCTTGTTGACCTCGAAGGACTTCACGACCTTGGTGGACGGCGTGGCGAAGGTGTCCTTGTCGCTCACCTTGCCGGTGACATCGCCCTGGATGACGTCGACGCGGGCCAGCGACGGCACGAACTGCGCCCAGTTGGGGCCGTTCGCGAGGCTGATCTCGATGACCAGGTCGACCTTGCTGCCCCTGCGGACGTGCAGCACGCCGCCGAGGGTCACCGCCTGCGAGCCGGAGCGCAGCTGGGCGTCGAGGCCGCTGATCAGACCGCCGTGGTCCACCCAGACCCGGCCGGCGCGGATGCCGTCCATGACCGACTTGTAGGAGAAGGACGAGGCGCCGACGTGGGTGCGGGAGTACTGGCCGGGCCAGAAGTCGGTGTCGGTGAGGCTGATGCCGGTGCCGTAGACCGGGTCGTCGTACCGGCCGTTGGCGTTGAAGTCGCTGTTCGGGCCGCGCACCGCGGTGTCGGCGTAGACGTTGTGGGAGTCGGAGTTGGCGGTGATCCACCAGGGCTTGCCCTCGGCGAGCAGGCTGTCCCACAGACCTCCGACGGTGGCGGTCATCCAGTCGAAACCGCCCCAGGTGCGGTAGCTCTCCAGCGGGTAGCCGGCGAACGAGTCGGCGCTCGGGCTGTTGTCGTAGATGCCGCGGGCCGAGCCGGGACCGTTGGGCTTGGGCAGGCCGCCCGCCTGGTGACCGGGGGCGCCCTCGAAGCCGACCGCGATCGACGGCTGGGCGTCGCGCCAGGCGCGGATCTCGTGCGGGGAGTCGATGCCCTTGCGCGCCGGGTGGTTGGCGAGGAACAGCGCGTCCCTGACGGTGCGGCGCTGCACCTGTTCGGCGAGGAAGTTGAGCCCGGAGATGGCCAGCGCCTCGTTGGCGGGAGAGCTGCCCGAGGCACCCTTGACCGAGCCGTCGAAGGAGTTCTCGAACTCCTTGAGGACGGCGACCTCGTTCTTGCCGGGGTGGACGAAGACCGTGCCGTGCTCGGCGGCCGGGATGTTCCACTCCAGGCCCTGGAAGACCAGCGTGTCCTCGATCTGGTCGCGGGCGGCGACGATGTCCGGGTTGACCTTCTCGACACCGATCTTGGCGTGCGTCTCGCTGCCGTGGTCGGTGATGACCATCCAGTCCAGACCGTGCGCGTTGGCCTGGCGGACGTGGTCGATGACCCGGTACTTGGCGTCGGAGCTGTACTGGGTGTGGATGTGGTGGTCACCGGCCAGCCACAGGTAGCCGCCGGAGCGGCCGCTTGCGGAGTGGGCGGAGGAGACCGACGCGGCGGCCTGGCCCGCGCCGGCGAGGACGCTGCCCGCAGCGAGACCGGCGCCGAGCAGGCCGGTGCGGCGCAGCATCGAGCGGCGGGAGAGCTGGCCGGGCGTCAGCTCCGCGTCGGGGACCGACAGATCGAGGGCGGGCGGCAGCGACGAGGCGGCGTCGCCGTCGTGGTGGTGGTGAGGGTGGTGGTGACCGTGGTCGTGGCTGTGACCGTGGCTCATGTTCGGAACTCCCGCGGGCGACCGGTACGGGGGGATGGCTCAGGACGTGCAGAGTCTGCGAAGGTCGCGTGAACAACGAGAGTCGAGGTCATGGTGGGGTAAAGAACGACTCATGTGCAGCGCGCTACGCGCTTGTTCCGGCGCGCAGTTGACCAAGGAGCCGTAAAGACGGCGACGCCCGGGCCGGCTCACGGGGAGCCGGCCCGGGCGTCGGGCCCCGGCCGGGGTCAGAGCACGGTCGTGTTCAGACCACGGTCGGGGTCAGACCACGGTCGGTCAGACCAGGTCGAAGCGGTCGGCGTTCGCGACCTTCGTCCAGGCGGCGACGAAGTCCTTCACGAACTTCTCCTTGGCGTCGTCGCTCGCGTAGACCTCGGCGACGGCGCGCAGCTCGGAGTTGGAGCCGAAGACCAGGTCGGCACGGGTACCGGTCCACTTGACCGCGCCGCTCGCGTCGCGGCCCTCGAAGGTGGACTGGTCCTCGGAGGTGGACTTCCAGGTCGTGCCCATGTCGAGCAGGTTGACGAAGAAGTCGTTGGTCAGCACGCCCGGCGTCTCGGTGAGGACGCCGTGCTTCGAGCCGCCCTGGTTGGCGCCGAGGACGCGCAGGCCACCGACGAGGACGGTCAGCTCGGGGGCGCTGAGGCCGAGCAGGTTGGCACGGTCGAGGAGCAGGTACTCGGCGGGCAGGCGGTTGCCCTTGCCGAGGTAGTTGCGGAAGCCGTCCGAGGTCGGCTCCAGCGCCGCGAAGGACTCGGCGTCCGTGTGCTCGTCGGTCGCGTCGACCCGGCCCGGGGTGAAGGGCACCTCGATGTCGACGCCGCCGTCCTTGGCGGCCTTCTCCACCGCGGCGGCACCGCCGAGGACGATCAGGTCGGCCAGGGAGACCTTCTTGGCGCCGGTGTTGAAGTCCCGCTGGACGCCCTCCAGGACCCGCAGCACCTGGGCGAGCTCGTCCGGGTCGTTGACCTCCCAGCCGCGCTGCGGCTCCAGGCGGATGCGGGCGCCGTTGGCGCCGCCGCGCTTGTCGCTGCCCCGGAACGTCGAGGCCGACGCCCAGGCGGCCTTGACCAGCTGCGAGACCGTCAGGCCCGAGTCGAGGAGCTTGGCCTTCAGGGCCGTGACGTCGGCGGCGTCGATGGCCTCGCCCTCGGCCTCGGGCAGCGGGTCCTGCCAGATCAGCGTCTCCGCCGGGACCTCGGGGCCGAGGTACAGGGACTTCGGGCCCATGTCGCGGTGGGTCAGCTTGAACCAGGCGCGGGCGAAGGCGTCCGCGAACTGGTCGGGGTTCTCGTGGAAGCGGCGCGCGATCGGCTCGTAGATCGGGTCGAAGCGCAGCGACAGGTCGGTGGTGAGCATCGTGGGCAGACGCTTCTTCGACGGGTCGTGCGCGTCCGGGATGATCGCCTCGGCGTCCTTGGCCACCCACTGGTGGGCGCCGGCGGGGCTCTGGGTCAGCTCCCACTCGTAGCCGAAGAGGATGCCGAAGAAGTCGTTGCTCCACTGGGTCGGCTTGGTGGTCCAGGTGACCTCCAGACCGCTGGTGATGGCGTCGCCGCCCTTGCCGGTGCCGTAGGTGCTCTTCCAGCCGAGGCCCTGCTGCTCGATCGGCGCGCCCTCGGGCTCGGCGCCCACGTGCTCGGCGGGGCCCGCGCCGTGGGTCTTGCCGAAGGTGTGGCCGCCGGCGATGAGGGCGACGGTCTCCTCGTCGTTCATCGCCATCCGGCGGAAGGTCTCGCGGATGTCGCGGGCCGCGGCGATCGGGTCCGGGTTGCCGTTGGGGCCCTCCGGGTTGACGTAGATGAGGCCCATCTGGACGGCGCCGAGCGGGCTCTCCAGGTCGCGGTCACCGGTGTAGCGCTGGTCGTCGAGCCAGACCTTCTCGGGACCCCAGTAGACGTCGTCCTCCGGCTCCCAGACGTCCTCGCGGCCGCCGCCGAAGCCGAAGGTCTTGAAGCCCATCGACTCCAGGGCCACGTTGCCGGTGAGGATCATGAGGTCGGCCCAGGAGATGGCCTGGCCGTACTTCTTCTTGACGGGCCACAGCAGACGGCGCGCCTTGTCCAGGTTGCCGTTGTCCGGCCAGCTGTTGAGCGGGGCGAAGCGCTGCTGGCCGGCGCCGGCGCCGCCGCGGCCGTCGGAGATGCGGTAGGTGCCCGCGCTGTGCCAGGCCATGCGGATCATCAGCGGGCCGTAGTTGCCGAAGTCGGCCGGCCACCAGTCCTGGGATGTGGTGAGCACCTCCGCGATGTCACGTTTCACGGCCGCGAGGTCGAGGTTCTGGAACGCCTCGGCGTAGTCGAAACCCTCGTCGAGGGGGTTCGAGACGGTGGGGTTCTTGGCAAGGATCTTCAGGTTGAGCCCCTCGGGCCACCACTGGCGGTTGCCGCCGCCCTGGGTGGGGTGCGGCGCGCGGTCGTGCGCGACCGGGCACTTGCCCGCGTTCTCCTGGGCCTCAGACATGGGGGAAATCCTTCCGGAAGGGGCGGATCGACTTACTCAGGAACTACTGACTTACTCAGGAACTGCTGGACGTACTCAGGAACTGCTGGCGGTGGAACAGGCGGGGCACAGGCCCCAGTAGATGACCTCGGCCTCGTCGATCGCGAAGCCGTGGTCGTCCGAAGCGGTCAGGCACGGGGCGTCGCCGACCGCACAGTCGACGTCGGCGACGGCACCGCACGACCGGCACAGGACGTGGTGGTGGTTGTCGCCGACCCGCCCCTCGAAGCGGGCCGGGCTGCCGGCCGGTTCGATGCGGCGTATGAGTTTCGCCGTGGTGAGCGCGTGCAGCGCGTCGTACACGGCTTGAAGCGATATGTGACCCACCCGTGCGCGGACGCCCGAGGCGATCGCCTCGACGTCCAGGTGGTCGCCGTGGCGGACGGTCTCCAGCAGCGCGACGCGGGCGGCCGTCACCCGCAGGCCGGCACCGCGCAGCTCATCGGCGGTCGTCGGGGGCTGGGAGGCGGTCATGACGCCAACCTATCGCCATAAACACGAGTGATTCAAGAAAACAAACCACTCAAGTCTGGTGGCGAACCGGCCAACGCCCGTGCCACCCGTCATCCGCCGCGCCACCCGCCGTCCGACTTTGCCATTTCTTTACAACCCGCCCCGGCGCCGCTTCGTCTCTCCGCTCGATCCGTATCTCAGCCCGCCCCGACCACGGCGGGCCGACGAAAGAGAGCGTCCTCATGCGCCGAACTGTCCTGAGCGCCACGGCACTCGCCTGCACCGCCGTCCTGGCGGGCACGGTGCCCGCGTTCGCCGACGGCACCGCCCCGAGCCCGGTCGCCACCGTGGCGCCGTCCGCCGCGGCCTCCGCCGAGCCGTCCGCCGTTCCGTCCGAGGCACCGTCCGCCGTGCCGTCCCGGGCCTCGACCCCCGCGCCGACGCGGGACTCCCGTCAGGTCGCGGCGGTGCCGCAGGGCGCCCCCGACACCGGGGTGACGGAGCCGTCCTCGGGCTCCGGCTCCGAGAACGCGCTGATCGGCGGTGGCGCGGCGGCCGTGCTCGCCGCGGGCGCGACGGTCTTCGCCGTCCGTCGCCGCCGGGCGACCGGGGCATGACCCCGCTCTCCAGGCGCACCGTGGTCACCGCCGCGGCGGCCTCGCTGCTCGCGGGCTGCGCGGGCCGGGCACCGGACCGAACGGCCCCGGCCGCCCACCGGCGTCCGGCGTCCTCGCCGCCCCCGGCCACGACCACGGCCGCCTCCGGCACGCCCGCCGCATTGGGCCGGTCCACGCCCGTCCGGCTGCGCATCCCGGCGATCGGGGTCGACACCCCGCTGCTGCGGCTCGGCCTCGCCGCCGACGGCACGGTGCAGGTGCCGCCGGTCACCGCGCACGACCGGGCGGGCTGGTACCGCTACTCCCCCACCCCGGGGCAGACCGGCCCGTCCGTGATCCTCGGCCATGTCACGGTCGGCGCCTACGGGGACGGGGTGTTCCGCCGGCTCGCGGAGCTGCGCCGGGGCGAGCAGGCCGTGGCGCGCCTGGAGAACGGCAGGTCGGCGGTGTTCACCGTCGACAAGGTGCGTACGGTCGCCAAGGCCGCGTTCCCGACCGAGGACGTGTACGGCGACGTGGACCGTCCGGAGCTGCGGCTGATCACCTGCGGCGGTCCGCGCGGCGGCGACGGCTACCTCGACAACGTGATCGTCTTCGCCACCCTGACCGGCACCGCACGCTGACCCGCCGGAACGGATGCGGGACCGGTGGAACCCACGCCACCGGTCCCGCATCCTCCCGGACGAGCCGGACGACCCCCCACGACCCTGGAGAACGTTGAAACGGTCCCGTGACACGGCGGCCTCCGAGCTGTTCGCCGCCCTCTATCCGCGCCTGGCCGGCTGGTGCCGCCGTCTGGTCGACGACGACGAGACGGCGCACGAGATCGCGTCGGAGGCCTTCACCCGCCTGTGGGCCCGGTGGACGAAGGTGGAGGAGCCGCGCGGCTTCCTCTACGTCACCGCGGCCAACCTGGTCCGGGACCACTGGCGCAAGCTGGAACGCGAGCGCCGTGCGGTGCGCCGGGCCGGTACGGAGGCCGCGATCCGCCCGCACGCCGAACCGGCGGATCCCTCGGTACGCCTGCTGGTGCAGTCGCTGCCCGAGCGGCTGCGGGTGCCGATCCTGCTGCACTACTACGCTGACATGCCGATCCGGGAGGTGTCCGAGCTGACCGGGCGCAAGGAAGGAACCGTCAAGGCCGATCTGCACGCGGCCCGAGAACTGCTGCGCGGTCATCTGAGGAGAAGCCTTGACCACACGCTTTGACGACGAGCCCGAGTTCGACGGCCCCGACGACCCCTTGGCGGTCATCCTGCGGCCCCCGGCCGCCCACCTCGGTCCGCCGCCGGGCCGCTACGAGGAGATCCGACGCGCCGCGGGGCGCCGCCGCCTGGTGCGCGCGGCGGCCGGAGCCGGGGTGACCTGTGCCGTCGCCGTCTGCGTCGCCCTCTCGCTGCACCTGACGGCCCCCGCGGCGCCCGTCTCCCCGCAGGTGCCTCTGGCACCGCCGGCCGCCACCCCCACCGCACCGCACCGCTCGTCGGGATCACCGATGCCGGTCACACCCAGTCCGCGGCCCAGTGTCGCGCCGACACAACGGAACACCACACGGGCTCCCGGCCGGGGAGCGTCGGCCACTCCGTCCACCGCCCCGTCCGCGGTCCGGGACGTCCCGTCCGTGTACCGGCCGAGCGCCCTCGCCGCGACGGCGACTCGCTGAGCGCCGCGCGGGAAATGCCGCCTCACGTTGGCGGTCGGCTGCGGCACCGTCGTGGCCGGTCGCGCAGTTCCCCGCGCCCCCTACGGGGCACTGCCGAGCCACGCCGTGTACCGGCCGAGCGCCCTCGCCACGGCCGCCATGCGCTGAGCGCCACGCTGTCGGTCGACTGCGGCGCCGTCGTGGCCGGTCGCGCAGTTCCCCGCGCCCCTTGCGGGGCACTGCCGAGCCGCGGCGTCAATGCGGCGGCGGTCGGTGTCATCCGTCCGTGAGCGCGGCTTCCGGCGTGGCGTCGCTTCCCAAAGGCGCGGGTCAAGGCGCCACTCCGGCGGGTGCGGGGGTCGGTGGGAGCGACGGCCCGGATGGCCGAGGATGCGCCTCGGCGTTGGTGTGATGTTTCGTACGAGGCCGGAATGAATGGCGTGGAACGGGCAACGCTCCGTTTCATGCTCCACGCGCGAACCCTCCGGCAGGTGACTCGATGACGACGGCGACCCAGGCCCCTCCGACCGCTCCCGCCGCCGCGCCCTCCGCCCGCACCCTGCCGTCCGCTCCCGCCCCCTCGCTGCCCTCCCTGACCGGGCTGAGATGGGTGGCCGCGCTGCTGGTCTTCGGGCTGCACGTGCACAACTTCCGCTATTTCGGCGGCACGGGCGGTCGCCTCGTGTCCTGGGGGTTCGAGGCCGGGGCCTCGGGGGTGTCGTTCTTCTTCATCCTGTCCGGGTTCGTCCTGATGTGGTCCGCGCGGCCCGGTGACCGGGCGACGCGCTTCTGGTGGCGGCGGGTCGCCCGGATCTACCCGGTGCACCTGGTCACCGTCGCCCTCGCGCTGGTCATGGTGTGCACGCTGCCCCGCCAGCCGAGGCCGACCCTGCTGCAGGGCCTGGCGGACGTGTTCCTGGTGCACTCCTGGTGGCGGCCGTGGTGGCAGACGCTGGACCCGGTCAGCTGGTCGCTGGCCTGCGAGGCCTTCTTCTACGCCGCGTTCCCGCTGCTGGCAGTGCTGCTGCGCCGCCTGGGCGGGCGGGGCGCCACGGCGCTGGCCGCGCTGGCCGTGCTGAGCGTGCTGGCGCTCGCCTGGACGGAGGCGCACCACTGGTGGGCGCAGCCGATCAGTTCCTTCCCGGCCGCCCGGCTGCCCGAGTTCGTGCTGGGCGCGGCCACCGCGCGGCTCGTGCTGCTCGGCCGGTGGCGCGGCCCAGGCCTGGAGGCCTCGCTGGCGCTGGCGATCATCGGCTACTTTCTGGTCCCGCAGGTCACCGACGAGTACGCGGCCACCGCGTGCACCCTCACGGGCTTCGCGCTGCTCATCCCGGCCGCGGCCGTCGCGGACCTGCACGGGCTGCCCTCGCTGTGGCGGCGCCGGTGGCTGGTCCGCCTCGGCGAACTGTCGTTCGCGTTCTACATGGTCCATCTCCTCGTGCTGCGGGCGGGCACCCACCTGCTCGGTACCCGCCCGCGTTTCCACCTGTTCACCGGCAGCGCCGTCGCCGTCGCCGCGTTCACCGTCGCGCTGGGCCTGTCCTGGCTCCTCTACGAGGGCGTGGAGCGGCCCGCACGACGGCTGCTGCTGCGGACGGCGCGGCGGCGGACGGCCTAGCTAGGGGAACTGGACCACCTTGGACGGGGTCGTGCTGGTCCCCGAGGTCGGCGATCCGGTGGTGTTCACGACGTGGGCGTACTGCCCCATGCCGCCGAGGGAGATCACCAGCAGGTCGTGCATCTTGATCCCCGAACCGGTCGGCACCTGGAAGCCGTTGGACTGGACGATCGACGGATCGGCCGTGTAGTTGCAGTAGCTGCCCAGGCCCCACGCCTCGTGGGTGGTCACGGTGTCGGCGACCTTGTAGGCCGCGTAGCCGACGACACCGTCGTGGGTGATGGCGGCGGCGTTCGGGGCGTCGTACGCCTTCTCGTTCTGGAAGAAGATCGTGCGGCCGCGTTCGCCGTTCCAGTAGACGTCGTACTTGTTGAAGTGCTCGACGAACAGGCCGGTGGCCAGGACGTCGTTGCCGTTGACTCTGAGGCCGTAGTCGGCGCGGTTGGTGTCCCAGCCGACGCCGCTGCCGTGGTCGGCGCGCCAGAGCCAGGTGTGGTCGATGATCACGTTGTTGCTGTTGACGACCACGGAGTTGGTGGCGAGGCCGGGTCCGGCGCCGCCGATGCGGACGAACACGTCCTGCATGGAGGTGGGGTTGGCGGAGTGGTCGGCGGTGGAGCCGGGGTCGCCGATCCGCAGCAGGGTGTCGGAGTTGACGGTGCCCGCGTCGATGAGGAACCCGGCGAGCTTGACGCCGTCGACGTCGGCGACGTGCATGGCGTCGACGCCGTTGTCCGGGACGAGGGTGGCGAGGCCGAGGCCGAGGACCACCGTGTTGGCGCGGGTGACGTTGATGGTCTGGTTCAGGTGGTAGATGCCCGGGGTGAAGAGGAGGTTGAGGCCCTGGGCGAGGGCCTGGTTGATGGTGGCGGCGGTGGCGCCGGGCTTGACGACGTAGAACTGGTCCAGCGGGATGGAGGTGCCCGCGTCGGCCGGCCAGGAGACGCCCCGCGCGTTGGTGCGCTTGGCCGGGACGAAGACCTTGTAGGCGCTGCCGTCCAGGTACAGGAACGGCTTCTCGCGCGAGACGGGGGTGTTGTCCAGCGTGGTGTAGGAGCCGGTGGCGAAGTCGGTCGCGGGTGCGCCCTGGACGCCCGAGAAGGTCATGTTCCAGACGCCGTTGGTCCAGCCGCCGACCGAGCTGTCGCGGGTGTACCACTGCTGCTGGGAGTACGGGCCGACCGTCCCGTCGATCTTCGAGTCGGCGATGTAGCCGCCGGAGGCCCAGCCGTAGCCGTTCGGGGCGAGGTTGAGACCGCCCTTGACGTGGATGCGGCGGAAGGGGGCCGCCTGAGCCACGGCCCACCGGTCGGTGCCGTTCGACGGCGTGATGGCGAAGTTCTCCGCGGAACGCCAGAAGTTCTGGGTGGCGTTGCCGTTGAACCAGCCGGCGTCGACCGTGACGTCACCGTTGATCTGGGTGTCGTCGGGGTTGAGGCCCAGCCCGGAGATCCCTGTGTAGAAGCCGATCTGGGCGTTGATGCCGTTGTAGGTGCCCGGCTTGAGCAGGAACTGGTAACGGCCGGTGCCGAACTGGGCCGACTCCTGCTGGGCGAAGACGGAGTCGAACTTGGCCTGGAGGTTCGGCGTGGACGGGTCGACGACGATCACGTTGGGGCCGAGGTCGCCGCCGCCCTGGACCGGGGGCGTGCCGGTGGTGGTGCCGAAGACCTGGAACTCCCAGAGCGAGTAGCCCCACTGGGTGGCGCGGTGCACGCCCAGCATCCGGACGTAGCGGCCCTGCCCGGAGACGGTGAGGGTGTCGGCGCCGCCGTCGCTGCCGGTCACGGACTGCAGGTCGGTCCAGCTGCTGCCGTCCGCGGAGATCTGGACCTTGTAGTCCTTGCCATAGGCGGTCTCCCAGTTGAGGACCACCTGGTTCACCTGGGCGGTGGCACCGAGGTCGACCTGCAGCCACTGGTCGTCCGTGAAGCCGGACGACCAGCGGGTGCCGGTGTTGCCGTCCACCGCGTTCCCGGCGGCGGTCCCGGCGTTCTCCTCCGAGGAGGCGGTAGCCGCCTTGCCCTGCGACAACAGGGTGTCGGCGGCCTGGGCCGCCGGGGCATGAACGGCGGGAAGGGCGAGCAGTGCTGCCAGGGCGGCGAGCACTGCACCCAAGGATCTCAGTCTCATCAGCGGCTCCCTGAGGTGGGCACGGGGTGCACGCAACCGGCGCACCCCGCTGCTTAGTTCAGGATTTGATTTAAGTGGTGAGGCAACCGGCCGACAACCCTTGCGACGGCGGAATTTTCAACGACCGGTCCCCAACCCTCCACCGCTGGGCCCTCTTTACCGGCCGAGCTGCCGGTACAGGTCGGCAGGGTCGCCCGACAGGCCGGCCTTGACCGACCGGGTGAGTTCGTCGCCGAGTACCTCCCAGGCGTCCGACTCGATCCCGTCGAGGGCGGCCGCGGCGATGTCCTCGGGCCTCGCCTTGGCCCCCTCGACGTGGGCCGCCATGTCGGTGTCCACGTAGCCCATGTGCAGGCCGGTCACGCCGATGCCGCGCGGCTGGAGCGCCAGGCGCAGGCTGTTGGTCTGCGACCACAGGGCCGCCTTGGAGGCGCCGTAGGCGCCGCCCTCGGCGATCCACGACAGGACCGAGTGCACGTTCAGGATGTGGCCGCCGCCGTTGCGCTCGATGACCGGGACGAACGCGCGGGCGAGCAGCAGCGGGCCGTAGAAGTTGGTCTCGAACTCCCGGCGGATGTCGTCCAGCGGGGAGGTCAGGAACCGGGTCCCGGTGGCGACCCCGGCGTTGTTGATCAGAACGGTGACGTCCTGCGCCCGCTCGGCGGCCGCCGCCACGGAGGCGGGGTCGGTCACCTCCAGGGCCAGCGCCACGGCATCGGGGTGCGTGACGGTGCGCGGGTCGCGGGCGGTCGCGTAGACCTTGCCGGCCCCGCGCGCGTACAGCTCTTCCACCAGCGCCTTTCCGACGCCCCGGCTGCCGCCGGTGACGAGGACGACGGAGTCCTTGATAGCGGTCATGACACTCACGCTCCAGACTGTGCACAGATGGGAAACCGATCGGTTTCCCACGGTTCCCGGCCATCGTAAACCGATCGGTTTCCATCTTCAATCGCAGGAGGCGCCACCGGGCCGCCGCCTGGACCGGACGCCCTTACGGGCAGGGCGGGTTACTCGATCCAGTTCCTTGCGTCCGACCTCTGGCTCCGGACTCCTACCGGGCGGTATACAGACCCCCGACACACGCGTGCGGGCCGCCCGTCGGGACCGGTTCCGTGCGCGTCCTGGTTCCAGGGGGGATCTCCATGGCGTACGGCATCCCGTCCGACGGTCCGGCAAGACGGCACCGGCGGAGGGCCACCGTGGCGGCGGCGCTGGGCGGCTGCGCCCTGGTGGCCGCGTCCACGACTCCGGCCGCGGCGCACGGCGGCGACCACGGTCCCGGCCACGACCGCGGCACCGGCTACGTGGCGCTCGGCGACTCCTACACCTCGGGACCGGTCATCCCGACGCAGGTCGACGCGAACTGCGCCCGCTCCGACCACAACTACCCCTCGCTGGTGGCGGCGGCCCGGCACGTGAGCGCCTTCAAGGACGTGAGCTGTGCCGGCGCGACCACCGCCGAGATGTGGAAGGCGCAGGGCACCAACGGCCCCCAGCTCGACGCCGTACAGCGCAGCACCGACCTGGTGACCGTCCAGATCGGCGGCAACGACATCGGGTTCAGCTCGATCATCGGCACCTGCGCGGCCCTCAGCTCCAAGGACCTGACGGGCAACCCCTGCCAGCAGTACTACAACTCCTCCGGATACGACCAGCTGGTGCTCGCCATCGCGCAGACCGCGCCCAAGGTCGACAAGGTGCTGCGGGCGATCCGCGCACGGGCCCCGCACGCCCGCATCCTGGTCGTCGGCTACCCCGACCTGCTGCCCGACGACGGCAGCGGCTGCTACCCGACGGTGCCCTTCGCGGCCGGGGACTTCCCCTACCTCCGCGACACCGGCAAGCGGCTGAACCTCATGCTCCGGATGGTGGCCGCCTGGAACGGTGCCCGGTACGCGGACACGTACGGCCCCACCGTCGGCCACGACATGTGCAAGGCGCCCGCCGACCGCTGGATCGAGCCCCTCCAGCCGGCCTCGCCGGCGGCCCCGGCCCACCCCAATGCGAAGGGGGAGGCGGCGATGGCCCAGGCGGTGCTCAACCGGCTGGAGCGGCGTTACTGAGCGCTTCGGCGGGAGTGCCGGTGTGCGCCTTCGGCGGGAGTGCCGGTGTGCGCCGTCCGGCGACTGCGGCGCTGTCGTGGCTGGTCGCGCAGTTCCTCCCCCGGCCTTCGGCCGGGGGTATCCCCAGCGCCCCTACGGGGCGCTGTTCGTCGGCAGTGGCTTGGGCGGGTAGGTGCGCAGGACCAGGGACGTGGTGACGGGGCCGTGGCGGGCCAGGGAGTCCACGACCTCCTCCAGGCGTTCGGCGTGGGTGCAGTGCACGTCGAAGAGCAGGCAGTCCTCGCCGGTCACCCGGAGCGTCGAGACGACCTCCGGGATCCGGGCGGCGAGGGCGAGCGCCTGCGGCAACCGTGCGTGCGTGGTGCGCAGCCGGACCACGGCGTGGATGTTGAGCCCGAGCGCGGCGGGGGCGACGACGGCCAGGTAGCCCGTGATGACACCGCTCTTCTCCAGCCGCTGGATCCGGGCTCCCGCCGCCGGCTGGGAGAGCCCGACCCGCCGGCCGACCTCGGCTCCGGTGAGCCGGCCCTCGGTCTGGAGCAGCTCCAGGATGGCCCGGTCGATGTCGTCGAGTGATTCCATCGTCGTCGTCCCCGCTTTCCTCTGGATCACTTGGAGGGCCGCCCCGTTGCCGTTGGTCCGTCCAGAATCTCCCCTGGAACGGACCCGGGAAGCACCGGGTCACGACGGAAAGGACGGTCGGCCGTGGTCGCGTACGTCATCATCCCCGGGATCGACGGGTCGGACGACGGACACTGGCAGAGCCGGTGGGAGCGGGCGTGGGGCGACGCCGCGGTGCGGACGGCCCCGCGCTCGTGGACGCGGCCCGAGCTGCGGGACTGGGTCGGCGCCGTGCAGGCCGCCTACGACGCCGCCGCGGCACGGGGCGGCCGCGTGGTGCTGGTGGCGCACAGCCTCGGCTGCTGGGCGGCCGCCGAGTGGCTGGTGCGGGCGCGGCCCGGGCGGGTCCCGGCGTTCCTGGCCGCGCCGCCCGATCCCCGGGGACCGGCGTTCCCGGCCGCGGCCGCGCCGACCTTCCTGGGACTGACCGCCCGTCCGCTGAGCGGCCCGGCCCTGGTGGTGGCGAGCGACGACGACCCGTACGGCGATGCCACGGCCTCCGCCGCGCTGGCCGCGGGCTGGGGTGCGCGCAGGCACTCCGCGGGGGCGCACGGGCACCTCAACTCCGCGAGCGGGCTCGGTGACTGGCCGGCCGGCCGGGAGCTCCTGGATTCTCTGGTGGGCCCCTGAGCGGCCCGGCACCTCGACACCCCGGGCCGTACGGCCCCACAGGAGGGACCGGGGAGCGGTTCGCGATAGGTTGACCTGCATGAGCGACAACGTTTATTTCGACATCTCGATCAACAACGAGCCGGCCGGCCGGATCGTGTTCAGCCTGTTCGACAAGGTGGTGCCCGAGACGGCCCGCAACTTCCGCGAGCTCGCCACCGGGCAGCACGGCTTCGGGTACGCCGGTTCCGGCTTCCACCGGATCATCCCCCAGTTCATGCTCCAGGGCGGTGACTTCACCCGCGGTGACGGCACCGGCGGCAAGAGCATCTTCGGCGAGAAGTTCAAGGACGAGAACTTCGAGCTCAAGCACGACCGTCCGTACCTGCTGAGCATGGCCAACGCGGGCCCGAACACCAACGGCTCCCAGTTCTTCGTCACCACCGTCGTGACGTCCTGGCTGGACGGCAAGCACGTGGTCTTCGGCGAGGTCGTCGAGGGCCAGGACATCGTCGACAAGATCGAGAGCTACGGCTCCCAGAGCGGCACCCCCAAGGCCAAGGTCGAGATCACGGCGAGCGGCACCGTCTGATCCCGGACCGGCGTCCTTCCACGGGGGACCGGGCGACCCGCCCGGTCCCCCGTGCCGTCGGTCACCGCGCGCCGCGCTCGCGCCGCGGTTCCGCCTGCGCCGGGGCCCGCCCCGCCGGGGAGCCGTGCGCGGTGAGGTGTTCCAGAACCTCGGCCAACTCCTTGCAGGCCTCCTCGACGGAGCGCCGGGTGTGGTGCTGCTCGGTGATGACGGCCGACAGCAGCAGTGCGGTCAGGGCCAGCGAGCCGTTGAACAGCTGCAGCTTCAGCATCACCTGCACCGGGGAGAGCCGGGCGAAAGCGCCGACGCCGTCCTTCGCGGCGATCGCCGCCATGACCGACGCGAACAGCGCGCCCAGCATGGCCCCCGCCAGCCGGAACCGCAGCGCGGCCCAGATCACCACGGGGTAGACGAGGAACAGCGCGCCCATGGTGCTGTGCGTGGCCACCGTGACCAGCACGACCGTGACGACCGCGAGGGCCAGTGCCTCCTTCCAGCGGGCCGCGGACGGTGGCCGTCGGGCTTCCCACAGCACCAGCAGGACCGGGGTGACGAGCAGTACGCCCATCGCGTCGCCCACCCACCACGCCAGCCAGGTCGACCAGAAGTGGGTCGCGGCGAGCTTGCCGGCCAGGAGCAGCGAGACCACGCCGACGGTCGAGCTGATCAGCATGGCGGCGAGTGCCCCGAGGAACACCAGGGCGACGCCGTCCCGCAGCCGGCCCAGGTCGGTACGGAATCCGACCCGGCGCAGCATCACGCAGGCGCAGACCGGCCCCGCCGTGTTGCCGGCCATGATGCCCATGACGTCGGGCCCGGGCGGGCCGAGCGACAGCACGAGGAAGAAGGCGCCGAGCGAGATGCCCGGCCAGCAGCCCAGGCCGAGGACCAGCAGACAGGCCAGGGCCACGCCGGTCGCCGGATAGACGGGGGTGAGAACGGCACCCTGGACGGTGAGCCGGCACAGCAGGCCGAGCCGTCCCGCCGCGACGTAGCAGGCGGCGACGGCCAGCGTCCGGAGGGCGAAGGCGGCCGGCCGGCGCAGCTCCTGGTAACCCACCACACCAGCCATCACACACCGAGGCGGCCGTCTCGGCGAGGCGGGAGCCGTCCGCGGCCGGCCCGGCGCGGGCGCGCCGGTGGCCAAAGGCTACGGCGTGCCGTCGTCCGGGTCGTCGTGGCCCATGACCAGCACGGCCGCGTCGTCCTCGTGGCCCACCCGCTCCGCGCCCTTGATCACGGCGGCGGCCAGGGACTGCGCCTGGAGGCCGGCGACGGCGGCGATGCCCGCGAGCCGCACCACCTGGTCGAGCCCCTCCTCGACGGGCATCGAAGGCCCCTCCACCACCCCGTCCGTGAGCAGCACGACCATGCCTCCGGTGGTGAGCCGGTGGCGGGACACGGGGTACTCGGTGCCCGGTTCGATGCCGAGCGGCGGGCCGCCCTCGTCCTCCCCGAGGCCGGACTTTCCGTCGGCGGTCGCCCACACGAACGGGACGTGGCCGGCCCGGGCGCTCTCCAGCACCCCGGTCTCCGGGTCGAGCCGCATGAAGGTGCAGGTCGCGAAGAGGTCGCTGCCCAGGGACACCAGGAGGTCGTTGGTGCGGGCGAGCAGCTCGCCGGGCCCGCCGGTCACCGTGGCGAGCGCCCGCAGGGCCGCCCGGACCTGGCCCATGAACGCGGCCGCCTCGATGTTGTGCCCCTGGACGTCGCCGATGGACAGGCCGATGTGGCCGTCGGGCAGGGTGAAGGCGTCGTACCAGTCGCCGCCCACGTTGAGCCCGAAGCAGGCGGGCGCGTACCGGACGGCCAGGTGGAAGCGGGGGGTGTCGGGCAGGTCCCGGGGCAGCATGCCGCGCTGGAGGGCGACGGCCAGCTCGACCTGAGAGCGCTGGTACTCGGCCCGCTCGCGTGTCTGGGCGGTGAGCGACCTCAGTCTGGCCAGCAGCTCGTCGTCCGTTGCGCGCTTGCGGGGCATGGATCTCTCCGGCCGGGGATTCATCCCTACCAGGGCAAACCCGGAGGTTTTTGCCTTTACAGGATCATAGTGCGAACGGCGGGCGAGCGGACGCCGCCGGCGGCGACGGCCTGGCACGGCCGCCTCGCCGCCGCCGGACGGATCGGTTCACCCCTCGCGCATGCCGTCCGGGCGGCGGGACGCGCGCAGCGTGCCGACCCTCTTGAGCAGCCGGTCCGCCGGGTCGCGCAGCCGGGGGTGGGCGAGGACGGTGTTGCGGAGCCCGCGGACCGGCCGGCGCCACAGGCGGTGCGCAGCGGCCACCGGATGGGCGCGGGTGGCGAAGCCCTCGCCCACCCGCAGTTCGCGGGTCTTGAGCCAGTCCTTGTACTCCTTGTCGCCGCGCCCGAGGTCGACGAGGGTGACACCGCCACGGGCCGCCGCCTCGGCGGTGCGCAGATGCATCATCAGCCCCGGTGAGTAGTAGTGCAGTTCGGGGTCGTAGGCGGTGAACCAGGCGGCGAGTACGGTGGCCGAGCGCGGGCCGAAGTGCGCGGCCACCGGGCGGTCGCCGGCGTAGAGCACGGAGAGCACTCCGGTGAAGTGTTCCTCGCGGACGTGGAAGAGGTGGTCCACCAGGTCGACGATCCAGGGGCGGGCGAAGCGGTCCATGCGGCCGGTCCGCCGGTACTGGGCGGACTTCCAGCGCATCAGGGTGCGCAGCGCCGCGGGGTCGCGTTCGTCGGGCTCGAAGCGCAGGTCGCCGATGTCGCGGCCGAGGCGCCGCTCCTTCTTCAGCGTGGTCTTCGCCAGGCCCGGGTAGGTGGCGCGCAGCCACTCGGGGTAGCCGCCGTCGCCGGGCTTCACGTCGATCACCGGCGAGGCGAAGGTGCCGGTCACGTGAGGGGCGAAAGGTCCCTGCTCGGCGACCAGGTGGTCGAACTCGAAGATGGACATCCCGCAGGCGCTCAGCAGTTCCTGGGTGTCCCAGCCGATGCCGGGCCGGTGCACCAGCGCCTGGCAGTCGGAGAGGCCGAGGCCGACGGCCCGGCCGACGCCGAGGGCGTTGCGCTCGTACGGGAGGAAGCCGACGGGTTCGCCGCCCTCGCGCAGGACCGCCACCCGTACACCGGCCCGGTGTCTGCCGACGCCGATCGTGAACTCCGGGGCCAGAAAGGGGTTGGCGTACTCCGGCGACTCGTCCATCGCGTGGTGCCAGGCCCGGCGGAGCGGCTCGGTCAGCTCGCCGGGTCTGTGGATCGTGATGTCCACCTCAGATCAACCGCCCCTCGGCCGACGAGGTGTGTGAAGCATGACTGCACTGGCCTGTGGATCGCATGGGCGACCGCTCCCCCCATAACGCGTATTCCGCGTTCCGCCGCTTCTACGAACAGCTCCTGTTCCCCGCTGTACACCTTCGGTCCGGGACCGGCGACGGGATCGCCGGTCCGGAGGTGTCGCTCAAACGTCGCGAAACAGTACGCACGCTGTCAAGAGTGCCACTGCCGGGGCGGGTTGGGGGTGGGTGACTCGGACTTTCCCGGCCCTTTCCCTCAGGTCGCGGCCGGATCGCCGGCGTCTACGGCCGAGCCGTGCGGCGAGTCTTTCCTATAGGATTTATAACCCCTTCATCGCGCGAGGTCCATCACCAATCCCATCACCCCAGATGGAAACGGTTCTTGTCGAAGACCTTGACGCACGCACCGCCCTGCCTCACGATCACCGCATCGATTTCCTATCTGATTCTGCGGGGGTGGGCGATGCAGTTCCCGACCAGATCCGTGCTGTCCGGGGCTCTCGCGGCGACACTGCTCGCTGCCGGGACCGCGGCCTGCACCTACCGCAACGCACCCGCCCCGGCCGCCGGGCAGGCCTCGGCGGCCGGACGCACCGGCGGCGGCGCCGACCTGGCCGACGGGTCGGGGACCAGGGTGGCCCTCGTGCCCGGCGGCGCGCACCCGTACTTCCAGCCGTGGAAGACGGCGGGGGCCGCCGCGAAGAAGACCTACGGACTCGGCGACGTCACCTTCGACGAGACGGCGGAGTGGGACCAGCAGAAGCAGAACAACCTGCTGTCCACGCTGGCGGCCCGCGGCTACAACGCCTTCGGGGTGTTCGGGGTCTCCCCCACCGACATCAACACGACCTTCGCCGACCTCAGGTCGCAGGGCTTCCCGGTGGCGTCCCTCGGCTCCTGTCCGGCCGGCGACAGGGACGAGGCCGACTTCTGCCTCTCCACGGATGTCGGACTCGCCGCCTACAAGGCCGCGAAGGCCGCCATCACGGCCATGGGCGGGAAGGGCACGCTGGTCCATCTGACCGGCAACAACGTCGACGCCAACACCCAGTTGCGGATCAAGGGCGTGGCCCGTGCCGTCAAGGAGTCCGGCGGCAGGGTGAAGCTCCTGCAGACCGTCACCGACATCGACACGGACCTGCAGACCGCGCAGAAGGCGGTGTCCGACCTCATGGCGGCCAAGGGCGGCCAGATCACGGGCATCGTCGCCACCGCCTACAACCCGGCCGTCGCCGCCGCCGACGCCGTGAAGTCGTCCGGCTCGAAGGCGAAGGTCATCGCCATCGACGACGACGCCAAGATCCTCAGCGGCATCCGGCAGGGCACGGTCACGGCGACCGTCGTGCAGAACCCCACCGGCCAGGCCGAGATCGGCACCTGGGCGCTTGCGCTGCTCCAGACCAAACAGTGCACCATGCGCGACCCCGGCGTGGAGGTCGACTCGGGATCGTTCGTCGTCACCAGGGCGAACGTCGCCGACTACGACGAGGCACGGCAGGAGAAGACCCGGCAGCTGAAGACGGCGTTCGCCGACACCTACCTCTCGTGCGGCTGACCGCCTCGAAGGACCCCGAAGAGTCCTGCGTACCCGAAGAAGAGCCCTGAGAGCCCGACAGAGAACGGACATCGATGAGCATCATCACGACCGCGACCGCCCGGCTGGTCGACATCGCCGTCGAGACCGACCGCACCGACGCGGTGCAGTCCTTCGTCAAACAGGAGACGGTCCTGGTCGATCTGACGACGGCGGACGGTCTCGCGGGCACCGGCTACGCGTACACGATCGGCACCGGCGGCACCTCCGTCCTGGCCCTGCTGCGGGACCACCTGCTGCCCGCCCTCGTCGGGCAGGACGCCCGCAACGTCGAGGCGCTGTGGCAACGGCTGTTCGCCCTGACCCGGGCCACCACCACCGGCGCCATCACCTCACTCGCCCTCGCCGCCGTCGACACCGCCCTGTGGGACACGCGCTGCAAGCGGGCCGGGGAACCGCTGTGGCGGCTGGCCGGCGGACACCGCCGGGAGGTGCCGGTCTACGACACCGAGGGCGGCTGGCTCCACCTGAGCACCGAGGACCTGGTCAAGGGCGCCCTGCGGGCCCAGGAGGCGGGCTGGGCCGGCGTCAAGATCAAGGTGGGCAGGCCGCATCCCGCCGAGGACGCCGAACGGCTGCGCGCCGTACGCGAGGCGGTCGGTCCCACGCTGCACGTCATGACCGACGCCAACCAGTCCCAGACGGCCTCCTCGGTGCTCCGGCTCGCGGCCGCGCTGGAGCCGTACGACCCGTACTGGCTGGAGGAGCCGCTGCCCGCGGACGACATCAGCGGCCACGCCCGGCTCGCGCGGGCGACCCGGATCCCGGTGGCGGTCGGCGAGTCGATGTACTCGCTCATGCAGTTCCGCGGCTACCTGGAGACGGGTGCCGCGTCCGTCGTCCAGGTCGACGCGGCCCGGATCGGCGGTATCACCCCGTGGCTGAAGGTCGCGCACCTCGCCGAGAGCCACAACGTGGCGGTGTGCCCGCACTTCCTGATGGAGCTGCACGTCAGCCTCGCCGCCGCGGTGCCCAACGGCAGCTTCGTCGAGTACATCCCGCAACTGCGTGCCGTCACCCGGACCGAACTGGCCATCCGCGACGGCCTGGCCGTGGCCCCGGACGAGCCGGGCATCGGCATCGACTGGGACCCGGACGCGCTCGACGACCGGAGGGTGGCATGACGACCTCCGTCAGTCCCCCGGACACCGTCCCCGAGGAGAGGACCGCCGGTCACCGGATGCCGTTCTGGGTCAACCAGCGGCTCGGTCTGCTGGTCCTGGTGATCGCGCTGAGCGTCCTGTTCGGCGCGCTGCGGCCCGCCTTCCTCGACCAGCGTCTGGTGCTCTTCCCGCTGCTGCGGGACGTGGCCACGCTGACCGTGGTGGCGCTGGCCCAGCTGGTCGCCCTCTCCGTGGGCCACATGAACCTCGCGGTCGGCCGGATGGCGGCCTTCGGCGCCATGTTCGCGGGCCTCGGCTACGACAAGCTCCATCTGCCCATGCAGCTCGGCCTGTTGCTGTGCCTGGCCGCGGGCGCGGCGGTCGGCGCGGCCACCGGCTGGCTGATCGCCCGCACCGGGGTGAGCTCCTTCGTCGTCACACTGGCGATGGACTTCGCCCTGCTGGGCCTGGTCTCCCTCATGTACTCGGGCCTCACCGAGGACGCCGCCTTCACCAGCCGCCCGGACGGCATCGACGCCCTGCGGTCCTTTTCGCTGGCCGACATCTGCGTGGGCCCGGTCTGCGGCTCGCCGGCCGTCCCGCAGCTGGCCCAGTTCACCGTGCTCGCCATGCTCGGCCTCGGCTTCCTGTACGGCTGCACCCGGATCGGCAGGGAGCTGCTCCTGACGGGGGCGAACCCGGCCGCCGCCGAGTTGTCCGGCGTCCCCACCGGACGCCGTGTCGTGCTCGCGCACACCCTGTCCGGGCTGCTCGCGGCGCTCGCCGGGTTCATGGCCGCGGCCGGCACGGGCACGTTCCGCGCCTCCATCGGCGACGACTTCATGCTGCCGTCCTTCCTCGGCGCGGTGCTCGGCGGCACCCTGCTCACCGGCGGGGTGGTGTCCGTGCTCGGCACGCTCCTCGGCACCGCCCTGGTGAGCGTGATCCGCAAGGGGCTCGACCTGCTCGGCGTCGGCCTGGAAAGCCTGAACATCTACCTCGGCTGCATCCTGCTGCTGGCCCTGTCCGCCGACCGGATCCGCACCGTGGTGTCCTATCGCAAGGTGGTGCGCTCCACATGAGCCACATGAACACGGTCCGCGACCGGCAGAGCCGGACCGCCGCGGCGCTGCACCGGTTCTCGCGTACGACGACGGCCATGCTGCTGCTGGTCGTCGTGGCGGGGGCGGTGGCGCTGGAGGTGGCGTCGTCGGGCTCCTTCTTCGAGGGGCCCTCGGTGCGGGTCTTCCTCCAGTACCTGGCCACGCCCGTCCTCATCGGCCTCGCCCAGATGGTGGCGCTCTGCGTGGGCCAGCTCAATCTCGCGGTCGGCGCCCTGGGCGGTTTCACCGCCTGCCTGACGGGCGTCCTGATGGCCGACCACGGGGTGCCCGCCCCGGTGGCCGTGCTCGTGGGGCTGCTGACGGCGACCGCAGCCGGCCTGGTGACCGGTGTCGTCATCGTGGCCACGCAGATCAACGGCTTCATCGTCACCCTCGCCACGATGACGATCCTCCTGGGCGCGCAGTACCGGCTCGTCGGCACCCGGACCGTCGACGGCTACTCGTCCACGCTGCGTGACCTGGGCACGGCGGCACCGCTGGACGTCCCGCTCGTCTTCGTCACGGCGATCGCGGCGGCGGTCCTGCTGGGCGCGTTCATGTACCGCACGGTCGCGGGCAGGCGGCTGCTCGCCGCGGGCGGCAACCCGCTGGCCGCACGGTTGTCTGGCATCTCCACCGACCGGCAGGTCGTGGCCGCGCACACCCTGTCCGGGCTGCTGGTCGGGGTGGCCGCGGTGACGGCTGCCGCCTCGCTGCCCGGCGTGAACCGCAGCGTCGGCGGCGACTGGCTGCTGCCGAGCTTCGCGGCGCCGATCATCGGCGGGGTCGCGCTCACCGGCGGTTCCATCGCGGTGTTCGGAACCGTACTCGCGGCCTTCGTGACCCGGCTCATCGACGCGGCCCGCGCCCAGTTCTCGCTCGACCCGAGCTGGGTGAACCTGCTGATCGGCCTGGTCGTCCTCGGCACGGTCGCCGGCGGGCACCTGCACCAGACGCGGCTGGCGAAGGCCGCCACGACGCCGTCACCCCAGCCGGGAGGCGTCCGATGAGCACGGTCCTCCTCGAATGCCGCGACCTGGTGAAGGTCTTCCCCGGGGTCCGCGCCCTGGACGGCGTGGGGCTGCGGCTGACCGCCGGCAGTGTGCACGCGCTCCTCGGCGAGAACGGCGCCGGCAAGTCCACCCTGATCAAGGTCCTCACCGGGGTGCACTCCCCCGACGGCGGCACCCTCACCTGGTGCGGTGAACCGGTCCGGCTGCGCTCGCCCCTCGAGGCGGCCCGGACCGGCATCGGCGTCGTCCACCAGGAACGCAACCTCGTCCCGGGCTTCTCGGTGGCCGAGAACATCACCCTGCAGAAGCCGCCCGCGCGCCGGGGACTGGTCGACTACGCGGCCATGACCGAACCTGCCGTCGCCTGCCTCAAGGAGCTGGGCGTCGACCTCGACCCGGCCCGTCCGGTGCGCGAACTGTCCGTCGCACAGCAGCAGTTGGTGGAGATCGCCAAGGCCCTGTACACCGAGAGCCGGGTGCTGCTCCTGGACGAGCCCACCGCGTCGCTCTCCCCCGAGGAGACGGACCGGCTGTTCGAGGCGGTCCGGCGGCTCGCCGGACGCGGCGCCTGTGTCGTCTTCGTCAGCCACAAGCTGGAGGAGGTCTTCGCCCTCTGCGACACCGTCACCGTGTTGCGGGACGGACAGTCGGTGCTGGAGTCCGCGCCGCTGGCCGACCACTCGCACGACGACGTCGTGAGCCTGATGGTGGGCCGTGCCCACACGGCCGCCGAGCCGCGGCCGCGCACGGTCGACCGGTCCGCGGCGCCGGTCCTGGAGCTGGACGGGGTCGCCACGGCCTGCGGGCACCGGGACATCAGTCTGGCGGTGCGCCCCGGGGAGATCGTCGGCCTGTACGGGCTGGTCGGCGCCGGGCGCAGCGAACTGGTCAAGGCGGTGCTCGGCCTGGACCGCATCACCGCGGGCGAGGTCCGGGTGCACGGCAGGCCGGCCAGGATCGGCTCGCCCCGCCAGGCCCTGCACGAGTTCGGCATCGGGTACGTGACCGAGAACCGCAAGGAGGAGGGCGTCTTCCTGGACCAGCCGATCGTCCGCAACATCACGGTGACGGTGTGGAAGCGGCTGGCCGGGGCGCTCGGGTTCGTCCCGGCGGGCGAGGAGCGCGCCGTCGCCCAGGACCTCGTCGACCGGCTCGGCATCCGGATCACCGGGCTCGCGCAGAACGCCGGTGAACTCTCCGGCGGCAACCAGCAGAAGGTCAGCCTCGCCAAGTGGCTGGCCGCCGACACCCGGTTGCTGGTCGTGGACGAGCCGACGGTCGGTGTCGACGTCCGTACCAAGCGCGCCTTCCACGAACTCATCCGGGACCTGGCCGACGGCGGGCTGCCCCTCCTGCTGATCAGCAGCGACCTCGCGGAGATGGTCACCCTCGCCGACCGGGTCGTCGTCATGACCGACCACCGCGTCCGCGGCGAGGTCGACAACGACCGGGACTACGACCGGATGAGCGGCCGGATCATCCGCCTGATCCACGACCGCGACGCGGTGCGCTCATGAGGCGGGTCGCGCAGGTCATCGCCGTACGCCCGGAAAGGCTCGACGAGTACCGGGAGTTGCACCGTGCGGTGCCGGAGCCGGTCCTGGAGCGGCTCCGGCGCTGCCACATCGCCAACTACTCGATCCATCTGCTCGGCGACCGGCTGTTCGCCTACTTCGAGTACCACGGCGACGACCTGACGGCCGATCTCGCGCTGATGGCCGCGGACGAGGCGACCCAGGAGTGGTGGCGGCGCACCGCGCCCTTCCAGGAGCCGGTTCCGCAGGCGGCCCCGGGCGAGTGGTGGGCCACCGCTGAACAGGTGTTCCTCATGGAGTAGCCGGCCCCGCGACGCCGCCGCGGCCGTCGTCCCCGCCGCGGTCCTCGCCGCCGCCGTCCCCGCCGTCGTCCTGGAGCTGGCGTGCCATGCTGCGGGTGAGGTGGTCGGTCATCGCCTCGGCCGCCCGCTCGGGGTTGCGGCGGAGCACGGCCCGGACGATCCGCTCGTGCTCGGCGACGGTCGGGCCGCCGGCGCCGGCGACGTCGCCGAGACGGAAGATGTGCAGGTGCGCGTGGAGGCGTCGCACGGCATCCGCGAGGAGCGGCCGGTGCGCGGCCTGTCCGATCGCCTCGTGGAAGCGCTGGTCGAGGGCGGCGAAGTCGCGGTAGGACGCGTACCGTCCGTTGGGGCTGGGCTGCTCCTGCATCTCCTCCACGATCCTTTCCAGACCGTCGAGTTGGTCCTCGGTGGCGTTGGCCGCGGCCAGGGCGGCGGCCCGCGGTTCCAGAAGCAGCCGCATCTCGAAGAGTTCCGCGAGGCCCTGACGGGTCAGCAGCTCCGTGGCCCGGTACCCGGACAGGGCGCGCTTGACCACGAGGCCGTCGGACTCCAGCCGGGCCAGTGCCTCCCGGACCGGGGTGGGCGAGACGCCGAGGGTGCGGGAGAGGGCGTCGATGCCGACGCGGGCGCCGGGGGCGATCTCGTGGTCCATGACCATCGCCTTGATGCTCTCGTACACGCTGTCCGACAGCGCCTGCCGGACGGGGGGCGGCTCGCCGGGTCCGTCGCCGTCGCCCGGGACCCCGGCCGCGGAAGAGCTGTGCGGCGGCATCCCGGCTCCTCCTTCTCAAGGCCTGCGTGTCGCCCACAGTTTACCGGTGCTACCGGGCCGGGCGGCGCGGAAGTCCTGATCAGCGGGCCGTCGCCGCGAAAGCGCGCCGGCGGGAGCGTTCCGCGCCGCTCTCGCGGAACGCTCCCGTCGGATCGCACTGGCGTGCTATGACCGGTGTCATGGAGACCGTGGCGGCCGAGCCCGTAACCCCGTCCACCCCGCGCCCCGTCCGGGTGCCGACGATGGTGCAGGGGTGGCACCGGCTGACCTTCCTGCACTGGCCGGTCGCGCCGGAGAAGGTGGCGGGGCTGCTGCCCGCCGGCACCCGGCCGGACACCCTGGACGGGGTCACCTACGTCGGGCTCGTCCCGTTCCTGATGCGGGGCACGGGCTTCGGGCCGGGGCCGGGACTGCCGTACCTGGGCACCTTCTGCGAGACGAACGTACGGCTGTACTCGGTGGACGGGCAGGGCCGGCGCGCGGTGGTGTTCAGGTCGCTGGACGCGACCCGGCTGCTCCCGGTGCTGGTGGGCCGGCTGGGGTTCCGGCTGCCGTACGTCTGGTCCGCGATGCGGCTCCGCCGCGAGGGCGATGTGATCACCTACACCTGCCGACGGCGGCGCCCTGCGGCCGCGAGCCGGGCGGTCGTGCGGATCGGGGCGCCGGTCGGCGAGCCGTCGCCGCTGGAGCACTTCCTGACCGCGCGCTGGGGGCTGCACGTGACCTGGCACGGCCGCACCGCGCACCTGCCGAACGAGCACGCGCCCTGGCCGCTGCACCGGGCGGAACTCCTGGATCTGGACGACGAGTTGGTGGAGGCCGCGGGCCTGCCCGCGATGGCCGGGCCGCCGGTCAGCGTGCTCTGGTCGCCCGGCGTGAGGGTGCGGTTCGGGACGCTGGAACTACTCCGTCCTGCCGGGTAAAGAAATCGTATGGTCTAGTCCAAAGTGAGCTTTGGTCCAGTCCAATTCATTGACGTGACCGCGACACCTCCGGAAGCTGGGACCCACCCCACCTCCCCCCGGCCCCCTGGAGGCACCAGTGAGACCCCTTCGCGCATGCCTGGGCGCGGCGGCCGCCGTGACCCTCGCCGCCGCCGGCACCACCGCACTCGTCGCGAGCAACGCCTCGGGCGCGACCAGTGCGCTGAGCAACCGGTGGTACGCGGCCGCCCCCTACCTGATGCCGCTGGACAACAACCCGCCGGACGCGGCCGCCATCATGGACGCCACCGGCCTCAAGGCCTTCCAGCTGGCGTTCGTCCTCGCCCCCAACGGCGGCGGCTGCTCGCCCACCTGGGGTGGCACCGCGGCGGTCTCCTCGGACACCGCCGTTCAGTCGGTGATCAACACGATCCGCGCCAAGGGCGGCGACGTCTCCGTCTCCATCGGCGGCTACGGCGGCACCAAGCTGGGGCAGGCCTGCGCGGACGCGGCCTCCACCGCGGCGGCCTACCAGCAGGTCGTCACCAAGTACGGGCTGCACGCGATCGACTTCGACCTTGAGGAGCCGGAGTACGAGAACACCGCGGCGATCAGGAACGAGATCGGCGCCGCGAAGATCCTCCAGCAGAACAACCCGGGCCTGTACGTGTCGGTGACGACGCCCGGCACGGCGGACGGCACCGGCTGGTTCGGCAAGCAGATGCTGCTGGAGGCGAAGTCCCAGGGGTTCACGCCGAACAACTTCTCCATCATGCCGTTCGACGGCGGGTTCAGCGGGGCGGCCTCACAGACCAGCGCGCTCACCAACTTCAACTCGATCCTGCAGTCCACCTTCGGCTGGGACCAGGCGACCGCCTACGCCCACGAGGGCTTCTCCGGAATGAACGGCCGCAGCGACACCGGCGAGTACTTCACCCAGGCCGACTTCCAGACCGTGCTCGACTACGCGACGAGCCACAACATGGACCGGTTCACGTTCTGGTCCCTGAACCGCGACCGCCAGTGCAGTCCGGTCGACAACAACGGCACCACCTCAGGTACCTGCTCCAGCGTGGCGCAGGCCGACTGGGACTTCGCCAAGTACTCGGTGAAGTTCGCCGGGGTCACCCCGCCGACCACCACGCCCACGCCGACCCCGACCCCGACACCCACGCCCACCTCGTGCAAGACCGCCTGGAGTGCGACGGCGGTGTACACGGTCGGGAACGAGGTCTCGTACAACAGCCACAACTGGAAGGCCAAGTGGTGGACCCAGAACGAGGTGCCCGGCGCCTCGGAGTGGGGCCCCTGGCAGGACGAGGGCGCCTGCTGAACCTCTTGACGGGACTGGTCCGGACCTTTAGCTTCACGGGTCATCGGCGGTTATGGATGCGTCCGGAGTTCACGAATATGAACCCCTGTGATCTCCGGACCCACCACCTGACGAAAGGACCCCCCACATGAACCGTTCCCGGCTGCTCGCGGCACCCACCGCCGCGGGCCTCGCCCTCGCCCTCACCGTCCTGTTCGGCGGCAGCGCGGACGCGGCCGACCCGAGCAAGGCGCCCGGCGGCAACTTCGACCTGTCCATATGGCAGCTCCAGGAGCCGGTGGGCTCCCCCGGCTCGCCGGCCACCATCCCCTCGTCCCGGCTGCAGGGCGCCAACGGCTACCAGGACGCGTACTTCTACACCGACACCCGCGACGGGGCGATGACCTTCTGGGCGCCCGAGAAGGGCGTCACCACCCCGAACTCCAACTACGCCCGCTCAGAACTGCGCGAGATGAACCGGGACGGCAGCGCCGCCAACTGGTCACTGAGCGGCAGCCACAAGATGAGCGCGACGCTGCGGGTGGTCTCGGTGACCAAGAACGTCTGCGTGGGCCAGATCCACCTCGGCACCGGCGGCCCCTCCACCAAGCCGCTGCTCGAGCTGTACTACCACTCCAACGGCGACATCGTCCTCGGCACCGAGAACTCCCCGGACGGCGGCCAGACCACGCACAGCGTGGGCCACGTGTCGATCGGCAAGACCTGGACGTACGCCATCGCGGTCTCCGGCGGGAACACCATCGACCTGACGGTCAACGGCACCACGACCCACTACGCCATCCCGTCCTCCTTCAACCAGTACAAGCAGTACTTCAAGGCGGGCTCGTACAACCAGTCGTCCTCCGACAGCACGACCAACGGCGCCCGGGTCGCGTTCTACGGCCTGACCGTCAAACACGGCTGAGTCCGCCCGGCACACACAGCCGTCAGAACCTCCACCCTGGATTCAAAATTTGATGCCGGCATCTGTGTTCATTTTTCAGAGCCAGCGTGTAGGGTTTCGGTCATGGACGCCATGTCACTGCCGGCGAATCAGAACTGCTCGATCGCACGCACGCTGACCGTACTGGGGCAGAAGTGGAACCTTCTGCTGCTTCGCGAGGCCTTCCTGGGGCGCACCCGCTTCGCGGAGTTCCAGCGGATCGGCATCCCGAACGCGACCCTCGGCCAGCGCCTGAACGACCTCACGTGCGCGGGGCTCATGGAGCGTGTGACGTACCAGGAGGAAGGCGAACGCAGCCGTGAGGAGTACCTCCTCACGGAGGCCGGCCGCGACGTGCTGCCGGTTCTGGCGGCCCTCAGCGCGTGGGGGGACCGACACCGCCCGCAGGAGACAGGACAGGGCGTCCTCTACGCGACCGACGGGGAGCGGCCGGTTCACCTCGAGTTCCGCGACGATCACGGTGAGCCGGTCGACCAGGACACCGTCTCGATCATCCGGGGGCCGGCCTACTACGCCGCCCTCGCCGCCGCCGGCCGGTCGTCCGAACGTGCCCGCGCCGACGACCATGCCCGTTAGGAAACGCACCATGCCTGCCCACAGTCCGCTCGCCTACGACGTCTTCGTCGCCGACCCGATCGCGCAGAACGTCTCCGATCTGGTCCCCAACGGGGATCGGCGGATGTTCTCGCCCCTGTCGGTCACGCTCCTCCATGGAGAACAGGACGCCGTCCTGGTCGACCCGCCACTGACCTCCGCCCAGGCCGAGGCGGTGGGGGACTGGGTCGAAGCCACCGGCAAGAACCTGACCCACATTTTCGCCACCCACGGTCACGGTGACCACTGGTTCACCGCGGGCGTCCTGGCGGAGCGTTTCGGCGCACAGGTCGTCGCCTCCGCGGGCACGATCGCGGAGATGCGCCGCAACGTCTCCCTCCGCCCGCACTTCTGGGACAAGCTCTTCCCCGGACAGATTCCGGACGCCCACGTCACCGCCGTCGCCGTGCCCGGCAACCGGCTGACCCTCGAAGGGCACGACCTGATCATCGTGGAGGTGGGCCACAGCGACACCGACGAAACGAGCGTGCTGCACGTCCCCGACCTCGAACTCGTCGTGGCCGGAGACGTCATCTACAACGGTGTGCATCAGTACCTCGCCGAATCCCGGGACGGCGGCCGCGACGCCTGGCGCGAGGCCATCTCCCTCGTCGAAGGCCTGCGGCCGCGCCGGATCGTGACCGGTCACAAGAACAAGGAACTCGACGACGACGCCGCCCGCGCGATCGCCGAGACGCGGCTCTACCTCGACACCACCGACGAACTCCTCGGCAAGCACGAAGACGCGCTCGGCTTCTTCCACGCCATGCTGGAACGCTTCCCCGAACGCCTGAACCCGGGCGCCCTCTGGGGCGGAGCCGTCGCGCTGTACGCGTGACACACCGGCCGGGAAATTCACCCTTCCGGGGGGTGATTACGACGCAAGTGGTACATCTCGCGGGACGGTCGTAGCGTCGAAGGGAAGACGTACGGCGGAACGGGCGGGAGCGACCATGCGCAGACCAGTGGTGGGAACGGCGATGGGACTCGGAGCGGCCCTGCTGCTCACGGCGGGCATGACGACGGCCTCCGCCACGCCGCCGACAGCGCCCGCGGGGCGGGCCTCGGTCCAGCACCCGGTGCTCGTCGACTGCCTCTGGCACCAGCGGTACCGGCCGGCCGACTTCATCCTGGCCTGCGGGGACGGCAACAGCGTCCTCACCGGCATGCGCTGGACCCAGTGGAACGACACGACGGCGGTCGCCCAGGGCGTGAACCTGGTGAACGACTGCAAGCCGTACTGCGCGGCCGGGAAGTTCCACAAGTACCCGGTGACCGTACGGCTCGACCGCCCGACGGCCTGGACGAAGCACCCGAACGTACAGCACTTCACACGGCTGAACCTGACCTACTCCGGTGCGAAGCCGGAAGGATACGCGCAGGTCATGAAGTACGCCATGTGGAACTGAGCGAGGCCGTCACCCGGCTGCGCGGCATGCGGGGCCACGCCGTGCGCCGGGCGGGCGACGTAGCGGCCACGGCTGCCGCGGCCCGGGGACGGGGAGGCGTCATGTTGGTGTGACCGGTACGCCGGAGCCTTGCGCTCCCGTCGAAAGAGGTCACATGCCCCGATTCCCTCGCCGGGCCGTCGTCGCCCCGGCCGTGGTCGCGATCGGCCTGCTCGCGGCGGTTCCGGCCGCGAGCGACGAGCCGGTCCTCTCCCGCCCGCACACCGTCGCCCATTTCGATCTGGCCCAGGGGCAGACGCCCGAGAGCGTCGTCGCCGAGCAGGGCGGCTCGGTCGACATGTCCTTCGCGTTCGCCCGGCAGGTCGTCAAGGTCACCCGGGAGCGCCGGGTCCGGGTCCTGGCCACCCTGCCCGACGAGAGCCATCCCCGCACGCCCCTGGTGAGCAGCCCGGTCACGCACGGCCTGGCCCGCGCCCACGACGGCACGCTGTACGTCAACTACGCCACCGGCACGAGCAGGACCGGCGTCTGGCGGATCCCGGCGGGCGGCGGCTCGCCCGAGCAGATCGCCCAGCTGCCCGCGGACGGCCTGCCCAACGGTCTGGCGCTCGACGAGCGGCACGGCGTGCTCTACGCCGCCGACTCGGTGCTGGGCACGGTGTGGCGCATCCCGCAGTCGGGGGGCACGCCCACCGCCTGGGCCACCGGTGCCGAACTCTCCGGACTCCCGTCGGCCACCGGCTTCGGCGCCAACGGGGTCAAGGTGCACAAGGACGCGGTGTGGGTCACCAACACCGACCGGGGCACGCTGCTGCGCATCCCGGTCGGCGTGGACGGCTCGGCCGGCCCCACCGAGACGAGGGCGACCGGCCTCACCGGAGTCGACGACTTCGTCTTCCCCGGGCACTCGGACCTCGTGCTCGTCGCCCTGAGTCCGTCCAACGAGGTCGCGCTGGTCGCCCCGGACGGCAGCCACACCGGCGTCCTGACGGTGCAGGAGGGGCTCTCCAACCCGACCTCGCTGGCGGTCCGCGGCCGGGACGTGTTCGTGGCGAGCGCCGCCTACTTCACCCAGCGCGACCCCAACCTGCTCAAGGCCCTGCTGGGCGCGCACTTCTCCCGCTCGTAGCCGTGGAGGGCCGGGCGGACCCGGCCCTCCCCCTCCCCTCGCAGGTCCGGCCTCAGGCGATCTCGACCAGCAGGTCGCCGCCCTCCACCTGCTGGATGCGGTTGATGGCGAGCCGCGAGACCCGGCCGGCCTTCGGGGCGGTGATGGTGGCCTCCATCTTCATCGCCTCGATGGTGGCCACGGTCGCGCCGGCCTCGACCTCCGCGCCCTCCTCCACCGCGAGGGTGACGACACCGGCGAACGGGGCCGCGACATGGCCGGGGTTGGAGCGGTCGGCCTTCTCGGTGACCGGGACGTCGGAGGCCGCCGCCCGGTCGCGGATCTGGATCGGCCGCAGCTGCCCGTTGAGGCTCGACATCACCGTGCGCATGCCGCGCTCGTCGGCCTCGCCGACCGCCTGCAGCTCGATGAGCAGCCGGACGCCGGGCTCCAGGTCGACCGCGTACTCCTTGCCCGGGCGCAGGCCGTAGAAGAAGTCCTTGCTGTCGAGGACGCTGGTGTCGCCGTAGGTCTGGCGGTGGGTCTCGAACTCGCGGGTGGGGGCCGGGAACAGCAGCCGGTTGAGGGTGGTGCGGGGTTCCTTGGCCAGGCCCTCGCGGTCCTCGGCGGTCAGCTCGGGCGCCGGCTTCGCGGCGGCGCGGCCCTGGAGGGCCTTGGTGCGGAACGGCTCGGGCCAGCCACCGGGCGGGGTGCCCAGCTCGCCGCGGAGGAAGCCGATGACCGAGTCGGGGATGTCGAACTTGTCGGGGGTGGCCTCGAAGTCCTCGGGCCGTACCCCGGCGCCGACCAGGTGCAGGGCGAGGTCGCCGACCACCTTGGAGGACGGGGTGACCTTGACCAGCCGGCCGAGGATGCGGTCGGCCGCCTCGTACATGGCCTCGATGTCCTCGAAGCGGTCGCCGAGGCCGAGCGCGACGGCCTGGGTGCGCAGGTTGGAGAGCTGGCCGCCGGGGATCTCGTGGTGGTAGACGCGGCCGGTCGGCGAGGCGAGGCCGGCCTCGAAGGGGGCGTAGACCTTGCGGACGCTCTCCCAGTACGGCTCCAGGTCCTCGATCGCCCGCAGGTCGAGCCCAGTGGGACGCTCCGAGTAGTCGGTCGCGGCCACGATCGCCGAGAGGGACGGCTGCGAGGTCGTACCGGCCATGGAGGCCACCGCGCCGTCCACCGCGTCCGCGCCCGCCTGGATCGCGGCCAGGTAGGTGGCCAGCTGGCCGCCCGCGGTGTCGTGGGTGTGCAGGTGGACCGGGAGGTCGAACTCGCTGCGCAGCGCCGAGACCAGCTTGGCCGCGGCCGGGGCACGCAGCAGGCCGGCCATGTCCTTGACGGCGAGGACGTGCGCGCCCGCCTCGACGATCTGCTCGGCGAGGCGCAGGTAGTAGTCGAGGGTGTAGAGGCGCTCGTCGGGGTTGGAGAGGTCGGCGGTGTAGCAGAGGGCGACCTCGGCGACCGCGGTGCCCGTCTCGCGTACGGCCTGGATGGCGGGGCGCATCTGGTTGACGTCGTTGAGGGCGTCGAAGATGCGGAAGATGTCGATGCCGGTGGCGGCGGCCTCCTGCACGAAGGCGTCGGTCACCTCGGTCGGGTACGGGGTGTAGCCCACGGTGTTGCGGCCGCGCAGCAGCATCTGCAGGCAGATGTTGGGGACGGCCTCGCGCAGGGCGGCCAGCCGCTCCCAGGGGTCCTCGGCGAGGAAGCGGAGCGCGACGTCGTAGGTGGCGCCGCCCCAGCACTCCAGGGAGAGCAGTTCGGGCAGGGTGCGGGCGACTACCGGGGCGACGGCGAGGAGGTCCTTGGTGCGCACGCGGGTGGCGAGCAGCGACTGGTGGGCGTCGCGGAAGGTGGTGTCGGTGATGCCGATGGTGGGCGACTCGCGCAGCCAGCGGGCGAAGCCCTCCGGGCCGGCCTCGACCAGGCGCTGCCGCGAACCGGCCGGCGGCTCGCCGGCGGGCAGCGGGGGCAGTTTGGTGGTCGACTCGATCAGGTGGGGGCGCTCGCCGTGCGGCTTGTTGACGGTGACGTCGGCCAGGTAGGTGAGCAGCTTGGTGCCGCGGTCGGCGGAGGAGCGGGCGGTGAGCAGGTGCGGGCGCTGCTCGATGAACGAGGTGGTGATCCGGCCCGCCTGGAAGTCCGGGTCGTCCAGGACGGCCTGGAGGAACGGGATGTTGGTGGCGACACCACGGATGCGGAACTCGGCGACGGCACGCCGGGCGCGGCCGATGGCGGCCTTGAAGTCCCGGCCCCGGCAGGTGAGCTTGACCAGCATGGAGTCGAAGTGGGCGCTGATCTCCGTACCGGCGTGGGTGGTGCCACCGTCGAGCCGGATGCCGGAGCCGCCCGGGGAGCGGTAGGCGCTGATGCGGCCGGTGTCGGGGCGGAAGCCGTTGGCGGGGTCCTCGGTGGTGATGCGGCACTGGAGGGCGGCGCCGTGCAGCTTCACCGTCTCCTGGGAGAGGCCGAGGTCGGCCAGGGTCTCGCCGGAGGCGATGCGCATCTGGGCCTGGACCAGGTCGACGTCGGTGACCTCCTCGGTGACCGTGTGCTCGACCTGGATGCGGGGGTTCATCTCGATGAAGACGTGGTTGCCGTCGCGGTCGAGGAGGAACTCGACGGTGCCGGCGTTGCGGTAACCGATCTCGCGGGCGAAGCGGACGGCGTCGGCGCAGATGCGGTCGCGCAGCTCGGGGTCGAGGTTGGGCGCGGGAGCCAGCTCGATGACCTTCTGGTGGCGGCGCTGGAGCGAGCAGTCGCGCTCGAAGAGGTGGATGACGTTGCCCTCGCCGTCGGCGAGGATCTGCACCTCGATGTGGCGGGGGTCGACGACGGCCTTCTCCAGGAAGACGGTCGGGTCGCCGAAGGCGGAGGCCGCCTCCCGGGAGGCCTGTTCGATGGACTCGCGCAGCGCGGCCGGGTCCTCGACCCGGCGCATACCACGGCCACCGCCGCCGGCGACGGCCTTGACGAAGACCGGGAAGCCGATCTCGTCGGCCGCGCGGACCAGTTCGTCGATGTCGTTGGAGGGCTGGGAGGAGCCGAGCACCGGTACGCCGGCCGCGCGGGCGGCGGCGACCGCGCGGGCCTTGTTGCCCGTCAGTTCCAGCGTCTGGGCGCTGGGCCCGACGAAGGTGATGCCCGCCTCCTCGCAGGCGCGGGCGAGTTCGGGGTTCTCGGAGAGGAAGCCGTAGCCGGGGTAGACGGCGTCGGCCCCGGCCCGCCGGGCGGCGGCCACGATCTCCTCGACGGAGAGGTAGGCCCGTACCGGATGTCCGGGTTCCCCGATCTCGTAGGCCTCGTCGGCCTTCATCCGGTGCAGCGAGTTGCGGTCCTCGTAGGGGAAGACGGCGACCGTGCGCGCACCCAGCTCGTAGCCCGCGCGGAACGCGCGGATGGCGATCTCTCCACGGTTGGCGACCAGCACCTTGCGGAACATCCCTGGATCCCTTCAGCCTGCCGGCGACGAACACCATGGTGTCAGCCGCGCCCTGCCGTAGCCCGCGCAACATTAGGGGTTGGCCGGACCGGCTGAAGTGCGAAAACCATCACATTGACGTCGGTGAGCAGTTCGGCGGGTCAGCCGCGTGACATATGGGGTTTCGGGGAAGTCGGCAGGGTTGGGGAGTTCGCGGGGCGGCGCGGGAACGGTACGGAGGGGTGAGGTGGGCCCGGGCGGGGTACCGGCGGGTCGGACCGGGGCGGCCGGGGTGCGGCGTCGAGGCGGCCGGCGAGGCGGGCGAGGAGCGGCAGCCTGCGGCCGTGCAGCAGGCCGAGGACGATCGCGGCGGCCACGGCGATCAGGTGCTCGCGGCCGGCGAGGTTCGGTACGGCGACGGACTCCCACACCATCGAGCCGCCGGTGAGGGCGAAGACGACGGGGGCGCGCCGCACCACCGCCAGGTAGGTGAAGAGGCCCACCACGGCGGCGGACGGGCCCGTGTCGAGGATCCGGCCGGCCTGAGGGGGCAGGCCGAAACCCCACCAGCCGGGGCCGAGCGCGACCATCACCCGGGCGGTCATCGTGCCGGCCAGGGTGGTGACGTAGGCGACGGCGAGGGTGCGGCCGCGGCCGAGGGTGAGTTCGGCGAGCGCGAAGGCGAGGAAGAGCTGGGTGATGCCCGCCCAGACCGGCAGGTCGAGCGCCGGGACGTAGAGCGACACCGGGGTGCGCAGCAGGGAGAGCCACAGGGGCAGGTCGGCGGTGACGCCGCCGAGGTGCCACACCAGCCGCCGGCCGAAGGGGTGCTGGGCGATGCCGTGGAAGAAGATGACGCCGAACCCGGCCACGAACGCCAGCACGAGCCCGGACAGCCCGCGCCGCACCAGCTGCCGTACCGGGTCCACCACGATGGCGTGCCATTCGCCGCGCAGCGTGTGCCGCACGAACCGGACCGCCCACGCGGCCACCCGGCCCCAGTCGCCTGCCATGAAAGGCATCGCCCCCTCGACACCGTCCCCGTCGTCGGCCTGCGCACTCCAGTTAGGTTCTCCGCGCCCGGGCCGTTCCACGCGTCATCGTATAGACGTTTGGATCATTTGCGACGATGCGGGAGCTACGGCCGGTCGGATACCGGCGTCGCATTTATCACCCGTCAACGGCTGAACCCGCAGGGCCGCGATCGCGTCCCCCCGAGTGTCGTCCCGGTAAAGGAGCAGTAATGCGCACCCTGTCGCGTCGCACGGTGCTGGCCTCGGCCCTCGGGGCGGCGGTGACCCTGCCGACCGCACCGGGGGCGGCCGCGAGACTGCGCGCCCTGGAGCGCGAACACGGGGCCCGGCTGGGGGTGTTCGCGCGGGACACCGGTTCGGGGGCCCGGCTCGGGTACCGCTCCGGCGAGCTCTTCCCGATGTGCTCGGCGTTCAAGACCCTCGCGGTCGCCGCCGTCCTGCGCGACCTCGGCGAGGACGTGCTCGGTGAGGTCGTGCACTACGACGAGAGCGATGTCGAGCGGGCGGGCGGCGCCCCCATCACCGGAAAACCGGAGAACCTGGCCGCGGGAATGACGGTCGCGGAGTTGTGCGGAGCCGCGATCGAGTACAGCGACAACACCGCCGCCAACCTGTTGCTGGAGCAACTGGGCGGGCCGGTGGCGGTGACGAGGCTGTGCCGTTCGCTCGGGGACGGTGTGACGCGTCTGGACCGGTGGGAGCCGGAGCTGAACTCGGCGGAGCCCGGGCGGGTCACCGACACCACCACTCCCCTGGCCATCGCGACGACCTACGCGGAACTGACGGTCGGTCACGCCCTGGCCGGCGCCGGCCGGCGGCGGCTGACCGGCTGGCTGCTCGCCAACACCACCGGCGGTGAGCGGATCCGCGCCGGGCTGCCGGGCGACTGGACGGTCGGCGACAAGACCGGAACGGGCGAGTACGGCACCGCCAACGATGTCGCGATCGCCTGGCCGCCGGGCCGCGCGCCGCTCGTCGTCGCCGTGCTCTCCACCCATTCCGACGCCGCCGCCAAGGCCGACTCTCCGCTGGTCAGGGAGGCCGCCGCGATCGTGGCGGACGTGTTCGAGCACAGTGGCGCACAAGTTCGTTCACAGCCGGAGCACAGCAAGTCGCCTTGCCGGTAGCGGGATTTCCGCGATGAGACCGGAACCGTTCTGTTTCGATCACGAACTCTCGTATAGTGACGCGGAGTTCAGCACCGAGCGTCACAACTCCTTCACCGGACACACGTCCCTACCCGCTCCGAGGACCAGACCGGACCGATGACCGCGCCCACGCATCCCGGCGAACGACCTGCCCTCCGTACGCTCGTTCCGACCTTCGCGCTGACCGCGGCGGTGTCGGCCCTCGCGGTCGTCGCAGCGGCGGCCGCCGCGCCGGCCTCGGTACGCACGCCCCTCGCCCTCGGTGCGAGCGCGGCCGCACTGCTGCTGTGCGCGGCGGTGACCTGGGCCGTGCACGCGGCGCGGGCCGCCCGCGCCGCCCGGCGTCGGCTGGAGGCGGTGAGCCAGGACATCGGGCGGCTGCTCCAGCAGCAGGCCCGGGCCACCGAGGATGCGCGCCAGGAGCAGCAGCGGCTCATCGACGAACTGGCCCAGCAGCGCAGCGAGTTCGCCGACTCCCTCGAGCAGGAGCGGGCCCGGATCCAGCAGGACTGCGGCCAGGAACTCGACTGGTACCAGCAGGAGAACGCCCGGCTCACCGCCGCACTGGAGCGCGCCTCGCGGGAACGGGCCGCCGCGATCGCCGCCGCCGGCAACGCGGCCGGGCGCATGCAGGCCCTGGCCACCGCCACCCTCGCCGACCTGCGGGCCATGGAGGACCGGCACTCCGACGAGGAGGTCCTCGCCGACCTGCTGCACCTCGACCACCGCACGGCCCAGGCGGGCCGGCTCGCCGACTCCATCGCGGTGCTCACCGGGGCGCGTTCCGGCCGCCGCTGGGCGCGTCCGATCAGCATGGAGTCGATCCTGCGGGGCGCGATGGGCCGCATCAGCGGCTACCGGCGGGTGCGGGTGCACTCGGTGAGCGAGACGGCCGTCGCCGGACACGCCGCCGAGGGTGTCATGCACGCGCTGGCCGAACTCCTCGACAACGCGGCCAACTTCTCGCCTCCCACGGCCGAGGTCCACGTGTACGTGGAGGAGGTGCCGGCGGGGGTCATCGTGTCCGTGGAGGACAGCGGACTGGTGATGGGCGAGGTGCAGCTGCGCCGCGCCGAGCGCGCGGTCGCCGGTGACAGCACCGAGCTGGGCGGCCTGACCGGCACCCGGCTGGGGCTCGCGGTGGTGGGCCGGCTGACCCGCAAGCACGGCCTGAAGGTGTCGTTCCGGCCGTCGGCACGCGGCGGCACCGGAGTGCTGATGCTGGTCCCGCAGGACCTGCTGACCCGCCCGGTCGCCGACGAACCCGCCTCGGCACAGGAGACGGAGCCCGCCGCACCGGTACCGCTCGACCCCGCTCCCGTGCACGAGTCCGCCGCCGAGCCGGACGAGGACGGGGACGAGGGTGAGGAAGGGCCCACCGGGCTGCCCAGGCGGCGCCGCGGCCGGACCCTCGCCGAGGCCGAGCGCCGGGCGGCGCCCCAGCCGGCGGAGCCGCGCCCCGCAGCCGCGGACGCCGAGGTCCGCGCCGCCCGCTTCAACAGCTTCCGGCAGGCGGTCCGCCCGGCCCCGCACGACTCCCACTCCGCCGGGGCCCCCGGCGCGGCCGGCGAACCGGCGCCCCCGTACGCCCCCACCCCCGCGCACGACCCGGTACCCGCGCCCCACCCGGAGTCCGGCCCAGAGCTCACGTCCCACCCACATGCGTACCCGGAAGGCGACCCCACTCCATGACCGGCAGGACCACCGCCGACTCCAAGCTCACCTGGCTCATCGAGGGCCTCCTGGAGCGCACGCCCGGCGCGCGGCACGCCCTGGTGCTGTCCCGCGACGGGCTGAAGCTCTGCCGTACCCCGGAGCTCTCCGTCGACCAGGCCGACCAGCTCGCGGCCATCGCCGCCGGCATCCAGTCGCTGTCGCACGGGGCGTCCGTCGAGTTCGGCGACGGCAGCGGCGGCGTGCGGTCGGCGATGACCGAGTTCTACGGGGGCGTGCTGTTCATCGTCGAAGCCGGCCAGGGCGCCCATCTGGCCGTGGTGACCAGCGAGGACGCCGACCCCGGCCTCGTCGGGCACAACATGAGCGAACTGGTCGAGCAGCTCGGCGAGCACCTGACCGCGCAGCCCCGCACGTCATGAGCCGCCCGGGCAGGGACGACGCGCCCGACCGCCTGTACACCATCACCGGCGGCCGCAGCGGCACCGGCCCCGACAGCCCCTTCGACCTGGTCACCCTGGTCGTCGCCGAGTCCGAGCCGACGCCCGGCATGCAGTCGGAGCACGCGGCGATCCTGCGCCTGGCCGAGTTCCCGACCTCGGTGGTGGAGATCGCCGCGGAGCTGAGGCTGCCGGTGAGCATCACCAAGATCCTGCTGGGCGACCTGCTGGCGGCCGGCCGGGTCAGCGCCCGCCATCCGCACCGGCCGGCCATCACCGACCCCGACATCCTGGAGCAGGTGCTCGTTGGACTCCGCAACCTCTGACGCGCGCACCCCGTTGGGTGCCTCCGCCGACCACGGTTTCAAGATCGTGGTCGTGGGCGGTTTCGGCGTCGGCAAGACCACCCTGGTCCGCTCGGTCAGCGAGATACGTCCGCTCAGCACCGAGGAGACGATGACCCAGGCCGGCGAGGCGGTCGACGACATCCGCGAGGTGCGCGGCAAGTCCGCGACCACCGTGGCCTTCGACTTCGGCCGGATCACGCTGGACGCGCGCAACGTGCTGTACCTGTTCGGGGCGCCGGGCCAGGAGCGGTTCTGGTTCCTGTGGGACCGGCTGTTCTCCGGAACCCTCGGCGCGGTCGTGCTCGTCGACACCCGGCGGATCGGCGACTCCTGGTACGCCATCGACCGGCTGGAGAAGCACGGCACCCCGTTCATCGTGGCCTGCAACGACTTCGGCGGCCCCGTGCACACGTCCCGGGACGTCCGGCACGCCCTCGACCTGGACCCGCACGTCCCGCTGGTCGACTGCGACGCCCGGTCCCGGGAGTCCGGCAAGCAGGTGCTGATCACGCTCGTCCAGCACGTCAGGAACCGGTACGCCGGCCCGTCCGCACCGGCGGACCTGCCACGACAGGAGTTCGTGTGACCCCCGAAGCCGTGCCGCTCGGCGGCCCCCGGTTCCAGACCGAACCAGCGCGTCTGTACCGCGAGATCCGGCGCGACCACGGTCCCGTCACCCCGGTCGTGCTGGACGGGGACGTGCCGGCCTGGCTGGTGGTCGGCTACCGCGAGCTGCACCAGGTGACCGGGGACCCGGTGCTGTTCAGCCGGGACTCGGACCTGTGGAACCAGTGGGACATGATCCCCGACGACTGGCCGCTGCTGCCGATGATCGGCCGCAGGCAGCCGTCGATCCTCTACACGGTCGGCGAACGGCACCGCGAGCGGGCCGGGATGATCAGCGACGCGCTGGAGGCCGTCGACCCGTTCGAACTGCGCGCTCACGCCGAGCGGTTCGCGGACGAGCTGATCGACGGGCTGTGCACGAGCGGCGAGGCGGACCTGATCGCCCAGTACGCGATGCTGCTGCCGGTGCGGGTGCTCGCGCGGCTGTACGGCTTCCCCGACGAGGACGGGCCCGGCCTGGTCACCGCGCTCAACGACATGATCGACGGGCGGGAGCGCGCGATCGCCGGGCAGCAGCATCTGGGCTCGTCCATGGCGCAGTTGCTGGCCGACCGGAAGGCGGCCCCCGCCGACGACGTGGTCTCGCGGATGCTCCAGGACGAGAGCGGCTTCACCGACGAAGAGATCATGCAGGACCTGATGGTCATGATGGCGGCCGGGCACCAGCCGACCGCCGACTGGATCGGCAACTCGCTGCGGCTGATGCTCACCGACGACCGGTTCGCCGCCTCCCTGTTCGGCGGCCGCAACAGTGTCGCCGAGGCGATGAACGAGGTGCTGTGGGAGGACACCCCCAGCCAGAACATCGCGGGCCGCTGGGCCTCCCGCGACACGCAGCTGGGCGGCCGCCGGATCCGCGCCGGCGACCTGCTGATCCTCAGCTTCCAGGGCGCCAACTCCGATCCGCAGGTGCGCACCGACGCCTCCGCGCTGACCGGCGGCAACTACGCGCACTTCTCCTTCGGGCACGGCGAGCACCGCTGCCCGTTCCCCGCCCAGGAGGTCGCCGAAGTGGTCGCGCGGACCGGCATCGAGGTCGTCCTCGACCGGCTCCCGGACATCGACCTGGCGGTGCCCGCCGACACGCTCACCCGCCGGCCCTCACCCTGGCTGCGGGGGCTGACCGAGCTGCCCGTCAGGTTCACGCCCGTACCCGCCCTGTAGTCACCACCGACAGTTCGGCGCAGCACCGATCGGCGCAGTACTCCGACCCTGCCCTGGGAGGCACGTCACGATGACGACCGGTACCGAACCAGCCCGGATCGCCCTCGACCCCTTCGTCACCGACCTCGACGGCGAGAGCGCGCGGCTGCGCGCCGCCGGTCCCCTCGCCGCCGTGGAACTGCCCGGTGGGGTTCCCGTGTGGGCCGTCACGCACCACGCCGAGGCCAAGGCGCTGCTCACCGACCCCCGCCTGGTCAAGGACATCAACGTGTGGGGTGCCTGGCAGCGCGGGGAGATCGCGCCGGACTGGCCGCTGATCGGGCTCGCCAACCCCGGCCGTTCGATGCTCACCGTGGACGGCGCCGACCACCGCAGGATGCGCACGCTGGTCGCGCAGGCGCTCACCCCGCGCCGGGTGGAGCAGATGCGGGAGCGGATCCGGAAGCTCACCCGGGACCTCCTCGACGGCCTCCCTGCGGACCAGGAGACGGTCGACCTCAAGGCGGCCTTCGCCTACCCGCTGCCGATGTTCGTGGTCGCCGACCTGATGGGCATCGACGAGGCCGAACTGCCGCGCCTGAAGGTGCTGTTCGAGAAGTTCTTCTCCACCCAGACCCCGCCCGCGGAGGTCATCGCGACCCTCACCGAGCTGGCGGGGATCATGGCGGCGACGGTCGCCGCCAAGCGGGCCGAGCCCGGCGACGACCTCACCAGCGCGCTGATCCAGGCCTCCGAGGACGGCGACCGTCTCACCGACGAGGAGATCGTCTCCACCCTCCAGCTGATGGTGGCCGCCGGGCACGAGACGACGATCTCCCTGATCGTCAACGCGGTGGTCAACCTCTCCACCCACCCCGAGCAGCGCGCCAGGGTGCTGTCCGGCGAGGTGGACTGGGCCGCGGTGGTCGAGGAGACCCTGCGCTGGTCCACCCCGACCTCGCACGTGCTGATCCGGTTCGCCACCGAGGACGTGCCGGTCGGCGACAAGGTGCTCCCGGCGGGCGACGCGCTGATCGTGTCGTACGCCGCGATCGGCCGCGACGAGAACGCGCACGGGCCGAGCGCCGGGGAGTTCGACGTCACCCGGGAGTCGCCGAACCGGCACATCTCCTTCGGGCACGGGCCGCACGTCTGCCCGGGTGCCGCGCTCTCCCGGCTGGAAGCGGGCGTGGCACTGCCCGCGCTGTACGACCGCTTCCCCGGCCTGGACCTCGCGGTACCGGCGTCCGAGCTGCGCAACAAGCCGGTGGTCACCCAGAACGACCTCTTCGAGCTGCCGGTCCGCCTGAACCCCTAACGGGTGTGCACGGAGTACGACTTGGCTCCGGTGCCGGCCAGCCTGCCGCCGTCGACGATCAGGTACTCGTCGCGGATGGGCCGGCCGGCCAGCCAGGACTCCAGGATCTCCCGGGTGCCGGCGGCGTAGCGGGCCTGGGCGGAGAGGCTGGATCCTGAGATGTGCGGGGTCATCCCCTGGTGCGGCATGGTGCGCCAGGGGTGGTCGGCGGGCGCGGGCTGCGGGTACCAGACGTCGCCCGCGTACCCGGCCAGCTGCCCGCTGCGCAACGCCCGGTCGACGGCGTCCCGGTCGACGATCAGGGCCCGGGCGGTGTTGACGAGGTAGGCGCCGCGCTTCATCGTGCCGAGCAGCTCGTCGCCGAACAGGCCCTCGGTCTCCGGGTGCAGGGGCGCGTTGATCGTGACCACGTCGCAGTGCGGGGCCATGGCGGCCGCGCTCTCGTGGAAGGTCAGGTTCAGCTCGCGCTCGACGGCTTCGGGCAGCCGGGTGCGGTCGGTGTAGTGGAGTTTCACGTCGAAGGGCGCCAGGCGGCGCAGCACCGCGGTGCCGATCCGGCCCGCCGCGACGGTCCCGACGTGCATGCCCTCCAGGTCGTAGGACCGGCTCACGCAGTCGGCGATGTTCCAGCCGCCGTCGAGCACCACCTGGTGCGAGGGCAGGTAGTTGCGGACCAGGCCGAGGATCATCATCACCACGTGCTCGGCGACGCTGATGCTGTTGCAGTACGTCACCTCGGCGACCGTCACCCCGTGCGCGATCGCGGCGTCCAGGTCGACGTGGTCGGAGCCGATGCCGGCGGTGACCGCCAGCTTGAGGTGGGGCGCGGCGGCGATCCGCTCGGCGGTCAGGTACGCCGGCCAGAACGGCTGCGAGATCACCACGTCCGCGCCGGCCAGCTCACGGTCGAAGACCGAGCCCGCGCCGTCCTTGTCGGAGGTGACGACGAGGGTGTGACCGGCCTTCTCCAGGAAGGAACGCAGGCCGAGTGCGCCGGAGACGCTGCCGAGGAGGTGGCCGGGGGTGAAGTCGATCGCCTCGGGAGTGGGGGTGGTCTGGCCGCCGGGGTAGTGGTCGATGACCGGGATGTCGTCGCGGGCGTAGCCGGTGGGGTATCCGTCGGTCGGGTCGTCGTACAGGACGCAGAGCACCTTGGCCATGATGGCGGCTCCTCAGCTCCGTTGCGGATGGTGCATTCCACGATCCTCGGGGGTAACTGCGCAGGTCAAAGCGAACGTCGCTATCCCCTGATAGGCGGTGTCTATCATCGGTCGCGGCCGTCCAGGACGGCGTGCAGGCGGCTGTCGAGGGCGTCCCTGAGGCCTGCCTCCCGGGCGACCTTGACCAGGGCCTGGGCGAGCACGGACTGGGGTTCGCTGCGGGCGACGACGAGTCCGACCCGGGGGCCGTGGGCCGGGCCCTCCAGCGGGACCACGCGCATGCCCTCCGGGACGCCGAACATGTGCAGCCAGGCGTGCGAGATCACGCTCGACCAGCGGCCGCCGGGGAGGTGGGCGTAGAGGCCGGCCACGCTGTCGGACTCGACGGCCGGGACGGGGGCGGCGCCGTCGGCGGCGAAGCAGTCGTCGATGATCCGCCGGTTGCGCATGCGCCGCCCGAGCAGGCACAGCGGGAGGGCGGCGGCCTGCGACCAGGTGGCCGTGGCCGCGTTGGCGAGGAGGCCCCCGACCGGGGTGAGCAGGACGTACCGCTCCTCGTAGAGCGGGAAGCGGCGGACCTGGCGCAGTTCGTCGTCGTCCAGGTAGGTCATGGCCGCGTCCAGCTCGAACTCGGCGAGGCCGCGCCGTATGTCGGCGGAGGACAGGGACTCCATGGCCACCCGGGCGTGCGGATGCCGGTCGCAGAAGGGGCCGGTGAGGAGGGAGGCGACGGGGACGGCGGTGGGGACGACGCCGAGGCGCAGGGTGCCGGTGAGGCCGTCCCGCAGCGCCGACAGTTCCTGGCGGAGCGCGTCCCCCTCGGCGAGGATGCGGTGCGCCCACGCCAGCACGACCTCGCCCTCGGGCGTGAGGCCCTCGTAGCGGCGGCCCCGGCGCACGATCGGGACCGCCAGCTCGTGTTCGAGGCGTCGTATCGCGGCGGACAGCGAGGGCTGCGAGACATGACAGGCGGCGGCCGCCCGGCCGAAGTGCCGCTCCCGGGCGAGCGCGACGAGGTATTCGAGCTGGCGCAGCAGCATGCGGCCTCCGCGGGCGGTCCCGGTGACGGGTACGGGGTACGGGCTCCGGGTCCAGGTGTACCGGATCGGCGGTCGCCCGTTTGACTTCGAGTGCTCTTGAAGTCGTAGCGTCCGGAAGGACGGAACGTCAGCGGGAAAGGCTGGGAGTCACATGCGACAGCGCAATCTGCGGGATCTTCAGGTGAGCAGCATCGGCCTCGGGTGCATGGGGATGTCCGCCTTCTACGGCACCGCCGACGAGGACGAGGGTGTGCGGACCATCCACCGCGCGCGGGACCTCGGGGTCACCTTCCTCGACACCGCGCAGCTCTACGGACCGCTCACCAACGAGTCGCTGGTCGGCGAGGCGGTCCGGGGGCACCGGGACGAGTACGTGATCGCCACGAAGTTCAACTACCGGATGGACCACGCCGTCCCCGGTGACATGAGCAGCATCGGCCCGCAGGACGGCTCGGCCGAGCACGTCCGCAGCTCGGTCCACGGCTCGCTGGAGCGGCTGGGCACCGACTACATCGACCTGTACTACCAGCACCGTGTCGACCCGAACGTGCCCATCGAGGAGACCGTGGGCGCGCTGGCCGAGCTGGTCGCCGAGGGCAAGGTGCGGCACATCGGGCTGAGCGAGGCGAGCGCCGAGACGATCCGGCGGGCCGACGCCGTGCACCCGATCGCGGCGGTGCAGACCGAGTACTCGCTGTGGACCCGGGACCCGGAGGACGAGGTGCTGCCCGCCTGCCGGGAGCTGGGCATCGGGTTCGTCCCGTACTCGCCGCTGGGCCGCGGCTTCCTCGCCGGCCGGTTCTCCTCCCCCGAGGACCTCGACGCGAACGACTGGCGCCGCACCGGCCCCCGCTTCACCGGCGACAACCTGGAGGCGAACCTGCGGCTGGCCGCCAAGGTGAAGGAGATCGCCGCCGAGAAGGACGTGACCCCGGCCCAGCTGGCCCTCGCCTGGGTGCTGGCCCAGGGCGACGACATCGTGCCGATCCCGGGCACCAAGCGCGTCGCCTACCTGGAGCAGAACGCGGGCGCGGTCGACGTCGAGCTGACCAAGGATGACCTGGCCCGGATCGAGGCCGAGGTGCCGCGGGCGGCGGGAGAGCGCTACGACGAGGCCGGGATGCGGTCCGTGAACCTCTGAGCAGCCCCCCGGAGGGTCGCTGGGGGTACCCCCGGCCGAAGGCTGGGGGAGGAACTGCGCGACCAGCCACGACTGCGGCGCCAGCCGGCAGACAGCGTGTCGCGGCACTTTTGGAGGCGCGCCCGGAAGCCGGAAGACTCCGGGGCGCCGTCCGGCTCTCGGTGGCCGGTCCCCCGGCGGTGGCGCACGCTGGTCCCATGGGCAAGCTGCAGGGTTGTGTGGCGGGGCTGCGGCGGTCGTGGCAGTCGTCGCACGCGCTGCTGCTGCTCCCGGTGCTGCTCATCGTGGTGATCACGGTGGCGGACCTGCGGACACCGGAGGACATCCACCTGGGCCCCGCCCTGGTCATCGCCCCGGCGCTCACCCCGTCCTTCGCGGGCCCCCGGTCCACCGCGCTGGTCGGGGCCCTCGCGGTGGCCGCCCAGGTGGTGATCGCCGTGTTCCACGGCGGGCTGACCACCGCGAACCACATCGTGCAGATCGTCACCCTGACGGTGCTCTCGGTGATGCTGGTGGTCTACAGCGTGGTCCGCGAGCGGCGCCGTGCCCAGCTGGCCCAGGTGCGCACGGTCGCCGAGGCCGCGCAGCACGTCCTGATGTGGCCGCTGCCCGAGCACATCGGCCCGCTGCGGATCGCCTCGCTGTACCTGGCCGCCGAGGACGAGGCGCAGATCGGCGGCGACCTGTACGCGGCCACCCGCTGCGACGACGAGGTGCGGGTTCTCATCGGCGACGTCCGGGGCAAGGGCCTGTCCGCGATCGGCGAGGCGGCACTGCTGCTCGGCGCCTTCCGGGAGTCCGCCCACCGGCATGTCACCCTGCAGGACCTCGCCGCCGCCCTGGATCAGAGCGTGCAACGGTACACGGCCGACCTGGAGCCGCCGGAGGAGGCGGGCGAGCGGTTCGCCACCGCGCTGCTGGTCGAGATCCCCGACGAGGACCCGGTCACCCGGATGACCAGCTCCGGCCATCCGCCGCCGCTGCTGCTGAGCCCGGGGAACGCGGTCACCGTGCCCAGCCTGCACCCGTCGCCGCCGCTGGGCGTGCCCGCGACGGGCGGCACCGAGCACACGCTGGACGTGTTCTCGTTCGAGCCCGGTGACACCCTGCTGCTCTACACCGACGGTGTCGCCGAGGCCCGGGACGCGCAGGGCCGCTTCTACCCGCTCGCCGAGCGGGTCGCGCAGTGGACCGACGCCGCGCCGGAGGCACTGCTGCACCGCATCCGGCGTGACCTGCTGGCGCATGCGGGCGGCCACCTCGGCGACGACGCGGCGCTGATCGCCCTGCACCGCACCCGGACCGTGCACCACCGTCACCACCACGGCGTCCTCGGCCACGGCTCCGCGCGGGCCTGACCGGTCTCAGAACTCCGCGGTCTGCGACTCCAGGTACGTCTTCAGGAAGGCGAGCTTGGCGTCGCTGTCGGCCACCGCGATCGTGCCGGAGTTCGCGCCGAGTTCCATGGTCTGCGGGGTGTCGGTGGCGAGGGCGGGCCAGTCGGCCAGGGAGCCGCCGTTCGGGTCGCCGGTGGCGGCGAAGCGGGCGACGTAGGAGGCGGTGGTGTCGGCGGTGTCGTAGTCCTTGGAGGTCCAGGGGCGGTCGGTGTTGTAGAGGTAGCCGAGCAGGTAGTAGACGTCGGAGCCCTCGAAGGCGCCGGTCGCGTCGGTGCCGATGACCGGGTTGGTGTCGTCGTACCCGGGCGGGACGCGGGTCCAGAAGTAGGTGTGGACGGCGCTGGAGTCGGCGGCCGTGTCCTTGAACTGGGTCGCCCACAGGAAGGCGGAGACGCGTTCCTCGTCGCGGGCGTAGGCGCTGAACTGCTGGGCGGCCGTCGCGTCGCTGTCCGCCGGATACAGGTCCAGGAAGGTGTCCGCGAGCCCCAGGGGGCCGAACTCGGAGCGGGCGTAGGCCCGGAACGCGTCCAGGGTCGGCTTCAGGTCGGGCGAGGCGCCGTTCGCGTCCTTGCACACGCCGGTCAGCACGGGTACGCCGGTCTCGGCACGGGCCTTCAGGACGGCGGTGTAGGTGTCGGGCAGCACGTGTCCGTCGAGGACGTGGCCGAAGTCGGCGGCGGCGTCGGCCTCGGCGCCGCTGACGATGTCGTCGGCGTCCAGCGCGCGCAGGGCGGCGAGGTCGGCGACGCCCAGCCGGGCGGCGAAGCCGGTGCCGTCGGTCTCGGCGGCGGCGAGGGTCCGGTAGCGGCCGGGCCCGGTGGCGAGCGCCGGGTCCTTCGTGTACCGGACGCCGGAGGACAGCAGCGCGCGGTGGTAGAGGCCCCGGGCCTGCCGGGACGCGAGCAGGATGTGCACGACGGACGCGCCCTCGGCCCAGCCCGCCAGGGTGACCCGGTCCGGGTCGCCGCCGAACGCGGCGATGTTCCGCTGGACCCACTCCAGCGCGGCGACGACGTCCAGGATCCCCCAGTTGCCCGAACCGCCGTACGCGGACTCCGCGGTCAGCTCGGGGTGGGCCAGACCGCCGAGCGGGCCGACGCGGTGGTCGAGGGTGACGACGACCACGCCCTTGGAGGCGAGCAGCGAGCCGTTGTAGATCTCCTGGCCCGACCACAGGGCCCGCCCACCGCCGTACAGCCAGACCAGGACGGGGCTGACGTTCCCCGAACCGGTCGCCGCCGTCCAGATGTTGAGGTTCAGGCAGTCCTCGCCGAACGCGGGCACCTGGTCGCCGGGGATGCCCGTGACCGGCTGTGGGCAGGCGGGGCCCCAGGAGTCGGCGGCGCGGACCCCGTCCCAGGTGGGGGCCGGCCGCGGCGGGCGCCAGCGGTTGGCGCCGGCGGTGGTGTCGGCGTACGGGATGCCCTTGTAGACGGTGACGCCGCGCAGGCCGCCCTGGACTCCGGTGACCTGTCCGGACTCCGTGGGCACCGCGGTGGCGGCCGCGGTCCTGGCCTCGGCCGGGGTGGGCAGCGTGCCCAGCAGCCCGGCCACGGCGGCGGCGCCGAGGAAGCCGCGCCGGTTCAGCGGGTTCGGCCGGTTCGAACGGGCGGATGGCATGTCTGTGTCGCTCACGGGGGTTGCCTCTCGGGGCGGTGGGGGGACGAACCGACGAGCAGCCTGGCCTCGGGCAGGCCCTGCGGCAACCGCATCCGGCGGACTCACAGCAGGTCAACAGCCTCTGACAGCAACCGAGTTGGGTGAGCTGTTCAATTGTCTTTGGGTCAAAGTTAAGTCGTAAGGGTGGTCGTCGGCGGGAGCTGACTGCGAGACTCCGCTTCGCCTTTCACCGACAGGGAGTCCCCATGACCGAACTGCACACCCCCACCCGCAGACGGCCGCTCCGCAAGGCCCTCGCCGCTGCCCTCGGCGCGCTCGCGCTGGTCGTCGCCGTGCCGGCCACCGCGCACGCCGACGTCCTGACGCTGCTGCCGCAGAACGCCGACGGTTTGGAGCAGACGTTCTCCCCGGCCTACGACTACGACGGCGACGGCTGCTACGCCACCGCGGCCATCGGCGCCGACGGCACCATCAACCCGGGTCTCTCGCTCGGTGGCGACGTCAACGGCCACTGCCACGACTACGCGCAGCTCGCCAACGCCAACACGTACTCGCGCGAGAAGTGCAACAACGGCTGGTGCGCGGTGATGTACGCCAGCTACTTCGAGAAGGACCAGGCGACGTACGGGCCGCTGGCCATCGGGCACCGGCACGACTGGGAACACGTCATCGTGTGGATCCAGAACAACCAGGTGCAGTACGTCTCGGTGTCCCAGCACAGCAGCTACCTGGTGCAGCCGGCCTCGGCGATCCGGTTCGACGGCACGCACCCGAAGATCGTGTACCACAAGGACGGCCTGTCCACCCACGACTTCCGGTTCGCCAACTCCAACGACGACCCGCCGGAGAACGTGACCGGCGGCTGGTTCTACCCGCGTCTGGTGGGCTGGGACGGCTACCCGGCGGGCTACCGCGACAAGCTGATGAACGCGGACTTCGGCGAGGCCACCATCAAGATCAAGGACGGCTCGTTCAACGCCAACCTGGGGTACTCCATGCCGTCCGGGATCTCGTTCGACCCGAACGCCTGAGCCGGGCGCCGCCCCGGGGCGAGACGACCGTGCCGGGGCCGGGAAGGTGAGCCGGGCCCCGGCACGGAACCCGTGCTACGGCTTGCGGGCGACCGCTCCGTACATCGCGATGTCCTCGTCGCGGATGCCCTGCTCGCCGGTGCCGTCCGGGTGCCACTTGTGCACCTGGACGATGCCCGGCTCCACCAGTTCCAGGCCCTCGAAGAACGCGTGGGCCTCGTCGATGGTGCGCAGCCGCATCGGCATGTTGCGGGCCGCGTACTCGCGGGCGACCCGGCCCACCTCGTCGGGGGCGAACTCGGCGGTGCCGATGGACATCGCCAGGTAGCTGCCCGACGGCAGCGGTTCGAGGAGGCGGCGGACGACGCCCACCGCGTCGTCCGCGTCGAGCATGAAGTGGACGATGGCGATCACCGTGAGCGCGACCGGCTTGTCCAGGTCGAGGGTCTCGCGCAGCTCGGGGGCCTCGTAGAGGTTCGTCAGGTCACGGAAGTCGGCCTCGATGTACGCCGTCCGGCCCTCGGGCGTGCTGGAGAGCAGACCCTGGGACAGGGTGAGGACGATGGGGTCGTTGTCCACGTAGACGACCCGGGAGTCCGGGGAGACCGCCTGGGCTATCTCGTGCAGGTTCGGGGAGGTGGGGATGCCGGTCCCGACGTCCAGGAACTGACGCATCCCCGCCTCCTCGGCGAGCCAGCGCACGGCGCGGTTCATCCAGTCGCGGTTGGCTCGCATGTGGATCGGGAGCGCGGGCCACTCCCTTGACATCGCGTCGCCCGCCTCCTGGTCGGCGGGGTAGTAGTCCTTGCCGCCCAGGATGTAGTCGTAGATCCGCGCGGAGTGCGCGTTCTCGGTGTCGATGCGGTCGGCCGGCCATCCGTTGTCGGGCAACGCCTTGTCTCCCATTCAGGTGAGGGATGCGGGGGTGTTCGGGGGCTGCGCTGTGCTGCGGGGGATGCGGGAGTTGGTTGAACGATCAGCTATAGCAAGGAAGTTCCGGGAAATCCGATCACATCAGGAAGTCGGCGTCACCCGCCTTGACTCCGGCCAGGAAACTCGTCATCTCACGCGGCGTGAAGACCAGCGCCGGTCCGTCGGGGTCGGTCGACTGGCGGACCGCGACCCGGCCGTCGGCCAGCTTCTTCACTTCGACGCAGGCGCCGCCGGCGTCGTCGCTCCACGGCTTGGACCAGCCGCGCGCGCCGAGTTGCCGGGACGGGATGCCGTTGTGTATGGGGTGGTGCACGTCAGAGCTCCTTGCGAATCGCACCGAGGACGGCCTCGGTCTTTCTGGCGGGCGTCGCCTGCGCGCCCAGCCGGTCCAGGGCCTCGCGATAGACCACGACGTCGGCGCTCTTGTCCAGGTAGACAGCGCCCACCAGGCCGTTGAGATAGACGATGTCGGGCAGCTCGGGGGCCTTGAACCGGAAGAGGTGGTACGCGCCCGCGCGCATGGCGGGGTGCGGGCCGTTGGCGAACGGCATGATCTGCAAGGTGACGTGCGGGAGCCGGTTGATCTCGACGAGATGGTCGATCTGGGCGCGCATCACCCCGGGGCCGCCGACCGGCCAGCGCAGCACGGTCTCGTCCATCACGACCCACAGCCGGGGCGGCGCGGTCCGGGTGATCAGCTCCTGCCGGCGCATGCGCAGCGCCACCATGCGCTCGGTCGCCTCGCTCGGCGCGTGCGGGTTGCCGGCGCCGAGCAGGGCGGCGGCGTACGCGCGGGTCTGCAACAGGCCGTGCACGAACTGGTTCTCGTAGGCGCGGATCTGCAACGCCGCCTGTTCCAGGCTCAGGTAGGCGGCGAACCAGTCCGGCATCACGTCGCGGTAGGTGTGCCACCAGCCGCGCTTGTTCGCCTCGCGCACCGACTGCAGGAAGGTGTCGACCTCCTGACGGTCCGTCACGCCGTAGACCTGCAGGAGTTTCTCGGCGTCTGCCAGCCGGAGCCGGGCCACCTTGGCGGCCTCCATGCGGCGGATCGTGGAGTGGCTGACCCCGATCGCGGCAGCCGCCTGCTCGTAGGTCAGGCCGGCCCGGGTCCGCATCTCCTCCAGCTGCCGGCCGAGGATCATGCGCAGGACGGAAGGGGCACCGCCCCAGTCGGTCTCCGAGGTCACGCCCTACCCCCTCACACCAGGTTCCAGGGTCACCGTCTCACGTACCTGTGATCGTTCACGTACGCGTTCGATCACTTCGTGCCGGGAGCAGCATGCACTTCGCTTCTTGCAATTTTCAACTTGCCGGTTGCGAGGCGATGTTGGCAGATGCCAAAGTGGAGTCACTGCTCCGGCCGACCAAGGAGCAGGCGAAGCAGTCCAGTTGGGGGAGACTGAGCTGCGGTCCGGCGCCGCCCAGGCACGGGTCGTCGTCTGCCCTGGAGCGGCCCGGGACGGACGCGACCGATCAGCCCCCACGCTGCGAAGCCGGACGAAAGGCGCACGGCGATGGCCCCGCCCTCTCTCCCCCAGCCGCTCGACCGACTGCCCGAGGACCACATACCCGGCCTGCCCCGGCCGGCCCTGGCGGCCGCCGGCGAGGGCCCGTACCGCCCGTCGGACGCGACGGGCGTCCCCGGACCACCCGGAGGCGAACGCCTCGGTCGACTCCCTGGGCCGCAAGGCCTCGACCGGTTCGCCTCCGGGGACCGCCTCGCCCCGCGCAGCCGGGTCCTCGACCTGGCGCCGACCCCGCGTGCCGTGGGCAACGCCCGCCGCAGCGTGGGCGAGCTGCTCGGCTCGTGGGGCGTGTGCGAGGAGGCCCTCGACAACGCGGTCCTGGTGACCTCGGAACTGGTCACCAACGCGATCGTGCACTCGGCCGGCCGGCGCATCGTCTGCCGGGTGCACGCCGGCGCCGACCGGATCCGCATCGAGGTCGAGGACCAGAACAGCGGGAGCATCGCGCTCCCGGCGCCCCGGCGGGCCAAGCCCGACGAGCAGAACGGGCGCGGCCTGTTCCTCGTCGACGCGCTCAGTCTCGACTGGGGCGTCACGACCGCGCCGGAGGGGCGGCCCGCCGCCCGCGTCGTCTGGGCCGAGCTGTCGACGGCACCGGACGCACCGCTCACCACCCCCCACGCCTCAGGAGGCCCCCCGACCCATGGACCGTCCCCCCACTCCTGACCCCGCCGCCGACCCGTCCTGGACCCGCACCCGCCCCAAGCCCGGCCCGGAACAACCCCACACCGCTCCGGCCGGCTGAGCCGTCGGCACCACACCACGGCCGGGACGCGTCCGTCCCGGCCCTTCCGCCCGGCCGGCCCCGACCGCCGTTCACTCCGCCGCGTGGGCCAGCAACGCGGCGGCGGCCGCCCGCAGTTGTACCGCGGCGGTCACACAGGCCGTCGCCTGCCGGTCCAGGGCGGCGCAGCTCCACTCCGGGGCCCCGGCACAGTCGCGCAGCCGCTCCGCGGCGCCGCGCAGCCGCTCCGCGTAGCCGTCCATCCGGTCCGCGTCGACTCGCAGGCCGTCCACGTACGCGAGGAGTTCCGGGGCGGCGGTGGCGGGACGGGATTCGGTCGCCATGAGGTTCACCTGTACTCGGAGGGATGCCTAGCGCGGCAGCACCGCGCCGGCACTTCTGTGGGCCACGAACCGGGGGCTGGTCAGGACGAACCCGGGCCGTACGGCGTCGAGTTCGAGGACCTGCAGGTGTCGGGCGAGCGGCCCGTGGGCACCGTCCAGCCGCAACCGCAGCCGGGGGCGGGCATGGACGCGCGGCCTGCCGTGAGCGCGGACCAGGGTACGTACGGTGCTCTCGCCCCGGCGCCCGTACAGCACCCAGTCCGCCTCGGGACAGCGGGCTCCGGGGCCCGGGCGGCCCTCCACCGAGACTCCCAGCTCGGGCGCGTGGACGCGCAGTTCCCGGCCCTGCAGCTCGACGTCGGCGGCGCCGTGCACGGCCGGCTGGGCCCAGAGTTCCTCGGCCACCGCCCGCGCCTCCTCCGTGCCGACGGCGAGCGCGACCACGTACCGTCCGGTGCGCCGCAGGTCGGCACGGCGCAGCAGGTCCGCGGCGAGGTCGTACGCGTGCGGCCGCCACAGGTCGTCGACCAGCACCGACAGGCCGAGTTCCGTGTAGGGGCCGATCGTGGTGCAGCGGTGCTCGTAGAGGGAGAGCACGGCGAGGGCGCGGCGGCCGAGTCGGGTGGGGATCATCCAGGCGACGTCGGGCAGCAGGCTGCGGGCCACGTCGGTGTCGACCGGGAAGCACAGGTGCGCGGCGGAGGAGTCGTAGTAGCGCACCGGCACGTCGACGGGGCCCGCCGAGGTGGCGAGGCCGGCGGTCGGGACGGCCAGGAACGGGTAGCCCTCGGGCGGGCGGCCGCGGTCCCTGAGCCGGTAGAGGCGGGTGCGTTCGACCGGGCCCCGGTAGCGGGCGAGGGCCCGGTCGACGTCGGCCCGGGCCTGCGGGATCACCGTCTCCAGGTCGTCGATGTACACGCGCAGCAGGTGGCAGCGCGGGAACTCGCGGGTGGGGCCGGGGTAGTCGACCCGGTAGCGGTTGGGGTGCGGGGCGCCGGGGCCGTCCAGGACCGGGACGATGTCGTGCCGGTTGGTGATGCCGGCCACCCAGGTGCGCGGGTCGGCCGGACTGCGGTCGTCGGTCTGCGCGCCGACGACGGCCACGTGGGTGACCCGGTAGGCGCGGCAGAACTCGTCGTCCTGCGCGAGGCTGAGCAGCGCGATCCCGCCCTCGCCGTGCCCGACGAGCGCGAGGTCGGCGCCGCGCGGGATGCCGTGGTCCCGGATCGCCAGCAGGATCGAGCGGGCGTACGGCGAGTCGGTCAGGAACAGGTTGCGCCAGGCGCCGGCGAAGTCCTGAGGGGAGTCGTCGCGGGGGCGGCCGGGGGCCGTGCCGGGCGCCTGCACGACGTACCGGAGCACGCCGTCGGGGCCGCGCACCTCCTGGACGAGGACGCGGGCGTCCCCGGCGAGCACGTCGATGTTGCGCAGGAAGCCGAGGAAGGAGCCCTCGGTGGCGAGGGACGTGGCCTCCTGGGCCGACGGTTCGACGACCTGGGCGGCGCCCACGCCCCGGTCCGTACCGGCGAGGTGGGAGGTGCTGGTGCCCCGGCCCGGGGCGGCGGTCAGCTGCCGTCCCGCGGCCAGCGCCCAGGCCGTCTCGTCGCTCAGCGGGTCCTCGTCCAGCAGGCCCCGGACGGCGAGGAGGTCCGCCAGGATCGGGGCGAGCGCGGACAGCGGGCGCTGGGCGTCCCGGTCCTTGAAGAGGGCCCGCAGCGCGCGGACGGCCGCCTCCGGGTCGCGGTGGGGGCCGACCGCGTCCGCCAGCCGGCGCATGCCCGGGTCGCGCCGGAACTCGGGGTGGTCGAGGAGTACGGCGGCGATCCGCAGGCGCAGCGAGGTGACCGCCACCAGCTGGGCCAGGCTCGCCCGGCCCAGCGCCTCCCCCGCCGCACCGAGCAGATGACCCACGCCGTCCGGTGCGACGATTGCCGAGCCGCCGAGGCCCTGCCTGTTGGTGAGCGTCCGCAGCAGCGCCCAGCGGGCGGCCACGCCGGTGCGCGGGCGGCGGCGCGCGGAACCCGTCAGCGCCGGGGCGAACAGGGCGGAGCTGGTCCGTGCGGAGACCTCGCGGATGCCCTCGGCGACGGCCACCACGTCACGGGCGCACTCCCGCAGCATCTCCGCCGCGGGCGGCCCGCAGGCACGGCGCTCCGCTGCCATCCGGCGCTCCCTGGGATCGACGACATGGCCTGCTCCCATCGTGTGCCCTGGCTCCGGCGCCCGCACCTTCGTCCGTCCGGGTGCCCTGCGACCGGGTCGGGGTCAGGCGTCACCGGCGAGGCCGGCGGCGACCGTGGCGCCCAGTTCCCAGCATGCCTCGAGGTCGGCCTTGCGGGGCTCGCCGGTCACCGTGACCGGCTCGGCCGCCCGGCGCCAGCCGAGGCCGGTGGTGATCGAGTCGAGGGCGCGCAGGGCGCCGGTGACGTCGTTGCCGCCGTGCACGTAGGCCCCGAAGGGGCGGCCGCGCGTCTCGTCCAGGCACGGGTAGTAGATCTGGTCGAAGAAATGCTTGAGGGCGCCGGAGACGTAGCCGAGGTTGGCCGGGGTGCCGAGGAGGTATCCGTCGGCCGCGAGCACGTCGGCGGCGGTGGCGGACAGCGCGGCCCGCCGTACGACCCGCACGCCCTCGATCTCCGGGGTCGTCGCCCCGGAGACCACGGCCTCGAACATGGCCTGGCAGTGCGGTGAGGGGGTGTGGTGGACGATCAGCAAGGTGGGCACACCCGCACCCTGCCGTGTGCCGCCCGCCGGCGGCAAATGCCGGCGGGCCGGCGCTCAGGGCCGGGCATGCCCGCCCGCGACACGCCGCGCAGCGGGTGACAGGTCAGAACGAGGTCCGCTTGGTGCGCCACAGCAACGCGGCCCCGGAGACCAGCAGCAGGCCGCCGAAGACCGCGGGCCACAGGTGGGCGCCGGTCTCGGCGAGACCGCCCTGGACGGCCTGGGGCTCGGTCTGGGGCTCGGTCTGTGAACCGGTGGCCGGGGTCTCCTGGCCGGCCGGGGCGGCGACCGCGGTGCCGGTCGGCGAGGCGGTGGCGTTGCCGGTGGGTGCCTCGGTGTCGGGCCGTTGCGTCGGTTCGCTGATGACGCCGCCGCCCGACGACTTGGTGGTCGACGTCTTCTTCGGCGACGGAGTCGCGTAGACCCTCGGCAGCCCGGTGGAGCCGGAGCCAGGGGCGGTGGCGGTGGCGGTCTCCGTGGCCGGGGTGCCGGCCGGGGGCTCGGACGAGGGCTGGTCCGACGACGGCTGCTGGGTCGCCGGCTCGGACGGCTCGGCGCTCTGCGTCTCGGCCGGCGGCTCGGACGGGCTCGCGGTCTCGCTCGGCCGGGACGGCTCCGCGCTCTGGGACGGCGGCTGCTCGTCGGCGCCCGCGCCGCACGTACGGCCGGAGTTGATGCAGTCGACCATCTTCCGCATCAGGCTCTCGTCGAAGACGTTGATGAAGTCGCCGTGGTCGGTGACCGGCTTGTGCAGCTGCTCGGGGAACGAGTCCACCGCGAACAGCGGGACCGTGCGGCCGCCGTCCTGGAGGCTCGGCGCGGCCACGGCGTAGACGATGCGCTGCACCAGCTGCGGGATGGCCTGGAAACCGGCCGGGCAGCTGCCGTCGGGGCCTTCGAACGCCACGTGGGTGCGGTGGTTGGCGCTGTCGATGTTCCGGCCGTCCCAGCAGCTCTGGAACCGGAAGGTGCGCACGACGTCACTGCCGGAGGGGCAGAGCGGGTACTTGTCCTTGAGCTGCCGGTCCTCGTAACCGGTGCAGCTCCAGGAGGCGTTGGCGTTGGCCGGGCCGTTGACGAACGCCTTGGCGTCGCCGGTGATGATGCGCAGCAGCCGCGGCATCTCGGTGACCTTGGACGTGGGGTTGCCCTCGAAGGTCAGCGTGACCTGCTTCGCCGTGAGGATCTGCCCGGCGTTGCCCTCGGTGCCGCCGCCCGGCTTGTCGGCGTCCCGCTCCTGCTTGCCGTTCTGCAGCCGCAGCACGGGCCAGTAGTACGTGGACTTGTCGCCCTGGTCCGCACAGCTGGTCTGCGCGTTCGCCAGGTCCTGGTCGCTGGCGAAGGCGTTGTTGGACTGGTTGCCGATGTAGTCGTGGAAGTGGTGGGCGCCGTTGGAGACGCCGGGCGCGACGATGACGTTGTCCGAGTTGAACAGGCCGTTCGCGTTGACGCCGCAGCTGGAGGAGAAGGTGCCGGTGGAGCCGCCGGGCTGTTCGGCCGGGGTCGAGACGTCGGGCTGGACCGAGGTGATGTCCGCGTAGTCGGCGGCGACCGGCCCGTTGCCGCCCTGGCCGCCGCCTGTGCCCTGGCCGCCGGCGCCGGTGCCCTGGCTCGGCGCGGCGCTGCCCTGGCCGCTCTGGCTCGGCGTGGCACTGCCCTGGGGAGCCGCCGACTGCCCGGCGCCCTGGTCCGACGAGCGCAGGGTGCAGGCGGCGAGGTCGTCGAGGCCCTGCGGGCGGTCGCCCACACGGCCGATGGCGTCGGCGATGCGCTGGAGCGACTCGGACCGCTCCGCCTTCAGCGGGTCGATGATCGCCTGACCGGCGAAGCCGGGGTTCTGCTCGATCTCGGCCGCGGACCGGGTGAGTTGCTGGTAAGCGGCGGCGATCTGCTGGTCCAGCTGGGCGAGTTCACGGTCGACGTCCGCCCGGGCGCCGTCGGGAACCGCGGTCAGCCGGCTGCCGACGTCGGGGCAGTAGATCGTGGGCGCGGACAGCACCTGGCCCGTGGCGACCTGTCCCTGGTCTCCGCCGTTCTCGGTGGCCGAGGCATAGACGTTCACCGCGACCAGTCCTCCGCCGCCGAGCATCAGGGCGACCGCTGCGAAGGTCGCGCGCTGTGCGCCGGTCGGGCGTCTGCGCCTGTTGCGTCTCAAGGTCGTTCCCCTGCGTGTCGTGGGCGGCCGGGCATGGAATTCCCCCGCCCTATACGGCCCACGGCCCCACCGTGTTCAACAGACCCACGAATTCACGGCGACCTCACAGAAAGCGCGTGCACCGGAGCAGACGAACGCGACCGACGGCAACGCCCCGGTGACCCTGCGAATGCAATGGATGCGCGCGAAATGCCGTTCCGTACGGTCGAGTTCCGAACGCTACGACGAACATCACAAATACGTATCGGACATTAGCCACTTCAACCTTCACACGAGTGACACAAGTTGGCTAAGTTGACGGGCAAGCCGCTCGGCTCCCCCCGGCGAATCCCGTCGGGCCGCGCGGCCTCCGCCGAGTCCGGTGCCCCCTCAGGGGCTGATCCGGAGCCGGGGACCCAACCGACCACTGGGGTGAATCGGCCACCGTCCGCAAGGACAAAGGCCGTAGGGCATGCCTTCCGGATTCGACCGCCCGAACCCGACAGCTAACCCGGTAGGCGGAGTACGGAAGGAGCACGACCCCTCAATGGCGCCCGAGAGCCGTGACGAGGTTCGACAGCGGATCGACAGCCTCTACGACCAGGCCGAGAACGCCACCGGGAACTACAACGCCACCCGCGCGATGAGCGGGGGCTCGCGCTCACGCGGCGTCCCGCTGTTCAAACGGCCCCGTCGTGACGACCCGGGCCTCGACAACATCGCCCGGGAATGGTTCGAAGGGGCGCGCTCGAAGCTCGGGCCGAGCGTTCCGGCCGCGCTGCCCTCCGACCGGCAGCCCGCCCGGCCCGGCCCGCGGCGGCCCGTCAGCGCCATGGCCGCCGACCTCCTCGGCCAGCTGGAGGACTCCGGCCCGGCCCGGCTGGAGCTGACCGCGGGACCGTCCGCGCAGAGCGAGATCGAGGTCGTCCGCGAGCTGCCGGCGCGCCCGAAGCTGGAGTTGACGGCAGGGTCCGCCGCGGCGCTGCCCGCGGGGACCCCGGGTGCGCCCAGGGCGCTGCCCGCCGCCGGGCCGCAGCGGCCCACCCCGGGTGCCTCGAAGACCAGGAACCAGCTCAAGCTCGCCAAGGCGCGCGAGGTGCTGTCCCAGCGCACCGGGCAGCGCGCGATCGCCGCCCTCGACGCGACCCCGGCCCCTGTCGCCCAGGGTGTTCCGCAGTCGCCCAGCCCCTGGCCGACGCCCGAGGCCCAGGCACCGGCGCAGCAGTGGCAGGCTCCCGGCGTCGGCATACCGAACCAGCGCACCGGCAGCGGCTCCGCCCGGTCCGGCTCCCCCGCCGCCACCCGCGCGCTCCCGGCGGTGACCGAGACGGGCGGCATCCCGATCGTGTCCCCTTCGGACACCGGTACCTTCCGCATCATGACCCCGGGGGGTGCCGACCGTGCCCCGACCCGGGCCGCGGCCGACACGGGCGGTTTCCGCGTCATGACCCCGGGCGGCTCGGGCGGCGGGACCTACCAGAGCGCGCCCGCCATGGACACGGGCGCCGCCCAGGCTCCGGCGCCGGGGGACAGCGGCTCCTTCCGCATCATGACGCCGGGTGCCACGGGCTCGTTCCCGATGCCGACGCCGGCCGACGCGGGCGGCTTCCCGACGGCTGATCCCATGGCGAGCACCAGCGTCTTCCCGACCGCGGACCCCATGACGGGCACCAGCGTCTTCCCGACCGCGGACCCCATGACGGGCACCAGCGTCTTCCCGACCGCGGACCCCATGACGGGCACCAGCCTCTTCCCGACCGCGGACCCCATGACGGGCACCAGCCTCTTCCCGACCGCGGACCCCATGACGGGCACCAGCCTCTTCCCGACCGCGGACCCGATGACAGGCGCCGGGGCCTACCCGACCGCAGCTCCCACGAACAGCGGCGCCTACCCGACCGCGGCGCCAGCCGCTCCCGCCCCGGCCCCCAGCCCGATGGACGCCGGCGGTTTCCGGATCATGTCGCCGAACGCGGCCGCCTCCTACACCGACGTTCCGCCGGTCGCCGCCGACACGGCCTACGGCACCGGCGGGTACCCCATGACAGCCCCCGCCGTCCCTGCCCCGCCCACGGCCGCCGTGCCGATGGCCGCCCCCTTCGCCGCCGCACCCGCCGCCGACCTGGCCGGCGCCTACCCGGCGGGCACGCAGGCCGGTGCCTATCCGGAGGGCATGCAGGCCGGAGCCTATCCGGAGAGCATGCAGGCCGGCGCATATCCGCAGGGCATCCAGTCCGCCGACGGCGCGTACGCCTACGCCGCCACCATGGCCGTGCCCACCGCGATGGCCGCGCCCGCCGCGGCGATGCCCGCGCCCACGCCCATGCCGATGGCGGCATCTGTGGCAGCCCCCATGACGGCGCCGATGGCAGCCCCCATGGCGGCACCCCCCGCACCGCCGACCGCCGCGATGCCGACGGTCATGACCGCGTCGCCCGAGGCGATGACGGCTGCCGCGCCCGCGATGGCGATGCCCGTGGCCGCCCCCGCCCCGGTCGTCACCGCCCCGCTCCCCACCACGCCCCTGCCGACCGCGCCCGGGCAGGTCCCGGCCCCGGTGCCCACCGCAGCGGCGCCGGCGCCCGGCGGATACGCCGACGCCGGTGCCTTCGTCCAGCCGGGCGTCGCGGCCGAGCCGGGCAAGGCGATGAAGGCGCTCGCGTTCGCGCGGGAGCAGATCGGCCGGCCGTGTGTCTGGGGCGCGACCGGGCCGGGGGCGTACGACGCCGCCGGCCTGACCCAGGCCGCCTGGCGCGCCGCCGGCGTCACGCTGCCGCGTACCGCGGCGGAGCAGACGCTGGCCGGCACCCCGATCGCGCTGGCCGCCGTCGAGCCGGGTGACCTGGTCTTCTTCTTCGACGACGACAGCCACGTGGGGATCTACGCGGGCGGGGGCACGATGGTGCACGCGCCGAGCCCGGGGGCGCTCATCCGCGAGGAGTCGATCTACAACGCCGGGGAGTCGGCGATCCACCGGGTGATCCGCCCGGCCTGACCTCCGTGGCCGTCGGGCTCAGGCCCTCCGCCGCCGGGTGCGCCAGCTCTCGTGGTGGTCCAGGAGGGTCTCCTCGACGGGCCGGTAGGCGAGGCCGAGTTCGCGGACGCTGCGGCCGTTGTCGACGCGGAAGCGGATGCCGAGGTGCTTGCGTATGTAGTCCTGGGTGAGGCCGAAGAGCGGCCCCAGGACGCGTACCGGGCCGTGCGGGAGCGCGGTGCGCGGCAGGCGGGGGTCCCAGGGGTGGCGGGTGCGGATGATCCGGGACATCTCGTGGAAGGACGTCATCGTCTCGTTGGCCACGATGTAACGGCCCCTGGCCGCCGGGTTCTCCGCGGCCGCGATGTGCGCGTCGGCCACGTCGCGGACGTCCGCGGTGGTGAAGCTGAAGTCCGGGGCGCCGTAGCAGAAGCAGCCCTTGAACAGTTCGTCGAGCAGGAAGAGGCTGCCGGACTCGGAGGCGGGCGTGAGGGAGGGGCCGAGGACCAGGCCGGGGTTGATGGAGACCAGGCGCCAGCGGTCCTGGGCGGCCTCGGCGTTGCGGGCGGCGCGCTCGGCGACGGTCTTGGCGTAGTGGTAGGGGTTGTTCGCCACGGTGCTGGTGGTGTTGACGTATTCCTCGGTCAGCACCCCGTCGGCCATCTCGCGGACGTCGGCGTAGTCGCCGAAGATCGTGCCCACGGTGGAGGTGAGGACCAGGGTCTCCACCTCCGGCGTGCGCTCGACGCCGCCGAGGACGTTGCGGGTGCCGAGCAGCGCCGGATCCACCACGTCCCGCTGCCCGTTCTTGATCCGTTCCGGCATCAGGAACGGCGAGGCCACGTGGAAGACGGTCGCGCAGCCGCGGAACGCCTCGTCGAAGGAGCCGTCCTTCAGAAGGTCCGCCTCGAACAGGGTGAGCCGGCCGGGGAACGCCTCCTGGAGCTCCCACAGGGGCCGTACCTTCGCCGTGTCGGAGGCGCGGCGGACGGTCGCCCGGACCCGGTACCCGCGCTCCAGCAGCCGCCGTACCAGGTGGCTCCCGACGAATCCGCTGCCGCCGGTCACCGCGACGGCCGTCTCCCCGCATACTGCCACGCCCTCACCCCTCGCCCTCCGGCCACCGCGCCTCGGTGCGCCGCAGAGGACAGGGTGGTGCATGTGACGTGTGCCCGCCAAGCACCCGGAGGGCCTCCGGGCCACCCCGAGGCCATAAGCCGGACCCGATACACGTCATAAGATCGGCTTATGAGGTCATAGGGCGGACCCGCGTACTAACTTAGGACTGCCTTAGCTTAGGCTTCCCGTTCGAGATCGATTGTCCTCACTCGAAGGGAACCTGATCATGCCGCGCCCCCTGCGGGTAGCCATCGTCGGAGCCGGCCCCGCCGGGATCTACGCCGCCGACGCCCTGCTCAAGTCCGCGGTGGCCGCCGAGCCCGGCGTGTCCATCGACCTCTTCGAGCGGATGCCCGCCCCGTTCGGCCTGATCCGCTACGGCGTCGCCCCCGACCACCCGCGCATCAAGGGCATCATCACGGCCCTGCACCAGGTGCTCGACAAGCCGCAGATCCGGCTCTTCGGCAACGTGGACTACCCGGCCGACATCAGCCTCGACGACCTGCGCACGTTCTACGACGCCGTGGTGTTCTCGACCGGCGCCACCGCCGACCGCGAGCTGCGGATACCCGGCATCGAGCTGGACGGCTCCTACGGCGCCGCCGACTTCGTCTCCTGGTACGACGGCCACCCGGACGTGCCGCGCACCTGGCCGCTGGAGGCCGAGAAGGTCGCGGTCCTCGGCGTCGGCAACGTGGCCCTGGACGTGGCCCGCATCCTCGCCAAGACCGCCGACGAGCTGCTGCCGACGGAGATCCCGCCGAACGTCTACGACGGCCTGAAGGCCAACAAGGCCCTCGAGGTCCACGTCTTCGGCCGCCGCGGCCCGGCGCAGGCGAAGTTCTCCCCGATGGAGCTGCGGGAACTGGACCACTCCCCCACCATCGAGGTCATCGTCGACCCCGAGGACATCGACTACGACGAGGGCTCGATCGAGACCCGGCGCGGCAACAAGCAGGCCGACATGGTCGCCAAGACCCTGGAGAACTGGGCGATCCGCGACGTCGGCGACCGCCCGCACAAGCTCTTCCTGCACTTCTTCGAGTCGCCGGCCGAGATCCTCGGCGAGGACGGCAAGGTCGTCGGCCTGCGCACCGAGCGCACCGCCCTCGACGGCACCGGCAACGTCAAGGGCACCGGCGAGTTCAAGGACTGGGACCTCGGCGCCGTCTACCGCGCCGTCGGCTACCTCTCCGACCGGCTGCCCAAGCTGCCCTGGGACATCGAGTCGGGCACCGTCCCGGACGAGGGCGGCCGGGTCATCGAGGAGAGCGGCGGCCACCTCCAGTCGACGTACGTCACCGGCTGGATCCGGCGCGGCCCGGTCGGCCTCATCGGCCACACCAAGGGCGACGCCAACGAGACGGTGTCCAACCTGCTGGACGACTACGCGAACGGCCGCCTGCACACCCCCGAGGCGCCCGCGCCGGAGGCCGTGGACGCCTTCCTCGCCGAGCGCGGCGTCCGCTTCACCACCTGGGAGGGCTGGTACCGGCTGGACGCCGCCGAGAAGGCGCTGGGCGAGCCGCAGGGCCGCGAGCGCGTCAAGCTGGTCGAGCGCGAGGACATGCTCCGCGAGAGTGGCGCCTGAGGCGCTCGGACGTGACCTGTGACAGGGGGCCGGCGCACTGCCGTCGGCCCCCTTCTCGTGCTTCCTTCGCGTGCGTCCTTGTCGTGCGTCCTTGTCGTGCGTCCTTGTCGTGCTTCTTGCTCATGCCTCCCGGCGGCGGGAACGGGGCCCGCCCCTAGCGGATGGTCGGGCGGTCCCCGTTCCCGCCACCATTCTCCGAGGCCGGCCGGATCAGGGGCACGGGTGAACCGGCGTCGTACGACGCACTCGGTTCGCACCCCGGGTGCGGGGCGCACTCGCCGCGCGCGGGCGGCCCCCGCCCTATGAGACGCGCTCCCGGGCGGCGATACTGGAGGACGCACTCCCCTCCCACCAGCAGATTGGCCCATGTCGAACTCCGCCGCCGACCGTGCCGTCCTTCCGCCGACCGTCTGGGCCGCCCGCGGCCGTCACACGGGTCCGGACTCCGAGGAGGTGATCCGCAGGATCCTGCGCAGCCGCAAGGAGACCGGCGTCCTCGACGACTTCGCGGAACCCCCCGTGCCCGAGGACTCCGCCCGGCGCGTCTTCGAGGCCCGCTGGCGCGTCGGCGACGGCACCGTGACGGTGCGCGCCCGGCTGGTCCTGGCCGTCGACCTGCAGGGCCGGCAGGCGGGGCGGGAGTGGCAGCTCGTCGCCGAGGCCGACCGGCCTTGCGACGAGGCCTGGCCCTCCCCCGCGGTGATGTTCTGGCCCGACGGCGAGGAGGCCGGTGACGGCGGCGAGGCCGCCTGGGACTACCACCCGGCGGTGGCGGGCGTCAGGCTCCGCACGGTCAACCCGCTGCCCGCCGACGACAAGGACATGCGGCGCGTGCTGCGGGACGCGGCGAAGGACGCCTGGTGCGTCAACCTCGTCGTGCACGAGGCGATGACCCCCGACGCGCTCGGCCGGCTGCCGCTGGTCCGGCAGCTGCCGCCCGGTCTGGCGCACCGCGTCGTGGAACACCGGGCCGCGCCCCACCAGTTCCGTGCCGTCAACTGGGCGCTGCGCGACCTCGGGGTCGAGGTCCCGCGCGGCGGCGCGGTACTGCTGCCCCCGGACCCGGCGCCGTCGGACTACGACGCGCAGGACTACGCGGTGCGCAGCGTCTTCCTCGACGGCTCGGAGCCCACCGAACTGTTCGCCGCCGTGCGCCGGTTCGCCGCGCTCCCGAAGCCCGCGCCGCTGGGCGCCGAGGAGGCGCTGGCCGATCTGCGGGACAACTGGACCCTGATGACGCTGGAGGAGGAACTGGCGCGCGAGCGCAAGCGCGTCGCGCAGTACGCCGAGGCGCTGGAGGCCATGACCAGGTCGCGGGACCTGTACCGGGAGGCCGCCGAGCGGGCCGGCGAGGCGCTCGCCGCCCTCCGCGACGCGCCCGCCCCGGCCGCACCGGCACCCCGGACCGCCTCGCCCTTCCAGCAGTTGACCCGCGCGGTCAAGGGACTGCGGGCCCCGAAGGACGGTGCCGGGCCGGCGGCCATGCCCGAGGACGAAACCGGGAAGACGGACCAGTGAGAGACCCCGGGCCGGATCGGGGCCGGACGACAGGACAGTCATGGACACCACCACGACCGTGCTCGTGATCTGCGCGATCGTCGCCGCGGCCCTGCTGGCCGGCGCCGTCGCCGTACTCGTGCGGCTGGTCCGCACCCGGCGCACCCTGCGCCGGGCCGGGCTGCCGACCGGCTCGCGCTGGGTGTTCTGGGGCGCCGTCCTGTATCTGGTGCTCCCCACCGACCTGCTGCCCGACCCGATCTACCTCGACGACATCGGCGTCCTGCTGCTGGCCCTGCGCTCGATGCGCGCGGCCCTGCCGGCCACGGAGGAGCCGGAGCTCTGACCAGCCGGGCATGATGGGGTGATGCGAGCCACCTTCACCGGTGTCCCCGGTCTGTCCTCGACGCCCGAAGTCGCCGTGGTCGTCGACGTGATGCGCGCGTTCACCGTGGCGGCCTGGGCGTTCCACCGGGGCGCCGAGCGGATCGTGTTCGCCGAAACCCTCGACGAGGCGCTGGAGCTGAAGGCCCGTCACCCCGGCTGGCTGGCCTTCCAGGACGGCCCGGTGGTGCCGGGCTTCGACCTGGCCAACTCTCCGGCCCAGCTGCGCTCGCTGGACGTCGCGGGCCGTACGGTCGTCCAGAAGACCACCGCCGGGACGACCGGGGCGCTCGCCGTCACCGGCGCCCGGCTGCTGCTGTGCGCGAGTTTCGTGGTCGCCGGGGCCACCGCGGCCGTGCTGCGGCGCGAGCGGCCCGCGGCGGTCACCTTCGTGGTCACCGGGGACGGCGGGCGGGCCGAGGAGGACCTGGCCTGCGCCGAGTACGTCGCCGGGCTGGTGAGCGACGGTTCCGTAGCCCCGGGCCCGTTCGTGGAGCGGGCCCGGAACTCCGGCGGGGCGGCGCGGCTCGCCGAGGGCCTGCGGCTCGGCTGGGAGGGCGTGCACCCCGAGGACGTACCGATGTGCCTGGAGGCGGACGTCTTCCCGTTCGCCATGGCGGCCGCGCGGGAGGACGGTCACCTGGTGCTGCGGCCGGTGGGCGGCGGCTGAGCCGGCCGGGTCCGCACCGGCCCGTGTCCCGGGGGTGCGTGTTCGGGCCGTCGTGACGCATTCTTGCTGTGTCACCCACCCGGCGGTGCGCGGACGAGGTAGGACCCGATGACTGGGAGCGACGAGCACGTGGGCCGGGCGCGTGAGCGGCTGACCGCGCTGCTGGTCGAGGCCTCGACCGGCGCCCTCGGCGCGGCCGGTGCCCACGTCGCCGGGGTGTACCTGCGCTCCGGCACCCCCGGGCTGCTCCGGCTGGCCACGCTGGTGGGGCTGCCGGGCCCGCTGTTCAGACCCTGGTGGCGGCTGCACATGGACCGGCCGTTCCCGGTCGCGGACGCCTACCGGCTCGGCACGCGGGTGGTGCTGCCCAACGCGGCCGAGACGGTGCGCCGCTACCCGCAGTTCGCGGCGGGCCTGCCGTTCCAGTTCGGTTCGGTGTACACGCCCGTGCCCGGGGCGGAGCCGTCCTTCGGGGTGCTCACCGTGCTTCTCTCCGGTACCGCGGACACCGTGGACGAGCTGCCGGACCTGGACAGGCTGGGCCGGCTGGCCGAGCGGCTGGGTGCCGGGCTGTGCGAGCTGGTGGCCGAGGAGGGGGACGCGGCGGTCGCCTGGGAGGGCGAGCCGGTGTGCGTCCGGCCGCCCGCCACCCGGCCGGGACCGGCCCGGGTGGGCCGTTTCACCTGGGACCCGGTCACCTCCGCGGTGCACGCCGACGACCGGCTGCACGCCCTGCTCGGCCGGGCGCCGGCGGAGTTCCCCGGTACCGGGGCCGAGCTGGCGGTGGCCGTGACGCCCGCCGACGCGGACGACGTGCTGACCGCACTGCACGAGACCGCGGCCGGCAAGCCGCCGCCCGCCCCGCTGCGGGTGCGGTCCGCGGACGGCGCCCCGCTCCTGCTGGAGCTGTGGCCGCCGCCCGGCACCGAAAACCCCTCACTGGTCTCCGGGATCGTCATCGACCCGGGCCCGTCCGCCCCCGCCGACGGAGCGGCCGACCTGCTCCCCGAGGGCGTCTTCTGCCTGGACCGCTCCGGCGTCGTCCGCTACGCCAACCCGGCGGCCGTCCGGCTGGCCGGCCGGCCCCGCGCCGAGCTGCTCGGCCGGCCCCTGTCGGAGGCGATGCCGTGGCTGAGCGGGCCGCCGTACGACGACCACTGGCGCGGGGCGCTGCTCGCCCGCGGCCCGGTGCACTTCCAGGTCCGGCGCGGCGGCGCCGCGGAGGGTGACTTCCTCGCCCTGTCGGTGCATCCGGGCTCCGACCTGGTCACCTGCACGGTCGTCCCGGCCAGCCGGATCGACCCGCCCGTGCACCTGTCCCCCGCGGCCGGGCCTGGCACGCTCGGGCGGTCCGGCGGCTCCTCGATGACCCCGCTGTACCGGCCGATCGCCCTGGCGATCGCGCTGACCGACGCGGTGACCGCCCGGCAGGTGTCCGCGGTGGTGATGCAGGAGCTGCTTCCCGCGTTCGGCGGCCGCCGGCTGGCCATCTACCTGCTCCAGGACCGGCATTTCTACCTGGCCTGGGAGTCGGGCTTCCCGCCGGGCTTCCTCGCCCCGTTCGACGGTGTGGGTCTGGACGCCCACATCCCCGGCGTGGAGACCCTCACCACCGGCCGGCCGCTGTTCTTCGAGTCGATGCGGCGGCTGGCGGACACCTACCCGGGTCTCGCCCTGGACGCCGAGGTCGGCTCCCGCGCCTTCCTGCCGCTGATCGCCTCGGGGCGCCCGGTCGGCACCTGCATCCTCGGTTTCGAGTCCGAGCGGACCTTCAGCACCGAGGAGCGGACCGTCCTCATGGCGCTCGCGGGCCTGATCGCGCACGCGATGGAGAAGGCCCGCCGCTACGACAGCGAGGCCGCCCTGGCCCGCGGTCTCCAGCAGGCACTGCTGCCCCGCCGCCTGTCGGCGCACCCTCAGGTGGAGACCGCCGGCCGGTACCTGCCGGGCACCCAGGGCATGGACGTGGGCGGCGACTGGTACGACGTGGTCGGGGCGGGCGACGGCCTCGCGCTGGTCATCGGCGACGTCCAGGGGCACGGCGTGCAGGCGGCCGCCACCATGGGACAACTGCGCAGCGCGGTCCGGGCGTTCGCGCTCAGCGACCGGCCGCCCGACGAGGTGCTGAGCGGCACCAACCGGCTGCTCATCGACCTCGACCCGGGCCAGTTCGCGAGCTGCTGCTACCTGCGTCTCGATCCCGCCACCGGGCGCGCCCGGATCGCCCGGGCCGGTCATCCGCCGCCCCTGCTGCGGGCCCCGGACGGCCGTACCCGGGTCCTGGAGATCCCCGGCGGTGTCGTGCTGGGCGTCGACCCGCGGGCCCGGTATCCGGTGACCGGTCTCGAGCTGGCGCCGGACGCGATTCTCGCCCTGTACACGGACGGTCTCGTGGAACGGCCGGGCGCCGACATCGACGACGGCATCGCGGCGCTGGGGGCGGCCCTGACGGAGGCCGGGGCGGCGCCGGGGCGGCGCGGCGCCCGTACCCTCACCGGGGTGGCCGACCGGCTCACCGCCATGGCCCGGCACGCCACCGACCGCCCCGACGACGTGGCGCTGCTGCTCGCCACCCGGCGGCCGGGCGCCGCGGACCGGGCGTGACCGGGACACGGCGGGGTATCGTCCTGGTTACCTCTGGGGACGCTCTCGCCTCGGGCGGCGCGGCAGTGTAGACATGGGCTCATGGTCCGTCAGCCCGGCCGGTCCGACACTCGGCCGTCCCGATCCGGGACTCCGCGCGCGCCGCTCGCCCAGCGGAAGCCGAACGGGCCGGGGCGCAACCGGTCCGGACGGCTGTGGTCGACGCTGAGCGGCCGTAGCGTGGCCGGGCAGGTGTTCGTGCTACAGGTCGCGATCGTGCTGCTGCTGATCGTGTCGGCGGTGCTGGCGCTGGTGCTCCAGGTGCGGCGCGACAGCAGCATGGAGGCCCGCAACCGGTCCCTTGCCGTCGCCCAGACCTTCGCCGACGCCCCCGGCACGGCGGCGGCGCTGCGGCTGCCCGACCCGACGACGGTGCTCCAGCCGCGGGCGGAGGCGGCCCGCAGGTCGACGGGCGTGGACTTCATCGTCGTCATGAACACCGACGGAATCCGGTACACGCACCCCAAGCCGGACCGCATCGGCAAGAAGTTCGTCGGGACCATCGGGCCCGCGCTGGCCGGCGGAACCGTCACCGAGGAGGTGCACGGCACCATCGGGGAGCTGGTGCAGGCCGTGGTCCCGGTCCGGGACGCGAACGGCAAGGTGGTGGGTCTGGTGTCGGCCGGTATCACCACCGCGCACGTGGGCGGCACCGCCGACCAGCAGCTGCCGCTGCTGCTGACCGCGGCCGCCGCGGCGCTGGCCCTGGCGACGGCGGGCACCGCGCTGGTCAGCCGGCGGCTGCTGCGCCAGACGCACGGTCTCGGCCCGGACGAGATGACCCGGATGTACGAGCACCACGACGCGGTGCTGCACTCCGTGCGCGAGGGTGTGCTGATCGTCGGGGGCGACGGCCGGCTGATGCTCGCCAACGACGAGGCGCAGCGCCTGCTGGACCTGCCGGCGGAGGCCGAGCGCCGCCGGGTCCAGGACCTCGGCCTGGACCCGGAGACGGCGACGCTGATCGCCTCCGGGCGGGTCGCCACCGACGAGGTGCATCTGGTCAAGGACCGGCTGCTGGCCGTCAACCAGCGCCCCATCGAGGTGCGCGGCGGACCGCCCGGCAGTGTCATCACGCTGCGCGACTCCACCGAGCTGCGGGCCCTCTCCGGCCGCGCCGAGGTGGCCCGCGAACGCCTGAACATGCTGTACGACGCCGGGGTGGGCATCGGCACCAGCCTGGACGTCACCCGTACCGCCGAGGAGCTCGCGGAGCTGGCCGTGCCGCGGTTCGCGGACTACGCCGCCGTGGACCTGTACGAGGCCGTCCTCAAGGGCGAGGAACCCAAGCCCGGGGACGCACTGCGCCGGGTGGCGTGCACCGGCATCCGCAAGGACGCCCCGTTGTACCCGGTCGGCGAGAGGTTCCAGTTCGTGCCGTCCTCGCCGCAGGGCCGGAGCCTGCTGAGCGGCGAGTCGGTCGTCGAGCCGCGGCTGCGGGAGGCGCCCGGCTGGCGGGCCCAGGACGTGGAGCTGACCGGCCAGATCCTGGCGTTCGGCATCCACTCGCTGATCACGGTTCCGCTGCGGGCCGGGAACATGGTGCTGGGCGTGGCCAACTTCTGCCGCTCGGAGAAGCCCGCCCCGTTCGACACCGAGGAGCTGGCCCTCGCGGAGGAACTGGTGGCCCGCGCCGCGGTCTCCATCGACAACGCCCGCCGCTACACGCGCGAGCACAGCATGGCGGTCACCCTGCAGCGCAGTCTGCTGCCGCGCAGCCTGCCCGCGCAGAGCGCCCTGGACATCGCCTACCGGTACCTGCCGGCCCAGTCGGGCGTGGGCGGCGACTGGTTCGACGTGCTCCCGCTGTCCGGGGCCCGGGTGGCGCTGGTGGTCGGCGACGTGGTGGGGCACGGGCTGCACGCGGCGGCGACCATGGGGCGGCTGCGCACCGCCGTGCACAACTTCACGGCGCTGGACCTGCAGCCGGACGAGCTGCTGGGCCTGCTGGACGAGTTGGTGGGCCGCATCGACCAGGACGAGACCCCCGAGGACGGCGCGGACACCGCGGCCACGATCACCGGCGCGACCTGCCTGTACGCGATCTACGACCCGGTGTCACGGCGCTGCACGGTGGCCCGTGCCGGTCATCCGCCGCCGGCGCTGGTCAGGCCGGACGGCAGTGTGGAGTTCGCGGACGTGCCTGTCGGCCCGCCGCTGGGCCTGGGCGGGCTGCCCTTCGAGACGGCCGAGCTGGAACTGGCGCCGGGCAGCAGCCTGGTCCTGTACACCGACGGGCTGGTGGAGGACCGGAAGCGGGACATCGACGAGGGGCTCGAACTGCTGGCCGGCGCCCTGGAGTCGGCGGCCGGCGAAACCCCGGAGCAGACCTGTGCGGCCGTCCTGGAACGGCTCCCGGCCCGCCCCAGCGACGACGTCGCGCTGATCGTCGCCAGGACCAGGGCGCTCGGCGCGGACCGGATCGCCGAATGGCAGGTGCCGGCGGATCCCGCGGCCGTCTCGGACGTGCGGTCCAGGGTGACCCGCCAGCTGGCGGAGTGGGACCTGGACGAGCTGTCGTTCACGACCGAGCTGCTCCTCAGCGAGCTGGTCACCAACGCCATCCGGCACGGCCGGGCGCCCATCGGGGTACGGCTGCTGCGCGACCGGACGCTGATCTGCGAGGTCTCCGACGGCAGCACCACCTCCCCGCACCTGCGGTACGCGGCGAGCACCGACGAGGGCGGCCGGGGTCTGTTCCTGGTCGCGCAGATGGCCGAGCGGTGGGGCACCCGCTACACGCCCGCCGGGAAGGTCATCTGGGCGGAGCAGCCGCTGCCGTGATCCTCAGCCCAGGGCGCGGTCCAGGTTGAAGGCGGCGCTGATGAGCGCGAGGTGCGTGAACGCCTGCGGGAAGTTGCCCTGCTGCTCACCGGTGCGGCCGATCTCCTCGGCGTACAGGCCGAGATGGTTGGCGTAGGTGAGCATCTTCTCGAAGGCGAGCCGGGCCTCGTCGACGCGTCCGGCGCGCACCAGGGCCTCCACGTACCAGAAGGAGCAGATCGAGAAGGTGCCCTCGTCGCCGCGGAGGCCGTCGGGGCTGGCCTGCGGGTCGTAGCGGTAGACGAGGGAGTCGGAGACCAGGTCCTCGGTGAGGGCGTCCAGGGTGGACAGCCACTTGGGGTCGGTCGGGGCGATGAACTTGGCCAGGGGCATCATCAGGAGCGAGGCGTCGAGGACGTCGTCGCCCTCGTGCTGGACGAAGGCGCCGCGCCGCTCGGACCAGCCGCGGTCCATGATCCGCCGGTAGATGGTGTCGCGGCACTGGCGCCAGCGGGGCAGCTCGGCGGGAAGGCCGCGCCGGTTGGCGAGGCGGATCGCGCGTTCGATGGCGACCCAGCACATCAGGCGCGAGTACAGGAAGTTCTTGCGGCCGCCACGGGTCTCCCAGATGCCCTCGTCGGGCTGGTCCCAGTGGTCGCAGACCCAGCCCACGAGGCGGGTGACGTCGTCCCACTGGTCGCTGGAGATGGGCTCGGCCCATTTGTCGTAGAGGTAGATCGAGTCGATGAGGGCGCCGTAGATGTCCAGCTGGAGCTGGCCGGCCGCGTCGTTGCCGACCCGTACCGGGGCCGAGCCGCAGTGGCCCTCCAGGTGGGTCAGCTCGCGTTCGGGCAGGTCGGAGCGGCCGTCGATGCCGTACATGATCTGCAGCGGGCCGGAGGCGAAGCCGTCGCCCGGGCTGATGTAGGTGGTCACGAACTTCATGAAGGCGGCGGCCTCGCTGCTGAAGCCGAGCCGCAGCAGGGCGTAGACGGCGAAGGCGGCGTCGCGGATCCAGACGTAGCGGTAGTCCCAGTTGCGTTCGCCGCCGAACTGCTCGGGGAGGCTGGTGGTGGGCGCGGCGACGATGGCGCCGGTGGGGGCGTAGGTGAGCAGTTTCAGGGTGAGCGCCGAGCGGTGCACCATCTCGCGCCAGCGGCCGCGGTACCGGGACTGGTGGAGCCAGCGCCGCCAGTAGCAGACCGTGGTCTCGAACTGCTGCTCGGCCTCGGCGCGGGCGCAACCGCGGGGGGCGATGTCCTCGCCGGCCTGGTCGAGGGCGAAGACGGCCGACTCCCCCTCGGTGAGCTTGAAGTCGGCGCAGGCGTCCGGCCCGTCGCTCTCCAGGGCCACCGTCGAGGTGAGCAGCAGGGACTTGGCCGCGGACTCGAACAACGCGGTGTCACCGATCATGCGCAGGGTGTGCGGGTCGGCGCCGTAGTTGAAGCGGGGGGCCACCCGGACCCGGAAGGGCACGGTGCCGCGCACGCACAGCACCCGGCGGATCAGCCGGTGCCGCGCGCACTCCTGCGACTCCCCCGTCACCGGCATGAAGTCCTGGACCTCGCCGACCCCCTCGTCGGTGAAGAACCGGGTGATCAGCACGTTCGTGTCGGGGAAGTAGAACTGCTTGGTCCGGGCCGGGACGGCGGCGGCCAGCGCGAAGAAACCGCCACGCTCGGCGTCCAGGACGGCGGCGAAGACGCTGGGGGCGTCGAAGGACGGGCTGCAGTACCAGTCGATCGTGCCGTTGCTGCCGACCAGGGCCACGCTGCGCAGATCGCCGATCAGCCCGTGCTCGGCGATCGGCAGATAGCGGGGGCTCCCGGGCGCATTCTGGTAAAACGCCTGCTCGGCCATCGTGACGGCCTCCCCGGAACGGATGTACGGTCACCTTACAACCTAAAAGGGGCGAATTCCTTCCCGGGATGCGGGGTGCGGCCGGGCGGGCAATCGTGAAGGTGTGCACCCCTGCTCCGCGAAGGAGGGACCATGTCGACCTCAGAATCCGAAGCGTCCCGGTCGTCCGACGACCGCGCCACCCCGGACTCCCTGCTGCACAGCGCCCCCGGCACCGGGGTGGCGCCCGAGGACCTGGTGATGGCGTCGGGCCGGGACGTCACCCCGGAAACCCTGGAATGGGCCAGGAAGAAGATGGAGCGCGAAGGGCCGAACTGCGTCGAGCGGCTCCTGCCCTGACACCGGTGGCCCGCGGGGCCGGTGAGACGCGCAACGGGCCCGGCCCCTACCGGATTTCACGGGACGGTTGCCCGTTCACCCTTTCGAAGCGGGGGCGGCTGCTGACAGACTTCGCAGGGTGCCCGACTTCGACATGCTCGTCATCGGTTCCGGTCCCGGCGGCCAGAAGGCCGCCATCGCGGCGGCCAAACTCGGCCGCCGGGTCGCCGTCGTGGACAGCCCCGACATGGTCGGCGGCGTGTCCATCCACACCGGGACCATCCCGTCCAAGACCCTGCGCGAGGCGGTCCTCTACCTGACCGGCCTGACCCAGCGCGACCTGTACGGCCAGAGCTACCGGCTGAAGGAGGACATCACCGTCGCCGACCTGACCGCGCGCACCCAGCACGTGGTCAGCCGCGAGGTGGACGTCATCCGCAACCAGCTCTCCCGCAACCACGTCACCCTCTGCTCCGGCACCGGCCGGTTCGTCGACCCGCACACCGTCGCCCTGCGCGAACCCAACGGCCATGAACGGCTGTTGACCGCCGAGCACATCATCATCGCGACCGGCACCCGGCCGGCCCGGCCGGACAGCGTCGAGTTCGACGGCCGCACCATCATGGACTCGGACAACGTGCTGTCGCTGGAGCGGGTCCCGCGCTCCATGGTCATCGTCGGGGCCGGCGTCATCGGCATGGAGTACGCCAGCATGTTCGCCGCGCTCGGCAGCAAGGTCACCGTTGTCGAGAAGCGCGCGGCCATGCTCGACATGTGCGACGTCGAGGTCGTCGAGTCGCTCAAGTACCACCTGCGGGACCTGGCCGTCACCTTCCGGTTCGGGGAGACGGTGGCCGCCGTCGAGCGGCATGCGCGGGGCACGCTGACCGTGCTGGAGAGCGGCAAGAAGATACCGGCGGACACGGTGATGTACTCGGCGGGCCGGCAGGGCCTGACCGACGGACTCGACCTGGACAGGGCGGGGCTGTCCGCGGACCGGCGCGGCCGGATCACGGTGGACGAGCACTTCCGCACCGAGGTGCCGCACATCTACGCCGTGGGCGACGTCATCGGCTTCCCGGCGCTCGCGGCGACCTCGATGGAGCAGGGCCGGGTCGCCGCGTACCACGCGTACGGGGAACCGGTCGGGCAGATGGACAACCTCCAGCCCATCGGCATCTACACGATTCCCGAGATCAGCTTCGTCGGCCGGACCGAGGACCAACTCACCGCGGACAGCGTGCCGTTCGAGGTCGGCGTGGCCCGCTACCGGGAGCTGGCCCGGGGCCAGATCATCGGCGACTCGCACGGCATGCTCAAGCTCCTGGTCTCGCCCGAGGACCGGCGGCTGCTCGGTGTGCACTGCTTCGGTACCGGAGCGACAGAACTGATCCATATCGGACAGTCGGTCATGGGGTGCGGTGGCACGGTCGACTACCTGGTGGACGCGGTGTTCAACTACCCGACGCTCGCGGAGTCGTACAAGGTTGCGGCCCTCGACGCCACCAACAAGCTGCGGCAGCTCGACCGGCTGGAGGACTGAGGGGCCGGCGGAACCGCTGCTTCCGGTGTGAGAGTTGTCGGCACCAAGTGGCATATGAGATTACCGGTCGGTCAGCTTGAAAGGTCAAAGCGTGCCGCTATAGTCACACCCACACACGCGGTGTGACCGTTCGCCGACTCTGGGCATGCGGCCCTCACCCACCCTTTCTCTTCCGACCGGTCCTTGCCCGAGGCCATCCCTCTCCGGGTGCGGGGCAGGTCGTGCACCCCCCACCCGTACCGCCGCGGGTCTGCACTCCCGTGCGCCCTGCACGACCGGAAAGCAGCACAACCATGAGCAACAACAGGGGCAGAGGGCTCCAGGCCAACGCCCTCGGCACAATGGACACCGTGGTCATGGCCGTCGCGGGCAGCGCACCGGCGTACTCGCTGGCCGCGACCACCGCGGTGCTGGTCGGGGCGGTGGGGCCGGCCAGTCCGGCCGCCCTGCTGTGGTGTGCGATACCGATGCTGGGCATCGCGCTCGCCTTCAGCTACCTGGGCCGGATCGACGTGAACGCGGGCGCGAGCTACTCCTGGGTGGGGCGCACCCTGCACCCGTTCCTCGGCTTCGTCAGCGGCTGGGCGCTCGTGGTGTCCGCGACCATCTTCATGGTGGCCGGCTCCCTGCCGGCCGGGTCGATGACCCTGTCCCTGTTCGACGCGGACCTCGCCGGCAACGTGGCCCTGTCCACGGTGGTCGGCGCCGCCTGGTTCCTGGTCATGCTGGCGGTGGTGCTCGGCGGCGCCCGCCTCACCGTCCGCGCCCAGCTGCTGATGTCCGGCATCGAGCTGGCCATCCTGCTGCTCTTCGCGGTGCTGGCCCTCTTCCACACCGGCAACGCCCGCAGCTTCGACTGGTCCTGGCTCGGCTTCTCCCACTTCGACGGCGTCTCCGGCTTCGCCTCGGGCGCGCTCGTCGCCGCGTTCTACTACTGGGGCTGGGACGTCACCAGCAACCTCAGCGAGGAGACCCGCAACTCCCGCCGCACCACCGGCCTCGCGGGCCTGATCGGCGTCGGCGTCGTCTTCGTCCTCTTCGAGGTGTTCACCGTCGCCGTGAACGTGATCCTCTCCTCGGGCCAGATCGCGGCGAACAAGGCCAACGTGCTGGGCGTGCTGGGCGAGGAGATCTGGCCGGGCTGGGGCGGCAAGCTGCTCGTCGCCGCCGTGATGCTGTCCACCATCGCGACCCTGGAGACGACGCTCATCCAGGTCACCCGCTCACTGTTCGCGATGGGCCGCGACCGGACGATGCCGACCGCGCTGGGCCGGGTGCACCGCACCTGGAACACCCCGCACGTGGCGATCGGCGTGGTCGGCGCGGTGGCGCTGACCCTGTTCATCGCCTCCAACGCGCTGGGCTCGGTGGGCGAGATCCTCTACGACGCCATCTCGGCGATCGGCCTGCAGATCGCCGTCTACTACGGCCTCGCGGGCCTCGCGGTGGTCGTGGCCTACCGCAAGATGCTGTTCAGGTCGGCGGGCAACTTCCTGCTCGGCGGACTGTGGCCGCTGCTCGGCGCGGTGTTCATGTTCTGGATCTTCGTCGAGTCACTGGGCGAGCTGAGCACCGCGGCCATCGCGATCGGCGTCGGCGGCCTGGCCGTCGGCCTGGTCCCGATGCTCTGGTACTGGAAGCAGGGCAGCGACTACTACCGGCCGGCCAAGCTGGACGCCACCCGCACGGTCGAGGCCGACTACGTCCCCGACGAACCCGCCACCGTGCACGCCCGGGCTTACGAAGGCCTCCCCACCGACTTCTGAGGTACGAGTCAGATGGCGCGCGACCGTTTCGCCCCCGACTTCGACCCGGACTGCGGGGACGCATCCCTCACCTCGGCCCGGCAGGACATCGTCATCGGCCGCTGGCAGGGCCTCAGGGATCTGCTCCGGACCACCGGCCCGGACTGGCTGGCCCGGGGACACCGGGTCCGGCTGCTGGCGCAGGCCTGCGCGGGCAACTCGACGGCGGAGTCCTGGCTGGCCGCCGAGCCGCACGGCGCCGACGCGCTGACGCTGCGGGCGGCGACCGAGACGGCCCGGGCGTTCACCCTGGCCATCTCGGCGGGCCGGGGCGTCCCCATCGACCGGGCCAGGATCGACACCGCCGTGCTGGCCTGCCTGGCCGCCTCCGACGCGTACCCCCAGGACCCGACCCCCTGGGTCTCGCTGATCTCGGTGGCCCGGCTGTACCCGACCGGGGTGCGCCGGCAGGAACTCGCCCGCTGGTGGGACGAACTGCACCGGCGCGACCCCTACAACGTGGAGGGCCACCTCCAGGTGCTCCACTACTACTCCGCGCGCTGGCACGGCACGCACGGCCTGATGTACGACTTCGCCCGGGACGCGGCCGGGGTCGCGCCGCCCGGCTGCGCGCTGCCCGTCCTGGTGCAGTACGCCCGCGTCGAGGAGTTCCGGTACGCCCTGGACGCGGCACAGGGACAGCAGAACGCGGTCGCGCTCAGCCAGCACTGGAAGCACGACGGCGCGGTCAGCGACGTACGGCGCACCTGGGAGCGCTGGATCGCCCAGCGCCCCGAGGGCCCGGTCGCCCCGGGCGAGCTGCGCGACCTCAACCACCTGACGCACGCGGCCTGCCAGGCGGGCGTCATGGACCTCGCCGTGGAACTCCTACGGCTCCAGGGGCGGCGCGCGACCCGCACACCGTGGTCGTACACGGGCGACGCCGAGAAGCAGATCATCAAGTGGCGGGCGGATCTGAAGATGCGTGGTTGACATGACGACGGTGGGGTGAGCGCTGTGCCGTCGAACGTCTGCGCCGCCGTCGTGGCTGGTCGCGCAGTTCCTCCCCCAGCCTTCGGCCGGGGGTACCCCCAGCGCCCCTTGCGGGGCGCCGCTCAGCCCTCGGTCTGCTCGGCGGGCCGGGGGCTCAGGCCCGCCGTCCACTTCTCCTCGATGCGGCCCATCTTCCAGACCGCCAGGGCGAGCGCCCAGGTGACGAAGAAGAGGCCGACGATGACGAAGCCGACGGTGTTGAGGTCGAGCCCTGCGACCCAGTCCCAGAAGAAACCGTGCAGGTCCAGCTTGTCGGCGAGCAGGCCGAGGAGTTCGACGGTGCCGATGATCAGGGCGACGGCCACGGACAGGCCCGTGATGGTGAGGTTGTAGTAGACCTTGCGGACCGGCTTGGAGAACGCCCACTCGTAGGCGAAGTTCATGAACGAGCCGTCGATGGTGTCCAGGAGGGACATGCCGGCCGCGAAGAGCACCGGCAGGGTCAGGATGGCGTACCAGGGCAGGCCGGAGGCGGCGCCGGAGCCGGCGAGGACGAGGAGCGCGATCTCGGTGGCGGTGTCGAAGCCGAGGCCGAAGAGGAGCCCGAGCGGGTACATCTGCCAGGGCTTGCTGATCGAGCCGGTGACCCGGCCGAGGAGCCGGTTCATGAAACCGCGGTTGTTGAGCTGGGTCTCCAGGGCGGCCTCGTCGTAGGCGCCGGAGCGCATCTGCCGGAAGACCTTCCAGATGCCGGCCAGGATGACGAGGTTGATGCCGGCGATGAGGTAGAGGAAGGTGCCCGAGACCGTCGTACCGATCAGGCTGGTGACGTCGTGCAGGTCCGACTTGTCGTTCTGGACGGGCCCGGCCACGGCCTTCATGCCGAACGAGAGCAGCAGGGAGAGGCCGAAGACGATGCTGGAGTGACCGAGGGAGAACCAGAAGCCGACCGACAGCGGCCGCTGCCCCTCCCCCATCAGCTTGCGGGTGGTGTTGTCGATGGCCGCGATGTGGTCGGCGTCGAAGGCGTGCCGCATGCCCAGCGTGTACGCGGTCACGCCGATGCCTATGCCGAAGGACTCGGTGCCCACGCTGAAGTGCTGCGGCGCGATGATCCCGACCAGGGTGCCCCAGCCGATGACGTGCAGGGCGAGCACGAAGCCTGCCATCCCGCCGACCCTGATCCACTCCTGCCGTGTCATGGAGCCGCGGACACGGCGCCAGGCCGAGCGCTTGGTCTCGGCCTGGGCGGGGAGGGACGGGGCGGAACCAGGGGCGGCCGTCATCGGGAGGTGACATCCTTCGGTCGAGCGATGGGCAGCTGCCATCGGCAGCCTTGTGCCATCCTCCCGTACTTGCACATCGTTCGCAGCAAGGCCCACGACAGGCCTTCACCAAGAGAACGCCATGAGAAGGTAAAGTCCGGTCAGGCCGCCAGCAGACCGCTGCCCAGCCAGTCCTTGGCGTCCTTCACGCCCGGCAGGGCGAAGAAGTAGCCGCCCCCGGTCGGGGAGATGTAGTCGACGAGCGGCTCGTCGATGAGCCGGGTCTGGGTGGCCTCGAACTGGCGCTGGACGTCCTGCTGGTAGCAGCAGAAGACCAGGCCCATGTCGAGGTTGCCGACGCCGTCCACGCCCCGGTCGTAGTTGTAGCCGCGGCGCAGGATGCGGGAGCTGTCCGTCTTCGCGGTGCGCGGGTTGGCGAGCCGGATGTGGGCGTCCAGCGGGATGGCGTTGCCCTTCGGGTCCCTCGCGTAGTTCGGGATGTCGGTCTCCTTGGCGCCGTCCAGCGGGGCGCCGGTGTCCTTGCGGCGGCCGAACATCAGCTCCTGCTCGCTCAGCGAGACCCGGTCCCAGAACTCGACGAGCATCCGGATGATCCGGACCACCTGGTAGCTGCCGCCCGCAGTCCAGGCCGGCTCGCCCTGCCCGGCGCCGACCCAGATGAGCCGGCCGGTCTCCCGGGCCGAGGTGACGTCCGGGTTGGCGATGCCGTCCTTGAAGCCGAGCAGGTTGCGCTGGGCGCCGGTCGGCCGCGGGGCGTTCTGGAACCCGTCGATCCGCCACTTGATCTGCATGCCGCCACGGGTGTGCCTGGTGATGTCCCGCAGGGCGTGCAGGACGGTGTCGGTGCTGTTGGCGCAGATCTGGAGGGAGAGGTCGCCGTGGCACTCGGCGGGCTTCAGGTTGTCGTTGGGGAAGGTCCGCATCGGGGTCAGCCGGGCCGGCTTCGCCTTCGCCAGGCCGTAGCGGTCGTCGAACAGGGAGGCGCCGACGCCGACGGTGACGGTGAGCGCGTCGGAGGGGACCTCGGGGCCGAGGATGCCGTTGTCGGCGGGCGGTGCGCCGACGCCGAGGTCCTCGGGGGTGCCGCCGGAGGTGAGGAAGCGGGCCCGCTCGGTGATCGTCTTCAGCAGGTCGGAGAGCTCCTGCCGGCTGTCGGCGATGACGTCGAGGGAGACGAAGGTGGCGGCCGCCGGGGCGGGGGTGAGGATGCCGGCCTGATGGGTGCCGTGGAAGGGGACCTTCGCGGTGCCGGTCGCGTCCGCGGCCCGGGCCTCGGCGGTGCCCCCGGCCTGGCTCAGCGCGAAGCCGCCGCCGGCCAGGACCGCGCCCGCGGCGCCGGCGCCCAGCGCCGTCCGCACGAAGGAGCGGCGGCCCGTGCCCATCGGGCAGGACGGGGTGTCGGCAGCGGACATCGGAGGGTTCCCTTCGTCGTACGGGTGCGGGTGCTGTGCGGGGTCCATCAGGCGGACTTCCTGATCTCCAGGAGGTCCGGCACCGGGGCGAGGTCTTCCAGGAGCTGTCCGGTGGCGCCGGTGATCCGCTGCCGGGTGACGGTGTCGAGCTGCTCGACCGGGGTCCAGCTCGCGCCCCGGTGCTCGGCGTCCAGGAGCCGCTGGAGACGGGCGATGTCCGCGTCGACGGCCGGGAGAAGCTTCGGCGCCCGGGTGGTCAGCAGCGGCCGCAGCACGGTGAGCAGCTCGCGGGTACCGGCGAGGTTGGCGTTCGCGGTGGCGAGGTTGGTGCCGCTGCCCTCGTCGGTGTCGGCGGTCAGCTCGAACTGGAGGGTGTTCTCCAGGATCTCGTGGGCGCGCAGCGGCAGGTCGCCCGGGTCGAAGTCCTGGGTGGGGAAGGCCTTCTGCAGCCCGGCCGCCGCGTCGGCGAGCGCCTGGACCGGAGCCTTCAGCTGTCCGGCGGTCCGCGCGTGCCACAGTCCGTACTCGACCCGGTGGAACCCGGCGAAGTCCTTGTCGGCCACCCCGCCCGGCAGGCCGTCGGCACGGCCGTCGATCTTCTGGTCGTAGTCCTCGAAGGTGCCGTAGGCGGCGCCGAGGGAGGAGTAGGTGAGGTGGGCGGCCAGCCAGTCGGTGCGCGCCTGGGCGAGGTGGTTGCCCGCGATGTCGGCCTCGAGCGTGCGGGTCTGGGCGACGAGGGTGGCGAGGCCCTGTTCGACGTACGCCTTGTACGCCTTCAGGGGCCCCGCGAGGTCGTTCTCGGAGACGGGTACGACCGCCCTGGTGCTGCCCGTGCCGCCGCTGACGGTGACCGACCTGGAGGTGACGGCCTTGCCGGTGGAGGGGACACAGCGCCAGGCGTAGGTGCCGCCGGCGACCGTGGCGACCAGGTCGCGGGTGGTGCCGGGGGCGAGGCCCTCGACCTCGCCGTAGACCGCGTTGCTGCCCGGGTCGATCAGGTACACCTCGGAGGTCTTGTCGCCGGTGTTCTGCATCTGGAAGGTCTGGCGGCCCGGCTTGGGCGCGGTGAAGCCCTTGCCGCACTCGGTCTCGGAGACGGCGACGGTCTGCCCGCCGCTCGGTTTGGGCCGGGCCAGGGCGACGACGAGCCCGGCGACCACGGCGGGGACGGCGACCACGGCGACGGGCACCACCCAGGCGGGCCTGCGCCACGGCCGCCCGGCGGCCTTCGGGCCCGGCGCCGGCCGGCCGGCGGCGAGGTCCGGCCGCGCCTGCGGTCCGGGCTCCCCTGCGGCGGGCCGCGACGCCGAACCGACGGCGGCGGGCTCGGGCCGCGGCTCGACGAGCCCCTCCGCACCGGGATCCGGCACGGATCCGCCGGCAGCGGACTCCCCCTCGGCCGCACCCGCGACCGGCTGCGGCTCCGGCTTCGACTCCGGCTGCGGCCCCGGCCGGTCCGCGGCAGCGGTCGGCTCGTTCCGCTGGGCGGCCGGCTTCGGTACGGACGTCCGCACTCCGCGCACGAACAGCGTCATGACGACGGCCAGATAGCCGACGTACCCGGCCACCTGCAGCCAGGTCATCGTCGGCGTGATGTTGAGGACGCCCTGGAGGAGGGTGCTGTACCAGGAGCCCGCGTCGATGTGGGCGCTGAGGTCGACGGCGTAGGCCGTGTTGCCCGGGAGGACGCCGCCCTCCTGGAGGTCGCGGAGCCCGTAGCCGAGGACGCCTGCCGCGATCACGATCAGGACGGCGCCGGTGCAGGTGAAGAACTTCGTGAGGTTGATCTTCAGTACCCGGCGGTACAGGCCCCAGCAGAGGCCGGCCGCCAGGACCAGGCCGATCCCGGCACCGGTCAGGGGACCCGCGGACTCGCCGGCCGCCCGGGCGGTGGTCCACAGGAACAGCGCGGTCTCCAGGCCCTCGCGGCCGACCGCGAGGAACGAGGTCAGGATCAGCACGCCCGAGCCCATGGCCAGGGCGCCGGTGACCTTCTCCTTGATCTCCCCGGAGAGGCTGCGGGCCGAGCGGCGCATCCAGAAGACCATCGCGGTGACGAAGGCGACCGCGATCACGCTGAGGGTGCCGCCAAAGGCCTCCTGGGCGGTCGCGGGGAGGGAGGCGGCGGTGAAGGTGAGGACCGCGCCGAAGCTCATCGCCAGGGCGATCGCGGCCAGGACACCCGTCCACACCTGCGGCAGCCGCTTCCTGGCCCCGGCCCGCACCAGCGTGGCGACGAGGATCGAGACGATCAGCCCGGCCTCAAGACCTTCCCTCAGTCCGATCAGGAAACTCGGAAACGCGTCGTCCCACATCGACCGCAGCCCTCCCCGGCAGGCCCGTCCCCGCCCCTTGGCTTCGAACTTAGTGAAGGCATGCCTTACTCCGCCGACCATGATGACTACGCCCGTGTAGTCAGCCGGTCATGAAGTGGCAATGGTGCGGTAAAAGCCACGGTCGGCCGCCGACGCGCGCACCCGGGAACATCGGCAGGAGGGCAATCGTCTACATTCGGGTAGACCGTCTACAGGTACGTAGTCATCCATCGCGTTGCAGCTCGTCACACCGAGGGGGCCGTCGTCGGCGTCATGGACCGCAAAAGGACCGCGGAGTTCGCGGGAAGTGTCGCGCTCGGGGCCTGGGCGGCGTTCGCCGTGCTCGCGCTGGTGGTGGCGGGCCGGCACGGCACCCCGCTCGCGCCGGATCGCACCCTGCTGGCCTGGTCCCTCCGGCACCGGACCGACGTGGCGGTGGCCGCGGCCCGGGGAATCACCGTGACCGGCACCGGGGTCGTGCCGTACGCCCTGGTCGTGGTGGTGGGGCTGGTCCTGGGCCGCACCCGGCGGCAGCGGCTGGTCGCCGCGCTGCTCGGCGCGGGCTGCCTCGCCCTGGGCCAGACGGTCCGGTGGGGCGTGATGGAGCTGGTCGCGCGGCCCCGGCCGCCGCAGGCCGACTGGCAGACGTCGGCCTCCGGCTATTCCTTCCCGTCCGGCCACACCACCACCGCCGCGCTCGCCGCCGGCCTGGTCGTCCTCGCGATCTGGACGCGGGCCCCGCACGGCCGAGGCCCGTGGTGCGCGGCCGTCGCCTGCTGGGGGCTCGCCGTGGGGGCCACCCGGGTGTTCCTCGGTGTGCACTGGTGCACCGACGTGCTCGGCGGCTGGCTGTTCGCGGCCGGGTGGCTCGGGTTCTGCGCATGCCTGGCGGCCCGGTGGGCTCCGGACGCGTGGGCGCGAAACGACGTTCCGGAGAGACCGGTGGCCGCGCCCTGAGTCAGGCCGGGGCGGCCGGCCGCCGAGTCGTCGTCACAGCGCCCGGCGCCGGACCAGCAGGCCGAGCACCAGCAGGCCCGGCAGCAGCGGCAGCCACATGGTGAGCAGCCGGTAGCCGAGTACGGCGGAGGCGGCCGCGGCGGCCGGGGTCCCGGAGGCGGTCAGGGCGAACGCGAGGGCCGCGTCGAGGGAGCCGAGGCCGCCCGGGGTGGGCAGCAGCGCGGCGGCGCCGCTGGCGGCGAGGTAGAGCAGCGCCACCCGGGCCGGGGGCAGCGGCAGTCCGACCGCCCGGGTGACGGCGAAGAGCACCAGCGCGTGCAGTCCGGCGAAGGCCAGCGAACCGCCCCACAGCGCGGCCGCGCGGACCGGACGGGCGTGCAGGGCCCGGATGTCGGCGGCCACCACGGCCACCGCTCCCCGGCAGCGGCGCCACACCCACGCCCGCAGCAGCACCACGCCCAGGGCGGCCACGGCGGCCACGGCGAGGAGCGCGGCTGCGGACACGTGCGGGATCTGCAGCAACCCCGGGCATGCGGGGGCGAGCACGGCGATCAACGCCAACCGGACCACGGCCCCGGAGGCGGCCTTGACCGCGAGGGCCGACGCGCCGCGGCCCGCCGTGATTCCGCAGCGCATCAGGAACCGCAGGTTCACCGCGCCCGCACCGAGCCCGGCGGGCAGCACGTGATTGGCGGCCGACGCGGCGAACTGGGCGGCGACCAGCCGTCCGCCGGGCAGCCGGCGGGTGACCGCGCCCTGCTGGGCGAGCGCGGAGGACACCCAGGTCCCGGCCGCCGCCACGGCCGCCACCAGCAGCCACCTCTGGTCGGCGCCGGCGAGCCGCGCCGCCCCGTGCGCCACGACCGGCCAGTGCCGCCGGACCAGCCAGCCCGCGCCGAGCAGCAGCACCAGGCAGGCACCGCTCCGCCAGTAGAGTCCCCGGCGGCCCATGACGGGCGTGGCGTTCACGTTCGAGACCATCGAGGCACCCACCCCTGTTCCCCTGCGGCGCGCAGGACCCTCCACGGCTTCAGGGACAAACACTGACAAATTAACCGGACTTACCGGCGGAGGCAGCGCGGGTACATCCATACGAACGGCGGCACTACGCGCTGTAAGGTTGTGCCATGGCTGGCACAGGGTCCCGCGGCAGGACGGAGCGGCGCAGCGCCGGAGAGCTGGAGAGCGAGGTCCTGGCGGCCCTGTGGGCGACCGAACGCCCGTTGACCCCGGCCGAGATCCAGACCGAGATCGGTGGCGGACTCGCGTACAACACGGTCCACACCATCCTGAAGCGGCTGTACGACAAGGGGCTCGTCCTGCGCGACGCGGACGGGCGGCGCGGTGCGTACCGGCCGGCGAAGAACGCGGCCGAGCTGACCGCCGAGGCCATGCACGAGGCCCTGGACCGGGGACCGGACCCGATCGCGGCGCTCCAGCAGTTCGTGTCCGGGCTGAGCCCGGAGGAGGAGCGGGCGCTGCGGAACCTGTTCGCCGGAGGCGGCGCATGAGGTTCGACGTCTACACCCCGCTGCTGGTCTCCCTGCTTCTGCCCCTGGTCAGCCCGGTGACAGCGCGTCGGGTCGCGCCGGCGCTCGCGGCGCGCGTCCTCGCGTCCGCCGCGCTGCTGACCGCGGCTGCGGCCACCTGGTCGCTGATCCTCCTGGCGACAGCCTTGCTGGGCGACGCCCCGCCGGTGGTCCGGGAGGCCCACGAGGACGGGCGTCCGCTGGCCGACCCGGTGCCCGAGGTGATCGGCGTCGCCGCCTGTCTGGCGCTGGTCGTGGTGGTGTGGCGGGTACTGCGGGCGGTGCGGGCCGAGCGGCGCACCCGGCGGGCGCTGCGGCGGCTGTGCGAGGGGCATCCGCGGGACACCGAACTGGTGGTGGCGGCCTGCGAGGTGCCGCAGGCGTTCGCGATCCCGGGCCGGCCGGGCCGCATCCTGGTCACCTCGGCGATGCTGGGCGCGCTGACACCGGCGGAGCGGCGGGTGCTGCTCGCGCACGAGCGCGCCCACCTGCGCCACCGGCACGGCCGCCTGGTGACGGCGGTGACGCTCGCGGCCGCCGCCAATCCGCTGCTCGGACCGGTCCGTTCCGCGGTGACCTTCCTCGCGGAGCGGTGGGCGGACGAGCAGGCAGCGGCCGAGGTCGGCGACCGCGGCACCACCGCCCGGGCGCTGGCCCGGGCGGCCCTCAGCGCGGGCCGCGCCGCCCGGCCGGCCTGCGGCCTGAACTTCACCGACCGCGCGGTGACGCGCCGCATCGCGGCCCTGCAGACGACCCCGCCGCCGTATCTCTGGCCGGCCGCGGCGGCCGTCCTCGCCCTGGGCGCACTGGCGGCCCTGTTCGCGGCGGACGCAACGGGCGATCTGGTACGGCTCCTGTACAACGCCCTCACGTAAGCACCCCTTTTTCGGGCTCGGGGAACCGCGCGACCGGCCACGGCGGCGGCGACGACGACCGATCACGCCGTAGGGGTACCGGCGTCGTCGCGTGCCGGTCGTGTGTGGCGGGTCGCGCAGTTCCTCCCCCAGCCTTCGGCCGGGGGTACCCTCAGCGCCCCTGAAGGACGGGGCGCCGTTGCTCACGCCGGTCGAGTCGGTGCCCTGTGCAGCGGCTGGGTCGGTGCCGGCCCCGGCCTGGTGGGCGGCACCGCCCGTACCGCCGGGCCGTCCGTGCCGACCGTCACCGGCTCGCCGTGGTGGTGGACCGTCAGCGGCGGACCGTCCAGCAGGGTGTACGTCGCCTTGTCGGCGCCGATTTCCACGCGCAGCCTGCTGTCGCGCAGCTGCAGGCTGAAGGCGAGGCGGCGCAGCCGTTCGGGCAGTCGGGGGGCGAAGCGGGCACCGTCGTCGTAGTGGCGCAGCCCGCCGAACCCGGCGACCAGGGCCATCCAGGTGCCGGCGAGGGAGGCGATGTGCAGTCCGTCGCGGGTGTTGTGCTCCAGGTCGTCGAGGTCCATCAGCGCGGCCTCGGCGGTGTAGGCGTGGGCGAGCGTGAGGTGCCCGGCCTGGGCGGCGACGACGGCCTGGCAGCAGGCGGACAGCGAGGAGTCACGTACGGTCAGGGGCTCGTAGTAGGCGAAGTTGCGGGCGATGTGCTCCTCGTCGAAGTACGACTCGCAGGTGTACATCGCGAGGACCAGGTCGGCCTGTTTGACGACCTGTTTGCGGTAGAGGTCGAAGTACGGGAAGTTCAGCAGCAGCGGGTACTGCTCGGGGCGGGTGTTCTCGAAGTCCCAGCGCTGGTAGCGGGTGAATCCGGCACTCTGTTCGTGGACGCCGAGCTCGTGGTTGTAGGCGATGTGCATGGCCTCGGCCGCGTCCCGCCAGGCGGCGCTCTCCTCCGCGTCGACGCCGAGCTCCGCCGCCTGCCGCGGGTGGCGTTCGACGGCGTCGGCGGCGGCCAGCAGGTTCGCGCGGGCCATCAGGTTGGTGTACGTGTTGTCGTCGGCGACCGCGCTGTACTCGTCGGGTCCGGTGACGCCGTCGATGTGGAAGGCGCCGCGGCTGTCGTGGTGGCCGAGCGAGCGCCACAGGCGGGCGGTCTCGACGAGCAGTTCGACGCCGGTGTCCCGTTCGAAGTCGGTGTCGCCGGTGGCGGCGACATAGCGGACCACGGCGTCGGCGACGTCGGCGTTGACGTGGAAGGCGGCGGTGCCGGCCGGCCAGTAGGCCGAGCCCTCCGGTCCCGCAATGGTCCGCCACGGGAACGCGGCCCCCTCCAGACCGAGCTGGGCGGCGCGTTCGCGGGCGGCGGGCAGGGTGTTGTGCCGCCAGCGCAGCGCCTCGGCGACGGCGCCGGGGGCGGTGTGGGTGAGGACGGGCAGCACGAACATCTCGGTGTCCCAGAAGGCGTGCCCGTCGTACCCGGAGCCGGTGAGGCCCTTGGCCGGTATCGCCCGCTGTTCGGCGCGGGCCCCCGCCTGCAGGACGTGGAAGAGGGCGAAGCGGACGGCCTGCTGGATCTCCTCGTCGCCGTCCACCTCCACGTCGGCGCGGGACCAGAAGTCGTCGAGGTAGTCGCGCTGCTCGTCGGCGAGGCCCTGCCAGCCCTCGTGGGCGGCGGCCGCGAGCGCCGCGTCCACCTGGTCGGCCATGGCGGGCAGCGAGCGCACCCCGGACCAGCCGTGGGCGACGAACTTCTCCACCCGCAGCCGCTGCCCGGGCTCCAGGACGGAGGTGACGGTCATCCGGGCCACGTCCACGCCGCTCTCGGCGCGCACCGAGGTCCGCTCGGGGCCGGAGACGGTGTGGTCGGCGGCGACCGCGACCCGCAGGCCGCTGCGCCGGGTGCGGTGCACGAGACGCAGCCGCTGCCCGGAGGCGAAGTCGTCCTCCTGCTCCAGCGGCGACTGCAGAGCGAGCGCGGCACGGGGATCGCCGTTCGCCTCGGGCAGTTGCTCGTTGGCGACCAGCTCCGACTGGACCACGATCCGGCAGCGGCGGTCGACGGCCTCCACCTCGTAGGAGATGGCGGCGATCGCCCGCTGGGTCAGCGACACCAGCCGGGTCGAGCGCACCCGCACGGTGGAGCCGGCCGGCGAGGTCCACTCGCAGGTCCGCTCCAGGACGCCGCGGCGCAGGTCGAGAACCCGCTCGTGGGCGACGAGCCGCCCGTAGCGCAGGTCGAAGGGCTCGTCGTCGACCAGCAGCCGCAGGATCTTGCCGTTGGTGACGTTGATGACGGTCTGCCCGGACTCCGGGTAGCCGTAGCCGGCCTCCGCGTACGGCAGCGGGTGCACCTCGTGCACGCCGTTGAGGTAGCTGCCCGGCAGGCCGTGCGGTTCGCCCTCGTCGAGGTTGCCGCGCCAGCCGACGTGCCCGTTGGACAGTGCGAACACCGACTCGCTCTGGGCGAGCACGTCCAGGTTGAGCGCTGTCTCGCGGACCGTCCAGGGTTCCACGGCGTACGCCCGTTGGATGATCACTCCTTGCCTCCCAGCTCGGCGAGGTCCTTCACGACGGTGTCCGCGCCGTGTGCGTACAGGGCGTCCGTCTGCCCGACGCGGTCCACGCCGACGACGTACCCGAAACGGCCCGCACGACCCGCGTCCATCCCGGCAAGGGCGTCCTCGAAGACCGCGGCGGCGGCCGGACCGACCCCCAGGTCGTGGGCGGCGGCGAGGAAGGTGTCGGGGTGCGGCTTGCCGGGGAGGTGCCGCTCGGAGGCCACGACGCCGTCGATCCGGACGTCGAAGAAGTGCTCGGCGCCGATGGAACGCAGTACGTCGCGGCAGTTGGCGCTGGAGGAGACGATCGCGGTGCGCAGCCCGTGCGCGCGGACCGCCTCCAGGTAGCGCAGGGTGCCGTCGTAGGCCTCGACGCCCTGGGTGCGGATCTTCTCCAGCAGCAGTTCGTTCTTGCGGTTGCCGAGGCCGTGCACGGTCGGGGCGTCCGGCGGGTCGTCCGCGGTGCCCTCGGGCAGGTGGATGCCGCGGGAGTCGAGGAAGGCGCGGACCCCGTCGGCGCGCGGGCGTCCGTCGACGTACTCGTCGTAGTCGGCGACCGCGTCGAAGGGCCGTTGTCCGTCGTGGCCGCGCAGGAAGGCGTCGAAGGTCTCCTTCCAGGCAGCAGCGTGCACGACGGCCGTCTTGGTGACGACCCCGTCGAGATCGAAGAGACAGGCCTGGATGGTGTCGGGCAGACCGAGTGCAGTCATGACCCGCATCTTCCCCACCGGACGGCTTCAAGGGGGTGGCGCCCGCCACATTCCGGGCCCGGTGTCACACTTTTTGCGTGCCGCTGACTTTCGACGACCTTCTCGACCGTGCCCGTTCACTCGCCGGACGGGCCCCGCGCGCGATCCTCGGCATCGCGGGCAGCCCCGGTGCCGGCAAGACGACTCTGGCCGAGCACCTGGTGCGGGAGCTGAACGGCGCCGGTGAGCCGTGGGCCGCGCACGTGCCGATGGACGGATTCCACCTGGCGGATGTCGAGTTGGACCGCCTCGGCCTGCGGGACCGCAAGGGGGCGCCCGCGACCTTCGACGCGGCCGGGTACGCGGCGCTGCTGCGGCGGCTGCGCGCGGAGCCGGACGTCGTGGTGTACGCGCCGGGCTTCGAGCGGGTCCTGGAGCAGCCGATCGCGGGCGCGATCCCGGTCCTGCCGACGGCCCGGCTCGTGGTGACGGAGGGCAACTACCTGCTGCTGGCGGACGGTCTGTGGGCGCGGGTGCGGCCGGCCCTGGACGAGGTGTGGTTCTGCGAGATCGACGAGGCGGAACGGGTACGGCGACTCGTCGCCCGGCACGAGGAGTTCGGCAAGGAACACGAGCAGGCGGTGGCCTGGGTCACGGGCACCGACCAGCTCAACGCCGACCTGGTCGCCGCCACCCGGGACCGCGCCGACCTGGTGATTACGGAGACGACACTGGGCAGCGCCCCCCGCAAGGGCAGCGCCCCGTAAGGGCAGCGCCCCGTAAGGGGCGCGGGGAACTGCGCGACCAGCCACGACGGCGCTGCTAGCCGACAGACGGCGTATCGCGGCACTTCCAGCGAAGCGTTCAGCAGCCGGCGAGAGCCAGCCCGGGATCCCCGTGCGCGTCCTCGGCCCCGAAGACGGCCGTGAACGCCTCGGTGTGCACGGTGAGGTCGCCCTCGAACGTCGGCGCGAAGTCGCCACCGGCCCCGTACCGCACGGCGAACACGTGCAGCTTCTCCGGCGCGCCCGGCGCCGGTTCGGCCTCGTACGCCGTGGAGGCGACCAGGTGGCGCCAGCCCTCGTCCGGGTTGCCGTACCCGCGCGGGTCGGCGGCGAGGGCGAACGCGGCCTGTTCCTGGGTGAGTTCGGCGCGCGCGTCGAAGTGGTCCGCGCTCTGCCCCGCGGGGTGCGTGAGGCGCAGGGCGCCCGCCGCGGCGACCTCGCCCTCGGCGACCCGCCGCACCCGGTCGCCGTCGTCGGCCGCGTAGGGCAGCCCGGCCAGCAGGTACGGCGACCCGTCCAGGCGTTCCACGGCCACCGTCACCCAGAGCCGGGTGCCGTCCGTGACGTACAGGGAGCGCACGTGACGCAGGACATGGTCGCGGCCCACGACCGGCTTGCTGACCAGCTTGGCGGTCAGGCCGTCGGCATGGGCGTCCCGGACCCGGACCTCGCCCATCGGCCGGCAGTACAGGAAGCCGTCCAGGACCGGGCCGAAGCCGTGCTGCCGGTTCACCGCCGCCGGCAGGTAGTAGGTGCCGCCCGCCTCGATCAGCGACGGGGTCATGCGGTGGTCGAAGGCCACCGAGACCGATCCGGCGCGGAGTTGGTGGCGGGCGGGAGCTGTCGACGGTTCGCGGTGCCAGGGGGTGGGGTCCTGGATCTGCCAGACCAGCATCCAGGCGAAGTGCCCGTCGACACCGCCGTCCGGCTTGACCGCGTGCCAGCCCCAGTTGGTGTCGCCCCGGTAGCGGCCCAGGTCCGAGCCGATCCGGGCGCCGAAGTAGCGCAGCCCGAGCACGGATTCGAAGCCGGAGTGCTGTTCGCTGTAGCGGGGGCCGCCGTTGTCGAAGCCGCCGTTCGGCAGGCGGGCGTCGAGGTAGCGGGCGAGCGCGTCGCCGTCCTCGGCGAACACCTCGGCGCCGCTGATCCGGTGGGCCTGGGCGAGGAAGGACAGCGAGATCGGGCCGTAGTTGTTGTCGTAGGCGCCGCCGTGCTCGGGCGGCAGCAGCGCGCCCCGGTCGAGGACGCGGTGGGCGCGGATCTCGTCGAGGTACAGCCGCAGGGCGCGCTCGCGCATCGCGTCCGCCGGGGCGTCCGGGAGATGGCGGGCGAGCATCAGTCCGCCGACCACGCACCCGATGGCCTGGTTGCCGGCCTCCTGCGGGTTGAAGAAGGTCGCCTCGGTGAGCCAGCGCCAGTAGCCCCGTGCCACCTCCAGCAGCTCGGTCCGCTGCTCCTCGTCGACGAGTCCCTCGGCCAGGTCGAGCAGGTTGACCGCCTGGAGCAGCGCCCACACGGTGCTCGGCCAGTCGCCGATGGGGTGCGCGCCGGCCTCCAGGACGTAACGGGCGTACGGCAGACCCGAGTTGCGGACCCTGAGGTTCGGGTAGCCGGGGTTGTCCTCGCGGTAGACCCGCTCCCGCAGATGGAAGGCGAGGCTGCGGTGCACCGCCTCGGGCAGGCGCGGATCCCTGGAGCGGTGCCAGGCGAGGGCCAGCAGGGAGGTGACGCCGAGCGAGGTGTCGCCGATGTCGTCGTCGGCGTCCGGGTGCTCGAGGTTGCCCTCCGGGGTGAGGCGCGCGAGGGCCTGCTCGGTGACGTCGGCGAGGACGGCGTCGTATGCCTCGGGGGTGTCCGGCAGGCCGTGCAGCGGTCCGAGCTGGCGTGGGAGGTGCAAGGAGATCAGCCCTTCATGCCGTGAGATGTGGCGCGCAGTGCGAGGGTCAGTGTCTGCGGTCCGTGTCCGCCGAGGTAGACACGGTTCCCGGTCGTCGCGTCCGTGCCGCCGACCACGGTGTGGTCCTGCCCCGGGTCGTAGCGCAGTACGTCGCCCCGGTCCGGTCCGGCGAGCGGTGCGCCCGTCTCGACGGCGGCCTCGACCCGGATCTCGTCGCCGCCGACACGGTAGGTCAACGGCCCGGTCGTCAGGCACCAGCGTCCGTCGCCGAGCGGTACGGCGCCCTGCGGCTCGCCGCCCGGCCGGAAGGTCAGTTCGAGGGCCCAGGGCACCGACGGGCCGCTGATGTCGATCCGCAGGTCGGCCCCGTCCTCCCGCAGGCCGACCTCGACCCGGGTCGTGTGGGAGACCTCGTCCTGAGGGCGGTCGGGGAAGGCCATCGCCGCGGAGAAGCGGCCCTCGTCCACCAGACGGTAGGCGCCGTCGTCGTGCCTGCGGTCCTTCGGGAGCGGCTGGTAGTAGGCGGTGGTGAGGGTCTGGGTGAGCCGGTACCGGTTGTCGGCGAGCTGTTCCATGTCGGCGGCGCGGAACGGGCCCAGGTCGAAGAACACCCGCGAGAGGCGGACCGCGTCGAGGACGGCGGCACCGGCGAACAGGCGCAGGAAGGTGGGGTTGCAGGCGAGGCCCGAGCGGATGCGCCGGTGCTCGGGCACGTCGGAGCCGCCGTACACCACGGTGTGCGCGGTGGCCGAGACGTGTGCGGCGAGGCGTGCGGTGGGGAGGTACCGGTCGCGGGGGAGCTGCTCCGCGTCCGGGGCCGGCAGGGCGCGGCACAGATCCGGGGTGAGGAGGGTCTGGGCAAGCAGGTCGGGGTCGTCGATGCCGTCGGCGGCCGCCAGGCGGGCCGCGCGGGCGAAGTCGCCCCGGCCGGTGCGGATCGCGAGCAGCCGGTAGTGCGGCAGGTAGGGCGCCAGCGGGAACGGGTGTTTCTGGTCCTGCCGTCGCGAGTGGACGGTCTCCACCGTGCCGTCCGGCCTGATGAGGTCCAGGGTCGCGGTGAGGTTGCGTTCGACGGCGTCCAGCAGGTCGGTACGCCCGAGCACCTCGGCCAGCAGCAGCAGCGACGGGTTCGTCACGATGGACGCGTAGACGGCACTGCGTTCCGAGTACAGGCCGTCCGCGTCGATGTCGACGCCCTCGGCGAGCCACTCCTCGGCGCGGGCGAGCAGCCGGGCGTCCGGGAACGAGCGGTGCAGCCGGGCCAGCGCGGCGGACAGCTCCCAGCGGTGGTTCGGGGTGTGCACCCCACCGGTCAGGAGAGGGCCGGTGGCGGCGCCCGCGATCTCGGCGAGCGCCGCTGTGACGTCAGCGAGTTCCGGCCCCGCGTCCGCGGCGAGGACGTGCGCGTCGCACACGTCGTTGACGGTGAACGCGGAGTCCGGCGGCGACTGCACGTTGTCGCCGCCCGCGAAGAGGCCGGAGGCCGTCTGCAGGGACCGCAGGGCACGGAGGTGGGTCAGCGCGGCGGCGACGGCCCGCTCGCTGCCGTGCAGGGCCGAATCCGGCGAGCGGTACGCCGCGACCAGGGTCTTCACCCGCCGGGCCAGGGCGCGGTGCGGCCCGATGAACTCCGCCGACGGGTCGGCCTCGAGCAGGGCGGCCGACCTGTCGGCGGCGAGCGCCGCTGCGCGGACGAACTCGTGGTCGAGCAGGGCGGTCAAGGTCAGTCCTTCAGTCCGGCGTTGATGTCGGCGCTCATGACGTACCGCTGGAACACCAGGAAGACGAGGATCAGCGGAATCATGGAGATGACCGATCCGCCGAGCAGCACCGACCAGTTGATGTTCTGTGCGCCCACGAGACTCTGGATGCCGATCTGCACGGTGAACTTGTTGGGGTCGTTGAGCATCAGCAGCGGCCAGATGTAGTCGTTCCACCGCCACTGGAAGGACAGGATGGCGAGGGTCAGCATGATGGGCCGGGAGATCGGCATCATGATCCTCAGGAAGATCGACAGTTCGCGCGCGCCGTCGATGCGGGCGGCCTCGACGAGTTCGTCGGGGACCGTCAGGAAGAACTGGCGGAACATGAAGCACCCGGTGGCGGTGAGCACGGCCGGGAGGATGATGCCGCCGAAGGAGTTGTAGAGGCCGAGGTCGCGGACGACCAGGAACTCCGGGGCGAGCATGACCTCGGACGGCAGCATCGTGGTGGCCAGGATGCAGATGAAGAAGGCCTTGAGCCATTTGTTGTCGTACTTGGCCAGTGCGTACCCGGTGCAGCAGCTGACGCCCACCGTGAGGATCGTCGTGATCACGCACACGAGGGCCGTGTTGATGAAGTACTGGGAGAAGTTGGCGCTGTCCCACGCGGCCTTGTAGCCCGACAGGGTGGGGTGGTGCGGGACCACCGTCAGCGGAAGGGAGAAGAGGTCTCCCGACGGCTTGAAGGAGCTGAGGACGAACCACAGCACCGGCAGCCCGTAGAGGGCGGCCAGGATCCACAGCAGGGTCGTCGCGGGAACCGCGCGCCGGAGCCCGCCGTCGCGCCCGCCGCGGGACCGCCTCCTGGAGAGGGCCTTCACGGAACCGGCGTCGACCGGACGCGGCGTGTCTGTGGTGGTCATCGGTTCTCCATCCGCCGGTTGGCGATCAGCTGGATGATCGCGACGGCCATCAGGATGAGCATGAGCACGAACGACGCGGCGCTCGCGTAGCCGATCTGGCCCCGGTTGAATCCGGTCTGGTAGATGTACTGGACAAGCAGGTTGTTCGAGGTGCCGGGTCCGCCGTTGTTGAGGGAGACGAACAGCGGGTACTCCTTCATCGCGTTGATCGTGTTGAGGAGGATGACGATGAAGGACGTCGGCGCGATGCTCGGCAGTGTGATGCTGATGAACTGGCGCCAGGGGCCCGCGCCGTCCAGCGACGCCGCCTCGTAGTACGAGGTGGGCACGTTCTTGATCGCCGCGATGAAGAGCAGCATCGAGAAGGCCGTTCCCCACCAGGCGCCGGCCATCACGACCACGCCCAGTGACAGGTCGGCGTTGGACTGCCAGGCGATCGCGTGCCCGCCGAGCTTCTCGATGACGTAGTTGATCAGTCCGAAGTTCTCACCGAACAGCCACCGCCACAGGACACCGACGACGATGGGCGAGATGAGCCACGGGATGAAGAAGATGACCCGGGCGATCGACGCGCCCTTGGCCTGCCTGCTCACCACCAGGTTGGCGATGAGGAGCGAGAGCACGAAGTTCAGCGGCACGACCAGCACGGCGTACAGCAGCGTCCGCGTCAGCGCGTCGTAGAAGGTGGAGTCGCCGAACAGGGTGCTGTAGTTGTCCAGTCCGATGAACTGGAACGCTCCCACGCCCGTGTAGTTCGTGAAGGAGTAGACGAGCCCGATCACCGCCGGCCACACGAAGAACAGTGCGAAGAGCACGACGTTGGCCGCGATGAGGACGAGCGGCGCGAAGGTGTAGGTGCTGCGTCGCCTGGGCGGGCTCCCGGACACGTCCGAGGCGCGTTTTGTCATCTTCCTGACTCCGTGCTGTGGGGATGGATTGCCGTGGGCCCAGGCCCTGAGCCCGTGCTCGTGGGGGGCGCCCGGGGGGGGGGGGGGGGGGGGGGGGGGTGGACCCTGTCCCCCCCCCCCCCCCCCCCCCCCCCGCCGGCCCGTGATCAGCCGCCGACCTGCTGGTTGTAGCCGTCCACGATGTTCTGGAGGGCCTTGTCGGCCGACTGCTGGCCGTTGATCGCCTTGCCGAGCTCCGTCTTGGTCGGGTCGGTGGTGAGGCTCTTGCCCTTCAGCACCCACGTGGTCTGCGCGTTGTTGAAGTAGCCCGAGATCGGGTCGTAGAGCGGGATCTCCTGGTTGTACAGCTTGAACGCCGCCTGCGCCGCGTCGGAGGTGAAGGGGTACTTCGGGCTCAGGCCGCTCTCGACCGGGAGGAACCCGGAGGTCTCGACCAGCTCGGTGTACTGCTTCGGGTCGTAGACCCAGGACATGAACTTCTTCGCGGCGGTGGCCGCGGCGCCGTTGTTGTTGAAGCCGACCATCATGCCGCCGCTGTTCACGTCACTGGCCTGCACCGGCTGGGCGGGGGTCGGGACGCTCGCCCACGCGAACTTCTTGATGCTGTCCGCGAAGGAGGCGACCTGCCACACGCCGGACCAGTAGGCGACCACGTCACCGCTCTGGAACATGGCGGACGGGTCGGCGCCGCTGGTCCACACCGACTTCGGCATGGTCTTGTCGTCGTTGAGTCCGACGAAGTACTTCACGGCCTTCTTGGTCGCGTCGTCCACCGAGAACTTGCCGGAGGAGTCGGCGTGGACGTACTTGCCGCCCATCTCGTACACCATGGCGCGCAGCCGGGACGGCGACTGGTCGAAGGTCAGCGAGTACTTGGCGCCGGTCTTCTCCCGGACCTTGTTCGCCGCCGCGATGAACTCGGTCCAGGTCCAGGTGTCCGAGGGCGAGGTCGGGACGGAGACGCCGGCCTTCTCGAACAGCGACTTGTTGATGAACAGGCCGGAGGCGGTGACGTCCGAGGGGATGGACAGCACCTTCCCGGACGAGTCCTTGGCGAGGAAGTTGGCGTTGATGTTGTAGCTCTTGTTGCCGGCGATGGAGCTGAGGTCGATCAGCTTGTTCGACCAGATCGGGTCAAGGGCCGGCACGTCGGCGACATCCGGCAGCGAGTTCGCCTGGGCGGCGTTGTGCAGCTTCGTCGGGTAGCCGTCGTAGGGGATGTTGACGAGCTTGACGTTGACGCCGGTTTCCTTCTTGTACTGCGCCACCAGCTTCTTCCAGCCCGCGTCCTGTCCCGGAACCGTGGAGATCCAGAACGTCAGGGACTTGGAGGTACCGCCCGAGCCGGAACCCGACCCGCAGGCGGACAGGAGCAGGGCTCCTGCCGAGGCCACGGCAGCGAGGGGAATCAGGCGGCGCATACCGCCGCGGCCGAGTCGGCTGGTGCGCCGCACACCCACAGTGGTCATCTTCGATCCCATTTCGTCGAACGGACGGAGCACGGCGCCGGCTGAGGCGGCACGGGTGCATTTTGAAGGAAAAGTCGCTTTCCGGGGGGCGCGGCCTCGCCCGGCCGCATCGTCCACGCGGAGTGAGGTCCCCGGCCGTCCTGGCCGTCACCGCACGGGCACGCCCTCGTGCGGTTGCCGTACGTCGTGTACGGGCTGGGAGGCTCGCCCCAAGCCGGCGTCCCGGCCGACTTAGAAAGCGCTTGTCCGGACATTGGCAGACCGATATGGAAGCCGTCAATCCTTCGCCTGCGCGCCTTCGGTCACGGTTTGGACTCCCTTGGCCACGGCGAGCCGGGCGGCACCCACCACGGTACCGAGATCGCCGATCTGGCTGCTGACCACCTCGGTGGGCCAGCTCAGCCGCCCCAGCTCGGCCCGCACCCCGGGCAGGACCTGCGGGTCCGCGCCCGTGCTGCCGCCCAGCACGATCAGCCCCGGGTCCAGTACGGCGGCCACCGCGGCGGCCAGCCGGCCCACGTCGGCGGCGTGCCGGGCGACCAGGGCACGTGCGGGCTCCCGGCCCTGGGCCGCCAGCGCGAAGAGCCGTTCGGCGGTGCGCGGGCACGGGCCGTCGGTCTCCGGCCAGGCCTCGGCGGCCCGGCGCAGCAGTGCCTGCGAGCCGACGTAGGCCTCCAGGGCCTCCTGGCGGGGCTCCCGGTCGTCGTCCCAGGGGTAGGGCAGCCGGGCGAGCTCACCGGCCGCGCCGTTGGCGCCGCGCAGCACGTGGCCGCCGATGACGATGCCCAGACCGATACCGACGCCGATCCGCAGATAGCCGAAGGTGTGGCGGCCCCGGGCGGCGCCCTCGTGGAGTTCGGCGAGGGCCGCGCAGTTGACGTTGTTCTCCAGGTGGACGGGGACCCCCGGCGGCAGGGCGACGGAGACCGCGTCGAAGACGGGGCCGGCCTTGGCGGTCGCCGGGCGCATGCCGGTGCCCGCCCGGCCGGGGGCGGTGACGTCACCGATGGCGACGACGATGGCCCGCGGCGGGGCCCCGGCGGGCAGCGCGGCCAGGGCCTCGCGGACGGCGTCGGCCGCCCTGGTGCGGGGTGTGTCCGCCTCGGCGAGCAGGGTGCCGTCCAGGGCGCAGGCCCGCACCCGGGTGCGGGCCGGGCCGAGGTCGACGGCGAGGACCGAGCCGGCGGCGGGCCCGAGGCCGTAGACGGCGGCGGAGCGGCCGGTGCCGCTGGACGCGGTGCCGGAGTGGGTGGCGAGACCGGCCCCCTCCAGCTCCGCGACGGCGGCGGAGACCGTCGGTTTGGACAGCCCGGCGAGGCTCGCGAGCTGCGGCCGGGTGGCGCTGCCCGCCTGGGCCAGCACGGCGAAGACCGCGCCGGCGCTCTCGGTGAGCCGGGGGGCCTCAGCCACGACGTGTTCCACAGTTCCCCCATGGGTCAGGGGCCGCGCTCCCCCGGGTGCCGGGGGATGCGGCGATGCGGTGCCGTTGTGCCGCGCGGTTCTGGCCTCGACAGCGTCCCGTTGATCGAGTCCGCGGCAACTCTTGACGCACTGTACTTCGTTAGTTAACTTCCTAACGAAGTACACGGTACTCGCCTGCCGTGCTCCGCAAGAAGCCCGTCCCGGGGCTTCCCTACTTGCCCAACTCCTGTTCGGCCACGCACGGTTCGCCCGCCGTCGCAGCACAGTGCCAGGCTCGTCGGCGCTGTTCGCCCCGTCGACGAAAGAGGATCCGTGCAGGACACACCTTCTCCCCCGCTCGTGGTCGGCGTCGACGTGGGCGGCACCAAGACCCAGCTCCGCGCCCTCGCCGGGCCGGACCGGGTCGCCGACCACGTCCGGCCGAGCAACGGCTGGCGGCCGCACGACGCGGCCGCCGCGGCCCGCTGGCTGGCCGCGCTGGTCCACGAGGCCCTCCCCACCGGCACCCGCCCGGCCGCCCTGGCCGTCGGCGGGCACGCCTGTGAGACCCCCCGCCAGTGCGCCGGCATCGCCGCCGCGCTGCGGGACCTCGTCGGCGTGCCCGTCCGGGTGGTGGGCGACGCGGAACTGCTCGTCCCCGCCGCCGGCCTGGACAAGGGCGTCGGCCTGGTGGCCGGCACCGGCTCGGTGGCCGTCGGCCGGCAGGCCGACGGCAGCCCCGTGCAGGTGGGCGGCTGGGGCGCGGTCCTCGGCGACGAGGGCGGCGCCGCCGGACTCGTCCGGGAGGCCGCCCGCACCGTCTGGGCCGCGCACGACCGCGGCGAGGACCCCGACGCGCTCGCGACCGGGCTCGTCGCCGCCTTCGGGGTGGCCGAGGTGCCCGCGCTCGGCGCCGCCCTGGAGGGCGCCTCCGACGTCTCCGCCGAGTGGGGCCGGCACGCCCCGGTGCTCTTCGCCGCGGCGGACGCGGGCTCCCGGCTCGCCGCCGACGTGATAGCCGACGGCGGCCGCGCCCTCGCCGCGCTCGTGGCCCGGCTCGCCGCCCGCGGTCTCGTCGTGGACGACGTGGTGGTCGCGGGCGGCACGATCCTCTCCCAGCCGCGGCTGTACGACGCCTTCGCCGCCGCGCTCGCCGAGGCCGTACCCGGCGCCCGGCCGCAGCCCCTGCGGCTCCCCCCGGTCGAGGGAGCGGTGGCGCTGGCGCGTTCGATCCTGTGAGAAACCTGTCCGCAGCCCGCCCGGTTCCGCGCCACTGGACCACGGGCCGTTCGAGGCTGCGAACACGCAGGTCCGGGGCGGTTCTTCCGGTGGACCACAGAGCCGCCGTTCAACTCCAGGTCACGCGGTGGTCGTCGGGCGATGACCGCCGGGACACGAACTCGCCCTAGAACTGCGCTCGTTCAACACTTTTTCCCACGCGAACCCACACGCTCACGCGCATCTGGAGCACCGGCCGTCCGCGTGAACTCCTCGAAGAACTCAAGAGAGGCACACCCATGCCGTCACCTGCCGGGCACCACTCCGCTTCTCCGACCCGTGGACCCGCCGTCGGCCGACGGGGATTCCTGAAGACCTCGCTCGGCGCGTCGGCGGGTGTGCTGGCCGCCCCGACCTTCGTCGGCTGGCTCGCGGCCGCCGACGCCAAGGCCGCCACCGCCCTGGCGTTCGTCGACGACTACAAGACGAACGTCAGCACCAACCTCACCGCCGACACCAACGCGGTGGTCCGCATCCTCGGCGGCTTCGCGCGGGTCTGGAAGACCGGTTCCGCCTGGAACACCGGCAGCGTGCTGCGCGCCGACGTCCTGCGCGCCAACATGCGCTACTGCGCGAAGATCACCCGGAAGCGCAGCGCCGCCGACGCGAAGAAGGCGTTCCTCTACGACCGCCAGCACCAGAGTTACGCGATGATCGCCGGACTCGGCCCGCTCGCCGACCTCTACCGGGCCGGTGCTCTCGCCGTCACCTCGATCACCAGCGCCCCCGACGGCACCCCGGCCACCACGGTCAACGACGCCGTCCCGGCCGACGCCCCGGCGGGCGCCGCACTCGGCGCGGGCTCGCACGACTCCGCGCTGGGCAAGGTGGCCACCCTGGTCGACACCCTGCGCGGCACCTACGCGTCCGGCAACCCGTCCAAGTACGCCTACCAGTACCCGCGTCCGTGGCGCATGAACGAGGACAGCGAGGTCGTCGACACCGGCACGACCGACGCCTACGGCTACCCGGTCTACGAGTCCGACGTGGTCGTCGCCCCGCAGCTGCTGCGCCAGCGCAGCACCTCCCCCACCGACGACGGCGGCTTCCCCTCCGGCCACACCAACGCCTTCCATCTGGCGGGCCTCGCCTACGCGTACGCGGTGCCGGAGCGCTTCCAGGAGCTGGTCACCCGGGCCCTGGAGCTGAGCGACACCCGGATCGTCGCCGGCATGCACAACACGGTCGACGTGATCGGCGGCCGGATCATGGCCACCGCGCTCGCCGCCGCCACCCTCGCCGACCCGGCCAACGCCGACCTCAAGGCGGCCGCCCGCGCCCAGGCACTCGCCTACTTCGCGGCGCGGACCGGCTCCACCGCCGACACCCTGTACGCCTACGCCCACTCGGCCGGCACCGCGACCGACCCGTACGCCGACCGCGAGGCCAACGAGCGCGCGGCCACGCCCCGGCTGACGTACATCCTGGACCGGGAGGGCCGCGAGCTGCCGTTCGACGTGCCCAAGGGCGCGGAGGTGCTGCTGGAGACCCGGCAGCCGTACCTCACCGCCGACCAGCGCCGCGAGGTGCTGCGCACGACCGGCCTGCCGTCCGGGTACGTGCTGCTGGACGGCCCGGAGCAGTGGGGCCGCCTCAACCTGTTCGCCGCGGCGGACGGTTACGGCGCCTTCGACGCGGACGTCACGGTCACCCTGGACGCGGCGGCCGGCGGCTTCGCGGCGGCGGACACCTGGCGCAACGACATCGACGGCCACGGCGGTCTGACCAAGAAGGGCACCGGCACGCTGACCCTGACCGGCGACAACGACTACCGGGGCGGCACCGTGCTGGCCGCCGGCACCCTGGTCGCCGCGTCCCGGGACGCGCTGGGCCGCGGTGACGTCCGGGTCTCGGCGGGCACCCTGCGGGTCGCCGGGGAGTTGTTCGTGCGCGGCACGTACACGCAGGACGCGGGCACCCTCGCCATCACCCTGGCCAAGGGGTGCAAGGCGCCGCTGGCGGTGAAGCACCTGGCCGTCCTCGGCACGGGCGCCACCCTGTCCCTGACCCTCGACACCGAACACCCCCCGGCGGCGGGCAGCACCCTGCCGGTCGTCGACGCGCCGCGGCTGCGCGGCCAGTTCGACACGGTGGAGCTGAACTCCGCCACGCTGCGGGCCGTACCCGTGTACACGGCAGACGGTCTGTCGGTACGACTCGTGAAGCGGTGACGCGCCCGGTGGCGGGAGCGATGCGACAGTAGGGCCCATGACTGCTCGTGATCGCTCCCGTCACCGCGGGCCAGGCGTCCCCGCGGGGCGGATGATGGCAAGCGAACAGCAGTCGGTCCTCGAACCCGTCGTTCCCGGCCACCCCGACGGCCCCGGTCCCCTCCCCCGGCCCGCCGCCGCGGCCCGGCTGACCGCCGCCCTGCGCGCCCGCCGCCGGTGGCTGGTGCCGGTCCTCGCGGTGCTGCTGCTCGCCCAGATGGCGGCGGCCATGGTGACGACCGCGGTCCAGCAGACACCCACCATCGACGAGCCCGTCTACGTGGCCACGGCCACCGACTACCTCCACGAGCACCGGTTGCGCTACAACATCGAGCACCCGCCGCTCGGCAAGCTCGTGGTCATGGCCGGGATCGCGGTCGCCGACCCGCACTACGACCCGTCGTACCACGGCGACCAGGGGCAGGTGGGACGGCATCTGCTGTATGCGTCCGGCAACGATCCCTGGCGGGTGATGCTGTGGGCGCGGCTGCCGGTGATCGTGCTGACGCTGCTGTTCGGCCTGGTGGCGTTCGCCTTCGCCCGCGAGGTCCTCGGTACGGCCGCCGGGCTGCTGGCGCTCGCCCTGTACTGCTTCTCGCCCGACGTCATCGCGCACGGCTCGCTGGCCACCCTGGACGTGCCGTCGGCCGGGTTCGTGCTGACGTCGGCGTGGCTGGTGTGGCGGGCCCGGCGCCGGCCCCGGCTGTATCTGCCGCCTGCGGGGGCCGCGCTGGGGGCCTCGGTGGCGACGAAGATGAGCGCGCTGCCCGCGATCCCGGTGCTCGTGGCGCTGGCCGTGGTGTCGGTGTGGGGGGCGCGCCCGGGACGTGCGCTGCGCGCCCTCGGGGCCGCGGTCGTGGTCACGGTGACGGCGGTCGCCGTCGTCTGGCTCTCCTACCTTGCGGTCGATCCCCGGCTGCGTGCGCTGTCCGCCGAGCCGGTGCCCGCGGTGCACGGCCTGCGGGGCCTGCTGACCGGCCTGCTGCCCTTCCCGGAGTCCTACCGGGACGGCATGCGGATGCAGTTCGCGCTGGAGGACTACCCCTGGCAGGGCTATCTGTTCGGGCACCTCTACACCGGCTCCCGCTGGTACTACCTGCCGGCCGCCCTGCTGGTGAAGACCCCGCTCGGCATGCTGGCGCTGTGGGCGGCGGGTGCCGTCGCGCTGGTGGCGGTACGGCGGCTGCGGCGGGCCGCGCCCTACCTGCTGCTGCCGCCGGCCGTGCTGCTGGCCTCGGCGATGACAGGGTCGCGGGACTTCGGGACGCGGTACGCGGTCTTCATGCCGATGTTCCTCGCGGTGGCCGGGGCCGCGGCTGTGACGGTGCGCCGGCGCTGGGCACGGCCGGTGGGCGGGGCGCTGGTGCTGTTCGTCGCGGTGAGCTCGCTGCGCACGTTCCCGTTCTATCTGCCGTACGCCAACGAGGCGTTCGGGGGGCCGGCGCAGACGCATCTGTGGCTGCACGACTCCAACGTGGACTGGGGGCAGGACCTGGGCAGGCTCGCCGACCGGCTCGAGGAGCGCTACCCGGGCGAGCGGATCTGGCTGGTCTACAAGGGCAGTGGCGTCCCGGCGTACTACGGGATCCACGCCGCCGACCCCCGCAAGGTGCCGCCCGGGCAGGTGCACGGGCTGCTGGTCGTCTCGGACTCGTCGGCCGCCAAGGCGCGGGGCAGGCTGGCCGAATTGATCGACACCAGCCGTCCGGTCGATGATGTCGGTCATTCGATCACCATCTATCGACGGTGACCGTACGATCCATCCGATCCGCCGGCGAGGGCCACCGCATCCGCCGCCGGTGAGCACCGGAATCCCGGTGCTGTTTCCGCATCCTGTGCGTTCGGCGCCGGGACGGTCCGGCGTACCGCACACCCCCTGGTCACCACGGTCCGTGAGCTATGTTGAGTCCTCGTGGGAGACAAAGGAGGCGCTTCGGTGCCATCGCCGCAGCAGGCACGTGCCCAGGCATCCGCGATCACCTCGGGCAAAACCGTGCCGGAGGCGGAGGCCGCGCCCACCTCCCAGCTCCGCGAGCTCTTCGACGGTCCCCGGCTCTCCCCCGGCCAGCGCCGCATCGCCCAGTACCTGATCGACCACATCACCGAGGCGGCCTTCCTGTCGATCACCGACCTGGCCGAGCGGGTCGGGGTCAGCCAGCCGTCGGTGACCCGGTTCGCGGGCGCGGTCGGCTTCAGCGGGTACCCCGCGCTGCGCGAGCGGCTCCAGTCGATCGCGCTGCGCACCCTGGCGGGCGGCACCGGGCCCGCCACCGAGCAGCGCAGCAACGAACTGCAGGCCGCCGTGGACGCCGAGATCGAGAACCTGGAGAACCTGCGCCGGGACTTCGCCGACCCGGACCGGGTGATCTGGATCGGCCGCGAGCTGTCCCAGTCGTCCCCGCTGACCGTGCTGGGCCTGCGCATCTCCGTCTCGCTGGCGGAGTACTTCGCCTACGCCGCCCGGCGTATCCACCCCGACGTACGGCTGGTGACCAGGGGCGGCAGCGTGGCCTACGACGCGCTGCTGCAGTCGCGCGAGGCGGGCGGCACCTGGGTGCTGGCGTTCGGCATGCCGCGGCACGCGCAGGAGACGCTGACCGCGATCCGGGTGGCGCGCACGGCGGGGCTGCGGGTCGCGCTGGTGACCGACCTGGCGCTCGGTGCGCTCGCCGACGAGGCCGACGTCACCTTCAGCACCGGCATCGGGTCCCGCCTGGTCTTCGACACCTACGCGGCGCCCGGTCTGATGGCTGCCGCCCTGCTCCAGGCCATGACCGACGCCGACCCCGAGCGCACCCAGGCGCGGCTGGAGGAGTACGAGCAGGTCGCCGAGGAACATCAGTTCTTCCTCAAGGACTGACCGGATCCGGTGCCCCCGCGGGACCTCGTAAGGGGAGTATTCACCTCATTTCACGCATGAATGTTTTCATGCGTCTTGCAAACAGGACGGCATATATAAATACTGCTCACGGATCACCCACCCGGCCCACTCCGGGCATGTTCCGCACCCGAGGACGCACCGCTCGCACCCGCCCCGAGAAAGCCGACGGACCGCCCATGCGCACGCAGCACCACCCGCAGTGCCGGCGGCCGGCGTCCGGGGCCTCGCACGGACACCCCCAGCCGCCGTCTCCTACCCGCGTCGGCGCCGGGGATGTTCGAACGGGCATCGCCTGCGCGATCCGCCCGTGGCGGCTCCGGCCATCCCCTAGGCCGGAGCCGCCAAGACCTCCGTCGAGCACCCTCACGACGCCGCACACCCGGAAGCGATGATCATGACTCTGACGACGACCGCGCGCATCAGCCCCGACTGGCCCTGCCAGGTGAAGGCACCGGGCAGTTACGACTGGGAGCGCTCCGCCGCCAAGTGGCTGCGCGAGCTGGTCCCGGCCCGCTATGCCAGCTATCCGGCACTGATCCGGCACCCCGTGCTGCTCGCCCGGCACGCGCAGATCCAGGTCCAGCAGGAGGTCCGGGTGGCGCGCACGGCGCTGCAGACCGCGCGGGCCGAGCTGCCCCTGCTGGGTCTGCCGGAGTCGGTCATCGAGCACACCATCAAGCTGTACGCGGCGGAGGTCATGCAGCTGCAGCACATCGCCCGCAGCGTCCGCGTGGTCACCGAGGCGCTCGTCGGGCACAGCACCGGACGCTGAGCACATCCGTCCACGGATGCCCATATCCTTCACAGATCAGGTACGGGTGTGATCGAGGGCACCGTACTGTGCCATGCTCGACCCGTGACGAGCGAGTACGTGCCTGCCGCGGACACCGGTGCCGTCGCCGAGTCGGCAGCCCTGGCCCGGGTCGTGTCCAGGCAGCGCGCCGAGCTGGACCGGCTGCGGGAGTCGGCGGCCACCTCCGCGGTGGTGGAGCGTGCCAAGGGCGCGCTGATGGCCACCACGGGCTGCTCCCCCGACGCCGCGCACGAGGCGCTGGCACAGCGGGCCGAGGCCGGGAACCGCACCCTGCTGGAGGAGTGCTGGCTCACCCTCGGCGCCCTGACGCCCACCCCGCCCGCCGCCCCGGTCCCCGCCGCCGAACCGCCCGCCTCGCAGGCGCCCTCCGGATCGGCCGCCCCGCCCGGCACCGCCGAGGTCCTCAGCCGCCTCGGCAAGGCCCTGCTGCACGTCGGCTCCCCGCAGGAGCTGGCCGAGGCGCTCCACGAGCACCTGGCACCCCGGATCGACGCCGACGCGGTGCTGCTGTACCGGCGGCCGCCCGGCGGCGGGCTCGAACTCGTCGGGCACGCGGGACTCGACGCGACGCTCGCCGCCCGGTGGCACCAGGTGCCGCCGCTGAAGGGGCTCGCCCCCCTGGAGACACTGCAGGCGGGCGAGCCGCTCTGGCTCGAGCACTTCGCCGAGGACCGGCAGGCGTACCAGCTCATCGACGAGCCGCCCGGCCACTGGCTGTCCCGGGCCTGGGTGCCGGTCACGGCGGACACGGTCCTCGGGGTGCTGCGCCGCCCCGCGGCCGCCTTCGGACCGGCGGACCGTGAGCTGCTGCAGGCGGTCGCCCGGCTCGGCGCCGGCCGCCTCGGCGCCCTCGGCTCCCCGGGTGCCCCCGCGGCGCCGGTGACCTCGGGCCTCGCCACGGCGGTGCAGCCGGTCCTCGACGCCCTGCCGGGGGCCACGGTTCTGCTGGTCCCGCTGCGCACCGCCGCCGGGGAGGTGGAGGACTACCGCATCGAGGCGGCCACTCCGGGTGCCGTCGACATCCTGGGCCGCTCCGGCCGGGAGCTGATCGGCTCGCACATCCTGGAGAGCTACCCCTCGGTCGCCGGCGAATCGCTGTGGCAGGGGTACCTGAAGGCGCTCACCGGAGGCGAGCCGTACGAGGGCGAGCCGTTCGTCTACGAGGAGATCGTCGCGGGGGTCACCGTGACCGGCACCTACTCGGTGCGGGCGGCGCGGCTCGGCGACGGGCTGCTGGTGACCTGGCTGCGGCACGACACCGAGGAGCGCCAGGAGCAGCGGCTGGCGGAGCTGCAGCGGCTGGGCAACCTCGGCTGGGCGAACTGGAACCTGGTCACGCGCCAGGTCAACTGGTCGTCCCAGGTGTACACCATCCTGGGCCGCGACCCGGGACGCGGCGCGGTGCCGCTGGACCTGCTGCCGGACCTGGTACTGCCCGAGGACGCCCACACGCTGGCCCGAGCCGTCGCCGAACTCGCCCGTGACGGCCGGTCGTTCGACGTGCCGTTCCGGATCAGGGCCGGGAACGCGGTGCGGCATCTGCGGGCCGTCGCCGAGGCGGTGAGCGCCGCCGACGGCACGGTCGTCGAGGTGCACGGGTTCGTGCAGGACCTCACCGCGCAGCGCAGCGCCGAACTCGCCCTGGTGGACAGCGAGCGGGCGATCCTCGTGCAGCGCGGCGTCCTGGACGCCGAGCGCGCGCTCGCCGCCCGGCTCCAGCACGCGCTGCTGCCGCTGCCCAACAACCCGGTGCAGCTGCACGGGCTGCGCGTCGAGGTCGCCTACCTGCCCGCACAGGCGGGGGTGCACGTCGGCGGTGACTGGTTCAGCGCCATCGAACTGCCCGACGAGGCCGCGCTGTTCGTGGTCGGTGACGTCGCGGGTCACGGTGTCGACGCCATCGCCACGATGGCCCAGCTGCGGTTCACCGCCAAGGGCATGGTGAGCACCGGCTCCTCCCTGACCGGTGCGCTGGCCCGGCTCAACTTCCTGCTCCTGCACTCGCGCGACGCCCAGTCCACCGCCACGCTCGTCCTGGCCCGCTACGACCCTGCCGAGCGGCGTCTGGCCTGGGCCCAGGCGGGGCACCCGCCGCCCCTCCTGGTGCGCGGGGGCAGGGCCTACCGGCTCGACCGTCCGGCCGGCATGCTGCTCGGCGCGTCGGCGGATCCGGTCTACGAGTCCGCCGAGTTCCAGCTGGAGCCCGGCGACCGGCTGCTGCTGTACACCGACGGGCTGGTCGAGCGGCCGGGCGAGGACATCGACGCGGGCCTGGAACGCCTGGCCGCGGCCGCGCTCGCCGCCGGACCCGCCTCCCTGGACGACCTCCTCGCCGCGATGCTGACGGGCGAACGGCGCGACGACGTGTGCGTGCTGGACATCCGGGTGCCGGTGGAGGGCGCGGAGCAGTCGCCGCTCCGGCCGGTCAGCCACCGCTGAGGCCGGTGCGGGACTCCAGCGCGCGGCGGGTGTCGTCGCCGTAGACCCCGCGTTCGTCGCCGCTGATGCCGTACCAGACCTGGAAGCGTTCCACGGCGGCGGTCAGGGCGGCGTCGTAGGTGCCGCCGGTGGAGCCGTCGCGGTAGACGTCCGGGATGCGCAGCAGGCGTTGCTCCAGCTCGACCACCTCGGGGCCGGTGTCGCCCTGGCGGAGGGTGCCGGCGCCGTCGGGGTCGGTGGAGGTGTCCGAGGCCGGTGGGGTGGAGGGGGTGGAGGCCGGTGCGGTGGCCGACCCGGACGGCTGGGCGGCCTCGGCGGTGCCCTCCCGGCCGGGCAGCAGGAGAGCGCAGCCGAAGCCGACCAGGGCGGCCGCGCCGACGGCCACCGCGACGGCGGCCCGGCGCAGTCCCGGCCCGAAGCCGAAGGAACGCAACGGGTCGGCGCCGTGTCCGCGGCCGCCGGGCGCGGTGCGCGGGCCGTCGGTGACGGGCGGCAGTTCCTGGGTCTCGTCCTCCGTGCCGGAGCCGAAGGAACCGACGCCGGAGCCGAAAGAGCCGACGCCGGAGCCGAAGGAGCCGACGCCGGCTCCGGTGCCGGAACCGGCGGCCGGCTCGAAGGCCTCGAACTCCGCGGGGCCCCCGTCCCTCGACGCCTTTCCTTCCTTCGCGTCTCTCGCGCCTCTCGTCTCCCGCGTCCGCTCGGCGGCCTCCGCCTCCGCGTGGAACTCGCGCATCAGTTCCGCGAGGGTGTCGAGCCGGCGGGGGCGCAGGACCCGGACCGGTTCCAGGACCGGTCCGCGATGCGGCTGTTCAGGGTCGGGCGGTGTCGACACACTGCTCTCCTTCCACTCCCCGTGCGCGCGGGGAGTCCGCGATCCCCGAGCACACATACGTCAGGACCGCCCCACCGGTTCAGCCCGGGCGCGGCAGCGGGCCCGGGACGGCCGGCGGAGCACTCAGTCCCCCGACCTGGTGCACTGAGTGCCATGAGGGTCGGCGGAATGCTACGTTCGCGTCCATGAGCTCCAGCAGCGTGGCACCGCCCGCCAAGCCGCCCATGCGGGACGCCCTGGTCGCGGCGGCCTTCCGGCTCTTCCTGGAGCGCGGGTACGAGCAGACGACCGTCGACGACATCGTCGCCCTCGCCGGGGTCGGGCGCCGGTCGTTCTTCCGCTACTTCCCGTCCAAGGAGGACGTGGTCTTCCCCGACCACGAGGGGTGCCTGGCCGACATGACCGCCTTCCTCGCGGCCGGCGACCCGGAGTGCGAGCCGGTGCGGCGGGTGTGCGACGCGGCGCGTCTGGTGCTGCGGATGTACGCGGAGAACCCGACCTTCTCGGTGCAGCGCTACCGGCTCACCAAACAGGTGCCGGGGCTGCGCGCGTACGAGCTGTCGGTGGTGTGGCGCTACGAGCGCGCGCTCGCCGAGTACCTGCGCGGCCGGTACGCCGGCCGCCCCGACGGGACGCTGCGGGCGGACGTCGTGGCGGCGGCCGTGGTCGCGGCGCACAACAACGCGCTGCGCTCCTGGCTGCGTTCGGACGGCCGGATCGACGCGGACGAGACGGTCGGCCACGCCCTCGGGTACGTGCAGGCCGCGTTCGGCACCACGGTCGCCGGTCCCGCCGCGGGCCGGGCGTCGGCCGCGCTGTTCGGCGGCCCTGCGGAACACCCGGACGACGTGGTCGTCCTCGTCTCCCGGCGGGACGCCCCGCTGTGGCGGGTGGTCCAGGAGATCGAAACCGCGTTCGGCCGCGCCTGAGATCCGGAAGAACTCTTTTTGGGGGTACGCAGTGCCTTTACGGCTGGCACTGAGTGCCATACTCTGTCGGCGTGCACGGTGGCACCGCCAACCGGGCACAGGCGTGCCCGGCGGGTCCGGACACGTGGGATTCCGGGCGAGCGCAGGGAGTTGACCAGCGTGTACCACCACTCGACGAGCGCCGCGCAGTCGGCGGTCGGATTCGCTACGGGCGTTCTCGACCCCGCGCCCGCGGACCGTGCCAAGGACGCCATCGTCTACCAGCGCTGCACCTGGTGCGGCACCGCGATGTACCACCGGCTGCTGTGTCCGGTGTGCCAGGGGAGCGAACTGCGGACGGAGCGCAGCGAGGGCACGGGGACGGTCCGCCACTCGACGGTGGTGCACCGCAACACGCCCGCCGCGCGCAACGTGTCCCTGATCGAGATGGCCGAGGGGTTCGTGGTCCGGGGCCGCGTCATGGGCCCGCCGATCGGCATCCACAGCGGTGACCGCGTCAAGCTCTCCACGGCCAAGGACCCGGTGCGGGGCGAGCCGGTCTTCCAGTTGCTGGACGAGCCGTACCGGGCGTGGAGCTGACGGTCCGAAACCCGGTTGCCCGGCGGCCGGGGCGCTGGGCCAGGATGTGTCCATGAACGACGCATCGACCCAGAACGACGCATCGGCCCAGGTCGCGGCCGCGATCGCAGGCGAGCTGCGGCTCATGGATCCCGGGGTGCGCGCCTCCAGGGCGCTGGCGGCGGAGCTGCTGGACCCGGAGTTCGTGGAGGTGGGCGCGTCCGGCCGCAGGTACGGGTACGAGCAGCTGATCGCCGAACTGCCGGACAAGGCGGGCGCGTCGGCGGACGGCCCCCGCTACGAGCCGTCCGGCATGACCGGCGTCGTCCTCGCTCCCGGGCTGGTCCTTGTGACCTTCGAGGCCCGCCTCGGCGACCGCCGCTCCCGGCACAGCTCACTGTGGCGCCGACGCGACGAGCAGAGCGGCTGGCGGATGTACTACCACCACGCCACGGTCGTACCGCCCGGCGTCGAATAGTCGGCTCCCGCCCGCCCGGCCCGTTCACTCCAGCCTCACAGGCAACCCACAGACTCTGCTCCCCGTCCTCCGGAACGCGAGGGGCTCCCCGGGACGTCCGGGGCGGTCCGTGCTCGCGTTGCGAGGAGGAGGAACATTGGTCCGTACCCGGCGCATATGGGTCACCGCGGCGGCGGTGCTCGCGCTCGCGGGAGGAGTGTCCGGTACCACGGCGCACGCTCAAAAGGCCCCGGCCGCGGCCGTGTCCGACGGAAAGCTGCCGCCGGGCTGGCACATCGACCGGGGACGGCCGGCGCCCCAGTTGGTGTGGCGGTCCGGCAGACGGGTGCCGATGGGGGACGCGCGGGTCGAATTCCGTGCGGACGGGCGTCTGCTGGGGGTGCCGAAACCGGAACGGGACGGGCACAGCTTCCGGCTCGGCCTGGACCGGGCGCGGGCGGGAGCGCTGAAGGGTCTTCAGGTCTGGTCCGGCGGACGCCGGTTGGACACCCGGCCGGGCACTGCCGAGTCCGGGCCCGCGGCGGCGGTCCGGCCCCCGGCGCCGCTGCCCGCGAATCCGGTGGACCCGGGCAGGCCCGGCCCGTACCGCACGCGGACGGGCTCGTACCGGCTCGCGTCGGTGCGGCTGCCCGGGTTCTCCGTCCCCGTCGAGATGCAGGGCGTGGTGGTCGCGCCCACCGGGATCTCCGGGCCCCGCCCGCTCGCTCTGTTCCTGCACGGCCGCCACGCCACCTGCTACGCCCCGCACGGCGGCTCCGACGACGCCTCCGGCGCCTGGCCCTGCCCGGCCGGGACGCTCCCCGTACCGAGCCACCGGGGCTATCTGCGTGACCAGCGTCTGCTGGCCTCCCAGGGTTATGTGACGGTGTCGATCTCGGCCAACGGGATCAACGGCCAGGACTGGCAGGCCGAGGACGGCGGCGCGCAGGCCCGTTCGTCCCTGATCCGGCTGCACCTCGCGCACTGGGCCGACTGGGCACGCGACCCGCGCCACGCACCCCCGATCGTGCGCGAGGCACCCCGCGCCGACCTCTCCCGAGTGCTGCTGATCGGCCACTCGCGGGGCGGCGAGGGCGTGAACCGGGCGGCGCTGGACAGCCTCTACCCACCGCCGGCCGGCCAGGACGGCTACCGCGGCAGGGTGCGCTGGCACATCAGCGGGACCGTGCTGATCGGCCCGACCGTCTTCGGCCAGAACCCGGTGCCGGACGTGCCGTCGCTCACGGTCCTGCCGGGCTGCGACGGGGACGTCTCCGACCTCCAGGGCGAGGTGTACGTCGACGGCACCCGCGCGGTCAGCACGGGCCGGGCCCTGCACAGCGCGGTGTACGTGACCGGCGCCGACCACAACTTCTTCAACACCGAGTGGACGCCCGGGCAGGCGCAGGCCCCCGCGGAGGACGACTTCTCCGACGACCCGGACCACCCGGACCCGGTCTGCTCCCCGCGGGCCGCGACCCGGCTGACCGCGGACCAGCAGCACCGGGCGGGCTCGACGTACATCGCGGCGGCGGCCCGGCTGTTCGTCGCGGGCGACGACAAGGTCCGTCCGCTGCTGGACGGTTCGGGGCGGCGGGCGCCGTCGGCGGACCCGGCGCGGGTGCTCGCGCACGCGGTCGGCGCCAACCGCGGTGCCGGGTTCCTGCCGGACGGCAGGGTGACGGTGACCGGTGGCCGGCTGTGCTCGGCGGTCGATCCCGATCCGGCGGTGGCCTGCCTCGGCGAGGGCACCACGGGTGTCTCGCCGCACTTCGCGCAGTGGGAGACGGGACGGGAGGCCGGCCGGCACGCGATCGCGCTGCACTGGACGTCCGCCGGGTCCCCGGCCCGGATCCGGACGGCGGGTCCGGTCTCGCTCTTTGGTGCCGACGCACTCGCGCTGCGGGTCTTCGTGCCGCCGAACTCCCAGGGCACCGCCCTCGACGTGTCCGTCACCGACAGCCACGGCCGCCGGGCCACGCTGGGCCGGGTCCGCGTCGACGGCCTGCCGGGCAGCGACCGCACCGCCTCCTACTGGGCGCGCGAACTGCGTGTACCGCTCACCGCCGCCCGCCGGGCCGGGCTCGACCTGCGGTCCGTCACGTCCCTCGGCCTGACGCCGCGTTCGGGGTCGGGACGGGCCTGGCTGATGGATGCCTGGGCCTGGCGGCCGGGCACCCCTGCGGTCCGCGCGGCCGGGCTGCCGCGCGTCGACGTCGGCCGGCTCACCGTCGACGAGGGCGACTCGGGCGTGCGCACCTACCACGTGCCGGTGCGGGTGTCCGGGCGGGGCAGCGGCCGGGTCCGGGTGTACGTCGTCGACCCGGCGACCGGTACCGCGAAGGACCGCCTGGTCACCGTGGCCCCCGGCGGCCACGGCATCGACGTGCCGGTCGAGGTGCGGGGCAACACCCGCTACGGCGCCGACGTACCGTACGACGTGCTGGTCAAGGCCGTCCACGGGGCGGTCGTCGGCTCCTACCGGGGCGGGGTGACCGTACGCAACGACGACCCGGCACCCACCGTCACCGTGACTCCGCTCGCGGACGAGGTGACCGAGGGCTCGGCCCTGAAGTGGCGGATCTCGCTTTCGGAGGCCGCGGACACGGACATCGGCGCGCTGTTCGTGCCGGTGCCGGTCGGCAGCGGCGGCACGGAGCTGTCCACCAAGGACGTCGACCCGGGCTGGCTGGCCGAGGTCTCCGGCGCGGATCCGGACCCACAGCGGCCGCTGTCCCAGGTGGACGGCCTGTATCTGTGGCTGGACATGCCCGCGGGGCGGACGAGCCTCGACGTGACCGTGCCGACCGTGCGGGACCAGGTCACGGAACCGGCCGAGTCGGTGACCTTCCGGCAGACCGACGACAGCGGCCACCCGCTGCCCGGCGGGGCGGCGCTCACCGGCACGGTGCTGGACGCCTCGTAGGGCTCCGCGCGCCCTGAGAAGGTCCCGGCCTCCTCAGGGCGCCAGGGTCACCCGGATGCCGACCGTACCGTCGACGCCCCGGCGCAGCCTGCTGCCGAGGAGGGTGAGGCGGCCGGTGATGCCGTACTTGCGGGCGATGAGGTCGCGGTAGTGGGCCGTGGTGGCCGCGTCGGCGATCTCCGCGGTGGCCGGGACCGGGTCGCCGGTCGGACGCCCCCGCAGGTCGCAGGGGCCGACCTGGACGTCGGCACGGCGACGGATGCGCTTGACCTTGAAGGAGTCGGCGGTCGTCCACACGCCGAGCGTGTCGCCGTCCCGCACCACCCACACCGGGGTGGGCACGGGGGTGCCGTCCTTGCGGTAACTGGTGACCAGCAGGTACTTACCGGCGCCGAGCCGGTCGAGGGCCGTCCCGGAGGTGTCGTCCATGCCCGGAGTCTAGGCGAGTCCGCGCCCCCGAAGGGGCGCTGGGGGTGCCCCGGCCGAAGGCCGGAGGAGGAACTGCGCGACCGGCGACGACGGCACCGCGGACGCAGGACGGCATCACGCGGGGCCTTCAGCGGTGGGCTCGGTCGAGCAGATCCAGGTACCTCCGCGCGAACAGATACGCGTCACCGGGCCACCGAGCCGACAGATACATACCGTCCGCGACGACGAACGCGTGCGTGTCGTCGGTCGCCGTGCCGCGCCGCGTGACCTCGCGGGGGCCGCGCTCGAACTGGGCCGCCGGGTCGGCGAGGGCGGCACGCACCTCGTCCTCGACGTAGGCGGGGTAGGTCCGGTAGTAGCGGCCCAGGCGCCACGCGGTGGTCAGGTACGCGGTGCGTTCCATGTACTTGGGCAGGCAGGTGGTACGGCGGCCGGACAGGACGCTGCGCCCGGTGACCGGGTCGCCGGTGCGGGCGAGGACGAGGACGCCGTGGCAGATCGCGCCGACCGGCCGACCGAGCGCCCAGAACTTCCCCACCTGGTCGCGCAGTTCGGGCGAGCCGAGGTACTGGCGCATGCCGGGCGCGTGGCCGCCGGGCAGCAGCAGCCCGTCGAACCCGGTGACGTCGAGGCCGGACCAGCCGACCGTGTCCATGAACTCCGGTGCGGCGGTGAGCTGTTCGTAGAACCGCTTGGGTTCGTCCTCGGCACCGAGCTGCCCGAACAGGACACCGGTGAGCAGCCGGGGGTCGGCCGCGGGCCGGGTGCCGGCGCGTTCGGTGGCGAAGACGACCTGGTGGCCGGCCCGGGTCAGCTCCCGCCAGGGCACGGCCACCTCGGTCACGTCGAAGTCCCGGTCGGGAAGCGGTATCAGCACACGCATGCGGCCATGATGTCAGCCGCGCGGTCGCGCCTCACGCGAGCGCCGCCGCCATCCGCCGTACCGCCTCCGCGATCACCTCGGGCGAGGTGGCCAGGTTGAACCGCACGTGCCCGGCGCCGCCGGTCCCGAAGGGGAGGCCGGAGTTGACGGCGACCCGGCCCCGCTCCAGGAAGACCTCGGCCGGATCGTCGCCGAGTCCGAGGTCGCGGCAGTCGAGCCAGGCGAGGTAGGTGGCCTCGGCGGGCCGGTACCGGATGCCGGGCAGGTGGCGGTCGAGCAGGCCGGCCAGCAGGCGCCGGTTCTCGTCGAGGCCCGTGAGCAGGGCGTCCAGCCAGGCGGTGCCGTCGGTCAGCGCCGCCGTGTGGGCGATGACGCCGACGTGGCTCGGGCCGTGGCTGACCTCCTCGGGCAGCCGGGCGAGGTCGGCGGCGGCCCCGGGCCCGGCCAGGGCGACCGCGGCCTTGAGGCCGGCGAGGTTCCAGGCCTTGGACGCCGACATCAGGGACAGCCCGCGTTCGGCCCCCGGCACGCTCAGGTACGGCACGAAGCCGACGCCCTGGGCGGTGAGCGGGGCGTGGATCTCGTCGGCGACGACCCGGACGCCGTACCGCTCGGCGAGGGCGGTGACGGCGGTGAGCTCGGCGGCGGTGTGGACGGTGCCGGTCGGGTTGTGGGGGCTGCACAGCAGATAGCCGGCCCGGCCGCCACCGAACCCACGGAAGGCGCCCTCGAGCACGTCGAGGTCGATCCGCCCGTCGGCGCCGAGCGGGGCCTCCACCACCCGCCGGCCCATGTTCCCGACGAACTGGTAGAACGGCGGGTACACCGGGGAGTTGACGACCACCGGGTCGCCGGGTCCGGTGACGAGTCTCAGCATCTCGACCACGCCGAGCATCACGTCGGGGACGATCGCGGTGCGGGCCGTGTCGAGCCCGTCCCAGCCCCAGCGTTTCGCGGCGAACGCGGCGAACGCCTCGGCGTAGCCGGTGCCCGCCGGGTAGCCGGTGTCGCCGAGTTCCATGGCGGCCGTGACCGCGCGGACGACGGCCGGGGCGAGCGGCACGTCCATCTCGGCCACCCACACCGGGAGGACGTCCTCGGGATAGGTGCGCCATTTCATGCTGGTACGACGTCGCAGCCGGTCGAGGGTGAGGGCGCGCAGCGGGTTCGGCTCCCCCGGATTCTCCTGCGGGATGCTGGTCATGGGCTCACGATAGGCGGCCGGGGCAGGGCCGGGAACGAGGCGTACGGCCGCGCCGCACTGCCACGGGATCGTAAAGATCACTGCCGCCGTGAACACCCCCGGGGCCGCCCGCGTATGGAGAGCAGGGCGCTCGACGACCGGAGGGCCCCGCGGTGCAGGCACCGCGCGTTCGGGGTTTCGGGAGCCATGGATGAGGCACGCACGACGACGGGTCGTCCGGCGGGGGACACAGCTGGCGGCGGTCGGCGGACTCCTTCTGGGGGGCGCGATGGTCACCACGGCCATGGCGAGCGAGACTCCCGGCACGTCCGCCGTCCCGTTCCGTGCGGGCTCCGCGACCGAGGCCGGCAACACCGGTGCCGCGCTGGTGGCGAAGCTCGGCACCGCCCGTACGGCGGGCAGCTGGATCGGCGCCGACGGCAGGCCGGTGGTCGCGGTCACCGACGCCGAGGCCGCGGCGGCGGTGAAGCGGGCGGGCGCCGAGCCCAAGATGGTGTCGCACAGCATGAACGAGCTGAAGGCGGCCACCGCCACGCTGAAGGCGGCGCCCCGGGTGGCCGGCACCGCGTGGGCGGTGGACTACAAGACCAACCGGGTGATGGTGGAGGCCGACAGCACGGTCTCCGCCTCCGACTGGTCGGACCTGAGCCGGGTCGCTGCGGGCATCGGGAGCTTCGTGCAGATGCAGCGCTCCGAGGGGAAGTTCACCACCCGGCTGAACGGGGCGCAGCCCATCCTGTCGACGGGCGGCCGCTGTTCGGCCGGCTTCAACGTCACCAACGGGACGACCGACTTCATCCTCACCGCCGGTCACTGCGGTCCCGCCAACACCATCTGGTTCGACGAGGGCCAGGGCAACAACCAGCAGGTGGGCACCACGATCGACACGCAGTTCCCGGGCAACGACTTCTCGCTGATCCAGTACGCGAACGGGAAGGCCGGTGACAACGCGGACGTCGTCGCCATCGGCAACGGCCAGGGCGTGCGGATCACGGGGGCGGCCGATCCGACGGTCGGCGAGAAGGTGTTCCGCAGCGGCTCCACCAGCGGGCTGCACGACGGCACGGTGACCGCGCTCAACGCGACCGTCAACTACCCGGAGGGCACGGTCACCGGGCTCATCCAGACCAACGTGTGCGCCGAACCGGGCGACAGCGGGGGCCCGTTGTTCTCCAACGGCATCGCGCTGGGGATGACCTCGGGCGGCAGCGGTGACTGCACCACGGGCGGGGTGACGTTCTTCCAGCCGGTGACGCGGGCGATGGCGGCGCTGAACGTGCAGCTGATCGTGACGAAGCAGGCCGCCGGTCAGGGTGCCACGCCCGCGCCGTCCGCGTCGGCCAACCACAGCGCCATCGCGCCGAGCACGGCCTCGCCGGGTTCGGCGGCGCCGGTCACCGGGGACGACACCAGCCTGATCGCCCGGCTCACCGACACCCGTAACGTCGGTCCTGGCCTGCTGGTGATCGGGGGCAGTCTGATCGCGCTGGTGGGTACGCGCTACATCCGTGCGGAACAGGACCGCAAGGCGTACCAGCGCTACTACTCGGCCACGTGGGGCTGACGGGGGCGGCGCGGGGTCTGCCGCGCGAGGTCTCGCGAGAAGGGGCACCCGGCCGCTGCGGGTGCCCGGGACGGGCCGGTCAGGCCGTCTGGCCCGGCAGCTACGGGGTCGCCGCCGCCCATTCGAGGACGAGCCGCTGGTACTCCTCGCGCTGCTCGGTGCTCAGTGTCCCGCCCGACCGGAGCCACAGGGCCCGGATCTCCTCGTTGACCTCGTCGGCCGATCGCTCGGTGACGGTTTCAACAGTGGTGGACATGGTGTGAAGCATATGCCGCTCGACGTGAAGGCGCCGTGAGTAAGTACGACCGATACGGACATATCGGACCGTGTTGCTCATCACGTCAACGAGTCCGGCCCAGGCGGGAGTTCGACGCGGTCCGGCACCGCCCGCACCTGCGGAAACGGCGGTTCAGCCGCCGGCCCGGCCGAGCACCAGGACCTGGATCGCCAGGACGGCCGCGCCCCGCGCCCAGTCGTGGAAGTCGGAGACCTTGGTCTCCAGGCCGATCGGGGCGGCGAGCGGATGCCGGTGGGCGCGGACCGTCTCCCGTACCGTGTCGCCGGCCACCTCCATCAGGCCGACCCCCTCCCCGGCCAGCAGGATCTTCTGCGGCATGACGAAGTTGGCGATCTGCGCGAGCAGCGTGCCCAGCGCCCGGCCGGCCTCGCCGACCACCCGCGCGGCCATCGGCTCGCCCGCGGCGGCACCCGCGAGGATCTCCTCGTACGACGCGTCGCGGCCGGTGGCGGCCCGGACCTGGTAGCGGATGCTGGGGATGGTGAGCAGCGACGCGGCGCTGCCGCGCTCGCCCTGCGGGGTGAGCGGGCCCAGCGGGTCGATGATCCAGTGCCGTCCGAAGCCGCGGTCCTCCTCGGCACAGGGGACCCGCCTGCCGCCGAGCACCAGGCCGTAGCCGATGCCGGCGCCGATGGTCAGGACGACGAAGCGGTCGAGTCCGCGGCCGGCGCCGAACCAGGTCTCGGCCTCGACCAGGGCGGCCACGTCGTTCTCCACCACGACCGGCAGCCCGGTGCGCTCCCGGACCAGCCCGGCCAGCGGGACGTCGCGCCAGGACAGGTAGGGCGACTCGCCGACCACCGCGTTCTCGCGCACGAACCCGCCGACACCGATGCCGATGCCCGCGATCGCGGGGTGGCGGCCGGCGAGCTCGGCGGTCATGTCGGCCAGCAGGTCGGCGACGTACTTCGGGTCGTGGCCGGTGAGCGGCCGGTCGAGACGGGCGACGATGTCGCTCCTGAGGCTGGTGACGACGGCGTAGACCATCTCGTCCGTGATCTTGAAGCCCAGGAAGGACCGGGACTCGGCGACCACGGCGAGCGGCTGCGAGGGCCGGCCCTGGCGCGCCTCCGGAGCACCCGTCCAGGGGGCCTCGACGAGCAGGCCGGACTCGATGAGCGGCTTGGTGAGGCGGGTGAGGCTGCCCTGGGAGAGGTTCAGCCGACGGGCCAGCTCGGTGCGCGACAGCGGGCCGTTGACGAGCACCTCGATCGCCACGGAGCGCTCCGCGGAGCTCAGCGGCAGCCAGTCGGTCACGGCATTCCTTTTCTTCCGGAGCTGAAGCAACCTAGACACCCTACTGTGCGCCGCGTGCGCCGCATAAGCGCCCTGCCCGCACCTTCCTGACTTCCTTCCGCCCCTTGACGCCAAGATTCTTCCGCGACGAAAGTAACCTCCATGACTTTCTCACTCGGCATCGTCGGCGCCGGACAGTTCTCCGGCCAGTTCGCCACGCTGTTCCAGGCCCATCCCGGCGTCGGCGACGTGTACGTCACCGACCTGCTGCCCGAGCGGGCGGAGAAGCTCGCCGCCGCCCAGGGTCTGGCGGGCACCTTCCCGTCGTACGAGGCGATGCTGGAGTCCGGCGTCGACGCGATCGCGATCTTCACCCAGCGCTGGACGCACGGCCCGCTGGCCCTCCAGGGCCTGAACGCCGGCAAGCACGTGTACTCCGCGGTCCCCATGGCGATCACGACCGAGGAGATCGCCGCGATCATCGACACGGTCAAGGCGACCGGGCTGACGTACATGATGGGCGAGACCAGCCAGTACAACCCGGCCACCGTGCACGCCCGCAACCAGATCGCCGAGGGCGCCTTCGGCCGGCTCTTCTACGCCGAGGGCGACTACGTCCACGACATGGACCTCGGCTTCTACGACGCCTACCGCTACAGCGGCGGCGAGAACTGGAAGGCGACCGCCAGCTACCCCCCGCTGCTCTACCCGACGCACGCGGTGGGCGGGGTGCTCGGCGCCTGGCAGACGCACGCGGTGAGTGTGTCGGCGATCGGGGTCGTGGACGACCGCGGGGACGGCGTCTTCGACAAGGAGGTCAGCCAGTTCGGCAACGACGTGTCCAACGCGACCGCGCTGTTCGAGGTGGCGGGCGGCGGTTCGTTCCGCACCAACGAGTTCCGGCGGGTGGGCTACCCGTCCCACATCCGTGAGTCCCGCTTCCGGTTCTTCGGCACGGAGGCGAGCATGGAGCAGCTGGCGACGGTCGCACTGTGGCAGGACAAGAAGGGCGTGCAGGACATCAGCGAACTGCTGGAGCCCAAGCCGACCATGTCCCCCGACGACCCGTCCCTGCAGCACATCGCGCCGGAGCTGCGGGCCGCCTTCACCTCGGGGTCGGCGCCGGTGCACGACCGGGCGCGGCTGCCGCGGGAGTTCGACACGCTGCACAACGGGCACGAGGGCAGCCATCACTTCCTGGTGGACGACTTCGTGACCGCCGTCAACACGCGCTCGGTCCCGACGGTCAACGCGTGGGTCGCGGCCCGCTACACCCTGCCGGGCATCATCGCGCACGAGTCCGCGCGGCAGGGCGGGGCCAGGCTGGAGATCCCGGACTTCGGGGACGCCCCGGAGAGCTGAGCCGCGGCCGCCGGCCGGAGCCGGCGGCGGGCCGGGTGCCGTCAGGTGCCCGGCTTGCGGCCGTAGACGTAGACGTCGTCGCCGGTCTTCAGCAGCGACCAGTACTTCTTGGCGGTGGTGGGGGTCATGTTCACGCAGCCGTGCGAGCCCGGCGGGTTCCACATGCTGAGATTCACCGAGTGGAAGGCCTGGCCGCCGTCGAAGAACTGGCTGTAGGGCATCGGCACGTTGTAGACCGAGGAGACGTGGTCGATGTCACGCCAGTAGATCTTCTTCAGGCCGGTGCGCGTCTCGAACCCGTTCCGGCCGGTGCGGACCGGGACCGGGCCGTAGACCAGCTTGTTGCCGTCCTGGATCCAGCTCAGCTGGAGCGTGAGGTTGACGCAGGCGATGCGCCCCTTGTTGGTCGGGCACTTGCCGTCCTTGTTGGGCTTGTTCCCGACGGCCTTCTGCTTGTTCATCAGGTCCATCACGCCCCAGGTGACGGGACCCGCGTACCCGACGGCGGGCGTGATGCCGTGCTTGTTCTGGAAGGCCTGGATCGCCTTGCAGTCGGCGGTGGACTGCTTGCCGTCGACCGGCCGACCGAGGAACTTCTCCACCTGCTTCTGGTACGGCCCGGCCTGCGTGGTGCAGCTCGCCGCCTGCGCCGGAGCGGAGGTGAGGGCGAGTGTGAGCGGCGCCACAAGTCCCGTGACACCGAGCACGACGGCACTTCGTCTGCGTATGTCCCCCATATGAAGCCTGTCTCCTTTTCGGGTTTTTCCTGCGCTGTGGTCTCGTCAGTACTGGACCGCCCGATGCACGGCATTGGTTGTAGGCCGGGTCGGGCTGTGACGAAACGGTTAACTTAGCCGCCGCGGCCGCCCGGGTGGACACCGGTCCCCTTACCCGGAAGTGGACCGCGCCACAGCAACGTGTTCAGCACCGGGCGGACCGCCGAGGACGCCACCCGGCGGGTGCCGGCCGCCGTCGCGACCGCCTCAGCCGCGCTCCGAGCCGAGCCGGGCCTCCCGGTGCGGTCGCAGGGCCGCGTGGAAGCCGCCGTGCACGGCGGTGAGTCCGCCGTCGACGCTCAGGGTGGTGCCGGTGATCCAGGCGGCGTCGCGGGAGGCGAGGAAGGCGACAGCCGCGGCGACGTCCTCGGGCTCGCCCACCCGGCCGAGCGGGTACAGCGAGCGGACGGCGTCGAGTTCGTCGTCCCGGCCCGCCCAGGCCGAGGTGCGGACCGTGCCCGGCTCCACCAGGTTGACCCGGACCCCGCGCGCGGCCGCGTGCCCGGCGAGGGTACGGGTCAGCGAGCCGAGGCCGGCCTTGGCGGCGCTGTAGGCGTGGTTGCCGAAGTCGGCGCGGGCGTTCACCGAGCCGATGCTGACGATCGCGCCCCGGCCGGAGGCGGCGAGATGCGGGAGGGCGGCGCGACAGCAGCGGTGGACGCCGGTGAGCGTGATGTCGAGGTCGAGGGCCCACGCGTCGTCCGGCTGGTCCTCGAAGAGGGGCAGGTCCGGGGTGCAGTGCGCGGCGCAGTTCACCAGGACGTCGAGCGATCCGAGGACGCCGACGGCGCGCTCGACCGCCGCCTCCACCGAGTCCCGGTCGGCGACGTCACAGGCGAACGCCTCGACCGCAAGGCCCTGTTCGCGCAGCGCGGCCGCCGTCCGCTCCGCCTCGGGCAGGTCCCGGTCGGTCGCCAGCACCCGCGCGCCCTCCTCGGCCAGCCGGCGGGCGACGGCCGCGCCGATGCCGCGGGCGGCGCCCGTGACGAGAACTCCGTGTCCGGCAAAGCGAGTCGGTCCGGTCATGACGACGACCGTACGGGGCGCGCGATCAACAGGACAGATACCGTGCGCACATGACCGCGTTCCTGCAGCAACTCCCGGCTCTGATAGGCGTCGTGATCGGCGCGCTCGGTTCGTATCTCGCGGTGGTGCGGGGCGACCGGGCACGGTTCCGGCGGGAGCAGGAGGCGCGCTGGGAGGAGCGGCGGCTTGCGGTGTACAGCGAGTACGCGCGGGCCCTGAAGAAAACGGTGAACCTCACCTACCGCGTAGCCGCCCACCTCGGCAACGACCCGCATCCGCACCCGATCTCCCCGGCCGAGGCCGAGCCGCAGCTTGCGGCGGCCACCGACGGCCGTGATCCGGCCGGGGAGGCGCTGATCATGCTGGGCAGCCGGGAGGTGGTGGAGCAGGCACGGGAGTGGGTGACCGCGGTGATGGCGATGGAACGGTTCATGCGCTCCGGCACGGTCGACCCGGACGCCTGGCAGGACCTGCTGGCGCGGCAGCGGGCCTGCCGGGAGCGCTACTACACCGCCGTACGCAAGGACCTCGCGCTGCCTCCGGGGCACCCGGCGCTCTGGCCCACCCGGCCGGCGTCCGGCGGCTGAGGGGCGTGCCGGTTCGGCGGTGGGGTTCGACAGTAGCGGTTCCGCGATGGCGGTTCCGCGGTGGCCGGCGGCGGGCCTTCCGCGGAAGCCGACGTCACGTACGGGTCAGTGCCCCCGGGCGATCCACTCCGCCAGGTGCGGCGCCTCGGCGCCGATGGTGGTCGGGTCGCCGTGTCCGGTCAGGACCTTCGTCTCCGGCGGGAGGGTGAGGAGCTTGTCCCGGATGGAGTCGATGATCGTCGGGAAGTGGGAGTAGGACCGCCCGGTCGCGCCGGGGCCGCCCTGGAAGAGGGTGTCGCCGGTGAAGACGACGCCCAGGCCGGGGTCGTGGAGGCAGACCGCGCCGGGCGCGTGGCCCGGTGTGTGCAGGACGGTCAGGTCGGCGCCCGCGGCCTCGATGACCAGCCCGTCGGACAGGTGGTTGTCGGGGTCGCGGTCGGGGTGGGTGAGCTTCCACAGCGGCAGGTCGTCGGGGTGCAGCCAGATCTTCGCGCCGGTGAGGTCCGCGAGGGCGGGGGCCGCGTCGATGTGGTCGTTGTGGGCGTGGGTGCAGACGATCGCCTTCAGGACGCGGTCGTCGACGGCCTCGGCGATGGCCCGGGCGTCGTGGGCGGCGTCGATGACGATCACCTCGCGTTCGTCGCCGACGATCCAGACGTTGTTGTCGACGTCCCAGGTGCCGCCGTCGAGGGTGAACTGCCCGGAGGTGACGAGGCGTTCGATGCGGGTGGTCATCACAGCACCACCACCGAACGCAGCACGTCGCCGCCGTGCATCCGCTCGAACGCCTTCTCCACCTCGTCGAGCTGGATGGTCTCGGTGACGAAGGCGTCCAGCGGCAGCCGCCCCTGCAGGTGCAGGTCGATGAGCATGGGGAAGTCCCGGGAGGGCAGGCAGTCGCCGTACCAGCTGGACTTCAGGGCGCCACCGCGGCCGAAGACGTCCAGGAGCGGCAGCTCCAGCTTCATCTCGGGGGTGGGCACGCCGACCAGGACGACGGTGCCGGCGAGGTCGCGGGCGTAGAAGGCCTGCTGGTACGTCTCCGGGCGGCCGACCGCCTCGATGACGACGTCGGCGCCGAAGCCGCCGGTCAGGCCGCGGATGGCCTCGACGGGGTCGGTCTCGCGCGAGTTGACGGTGTGGGTGGCGCCCAGGGAGCGGGCCTTGTCCAGCTTCCGGTCGTCGATGTCGACGGCGATGATCTTCGCGGCGCCCGCCAGGTTCGACCCGGCGATCGCCGCGTCGCCGACCCCGCCGCAGCCGATCACGGCGACCGAGTCGCCCCGGCCGACATTGCCGGTGTTGATCGCGGCGCCGATGCCCGCCATCACCCCGCAGCCGAGCAGACCGGCGACCGCCGGGGAGACGGCCGGGTCGACCTTGGTGCACTGCCCGGCGGCGACCAGCGTCTTCTCGGCGAAGGCGCCGATACCGAGGGCCGGGGAGAGCTCCTGGCCGGTCGCGGCGAGGGTCATCTTCTGCTTGGCGTTGTGGGTGTTGAAGCAGTACCAGGGCCGCCCGCGCAGACAGGCCCGGCACTGGCCGCACACGGCACGCCAGTTGAGGATCACGAAGTCACCGGGCGCGACGTCCGTGACGCCCGCGCCGACCGACTCCACCACCCCGGCGGCCTCGTGGCCGAGCAGGAAGGGGAACTCGTCGGTGATGCCGCCCTGTTTGTAGTGCAGGTCGGTGTGACAGACCCCGCAGGCCTGCACCTGTACGACGGCCTCGCCCGGCCCAGGGTCGGGCACCACGATCGTCTCGACCCGCACGGGCTCGTCCTTGCCCGGTGCGATCACGCCGCGTACTTCCTGCGCCATGGACCTGCCCTTTCGTCGCTCTGCTGACGTGCTGTCCTCCGACCCTACGCGGGAACGATCAGCGACGGCACGCATCGATCGACGCGGATCGTCCCGCACCGCCGCCGTTCGTGTGGCCACCCTCTCCGCCACATACCCCCGGGGGTACCTCTGCTACGGTGGCCTGCATACCCCCGGGGGTAATTCGCCCGGGGATCGAGGAGAGGAGTGTGCTGCCGTGTCCTTCGTCGACACCATCGAGGTGCCCGGGCTGGGCAACCGCAGTTATCTGGCGGGCGGGGCGCACGGCGCCGTCGCGGTCGATCCGCCCCGTGACGTCGACCGGGTGCTGTCGGCCGTCGCCCTGCGCGGGGTGCGGCTCACCCAGGTCGTGGAGACGCACGTGCACAACGACTACGTCTCCGGCGGCCTGGAGCTGGCCCGGCTGACCGGGGCCGCGTACGTGGTGCCGACCGGGGCGCGGGTGGCGTACGAGCGGGTGCCGGTGGCCGACGGAGACGTGCTGGAGATCGAGGCGGGCCTTGCGCTGCGCGCGCTGGCCACCCCGGGGCACACCCCGCACCACACGTCGTACGTGCTGGAGGAGGGCGGCCGCGCGGTGGCCGTCTTCACCGGCGGTTCGCTGCTGATCGGCACGGTCGGCAGGCCCGACCTGGTGGAGCCCCGGCTCACCGGCGAGCTGGCGCGGGCCCAGCACGCCTCGGCGCACCGGCTGGCCGCCGAGCTGCCGGACGAGACGGCCGTGCTGCCGACGCACGGCTTCGGCAGCTTCTGCTCGGCCGGGGACGCGTCCGGCTCGGCCACCACCGTCGGGCGGGAACGGGCGGTGAACGAGGCGCTGGTCAAGGACGTCGACACGTTCGTCGCCGAGCTGCTGGCCGGGCTCGACGACGTCCCCGCGTACTACGTCCACATGGGCCCGCTGAACTCCGGTGGCCCGGCCCCCGTCGACCTGACGCCGCCGGGCCGGGCGGACGCTGCGGAGATCGCGGCGCGGCTGGCCGCCGGGGAGTGGGTGGTGGACCTGCGCACCCGGGTGGCGTTCGCGGCGGGACATGTCCCGGGCACCCTGAACTTCGAGGCCGACGGCCGGCTCGCCACCTATCTGGCCTGGCTGCTGCCCTGGGGCCGGCCGGTCACGCTGCTCGCCGAGTCGGCAGCCCAGCTCGCCGCCGCCCAGCGCGAGCTGACCCGCGTCGGAATCGACCGCCCGGCCGCGGCGGCCACCGGCGCACCGGAGGCCTGGCTGCGCGCGGGCGAGCGGCCCCGCTCCTTCCCCCGGGCCACCTTCGCGGAGCTGGCCGCGCGCGGCCCGGAGGACGTCGTCGTCCTGGACGTGCGCCGGGACACGGAGCGGGCCGACGGCCACATACGGGGTTCGTTCCACATCCCCCTGCACCAGGTGCGGGAGCGGCTGGGCGAGATACCGGGCGGCACGGTGTGGGTGCACTGCGCGGGCGGGATGCGGGCCGCCGTCGCCGCCTCCCTCCTCGACGCGGCCGGGCGCGACGTGGTGGCCGTGGACGACGGGTTCGCGGCGGCGCGGGCGGCCGGGCTGCCGATGGCCCGGCTCACCCCGGCCGAGGCACGGGAGCGCACGGACGCGGACGCCGTTCTGCTGGACGTCCGCGAGGCCGACGCGTGGGCGGCCGGACACGCGCCGGGGGCCGTGCACGCCCCGCTGTCCGGGCTGGCGGCCGGGGCTCCGCTGCCGCCGGCCGTGGCGGACCGCCCGCTCGTCGTGATCTGCCGCTCGGGACGGCGCTCGCGGGAGGCGGCGGCGCTGCTGACCGCCCGTGGGCTGGACGCGGTGGACGTCGTGGGCGGGATGACCGCCTGGCGGGCGGCGGGGCTCGCGGTGACCGCCGAGGGCAGCGCCGGATGAGCGCGCTCCTGCTCGCCCTCGGCGCCGGGGCCGTCACCGGGCTGGCACTCGGGGCCCTGGGCGGTGGCGGCAGCGTGCTGGCCGTACCGGCGTTGATCTATCTGCTCGGCTTCCCCCCGGCCGCGGCCACCACCGCGAGCCTGGTCGTCGTCACCGTCACCTCGGCCACCGCACTCGGCGCGCACGCCCGGCAGGGCGCGGTGCGCTGGCGGGCCGGTGCGGTGTTCGCGGCGGCCGGGATCGTGCCCGCGGCGGTCGGCGGGGCGGTCTCCCGGCAGCTTCCGGCGCCGCTGCTGACCGGGGCGTTCGCGGTGCTCGCCGCCGTGGCGGCGGTGCGCATGCTCCGGCCGGCGCCCGCCCCGCCCGCCCCGGCCGCGGCACCGCCGGTACCGGCTCGGGCGTCCCGGGTGGCCGGGGCGGGCGCCGGGCTCGGCGCGGTGACCGGGGTGCTCGGGGTGGGCGGCGGCTTCCTCGCCGTGCCGTCCCTGGTGAACGTCGTGGGGCTGCGGATGCGCGCAGCGGTCGGCACGAGCCTGCTGGTCATCACGATCAACTCGCTCACCGCGCTGGCGGCGCGTGCCGGTTCGGCGGCGGACGTCGACTGGCCGGCCGTGGGCCCCTTCGCCGGGGCCGCGATCCTCGGCGCCTGGGACGGCAGGCGGCTCGCGGCCCGGCTCTCCGCGGGCACCCTCCAGCGGCTCTTCGCCTGCGCGCTGCTCGCGGTGGCCGCCTTCATGCTGGCCGACGCCGTCCGTTGACGCGCCCAGCGACAGCGCCCTGAAGGGGCGCTGGGGGTACCCCCGGCCGAAGGCTGGGGGAGGAACTGCGCGACCAGCCACGACGGCGCCGCAGCCGGCAGACGGAACAGCGCGGCACTTCCCCGAACGGCTCAAGCCAGCGACAGGAACAGCTTCTCCAGCCGCGCCTTCATCTGCGCGGTCGTCTCACCGTCCGCCCCGCTCCGGGCGGGGTCGACGATGCACTGCTGCAGCCCGGTCGCGATGATCGCGAAGCCCGCCCGGTCCAGGGCTCGCGAGGCGGCGGCGAGCTGAGTGACCACGTCCTCGCAGTCGCGGCCCTCCTCGATCATCTTGATCACGCCGGAGATCTGCCCCTGCGCCCGGCGCAGCCGGTTCAGCACCGACTTGAGCTCGTCGCCCTCGAACTGAAGCTCCACGACCACCACTCCTCACATACCCGTAGGGGTATGTTACCCGCCCCTCGGGCGACCCCGTCGCTCATCACTGCAAGGAAGGATCGCACCCGCCATGACCTCTGCTCCCCCGGACCCGGATCTCACGCCCGCCCAGGCCCTCGCCCGCCTGCCGGAGCTGACCGTCGTCGACGTCCGCACACCCGGCGAGTACGCCACCGGCCATGTGCCCGGCGCCCACAACATCCCCCTGGACACCCTGCACCGGGCCCTGCCCGCGCTCCGCACGGCGGACGGCGGGCTCCTCCTGGTCTGTGCCTCGGGCGCGCGGGCCGAGCGTGCCCGGGCGGTCCTCGCCGAGCACGGCATCCCGGCCGCCACCCTCACCGGCGGCACCCGCGGCTGGGCCGAGCGCGGTCACGAACTGCACCGGCCACAGGGCGGTTCCCCTGCGACCTGGGCCATGGAGCGCCAAGTGCGGTTCACCGCCGGATCCGCCGTCCTCGCGGGCCTGGGCCTCGGGCTCCTGCATCCGGCCGGGCTGCTGCTGTCGGCGGGGGTCGCGGGCGGCCTGGTGTTCTCGGCGCTCACCGACACCTGCGGGATGGCCGCGGTCCTGTCGAAGCTGCCTCACAACAGGCCGCGTCCGGCCGACCTCGACGCGACCCTGGCGAGGCTCGGTTCCGCCCGTGGCTGACCGGGCCCCGGTACCGGGAGCGGCCGTCGTAGCCTGGGGGCGTCGGAGGGCGCCGCCCGCCGCCGGGACGAGGAGCACCGTGACCGCCGCTGACGCACTTCCGACGGGACAGCCCGGTGAGCCCGTGTTCCGGCTGCTGCTCTCCTACGTCCGGCCGCACCGCCGGGCCCTGCTGGCCGGTGCGCTGCTCTCCCTGGTGACGGGTGCGACCGGGCTGCTGCTGCCGCTGGTGGCCCGGGGGTTGATCGACGACCTGTCCCACGACCGTTCCATCACGGGCGAGTTGCTCGCGATGGCGGGTCTCGTGGTCGCCAACGCCGGGGTGGGCGCACTGGGTTCGTACGTCCTGCGGCGCACCGCGGAGTCGGTGGTGCTCGGGGCGCGGCGCACCCTGTCGTCGTATCTGCTCAGGCTCCGGATCACCGCCGTGGACCGGACCGAGCCCGGCGACCTGATGGCGCGGATCACCTCGGACACCACCCTGCTGCGCGAGGTCACCACGGACTCGCTGGTCGCGCTGGGCACCGGCGGTCTCACCCTGGTCGCCACCGTGGTGATGATGGGGGTGGTCGATCCCGTGCTGCTTGCCGTCACCCTCGTCGTGATCGCCCTGGCGGGCACCGTGCTGGGCACGATCGTGCCGCGCATCAACCGGGCGAGCCGCCGGGCACAGGACGCGGTCGGAGTGATGGGGGCCTCGCTGGAGCGGGTCCTGGGCGCGCTGCGCACGGTGAAGGCGTCCGGCGCCGAACACCGGGAGGAACGCGCCCTGCACGAGGCCGCCGAGGAGTCCTGGCGGCAGAGCGTGCGGGCCGCCAAGTGGTCGGCCGCCGCGGGGAACACGGCGGGGCTCGCGATGCAACTGGCGTTCATCACCGTGCTCGCGGTGGGCGGGGCGCGGGTGGCGACCGGTGCGATCGGGGTGGGCACGCTGGTGGCGTTCCTGCTCTACGTCTTCTATCTGATGCAGCCGATCCAGCAGGTCGTCGGGGCGATCACCCAGTACCAGACCGGCGCCGGCGCGCTCGCCCGGATCCAGGAGGCGCTGCGGCTGCCCGCCGAACCCGTGTCCCGGCCCGCCGAGTTGCCGGCCACCGGCACCGAACCGGCCACGGTCGCCTTCACCGACGTACGCTTCCGCTACGCGGACGACCTGCCGTACGTCCACCACGGTGTCAGCTTCGACGTCCCCGCGCGGGGCATGACGGCGTTCGTCGGACCGTCCGGGGCGGGCAAGACCACCGTCTTCTCACTGATCGAGCGGTTCTACGACCCCGAGTCCGGCACGATCGCCGTGGACGGCCGTCCGGTCGCCGACTGGGAACTGCCGCTGCTGCGTTCGGCCATCGGGTACGTCGAGCAGGACGCCCCGGTGCTGTCGGGCTCGCTGAAGGACAACCTGCTCCTCGGCAACCCGGAGGCGGACGAGGACGCGGTCGCGCGGGTGCTGAAGACGACCCGGCTCGACGGCCTGGTGGCCCGGCTGCCGCAGGGGCTGCAGACCCTGGTCGGCCATCGCGGCACCAAGCTGTCCGGCGGGGAGCGCCAACGGGTCGCGATCGCCAGGGCGTTGCTGCGCAGGCCCCGGCTGCTGCTGCTGGACGAGGCCACCTCGCAGCTGGACGCGGTGAACGAGGCGGCGCTCCGGGACACCGTCGCCGACGTGGCACGGTCGACCACGGTGCTGGTGGTCGCGCACCGGCTGTCGACGGTGACCATGGCGGACCGGATCGTCGTCATGGACGCGGGCCGGGTCCGTGCGGTGGGCACGCACCGGGAGCTGGTGGCGGCGGACCCGCTGTACGCGGAGCTGGCGGCGACGCAGTTCCTGGCCTCGGAGCACTGAGGACGAGGAACCGGAAGGGCCGCCCCTGCCGGGACGGCCCTCGGTGTGCGGCGCGGTCAGGCCTCGATGCCCGGCAGCAGCCCCGTGGCGGGCGCGGCCAGGTCGGTGACCTGGTGCAGTTCGCCGAGCTTGTGGAGTCCGTTCAGCCCCTGGACCTGCTCCGAGACCTTCGGCATCTTGCCCCGGTACTCGGCCGGGATGTCGCTGCGGGAGACCGAGTCCAGCACACCGAGCGCGGTGAGCTTGCCGGGGTGCTGCGCGCCCGCGTCGGCCGCGTTCGCCAGCGGCGCGGCGAGGCCGGTGACCCCGACGGCAAGGCCGACGGCGGCGACGATACGTCGTGTTGAGATCATGTCCTCAGCAACGGCCCCGGCACCGGGCCGGACACGGGCAGCCGGTTGGCCTCACCCGCAAGGCGGAGCGCGCGGCCTGCGCTTGCCGAGCCGGGCGGCGCGCGGGACGCTCGATGTGAGGGGCTCGCGCGGCCCGCTCCGCATCGGGTCGCGGGCTCCCGCAGGAGGTCACCATGGGCACCGCGACCGGTTCCACGTTCGACACTGCCACGCTGCGCCGGGCGATAGAGGGGAACACCGGGAACAGTCTTCTGGCGCTCTACGCGGACGACGCGGAGATCCGCATCATCGACCGCAACACCCAGCCCAGCCACCCCAAGGTCCTGCACGGCCGCCAGGACATCGCCGCGATGCTGGACGACGTCTACAGCCGCGACATGACGCACACCCTGGACCAGTGCATCGTCCAGGGCGACAAGGCCGCCTACAGCGAGTCCTGCGAGTACGCGGACGGGGTCCGGGTGCTCGCCGAGTCGATGATCACGCTGCGCGACGGCAAGATCGCCGAACAGATCATGATCCAGGCATGGGACGAGTAGTCGCCAGGACTGGGAGGGTCCAGGTCAGCCCGTGGCCGACCTGGACCTTTTCGGCGCGGGCGACGCTGGGGCACGCCCGCCGCCCGCCGCCCGCGGCCTCGCGCGTGCACGGCGCTGCTGCGGGCGCTCCTGCGGACGACGCACTGCCGCCGGAAACGCCGAACGTCTCGGCTACCCTGAAGGCGGGCCGTGACTGGCGCTGAGGTGGAGCACCACCGGGGAGCGGCCCGCACTGTCGTTGCCGTGCGCCTGGGCGATCAAGGTCGAACCAGCTCAGGAGTGCCGCATGACCCAGGCCCGTCTCATGGACGGAACCGCCGTCGCCCGCCGGATCGTCGAGAAGGCCGCGCAGCAGGCCGCCGATCTCACCGCACGAACCGGTGTCACGCCGTGTCTGGCGACCGTGCTGGTCGGCGAGGACCCCGCCTCCGTCACCTACGTCCGGATGAAGCAGAACCGCAGTCGCAAGGCGGGCATCGCCTCCCGCCACGTGGCCCTGCCCGCCACCACGACCACCGCCGAACTCGTCGGCAGGCTCCGGGAGTTGTCGGCCGACCCGGCGGTACACGGCATCCTGCTCCAGCACCCGGTCGGCGAACACGTCGACGAGCGGGCCGCGTTCGAGGCGATCGCGCCGGAGAAGGACGTGGACGGCGTGACCTTCGCGTCGTTCGCGACGATGAGCTTCGGCCTGCCGGGCTTCGTCTCCTGCACCCCCGGCGGCATGCTGCGCCTGCTCGACGCGTACGACGTCGACCCGGCCGGGAAGCGGGCGGTGGTCGTGGGCCGCAGCGCGATCCTGGGCAAGCCGGCCGGCATGCTGCTGCTCGCGCGAGACGCCACCGTCACCTACTGCCACTCCCGCACCCGGGACCTGTCGGCGGTCGTCCGTGAGGCGGACATCGTGGTCGCGGCCGTCGGCCGGCCCCGGCTGATCGGGGGCCGGGACCTCAAGCCGGGCGCGGTCGTGCTCGACGCCGGCTACAACGAGGGCAACGTCGGCGACGTCGACTTCGACACCGCCGTCGAGCGGGCCTCGCTGATCACGCCGGTGCCGGGCGGGGTCGGCCCGATGACGATCGCCGTGCTGCTGGAGCAGACGGTGGCGGCGGCCGCCCGGCAGCTCGGGGCGTGAGGGTCAGCGCAGCCAGGCGCGGTACTCCATGACGTCCCCGGCCCGCACGCCGTACTCGGGGTCGTCCCGGGTGAAGGTGGTCTCCAGGCCGAGTACGGCGCCGGTGGCCGGGTCCAGGATCAGCATCCGCCGTCCGCCGTTGCCCTCGTCGAAGACGTAGGCCTGCCCGGTGCGGCCCAGCCGGTCGGTGACCTGGCCGGCGGGCCGCAGCCCCTTCGCGTGGGCGAGCAGATCGGCCAGGGCCGCCGACTCGCGCGCCCCGAGCGTCCAGTTGTCCAGCAACTCCGCTGTGGCGTCGAGGAGTCCGGGCGTGGCAAGGGTGTCGCCGTGGATCAGGTCGGTGAGGTACGCGCGGAGCTTCGCGGGGTCGTGCGGGGGTGTGGACAGGGGCGGGGCGTCGCCCCACATCGGCGGGAACGTCCGCCGGCTGAGCACATGGCCGTCCTCGACCCGGCCCGCGTCGGTCAGGACGGGCCGGCCCGCGTGGTCCGGGTCCGTCGCCACGACCACCTCGGTGTGCGTGCCGTCCGCCCGCCACCGCACCACACGCTCCTCGGGCAGGGTGACGGGCGGGCCGTCGTCACTCATGGCCAGGCTCCAGGACTGCACATGGGTGCCCCGGAGCAGCGCCGGGGAGCCGTCCGTGGCGGCCACGGCGGCGAGTCGCGCGACCTGGGCGAGCGGTACGGCGGTGGAGTGGGCGTGGACGGTCAGCGGCCGGGGTGCGGCGACGGCCGGGGCGCCCGAGGGTCCGCCGAGCAGCAAGGTCAGCGTGGTGGCCGTCACGACGGCGGCCGCGGTCAGCCCCCACAGCAGGCGGGGCCGGGCCCAGGTCCGGCGGCCGGGGCGGGTGTCGGACAGGAGCCGGCCGAGGTGCCGTTCGGCGGTGTGGTCCAGGGGGCCGTCGCCGAAGTGGGGGCCGTCGGCGGGCACCGGGTCGGCGGCGCGCAGCAGGTCGAGTTCGTCAGCCATGGCGGTGTTCCTCGGAAAGGGCCTCGGCGGCGGGTGGGCGCATTCGGTCGATCTCGGCTCTGAGCCGGTGGCGGGCGCGGTGCAGCCGCATGGCCGCCGCCCGGCCGCCGCAGCCCAGGACGACCGCGATCTCGTCGGCCGCGAGCTCCTCCCAGGCGGCCAGCCGCAGCACCTCCTGGTCGGCCGGCGACAGCCTGGCCAGCGCGTCGTGCACCCAGGCGCCGGGGTGCTCGCTGTCCGGGGCGGCCACGATGTGCCGTGCGTGGGCGGTCTGGTCGTTGCCCAGCCGGTCCAGCAGCCGGCGCCGGCGCCCGTATCCGCGTACCGCGTTGGCGAGGCAGTTGCGTGCCACGCCGTACAGCCAGGGCAGCGGGACCGCCGGCAGGTCGGCGCGCCGGCGCCAGGCCACCGTGAACACCTCCGCCACCACTTCCTCCACCTCGCCGGCCCGCCCGTCCAGTCGCCGCGCGACATAGCGGCTGACCGCCCAGTAGTGCTCGCGATAGGCAGCGGCGAAGATCTCGTCGTTGCTCATGTCCCGTTCTTGTCCGGCACCTCCCCGAGCGTCACACCCCGCTCCGTGACGCTCGTCGCATCCGTCAAGTGTGACCGGTGGGCACAGGCCGGACACAGGCGGGGCATGAGGAACCTCAAGTGGCTGACGACCACGGATCACAAGACGATCGGGACGCTGTACCTGGTCACGGCGTTCTCGTTCTTCCTGATCGGCGGTGTGATGGCGCTGCTGATGCGTGCCGAGCTCGCTCGCCCCGGTCTGCAGATCATGTCGAACGAGCAGTTCAACCAGGCGTTCACGATGCACGGCACGATCATGCTGCTGATGTTCGCGACCCCGCTGTTCGCCGGATTCGCGAACTGGATCATGCCGCTCCAGATCGGCGCCCCGGACGTGGCCTTCCCCCGCCTGAACATGCTGGCCTACTGGCTGTACCTGCTCGGCTCCACCATCGCGGTGGGCGGCTTCCTCACCCCGCAGGGCGCGGCGGACTTCGGCTGGTTCGCCTACGCCCCGCTCTCGGACTCGGTCCGCACCCCGGGGATCGGCGCCGACATGTGGATCATGGGTCTGGCCTTCTCCGGCTTCGGCACCATCCTCGGCGCGGTCAACTTCATCACCACGATCATCTGCATGCGCGCCCCCGGCATGACCATGTTCCGGATGCCGATCTTCGTCTGGAACGTTCTCCTCACCGCCGTCCTGGTCCTGCTCGCCTTCCCCGTCCTGGCCGCGGCCCTGTTCGCCCTGGAGGCGGACCGCAAGTTCGGCGCCCACGTCTTCGACGCGGCCAACGGCGGGGCACTGCTCTGGCAGCACCTGTTCTGGTTCTTCGGCCACCCGGAGGTCTACATCATCGCGCTGCCGTTCTTCGGCATCATCAGCGAGGTCATCCCGGTCTTCTCCCGCAAGCCGATGTTCGGCTACATGGGTCTGGTGGCCGCGACCATCTCGATCGCCGGTCTGTCCGTGACCGTGTGGGCCCACCACATGTACGTCACCGGTGGTGTCCTCCTCCCCTTCTTCTCCTTCATGACCTTCCTGATCGCCGTCCCGACGGGAGTGAAGTTCTTCAACTGGATCGGCACGATGTGGCAGGGCTCGCTGTCCTTCGAGACGCCCATGCTGTGGACCATGGGCTTCCTGGTGACGTTCGTCTTCGGCGGCCTGACCGGCGTGATGCTCGCGTCCCCGCCGATCGACTTCCACGTCTCCGACTCGTACTTCGTCGTCGCCCACTTCCACTACGTGGTCTTCGGTACGGTCGTCTTCGCGATGTTCGCCGGATTCCACTTCTGGTGGCCCAAGTTCACCGGAAAGATGCTCGACGAGCGCCTCGGCAGGATCACCTTCTGGACCCTGTTCATCGGCTTCCACGGCACGTTCCTGGTCCAGCACTGGCTGGGCGCCGAGGGAATGCAGCGCCGGATCCCCGACTACCTCGCGGCCGAGGGGTTCGCCACCCTCAACACGGTCTCGACCATCTTCTCGTTCCTGCTGGGCTCGTCGCTGCTGCCGTTCTTCTACAACGTCTGGAAGACCGCCAAGTACGGGGAGAAGGTGGAGTCGGACGACCCGTGGGGCTACGGACGCTCCCTGGAGTGGGCGACGTCGTGCCCACCCCCGCGCCACAACTTCGTCTCCCTCCCCCGGATCTGCAGCGAGTCCCCGGCGTTCGACCTGCATCACGCCCCCGTGGAGCGGGAGTTGAGCACGCGATGACGGCACGGGAGGAGGAACGGGCGCTGGTGGCCCAGGTGGAGGGGCATCTGCTGCTGGCGGCGACGAGGGAGGAGGGCCGGAGGGCCGCGGCACGGCTCGCGGACCACTTCGAATGGCTCACGGACAGCCAACGGGCGGATCTTGAGCGGCATTTCGAGACCGAGTACGTGGCATTGGCTCACATGACCTGGCAGCGTGCGGCGCTGCGCGCACAGACGCTGAGGCAGGAGTACGAGCACAGATACCGGGCTCTACGACTGCGACTCGTCGCCGGCTTCGTCCTCGCCTGTGCCCTGTTGGCGTCAACTGCCCTGATCTCACTGTCGGCCTGAACACTGACGCGCCCCCAAGGGGCGCGGCGAACTGCGCGACCAGTCACAGTCCACCCGCGCCCGAGGAACTACCGCATCAACTCCGGCTCCACTGCTGATTGCTCCCGCCATTGCAGGTCCACAGCACCAGCGACGACCCGTTGCCGGTGGCCGCGCCATACACGTCCAGGCACAACCCGGCGTTCACGTTCGTGATCGTCCCGTCCGAGTTCACGTTCCACTTCTGGTTGTTCTGCCCGTTGCAGTCCCAGATGACGACCTTGGTGCCGTTGACCGTGCCCTGGTTGTAGGCGTCCAGGCACTTGTTGCCGTACACCACGAACTCCTTGCGGGAGGTGTACGTCCAGGCCTGGTTCTGGCCGCCGTTGCAGTCCCAGATCTCGGCCTGCGTGCCGTTGGTGATGGTGTTGTCGTAGACGTCGGCACAGCGGCCGGACTGCTTGCCGACGAGCAGGCTGCCGTTGGTGCCGGGGATCGGGCTTACCGTGATCGCGCCGAGCGCGGGCAGCGAACTCCCGCTGAAAGTCAGCGCGTTGGTCGATCCCTGGCTCAGGTCGACCTGCACGGACACGGTGCCCTGCGAGGACCCGGTCGGCGGGAAGGACACCGTCGTGGCGGTCTGGCCGTTGACCTGGAGGGTGCCGGTGACGGCGGTGGAGCCGGTGTTGGTGTAGGCGACGTCGACGACGTCCAGCCCGGTGCTCGCGGCGCCGACGCCGGTGTACTTGCCGGTGGAGGACGCGCTGTAACTCGTACCCGACGCCTCCGTGCCGCCGCTGACCTTCAGCATCACCGAGCCGCCGGCCGGGACGCTCGTGGTGTAACTCGTCGCGTACGAGCCGAGGTCCGTCTGCGCCCACAGGTCGCGCACGGTCGCCGAGGCGCCGGTCAGGCCGAGGTCCGACCAGCGGACGGTGATGTTCTGGGCGGCGGAGGTGCGGTTGAGGAGGACGACCGCGCGGTTGCCGGTGCCGGAGAGGACTTTGCCGTAGACCTGCAGGCCGGTGGTGTCCTCGGCGACCTTGAGGCCCTGGAGGCCGCGCGGGTCCTGGTCGACGGCGACGACGTCGGAGTTCTTGAGGATGGCCGCCGTCTCGCTGGTCATGGTGGTGAGGTCGTTGCCGGCGAGCAGCGGGGCGCCGGAGATCGCCCACAGGGCCATGTGGGTGCGGTTCTGGGCCGCCGTGAGGCCGGACATGCCGACGGTGAGCATGTCGGGGTCGTTGTAGTAGCCGGTGTGCTGGGCGGCCGGGTGCAGGGTCTGGTCGAAGTTGGACAGCACCGCCGACTGCGACGCCGTGCCGCCGTAGTAGTAGATGTCCGTGCTGGTCCGCCACATGGGGGCGAGGCCCGGCGCCCAGTTCCAGGTGTTCTGGTAGCCCCAGTTGCAGACGGAGAGGGTCAGCGGGCGGCCGGTGGTGGCCGCGGCCGTGGCGACGGCCGAGCTGATCGACTTGTACGTGGTGGCCGCGTCCAGGCCTTCGGCGTCGCCGCCGCACCAGTCGACCTTCACGAAGTCGAAGCCCCACTCCGAGAACTGGAGCATGTCCTGGGCGTAGTGCCCCTCGCTGCCGGTGTCGGCGGCGGCGGGGCGGCCGGTCGGGTAGTAGTAGCCGCAGCCGTTGGCGCCCGCGTCGGTGTAGATGCCGGCCTTCAGGCCCTTGCTGTGGATGTAGTCGGCGATGGCGCTCATGCCGCCGGGCCACTCACTCGTGTCGACGGTGATGTTGCCGGCGCTGTCCCGGGTGCCCTGCCACCAGCCCTCGTCGATGTTGATGTACTTGTAGCCGGCGGCCGGGAGCCCGGCCGCGACGAACGCGTCGACCTGCGCCTTGATGACGTCGTAGTCGATCTTCGCCGCGAAGCTGTTCCAGGAGGCCCAGCCCATCGGGGCGGCGGGCACCGCGATCTGCCGGGCCGTCGCCGCCTGCGCCGGTCCCGGCACGGCGAAGAGCAGGGCGGCGGCGGCCGTGAGGGCCAGGGCGAGGGTGCGTACGGCGGCGGCCCACAAGTGTCGTACGAGACCGCTGCCGGTCGGTCTGGGCGGGGGGTACATGCGGCTCCTCCATGGGGGTGCACGAGGGGGTACGACTCATGCGTGTTCGACATATCGAACTCAGATCGGTGACCCGAACACGTCAGCGCGCCGACCGTAGGGCCCCCGGAGGGTGAAGTCAACGGCTGTGACAGGCGTGAAGTCGCCCTTCCCTGCGGGTCGTTCACGCCACGGGGGCCTGCGCGCCGCCATACTGCTGGTCGTGCGCGTAGCGATCATGACGGCGGGCTCGCGGGGCGACGTGGCCCCCTACACCGGACTCGGGTACGGGCTGAGCCGCGCCGGACACGAGGTCACCCTGGTCACCCACGGACGATTCGCGGGGCTGGTCGAGGGTTCCGGAGTCGGCTTCCACCCCCTGCCGGTCGATCCCCGGACCGAGCTGGAGTCCACGCGGGGCCGCGGGCTGCACCGCAGCGCCAGCGGGGTCGGGAAACTGCTGCGGGTGGTGGAGCTGGCCCGGCGGCTGGTCGGCAGGATGACCGACGACCTGCTCGCGGCCGCACAGACCAGCGATGTACTCCTGCTGTCCGGCTCCCTGGCCCCGATCGGCCACACGATCGCGGAGGGCCTACGGCTGCCGAGCATGGGCGTCTACCTCCAGCCACTCGCCACCACCCGGGAGTTCGCACCTCCCGTACTCGGCGGCGGCACCTGGGGGGCCACCGGGAACCGGATCGCAGGGCACGGGGTGAACCTGGCGGTGGAGCAGGTCTTCGCGTCCACCGTCCCCGCCCTGCGCACCCGCCTGACCCTGCCCCCGCAGCGCTCGGGCGCCGCCCGCCGGGCCAGGGAGCGCCGGCTGTGGCCCGTCCAGCACGGCTTCAGCCCCCTGGTGGTTCCCCGCCCGCGCGACTGGCGCCAGGGCCTCGGGGTGTGCGGTTACTGGTGGCCGTACGACGGTGATCCTCAGCTCCCCGACGATGTGCGGGCGTTCCTGGAGGCAGGGCCGCCACCCGTGTTCGTCGGCCTCGGCAGCGCAACGGTGCCCGACGCCGAGCACCTGAGCGGGCAGGTCGTGGCAGCGCTGCGGAGGGCCGGGCTGCGCGGAGTGATCCAGCGCGGCTGGGGCGGTCTGGCGGCCGACGGCGACGACATGCTGACCATCGGCGAGATGCCGCACTCGGTCCTGTTCCCCCGGATGGCAGCGGTGGTCCACCACGCGGGCGCGGGCACGACGGCGGCGGGGCTGCGAGCCGGGGTGCCGTCGGTACCGGTACCGATCCAGTTCGACGAGGGGTTCTGGGCGGCACGACTGGTGGGCCTCGGGGTGGCCCCGACGGCAGTTCCGCTGCGGGGGCTGAGCGTGGACGCGCTCGCGGAAGCTGTGCGCCGAGCGACGCGGGATCCTGGATTCTCCCAGCGGGCAACGGAGTTGGGTGAGCGGATCCGGGCGGAGGACGGCGTGGCTCCCGTGGCGGCAGCACTGGCGATGCTTTAGGCACGCTGGGGGTACCCCCGGCCGAAGGCTGGGGGAGGAACCGCGCGACCGGCCCCAATACATCCGCAGGCACACAACTACCGCGAGACCGCCGGCGTCCACCCCTCCGGCCGCAGGATCCCCACCAGCAACCGCACCAGCTCCTCCACGACGTCGTCCAGCGTCGCCTCCACCCTCCCCGCACTCCAGTCGTGCAGCAGCCCGTTCACGCTGCCGATGAACGCCGTCGCGGCCAGCCGGTAGTCCCGCGGCGCCGCGTCCCCGCGGGCGACCGCCGCGTTCGCCTCGGTGCATATCAGCTCCACCCACCGTGCCCGCCGCGCCAGCCGCTGCTCCTCCAGTCGCGGACTGACGCCAATGATCTCCACGAAGGCGATGCGGATCCGCCGCGGATCCGACGTGACGTCCCGCGCGTAAGCCCGGAACAGCACCGTCACCCGTTCGGCCAGCGGCAGCGGTTCCGCCTCGGCGAACGCGTCGGCCACCGCCTGCTCCGCCCAGCCGTTGACCTCCAGGTGCAATGCGGCGAGCACGTCCTCCAGCGTGTGGAACTCCTCGTAGAACTGACGGGTCGACAGGCCGGCCGCCTGGCTCAGCGCGGCGACCGTCGTGGCGCGGAACCCCGGTGCGTCGCCGAAGAGTTGGAGCGCCGCGTCCAGGAAGCGCCGGCGCCGGTCGGCTTTTCGTTCCGCGGCGGACCGGCCGCCGTAGCGACCCGTCGGCGCCTTGAGCCTGCCCGCCAAGATTGCCCCCTCCGTCGACCGCCCGATGACCGATTTTCTCGCGTACGCCTCTTGTGGAGACACCGACCCCTTCCTTACTTTTCAGTAAGTTCCTTTTGAACGCGCCCGTGTTCAGATTCCGGGACCCTTCGACGGCACGCGCGCGTCCCCACCCCCCTCAGAGGAGAGAGCAGTCATGCCTGCTTTCAGACCCAGGCACCTTTGCTCCGTGGCCGCCGCCCTCGTCCTGACCGTCGCCGCGCCCGCGACCGCCGCGACCGCCACGGCCGACGCGTCGCTGCGTGAGGTGCTGTTCGTCGGCAACAACTGGGACGGCACCGCGACCGTCCTGAACTCGACCGGCGACTTCGCCAAGGTCGGCCAGATCAACGTCGTCCCCGACAAGGACGCGCGGATCGCCGAGATCAACGCCGACCCCATCAAGTGGATCTACTACACGTCGATCCGCAACGAGGTCGGCCAGGGCCACGACCAGTACGTGGACGACATGTACTCCACGCCGGACGGCAGGTCCGTGGTCGTCTCCCGCCCGAGCTTCGCCGACGTCGTCTCCATCGACCTCGCCACCGACACGATCAACTGGCGGTTCCCGGTTGCCGGTTACCGCGCCGACCACATGGCCGTCTCGCCCGACGGCACGAAGGTCGCGGTGTCGGCGTCCACCGCGAACAAGGTGCAGGTGCTGGACATCAACACCGGTAAGGAGCTGGGCGAGTTCGCCACCGGCGACAAACCGCACGAGAACGTCTTCAGTCCGGACGGCAAGTACATCTGGAACATGTCCATCGGCGAGGTCACCACCTCGCTGGACGACCCGATCTGGGACTGGACGAAGGGCGACCGGCACATCACCGTCGCCGACGCCACGACCTACAAGCAGGTCAAGACCATCGACATGCGGGCCCGGCTGGACGCGATCGGCCTGACGGACTTCTCGGACGCGGTCCGGCCCGCGGCCTTCACGCCCGACTGGTCGAAGATGTACTTCCAGGTGTCGTTCTTCAACGGCTTCCTGGAGTACGACATCGCCACTGACAAGATCACCCGGGTGAAGACCCTGCCGGCGAACCCGGCGACCAGCACCGACCGCACCACCTGGCTGCTGGACTCGCGTCACCACGGCATCTCGATGAAGCCTGACGGCACCAAGCTGTGCGTCGCCGGGACGATGGACAACTACGCCACGATCGTCGACCGCGCCACACTCCAGGAAGGGCCGCTCGTCACGGCGTCCACCCCGTACTGGGCCACGGTCAGCGGGGACGGCAAGGACTGCATCATCTCGGAGAGCGGCGCCGACCAGGTGACGGCCATCGACTTCGGCACCGGCCAGAAGGTGGTCTCGGTCCCGGTCGGCGACCACCCGCAGCGCGTCCGGCTCGGCCATGTACAGGCCGACTGGGCCGGTGCGGCGACTGGTTGACGGCCCACCAGGACCTTCGGTCTCCGGGATGCGCGGCACCCCGGAGGCCGAAGCCCTGCTCAGAACTTCGCCGCCACCCAGGCGGCCAGCTCCGCCCTGGCCGCGTCGAGCACGGTGGAGCTGGGCGAGGTGGCCCCGTTGGTCACCAGCGCGAAGTGCAGGACGCCGGAGTCCGAGTCGGTGAGCAGCAGTCGGCGGCTGCCCGTCCCGCCCGGTTCCGCCGCCACGCCGACGGGGGTCGAGGACGTGTACGACGGGGGCGCGTAGGCCGTGCCCAGGTCCGAGACGACGGTGGTGGACGCGGTCGTGAAGGAGGCCGGGAGGTGCAGTTCGGTCGGTGCGGTGGTGCTGCCGGAGCGCCAGACCTGGACGGCGTACTGGCCGGAGCCGACCAGCGCGGCCACGTTCGGCAGCGAGCTGGGCACCGGGTTCCAGGTCAGGGTCGTGGAGCCGTCCCGGGAGCGGTCCTCGTAGGTGAAGGCGAGGGTGGCGCCCGAGGTGGCGGACGGGTAGATCCGGTCGAGCAGCCGGGCGTCCTGGCGGAGCGTCACGGTGCCCGAGTCGGTTGTGTTCACGACCGACATGTCCTCGTCGTTCCAGGCGTCGCCCGAGGTGAGGACCTTGTCCGGGTTGTCGTTCATCAGCTCGTGGTGGCGGCCGCTGTAGATGTCCCACTGCCACTGGGTGCCGGAGAGGACCGGTCCGGAGGAGGCCGGGGTGGACCACCAGTTCGCCCCGGAGAGGCGGGAGTCGAGGGCCTGGTACATCGCCTTGTCGACGGTCGGCGCCTTGCCGGAGGTGGTGCCGGACAGCGGATGCCCGAACTCGCTGACGATCGCCGCCGTTCCGGCCGCCGAGGCGCGGTCGCGGACAGTGCCGAAGTCGGTGGAGTACTGGCCGTCGGAGGCGTTGCCCCACATCAGGATGCCGGAGATGGCCTTCTGGTCGTAGAAGTGGGTGTTGAAGACGTACCGCGAGCCGAGCGTGCCCGCGTCCAGCAGGCCGCCCTCCTCCTTGCTGACGTTGCCGTTCCAGAACAGGTTCGGTTCGACGAGGGCGGGCTTGCCGCTCCAGCCGGCGGCGTCCATCCGGGCGCGGAACTTCTGGTAGAAGGGCCACAGCCGGTTCTGCTCCCAGGTGCGGGAGGTCTCGCCGGAGTCGTAGGTGCCGGCGTACGGCTCGTTGTACGGGTCGAAGCCGACCACGCCCGCGAACTCGTCGGACGTGAGGTGCTGGGCCAGGTAGGTCATGGTGGTCTGGGCGGTTGCCAGGAAGGCGTCCTGGAGGCCGTGGTTGTTGTGCCAGAAGTCGTACTGGCCGTCCTGGACGGCGGCGTTCTGGGTGATGTTCTGTCCCCAGACGAAGCAGATGCCGCAGTACTCGGTCGGGTAGTCCCCCAGCTCCACCGCCCACTTCGGGGCACCGTCGCCGGTGTACCAGCTGCCCGAGTTGAACAGGTAGCGGGAGTACAGGTCCTGGTGGAAGTCGGGGAAGACGCGGATGCCGGCGTCGAGGAACGCCTGCATCTGCGCGGTCGCGGCGGCCAGGTAGGCGGTGTCGACCTGCCCCTGGACGGGTTCGGCGTGCGCCCAGGAGAGCAGGAGGCGCACGGCGTTGCCGCCGCCGAGGGCGCGCAGCGCGGTGGCGGACTTCTTCGCGTCGGCCACCGAGGCGAAGGGCAGGCCGCTGTTCTCCTCCAGCTTGGTCTCGCCGGAGACGTTGTAGCCGCGCAGCACGACCTCGCGGCCCTGGCCGTCGACGAAACGGCCGTTCTGCACGGTGAGCGCGGTGCCGTCGAACCAGAGCGAGCCGGACGGGGTGGCCGCGGTGGCGGACGGGGCGCCCGCCACCGCGAGGAATCCGCAGAGGACAACCAGGACAACGATCAGTCGTGCCCGGATATTCGTCATGTCCATTACAGTCGGGTGATTTCCGGACACAGTCAATACTTCTGACTCACGAGTAAGTTGAGTGCCGGTTCGCTCACCCGGCCACTCGACCGGTCACGTTCAACAGGTACTCCTTGCGGCTCAGCGGGTTGTGGTCGGTCCGCGGCCGCTCCGGGACCGGCCCCCGCACCACCGGCGCGTAGTGGTCGAAGGCGGTCTCCAGCTCGCCCTCGCCGCGGGTCAGCCCCGGGAGCCGCTGCTCGAGAGCGTGCACCCGGGCCGCGGGCACCGAGCCCTCCAGGACCGCGAGCGTCCCCTCGGTCGCGGTCCGCTGCGGCACCGCGCCGAGCCCGGCGAGCACCGGCAGCAGCGCGCCCAGCGTGTCCACCGGGGCCTCCAGGCGGAAGCGGTGCATCGGCTCGTGCACCAGGGTGCCGGCCCGCCGCAGCGCCTCGGCGAGTACCAGCGGGGCAAGACCGCGGAAGTCGTAGCCGGTGCTGGACATGCTCTTGTCGAAGCCCTGGTGGGCGTGGCTCTGCCGGGGCGAGTAGCCGCAGTGGGTCATGGTCACCGTGCAGTCCGGGATCCGCCAGCCGTGCAGCCCCTGGCCGAGGGACTCGCGCACGGTGTCCTCGACGGCCTTGAAGAAGGCGTACGGCATCGAGCCCAGCTCCACCTCCAGGCGGAAGCAGACGCCCGCGCCCGGCGGGGCCGGCTCCACCCGCAGGCCGACCGTGGCCAGGAAGGGGTTGCCGTCCTTCTTGTTGAACTCGACGGCGGCCGCGGTGCCGGTGAGCCGTTCCACGCAGATGGTGGTGGTCTCGCGGAACGTGACGTCGAGGCCGTACTCGTCGGCGAGGGTCGCCTGGATCACCTCCTTCTGCACCTCGCCGTAGAGGGAGACGGAGGTCTCCTGCCGTACCTCGTCGTGCCGGACGTCGATCAGCGGGTCCTGCTCGCCGAGCTGGGTGAGGGCGACGTGCAGCAAGCGGCGGTCGGTGCCGGGGCCGGGGACCACGACGGTCTCCAGCGTCGGGGGCGCGAAGTGGTGCTCGTACTCCCGCCCCGGCAGCCCGAGCGTGTCGCCGATGCGGATGCCGGCGATCCCCCACACCTTGACGATCCGCCCGGCACCGGCGCTGTCCCGCCGCAGGTCGGTGCCGTCCTCGAAGACGCTGAGCCCGGTGACCAGGCCCTCCGGCCGGCCGCCGGTCGCGGCGCGGTTGCCGAACGGGACCCGGTCGCGGACCCCGAGGGTTCCGGAGAAGAGGCGCGCGTAGGCGACCTTCTCCCCCGCCGGGCCCCGCTCCACCTTGAAGACGGTGCCGGAGAACGGGCCTGCCGGGTCGCCGTCGGCGGCCGGGAGCAGCCGCTCGATGCCGGCGATCAGCTCGGGCACCCCGGCGCCGGTGGCGGCGGAGCCGAAGTACACCGGATGGACCACGGCCCGCCGGGTCTGCTCGGCGAGGGCCGCGCGCAGCCGCGGCTCGGCGACCCCGCCGTCGAGGTAGGCGGCGAGCAGCGCGTCGTCGTGGTCGGCGAGCGTGTCCAGCACGGCCGGGCCGAGGCCGGGCAGGAAGCGGGCGGCGCGGGTGCCGAGCGCGGTGGCCCGGCCCATCGGGACGACCGGGACGGCGAGCCTGCGGGCCAGCTGGGCGAGCACGGCGTCGTCACGGGCACCCCGCCGGTCGATCTTGTTGACGAAGACCAGTGTGGGGATGCGCAGCCGCCGCAGGGTCCGCATCAGGACGCGGGTCTGCGCCTGCACGCCCTCCACGGCCGAGACGACCAGGACCGCGCCGTCCAGGACACCGAGGACCCGCTCCACCTCGGCGATGAAGTCCGGGTGGCCCGGGGTGTCGATGAGGTTGACGGTGACACCGTCGAGCGGGAACGACACGACCGCCGACTTGATGGTGATCCCGCGCCGGCGCTCCAGGGCGAGGGTGTCGGTACGGGTGCTGCCGTCGTCGACGCTGCCGAGCTCGTCGGTGACGCCGGCCGTGTGCAGCAGCCGTTCGGTCAGACTGGTCTTACCTGCGTCGACGTGGGCGAGAATGCCGAGATTGAGCAGATGCACTGAGCGTGATGTCCTTCGCCATGGGTGGGATTCCTTCCTCGGTGGACATGCACGCAGCTCGCATCGCCGGCCCTCTCTCTGTGACGTCGGGTGAGGAGCAGTGCAGCAGGACGGGCCCGGTGGCGGCAATGGATTAACGCTCAACAAAAGCCCCGCCGCAGCACTCGCCGCCCTCTTGACACGGTTCTAGAGTGACCTACATCACGCCGCCCTGGCTGACATCCTCGGTCCCGCCGCACGGTCTGGAGGCCACATGACCCACATCAAGGTGACGGTGGACGGCACGCGCTACGAGGACGAGGTGGAACCCCGTCTGCTGCTGGTCCACTACCTGCGCGACCGCCTCGGCCTGACCGGCACCCCGATCGGCTGCGACACCTCGAACTGCGGCGCGTGCACGGTCGACCTGGACGGGACGACCGTCAAGAGCTGCTCGGTACTGGCCGTCCAGGCGGACGGCTGCACGGTGACCACCGTCCAGGGGCTGGCCCCCGACGGCGAGTGGACGCCGCTGCAGCGCGCCTTCCACGAGCGGCACGGCCTCCAGTGCGGCTACTGCACACCCGGAATGATCATGGCGGCCCGCGATCTGCTGAACGAGAACCCGCATCCCAGCCCCGACGAGGTCAGGCAGGCCCTGGAGGGCAACCTGTGCCGGTGCACCGGCTACCAGAACATCGTCCGCGCGGTGCTCGCCGCCTCCGGGCAACAGGTACCCGAGGAGGCCACGGCATGACCGACCAGGCCGTGAAAGCCGCAGCACACGAGATCGGCCGCGCCCGGCTGCGCAAGGAGGACGCCCGGCTGATCACCGGCCAGACCAACTGGACCGACAACATCCAGGTCGCCGGACTGCTCCACCTGGCCGTCCTGCGCAGCCCGATGGCGCACGCCCGCATCACCCGCGTGGACGTCTCCCCCGCCCTCGAACGCCCCGGTGTCGTCGCCGCGTTCACCGGCGCCGACCTCGCCGAGGGCCTGGGTTCGCTGCCCTGCGCCTGGCCGGTGACCGAGGACATCGTGCTGCCCGACCACCCGCCGATCGCCGTCGACGAGGTCCGGCACGCCGGCGACCCGGTGGCCGTCGTGGTGGCCCGCGACCGGTACGCCGCCGCCGACGCGCTGGAGGCGATCGAGGTCGACTACGACCCGCTGCCCCCGGTGCTCGACCTGGAGGCCGCCCTCGCCGACGACGCCCCGCTGGTCCACGCCGACAAGGGCACCAACCGCTGCTACACCTGGCCCCTCGCCACCGGCGAGAGCTTCGACTCCGTACGGCAGCGCGCCGAGGTCACCGTCAAGCGCCGGTACCACCAGCAGCGGCTGATCCCGAACGCCATGGAGCCGCGCGCGGTCGTGGTCACCCCGATCGCCGCCTCGGGCGAGTACACGGTCTACTCGGCGACCCAGATCCCGCACATCCTGCGGATCATGCTGGCCACCGTCACCGGCATCCCCGAGCACAAGCTCCGGGTGATCGCCCCGGACGTCGGCGGCGGCTTCGGCTCCAAGCTCCAGGTGTACGGCGAGGAGGCCGTCGCGCTGGCCGTCGCCCGCAGGCTGGGCCGGCCCGTGAAGTGGACGGAGTCCCGCTCCGAGGGCTACCTCGCCACCCACCACGGCCGCGGCATGATCCAGGACATCGAGGTCGCCGCCACCCGCGAGGGCAGGCTGCTCGGCCTGAAGGTCGACCTGATCGCCGACATGGGCGCCTACCTGATGCTGGTCACCCCGGGCATCCCGATCCTCGGCGCCTTCATGTACCCGGCGATCTACAAGATGGACGCCTACGACTTCACCTGCACCGGCGTCTTCACGACCCGCACCCCCACCGACGCCTACCGCGGCGCCGGACGCCCCGAGGCGACCTTCGCCATCGAGCGGATCATGGACGAGCTGGCCGCCGAACTCGGCCTGGATCCGGTGGAGTTGCGGCGCCGGAACTGGATCCGGCACGAGGAGTTCCCGTACACCACCATCGCCGGGCTGACCTACGACAGCGGCGACTACGAGGCGGCCACCGACAAGGCTCTCGCCCTGTTCGGGTACGACGACCTGCGCGCCGAGCAGCAGAAGCGCAACGAACGCGGCGACACCGTACGCCTCGGCATCGGCGTGTCCACGTTCACGGAGATGTGCGGGCTCGCCCCGAGCCGGGTCCTGCGCGACCTGCGCTACGCGGCCGGCGGCTGGGAGGCGGCGAGCATCCGCATGCTGCCCACCGGCAAGGTCGAGGTCGTCACCGGGACCAGTCCGCACGGGCAGGGGCACGAGACCTGCTGGAGCCAGATCGCGGCCGACGTGCTGGGCGTGCCGTTCGAGGACGTCGAGGTGGTGCACGGTGACACCCGGTCCTCCCCGCAGGGCATGGACACCTACGGCTCGCGGTCGCTGGCCGTCGGCGGCGAGGCCGTGCACCGGGCGGCCACGCAGGTGGTCGAGAAGGCGCGCAAGGTGGCCGCGCACCTGCTGGAGGCCAGCGAGCAGGACCTGGAGTTCACGGACGGCGTGTTCGCCGTGAAGGGCTCGCCGGAGGCGCGGAAGACCATCCAGGAGATCGCCTTCGAGACGTTCACCGGCCACGACCTGCCCGACGGCGTCGAAGCGTCCATCAACGCCGAGACGGTGGTCGACCCGGAGAACTTCTCCTACCCGCACGGCACCCACCTGTGCGCGGTCGAGGTCGACACCGAGACCGGGAAGACGAAGATCAGGTCGTACGTCTGCGTGGACGACGTCGGCCATGTCGTCAACCCGATGATCGTCGAGGGCCAGGTGCACGGCGGCCTCGCGCAGGGCATCGCGCAGGCGCTGTACGAGGAGGCCGTCTACGACGACGAGGGCAACCTCGTCTCCGGGACCATGGCCGACTATCTGGTGCCGTCGGCGGCGGACCTGCCGGACTTCGTCACCGACCGGACGGAGACCCCGGCGGCCTCGAACGCCATGGGGGTCAAGGGAGTCGGCGAGGCCGGGACGATCGCGTCGACGCCCGCGGTGGTCAACGCCGTGGTGGACGCGCTGCGTCCGCTGGGCGTCACCGACGTGCGGATGCCGTGTTCCCCGCACCGGGTGTGGCAGGCCGTGCGGGCCGCCCGCGCCGGCCGTGCCGGTGCGGGCGAGGAGGCCGGCGGCACCGGCCCCGCGCAGTCGGGCCAGTCCGGGCAGGCCGCCCGCTCGGGCGACCTGGGCCAGTACGGTGAGGAGGGTTCCGCATGATTCCCCCCGCTTTCGAGTACACCCGTCCGGCCACCGTCGACGAGGCGGTGAGCGCCCTCGCCGACGCGGGCGAGGAGGCGAAGGTGCTGGCCGGCGGGCAGAGCCTGCTCCCGCTGCTGCGCCTGCGGCTCGCCTTCCCGGAGCTGGTGGTGGACGTCGGCCGGATCCCGGAGCTGCGCGGGGTCCGCGAGGACGGCGGCACGCTCGCCATCGGCGCGCTCACCACCCACCACGACGTCGTCCACGACCCGCTGGTGCGGCGGCACGCCGGGCTGCTGGCGGCGGCCACGGCCACCGTCGCCGACCCCGCCGTACGGCACCGCGGCACCCTCGGCGGGTCCCTCGCGCACGCCGACCCGGCCGGGGACCTGCCCGCCGTCGCGCTCGCCCTCGACGCCGAGCTGGTGGTCGCGGGGCCGGGCGGGCGGCGCACGATCCCGGCCCGGGAGTTCTTCGTGGACTACCTCCAGTCGGCGCTCGCGCCCGACGAACTCCTGGTGGAGGTGCGGATCCCGAAGACGGACGGCTGGGGCTTCCACTACGAGAAGTTCCACGCGGTCGCCCAGTCCTGGGCCATCGTCGCGGTGGCCGCGCTGGTGCGGCGCGACGACGGGCACATCGCCGAGGCGCGCATCGGGCTCACCAACATGGGCTCCACCCCGCTGCGGGCCGGCGCGGCCGAGCGGGCGCTGGCCGGAGCCGACGGCCCGCAGGCCGTGGCCCGGGCCGCCGAGGCCGCCGCCGAGGGCACCCGGCCCTCCCAGGACCTGTCGGCATCGCCCGAGTACCGGCAGCACCTCGCACGGGTGCTGACCAGGCGGGCCGTGCTGACCGCCGCCGGAATGGGGTGAGCGCCGATTCCCCCGATGGACGACCCGGAGCAGGTGGGGGCCCGCCTGGCGGAGACGGGGTACCTCGCCGACGAGGGGCTGGCCGTCACCTGCTTCCTGGCTCTCAGACTGCACCGGCCGCTGTTCTGCGAGGGCGACGCCGGCGTGGGCAAGACCGCGCTCGCCGCCGCGCTCGCGGAGGCGCTGGGCGCACCGCTGATCCGGCTGCAGTGCCACGAGGGCATCGACGCCTCCCAGGCTTTGTACGACTGGGACTTCCCGCGCCAGCTGCTGCACCTGCGGGCCGCCGAGGCGGCGGGCGTCCAGGACGCGGACCGGCTGGAGAGCGAGCTGTACGACCGGCGCTTCCTGATCGCCCGGCCGCTGCTGCTGGCGCTCCAGCAGCATCCGTCGGTGCTGCTGGTCGACGAGATCGACCGGGCCGACGACGAGTTCGAGGCGTTCCTGCTCGAGCTGCTGTCCGAGTACGCGGTGACGATCCCGGAGCTGGGCACGCTGCGCGCCGAGGTGCCGCCGGTGGTGGTCCTGACCTCGAACCGGACCCGCGAGGTGCACGACGCGCTGAAGCGGCGGTGCCTCTACCACTGGTTCGACCACCCCTCGTTCGCCCGCGAACTGGCCATCGTGCGCGGCCGGTTGCCCCAGGTGTCGGCCCGGCTTGCGGAGCAGGTCACGGCCCTGGTGCAGGCGCTGCGGAGCGCTGACCTGGTCAAACCGCCGGGGGTGGCGGAGACGCTGGACTGGGCGGAGGCGCTGGACGCGCTGGGGGCGAGCGAGGTGGACGCCGAACTGGCCGTGGCGACGCTGGGTTCGGTGCTGAAGTACCGGGAGGACACGGAGCGGGCCCGCGGGCTCGATCTCTCGGCGGTCCTCGCGGCCCGGGGCGGGTGAGCGGGCATGGGCGCGGCGCTGTCGAGGGCGGCCGGGGTGCCGGCGGACGCCGTACTGCTGGGCTTCGTAAGGGCGTTGCGGGCGGCGGGGGTGGACGCGAGCGCGGAGCGCGGGTACGCGTTCCTGCGGGCCGTGGCCGCCCTGCGGCCCGGGATGCGCTTGGACGTGTACTGGGCGGGACGGGCGACGCTGTGCGGCGGGCATGACGACCTGGAGCGGTACGACAGGGTGTTCGCCGCGTTCTTCGGGCCGTCCCCCGCGCCCGCCCCGCAGCCGCTGCGCACCGCTCCGGCGCCCCGGCTGCGGCTCGTCGCCCAGGAGACGGCCACGGCACCCCGTACCGGGGGCGAGAGCGAGCCGCCCGGGCCGCCCACCGCCGTCCTCGCCAGTTCCGCCGAGGTCCTTCGGCACCGTGACGTCACCGACCTGGACCCCGCCGAGCGGGCCCAACTGCGCCGCCTGCTCGCCGCGTTCACCCTGGAAGGGCAGACCCGCCGCTCGGCGCGGCGCCGGCCGGCCAGGCGCGGGGAGGTCGATCCGCGGCGCACGGTACGGGAGTTGCTGCGGCGCGGCGGGGAACCGGCGCTGCTGCGGCGGCACGCGCGGGTGGCGCGACCGCGCCGGGTGGTGCTGCTCGTCGACGTGAGCGGTTCGATGGGCCCGTACGCCGACGCGCTGCTGCGGTTCGCGCACGCGGCGGTGCGCGCGGGCCGCACGGAGGTGTTCACGGTCGGCACCCGGCTGACCCGGGTGACCCGTGAACTGTCGCACCGGGACCCGGACCTGGCGATGGCGGAGGTCGCGGCCGCGGTCCCCGACTGGCGTGGCGGCACCCGGCTCGGCGAGCTGCTGCGCGAGTTCCTCAACCGGTGGGGGCAGCGCGGCATGGCGCGCGGGGCGATCGTCGTCCTGCTCTCGGACGGCTGGGAGCGCGGCGATCCGCGGCTGCTCCGGGAGCAGATGCGCCGGCTGCACGCCCTGGCCCACCAGGTGGTCTGGGCGAACCCCCGCAAGGCACGGCCCGGTTACGCGCCGCTGGCGGCGGGGATGGCGGCGGCGCTGCCCAGCGTGGACGCCTTCGTGGCGGGGCACAGCCTGGCGGCGCTGGAGCGGCTCGCCGCGGTGGTGCGCGGGGCGCGGACCGGTGCCGCGCCGGACCAGGCACCCGGGAAGGGGCCTGGGAAAGGACCCGGGAAGGGATCCGGGACAGGACCGGGGAAGGGAGCGGACGGTGCGTGAGATTCTGCCGACGCTGGCCGGCTGGCACGCGGCCGGGATCCCGTTCGGCCTCGCCACGGTGGTCGCGGTCAGCCGCAGCGCGCCGCGCGGACCCGGCGCGGCCATGGCCGTGGGTCCTGACGACGAGGTCGTGGGCAGCGTGTCCGGCGGCTGTGTCGAGGGCGCCGTCTTCGAGCTGGCCCAGGAGGTCGTCGCGACCGGCGAGCCGTCGCTGCAGACCTTCGGCTACAGCGACGCGGACGCGTTCGCGGTCGGGCTGACCTGCGGCGGCGAGATCACCCTGCTGGTCCGGCCGGTGACCGCGGACTCCGACCCGGCGTTCGGCGAGGTGGCCGGGTCGGTGGCAGCGGGCGAGCCGGTGACCGTGGCGACGGTGGTGGACGGGCCCGCACGGCAGGGCGCCGTGCGGGCCGTCTGGCCGGACCGGACGGCGGGCTCGCTCGGCGCGGCCGGCCTCGACGTCGCCGTCACCGCCGACGCGCGCGGCGAACTCGCCCTCGGCGCCTCCGTCCTGCGGCACTACGGGCCGCACGGAGAACGCCGTGAGGACGCGGTCACCGTGTTCCTCCAGTCGTTCGCGCCGCCGCCCCGGATGCTGGTCTTCGGCGCGATCGACTACGCGGCCGCGGTGGCCCGCATCGGCGACTTCCTCGGCTACCGGGTCACCGTCTGCGACGCCCGCCCGGTCTTCGCCACCCCGAAGCGTTTCCCGGCCGCCGTCGAGGTCGTCGTCGACTGGCCGCACCGCTACCTGAGCGGCACCGCAACCGACGACCGCACGGTGATCTGCGTCCTCACCCACGACCCGAAGTTCGACGTGCCCCTCCTCGAGGAGGCGCTGCGCCGGCCCGCCGCCTACATCGGGGCGATGGGCAGCCGCCGGACCCACGACGAACGGCGCGCCCGGCTGGCCGAGTCCGGTCTCACCGAGGCCGAACTGTCCCGGCTGCGCTCACCGCTCGGCCTCGACCTCGGCGCCCGTACCCCGGAGGAGGTCGCGGTGTCCGTCGCCGCCGAGATCGTGGCCCTGCGCTGGGGCGGCAGCGGCGCGCCGCTGGCCACGACCAGCGGCGCCATCCACGCGTCCGCCGTCCACTGAGCGGCGGCCGCCAGGCGGAGCACAAGGAGCAGAAGGAGCAGAAGGAGCGAGTCATGGAACTGCACCACGAGTTCAGCGTCCCCGTCCCGGTCGACGACGCCTGGCGCGCGCTCCTGGACATCGAACGGGTCGCGCCCTGCCTGCCGGGCGCGGTCGTGGAGGACTACGACGGCCGGACGGTGACCGGCTCGGTGAAGGTCAGGGTCGGCCCGGTCACGGTGACCTACCGGGGCACCGCGGTCTTCGAGGAGCAGGACGGGACGGCACACCGGATGGTGCTGGCGGCGAGCGGCCGGGAGACCCGCGGGCAGGGCACGGCCAGGGCCACGGTCACCGGCACGCTCACCGAACGCGACGGCGGGACCGCGGTGTCGGTGCGCACGGACCTCACGGTGACCGGCCGCCCCGCGCAGTTCGGCCGCGGGGTGCTGTCGGAGGTCGGCGACCGGCTGGTGGGACAGTTCGCGGACTGCCTCGCGACCCGGCTGGCCGAACGGCCGCCCGGACCCGGCGGCGAACGGGAGCCGCTGGGCGCGGACGTCGGGGAGGCCGAACCGGCGGAGCCGCTCGACCTGCTGCGTACCGCCGGGGTACCGGTGGCCAAGCGGGCCGCCGCGGCGGCCGCCGTGCTCGCCGTGCTCGCGGTGGCGGCGGCCCGCCTGTGCCGGCGCCGGCGGCGGCCCGCCGGGCACCGCGCCCGGCACCGGTGACGTGTTCCGTCCGCCGAACACTATGAACACAACGCCCGAGCCCATGGTTCCGGTCCCGGCCCGCTCCCTAGCATCGCCGCGGACGGCGCGAGGGAGCGCCGACGACGACAGGGAGCCGCGCCTTGGACAGGTCGAGAACGCCCGTACGGGTCCGCCGGACGAGCCGCAGCCGACGTACCGGACTGCTCGCCTCGCTCGCGGCGGCCCTCACCGCCGCCTTCGCCGGGGCCCCTCCCGCACAGGCCGCGGCACCGCCGCCGGCCGCCGTCTCCTGCCCGGCGGAACTCGACGGCAGGGCCACCTGCTACACCGGCCAGGACGCCGACGGCGCCTACTACGCCATCGCCGTCCCCGAGCACTGGAACGGCTCCCTGGTCGTGCACGCCCACGGCGGCCCCGACCTCGGCGCCGGTTCGGACCCGGCGCGCAGCGTCGACGACCTGGCCCGCTGGTCGGTCATGGTCAAGGAGGGCTTCGCCTGGGCGGGTTCGTCGTACCGCCGGGGCGGCTACGGCACCCGGATGGCCGCCGCGGACACCGAGAGCGTGCGCCGGCTCTTCGTCGCGCACTTCGGCAAGCCGCGGCGGACGTATGTGCACGGCCAGTCCTGGGGCGGGGACGTCGCCGCCAAGGTCGTCGAGGTGTACGGCAGGCGGGGCGGCCCCTACGACGGGGCACTGCTCACCAGCGGCGTCCTCGGCGGCGGGTCCCGGGGGTACGACTACCGCGTCGACCTCCGCGTCGTCTACCAGTACTACTGCCACAACATGCCCCGGCCCAGCGAACCCCAGTACCCGCTCTGGCAGGGGCTGCGCGCGGACTCGACGCTGACGACGGCCGGGCTGCGCGCCCGGCTCCAGGAGTGCACGGGCTACGCCTTGGCCCCGCAGGAGCGCACCGCCCTCCAGCAGCGCAACCTCGACGACATCCTCGCGGTCACCGGCGTCCCCGAGCGCACCCTTGAGTCGCATCTGCGGTTCGCGGTCTTCACGTTCCGGGACATCGTGCACGACCGGCTCGGCGACCGTGACCCGTTCTCGAACGAGGGCGTGTGGTACTCGGGTTCGCACGACGACGAGGCGCTCAACGCCGGGGTCGAGCGGTTCGCCGCCGATCCGACGGCGGTACGCGACCTGTCGTACGACAGCGACCTCACCGGCAAGGTGGCGATCCCGGTGCTCACGATGCACGCGATCGACGACCCGACGGCGTTCGTGGAGCACGAGGCGGCCTACCGGGCCACCCTGCGCGGCGCGGGCCGGGACCGGTACCTCGTGCAGACGTTCACCCACGAGTCCGAGCACAGTTCGCTGAGCGACGCGGAGTACGCCAACTCGATCGCCGCGCTGGACCGCTGGGTGCGCACGGGCCGCAAGCCGACGCCGGGGACGATCGCGGGCTCGTGCGCCGCGTTCGACCGGATCTACGCCACGGGCTGTTTCTACGACCCGGATTTCCGTCCCGCCTCCTACGCCTCCCGTGTCCGGCCGCGGCCGGGCGGGCTGAGCTGGCCCGCGATGACGTCCGCGCAGGAGAAGCGGTGGAGCAGGGTCGCCGGGGTCGGGATCGCCCCCTGACGGACCGTGCCCTGACAGACCGTGCCCTGTCTGCCCCGCTCAGCGCGGCGGCAGCCGGTGCAGGGTCACCTCGCTGAGGGCGCCGTCGCCGACGGTCGCGGTGAGATAGGTGCAGTGCGGCTGGCGGCGGCGGTCGGTCGGGGAGCCGGGGTTGAGCAGGCGCAGGCCGCCGGGGGCCGTGGTGTCCCAGGGGATGTGGCTGTGCCCGAAGACCAGGACGTCCAGGTCCGGGAACCGGGCGGCGCAGCGGGCCTCGCGGCCCTGGGCGGGGCCGGTCTCGTGGACCACCCCGAAGCGCAGGCCGCCCAGGTCGGCGCGGGCCACCTCGGGGAGCCGGGCGCGCAGGCCCGGGCCGTCGTTGTTGCCGTACACCCCGATGAGCCGGCGGCTGCGGCTCTCCAGCAGGTCGAGGGTGGCCTCGTCGACCCAGTCGCCGGCGTGCAGGACGACGTCGGCGCGCGGGAGTTCGGCGAGGAGCCGGTCCGGGAGCCGCTTGGCGCGCAGCGGGAGGTGGGTGTCGGAGGTGATGAGCAGGCGCACCCGGCCAGGGTAGGCCACGGGACGCCTCTGAGATCTTCAGCCAGGCTTAACAGTTCCGGCTGGACAACTCGAGCTGAACAGTTCCGACTGGACAGTTCCGACTGGACAGTTCCGACTGGACAGTTCCGGCTGACGGTTCTACGGTGGGCCCATGGCAGAGATCTCCGACTCCGCGACCCGCGCGGCACGCGACCTGCGCGTGATGTTCAGCAGGATGCGCCGCCGTATCCGCGAGGTCGCCCAGGACGCCGACCTCACCCCTTCGCAGGAATCGGCCCTCACCCTGGTGTCGAAGCACGGCGCGGCCACGGCCAGTGCGCTGGCCTCCGCCGAAGGAGTGCGGCCGCAGTCGATGGCGGCCACCCTGGCCGCGCTCGACCAGCACGGCCTGATCCGCCGCAGCCCCGACCCGACCGACGGCCGCCGCCAGCTGGTGACCCTGACCGAGGCCGGCCAGGCCCGTGTCGAGGGCAACCGGCAGGCGCGTGACGAATGGCTGGCCCGCGCCTTCCAGGACCGGTACACCGAGGACGAGCGCCGGACCCTGCTCACCGCGATCGAGCTGCTCGAACGGCTGTCCCGCCCGTGATACCGAGGCTCACCGCAGCAACCCGCAAGGGCACCCGCCCGGCCCCCGAAGGATTCGACCGGCGGCTGATCGCGCCGATGGTCCTCGGGTCGGTCCTGAACCCGATCAACTCCTCGATGATCGCGGTGGCCCTGGTGCCGATCGGCATCGCCTTCGGGGCCCCGCCCGCCGAGACGGTGTGGCTGGTCACCGCGCTGTACCTGGCGACCGCCGTGGGCCAGCCGGTGATCGGCCGGCTCGTGGACATGTACGGGCCGCGCCGGCTCTACCTCGTCGGCACCGGCCTGGTGGGCGTCGCCGGGCTGATGGGCGCCCTCGCGCCCACGCTGGGCGTGCTGATCGCGGCGCGGGTGCTGCTCGGCTTCGGTACCTCGGCGGCGTACCCGGCGGCCATGCGGCTGACCCGGAGCGAGGCCGAGCGCACCGGGCAGGACAGCCCTGCCGGGGTGCTGACCGCGCTCGCCGTGTCCGCCCAGACCGTGGCCGTGATCGGTCCGACGCTGGGCGGGATCCTGATCGGCGCCGGCGGCTGGCACCTGGTGTTCACCGTCAACGTGCCGCTGTCCGCGGCCTGCCTGGTGCTCGGCGTGAAGTGGCTGCCGAGGACCCCGGCGGCCGGGCAGCGGCAGCGCATGGACCTGCCCGGCATGGCCCTGTTCGCCGTCCTGCTGGTCTCGCTGATGCTGTTCCTGATGAGCCCCGGCCCCGGCCGCTGGTACCTGCCGGTGCTGACCGTGGCCGCGGCCGCCGTCTTCGCGGCAAGGGAGCTGCGGGTGCCCGACCCGTTCGTCGACCTGCGGGTCCTCGGCGGCAACGTCCCGCTCATCGTCACCTACGTGCGCCAGCTGCTCGCGTACACCACCTCGTACGCCTTCCTGTACGGCTACACGCAGTGGCTGGAGCAGGGCCGCGGGCTCAGCGCCTCCACGGCCGGGCTCGCGCTGCTCCCGCTCTCGGCCGCCGCACTCGTCACCGCCACGGTCACCGGCCGCCGGGAGGCCGTCCGCGCCAAGCTGGTGCTCGGCTCCGTGCTGCAGATCGCGGGCTGCGCGGCCCTGCTGCTGGTCGGCGCCGGCAGCCCGGTCTGGCTGCTGCTCGCGGTCGGCGCGCTGCTCGGCGTCCCGCAGGGCCTGCTCGGACTCGCCGCGCAGACCGCCCTGTACCGGCAGGCCGACCCGGAGCGGATCGGTTCGGCGGCCGGACTGCTGCGCACCTTCATGTACCTCGGCGCGCTGGGTGCCTCCGCCGCCACCGCGGCGTTCTACCCGCACCGCGCCGACACGGGCGGCCTGCACGGCCTGGCCCTGTTCATGCTCGCCGGCTCGGCACTGCTGCTGGCGATCACCCTGCCGGACCGCTCCCTGGCCCGGCTCACTCCCGAACCCCGTCAAGCCCCCCGAAAGGCCTGATCCACCCCATGTCTCTGAGCACGCTCGACCCGCGCACCGCCCTCGTCGTGATCGACCTCCAGCAGGGCATCGTGGGCATGCCCACCCAGCCGCACACCGGCGCCGAGGTGGTCGCCCGCACGGCGGAGCTCGCCGACGCCTTCCGCGCCCAGGGCCTGCCCGTCGTCCTGGTCCGGGTCTCCTTCGCCGCCGACTTCGCCGACGCCGTCCCGGGCCGCACCGAGCGCCAGGCCCGCGGCCTCGCCTTCCCGGAGGGCTGGGACGTCGTCGTCGACGAACTGTCCGGCCACGACGGCGACATCCTTGTCACCAAGCACAACTGGAGCGCCTTCCACGGCACCGACCTCGACGTCCAGCTGCGCCGCCGGGGCGTCACCCAGATTGTGCTGACCGGCATCGCCACCAGCATCGGCGTGGAGTCCACCGCCCGGGACGCCTACGCGCACGGCTACCACGTGACGCTCGCCACGGACGCCATGGCCGACGCCGACGGCGAGGCGCACGCGGGCAGCGTCGAGCGGATCTTCCCCCGGCTCGGCGAGTCCGGCAGCACGGCCGAGGTCCTGGAACTGCTCGCCAAGACCCACGGCTGAACCCGGCCGGCCGCCGGGGCGGGTTCCCACGGCCCCGGCGACGCCGCCCGATACGCCGCAGGGCGGCCGACGCGCTCGATGAGCCGTCGGCCGCCCTGCGGCGCGTTGCCGGGGTGTCCGGGGTGTCCTACGCGGACATCTCCTTGCGGATGAGCGGCAGCCCCTCCGCCAGGGCCTGCCGCCAGTCCCGCAGCGGTTCCAGGCCGGCCTCGGCCCACCGGTCGTGCCCGAGGGCGCTGTAGGCGGGGCGGGGTGCCGGGCGGACGAACGCCTCGCTGGTGGTGGGGCGGACCCGCTCGGGGTCGGCGCCGAGCAGGCGGAACACCTCACGGGCCAGCTCGCACCAGGTGGCCGCGCCGGAGTTGGTGCCGTGGAAGACACCGTGCGCGCCCTCGTCCCTGCCGAGGCGGGGGCCGAGGTCGGCGATCCGGGCGGCCAGGTCGGCGCTCCAGGTCGGCTGGCCGCGCTGGTCGTCGACGACGTCGAGGGTGTCCCGGCGGGACTCCAGTTCGATCATCGTGCGCACGAAATTCTTCCCGTGCGTGCCGTACAGCCAGGCGGTGCGGACGACCGCGCTCGCGCCCGGGAGCTCAGCCAGGACGGCCCGCTCGCCCGCGAGCTTGGTACGCCCGTAGGCGGTGCGCGGGGCGGTCGGGTGGTCCTCGGGGTACGGGCTGGTGCGCGCCGCGCCGTCGAAGACGTAGTCCGTCGAGACGTGGACGAGGCGGGCGCCGTGCCGGGCGGCGGCGCGGGCCAGCAGGCGCGGGCCCTCGCCGTTGATCAGCAGGGCCCGCTCCTCGTCGGTCTCGGCGTCGTCGACGGCGGTGTACGCGGCGCAGTTGACCACCAGGTCGGGCGTGTGCGCGGCGAGCGCCGAGTCCACCGAGTCGGCGCTGGTGATGTCGAGGCCGGCGCGGCCGAGGGCCACGACCTCCTCACCCCGGCGGGCGAGCTCCTCGGTCACGTCGTGGCCGAGCATGCCGCCCGCTCCGGCGACGAGCCACTTCATCAGTGCTTCCCCTGCTCCTTGCGGGACTCCAGGGCGGCGCGCTCCTTGAGCGGCTCCCACCAGTCCCGGTTGTCGCGGTACCAGGCAACGGTGTCGGCGAGGCCGGAGGTGAAGTCGTGCTTGGGGGTGTAGCCCAGCTCGTCGTGGATCTTGCTCCAGTCGACGGAGTAACGCTGGTCGTGGCCCTTGCGGTCGGCGACGCGGTCCACGCGCTCCCAGTCGGCGCCGCAGGCCTCGAGCAGCAGGCCGGTGAGCTCCTTGTTGCTGAGCTCGGTGCCGCCGCCGATGTTGTAGACCTCACCGGGCCGGCCGCCGGTGCGGACCAGGTCGATGCCCTGGCAGTGGTCCTCGACGTGCAGCCAGTCGCGGACGTTGCTGCCGTCGCCGTACAGGGGCACGTTCTTGCCGTCGAGGAGGTTGCTCACGAAGAGCGGGATGACCTTCTCGGGGAACTGGTGCGGCCCGTAGTTGTTGGAGCAGCGGGTGACGCGGACGTCCAGGCCGTGGGTGCGGTGGAAGGCCAGCGCGAGCAGGTCGGAGGAGGCCTTGGAGGCGGAGTACGGCGAGTTCGGCTGGAGCGGGTGGCTCTCGGGCCAGGAGCCGGTCTCGATGGAGCCGTAGACCTCGTCGGTGGACACGTGCACGAACGGGCCGACGTTGTGCCGCAGGGCCGCGTCGAGCAGCGTCTGGGTGCCGACCACGTTGGTGCGGACGAACGCGCCGGCCCCGTCGATCGAGCGGTCGACGTGCGACTCGGCGGCGAAGTGCACCACCTGGTCGGCGTCGGCCATGAGCCGGTCGACCAGCTCGGCGTCGCAGATGTCGCCCTGGACGAAGGTCAGCCGGGGGTGCGACTCGGGCAGGTTCGTCAGGGTGCCCGCGTAGGTGAGCTTGTCCAGCACGGTGATGTGCGGCGCGTCAGGGGCGGTGTCGGCGAGCAGGCCGCGGACGTACGTGGAGCCGATGAAGCCGGCGGCGCCGGTGACGAGGAGATTCATGAACGGATCTGCACCTTGCTGTGGTCTCCGAGAACGAGGCGGTGGGCGCTGGGGGTGCCGGGTGCCGGGGTGACCTCGACGTGCCGGCCGATCAGCGAGGACTCGATCCTGCCCACCCCGTCGATGGACGAGTCCCGCAGCACTATGGAGAACTCCAGCTCACTCGCGGTGATCCGGCAGTTCTCGGCGACCGACGTGAAGGGGCCCACGTACGAGTCGCTGACGACGGTCCCGGCGCCGATCACGACGGGGCCGACGATCCGGGAGCCGGTGACGCGCGCGCCCGCCTCGACGACCACGCGGCCGACGATCTGGCTGGCCTCGTCGACCTCACCGTCGATGCGCGGCTCCTGCGACTCCAGGACGGTCCGGTTGACCTCCAGCATGTCGACGACGTTGCCGGTGTCCTTCCAGTAGCCCTTGATCACCGTGGAGCGCACGTCGGCGCGCTGGTCGATGAGGTGCTGGATGGCGTGGGTGATCTCCAGCTCACCGCGCCAGGACGGCTTGATGGCGCGCACGGCGTCGTGGATGGCGGGCGTGAAGAGATAGACGCCGACCAGGGCGAGGTCGCTCTTGGGCTCCTGCGGCTTCTCCTCCAGGCCGATCACCTGGCCGTCGGCGTCCAGCTCGGCGACGCCGAAGGCGCGCGGGTTGGGCACGTGGGTGAGGAGGATCTGGGCGTCGGGGCGGGTCTCGCGGAACTCGTCGACCAGTCCGCTGATGCCGCCGACGATGAAGTTGTCGCCGAGGTACATGACGAAGTCGTCGTCACCCAGGAAGTCACGGGCGATCAGGACCGCGTGGGCCAGGCCCAGCGGCTGGTCCTGGGGGATGTAGGTGACGTCCAGGCCGAACTTCGACCCGTCGCCGACCGCCTCCTCGATCTCGGCGGCGGTGTCGCCGACGATCATCCCGACCTCGGTGACGCCCGCGGCGGCCAGGGATTCGAGCCCGTAGAAGAGCACGGGTTTGTTCGCCACCGGTACGAGCTGTTTCGCCGATGTGTGGGTGATCGGCCGCAGCCGTGTGCCGGCACCGCCGGAGAGCACCAAAGCCTTCATTCGCTACACCTTATAGGTGAACATCTGGTTGAGACGTTCTTCTGTTTTCCTGACTGGTTACGACAGTATGGCCTCGGTGCGGACGTCATGTGACCACGAGATGCCCCGGAACCGCATCTCGTCGGTTTTTTCTGCTGGTCAGGAGCCTTCCGGCCGGGCCGCCGCGCGTTCCACCTCGGCCTCGATCTCGGCCCGGGACATGCCCTCGTCCCGGGCGTACTCGTTCACCGCGGTCAGCTCGTCCCGGGCCAGGTCGCGCCAGGCGCGCAGGGCCGTCTCGTAGGTGGCCGACTGGGCGCCGCCCGGCTGCTGCCGGGCCGGTGGCCCGTAGGTGTCCCGCAGTTCCAGGACCTTCTCGTGGGCCGCGTCGGCCGCGCGGTGCTTCGCCACGAGTTCTTCGAAGGTGTGTGCCACGTCATGGACACTAAGGAGAGTCGGGCCGCGCCGCCTGTCGAGAGCGCGGGGGTCAGTCCGCCAGTATGAGATCCGCCCACACCTGCTTGCCGCCGCTGGCCGGTACGGTCCCCCAGGCGGTGGACACCGCCTCCACCAGGAGGATGCCACGCCCGCCGGTGGCCTCCCAGCCGATGTTGGTGGGTTTCACCGGGCTGCGCGGCGAGGCGTCGGCGACGGCGATCCGCAGCCGGTGGTCGACGAGGGTCAGGTCGAGCCGGACGGGTCCGTCGGTGTGGATCAGGGCGTTGGTGACCAGTTCGGAGACGACCAGCAGGGCCACGTCCATGGCCTCGTCGGTCACACCCCACGAGCGCAGGGTGCGCCTGCTGAAGCGGCGGGCGTGCCGGGCCGCCTCGGGGACCCGCCACACCGTCCAGCTCTCCCGCAGCGGGCGCACGGCCATGCCGTCGTAGCGCATCAGCAGCAGGGCGACGTCGTCGGCGCGGTGGGCGCTGCCGAGCAGCACGTCGGCGACCAGACCGAGGTGGGCCGGGTCGGCGCCGGCGAGGTCGCGGGCGAAGCGCTCCATGCCCTCGTCGATGTCGGCGTCGGGGGACTCGACCAGGCCGTCGGTGGTGAGCGCGAGCACGGTGCCGGGGCGCAGGCTGAGCTGGGTCATCGGGAACTCGGCCCGGCCGAGCACGCCGAGCGGCGGGCCGCCCTCGGTCTCCGCGATCCGCGTGGTGCCGTCCGGCTGGCGCAGCACGGGCGGCAGGTGTCCGGCGCGCACGCACCAGGCGGTGCCGTCCTCCATGTCGACGTCGACGTAGCAGCAGGTGGCGAAGAGGTCGCTCTCCATGTCGAGGAGCAGCCGGTTGGCGTGCGAGACGACCACGTCGGGGGTGTGTCCCTCGGCGGCGTAGGCACGCAGCGCGGTGCGCATCTGGCCCATGAGGGCGGCGGCGCTCGCGTTGTGGCCCTGGACGTCGCCGATGACGAGGGCGACGTGGTTGTCGGTCAGCGGGATCACGTCGTACCAGTCGCCGCCGACCTCCAGGCCGCCCTCGGTGGTGGGCAGGTAGCGGGCGACGGCCTCGGCGCCTGGCAGCCGGGGCAGCCGGCGCGGCAGCAGGGCGCGCTGGAGCATCCCGACGAGTTCGTGCTCGGCGTCGAAGGCGTGGGCGCGCATCAGAGCCTCGCCCGCGAGGCCGGCGGAGGCGGTGAGCAGGGCGCGTTCGTCGGGGCCGAAGTCGTGCGGGGCGTCCCAGCCGATCAGGCAGGCCCCGGCCATCCGGCCGCCGGCGGGCAGCGGGAGGACGGCGAGGCCGCCGGGACCGACCTCCGCGAGCGCGGGCTCCAGGGCGGCCCGGGCGGGCCAGATCTGCGCGCGGCCCTCGCGCAGGGCGGTGGCGAGGGTGGGCATGGACCGCACCGGGGCGTCGGGCCACTCGCTGCGCCACTCGCTGCGCCACAGCTCGGGCCAGGACTCGGCCTCGGGCGGGTCGAGGACGGTGACGACCAGGCGGTCGTTCTCCAGTTCGGCCAGGGCGATCCGGTCGGCCTTGAGCGGCCCGCGCAGCGCGTGGACGACGGCCTGGCCGACGTCCTTGACCGTGCGGGCGGTGGCCAGGGCGGCGGCGAGCTGCTGCACGCGGGTCACGTCGGTGACGTCCGAGCGGAGCGTGGAGGCGTCGGCGACGGTGCCGGCCAGCCGGGCCGGGTGCCCTTCCCCGCCGGGCACCAGCCGCCCGCGCAGCCGCAGCCACTTGGGCGGCCCCGAGGGCTGCAGGATACGGAACTCCAGCTCGCGGTCGCCGATGGACATGTGGTCGGCCTCGACGACGGACATCAGGGCGGGCAGGTCCTCGGGCAGGGTGCGGCCCAGCAGCGTCTCGACCTTGCCGTCGAACTCGTCGCGGCCCATCCGGAAGAGGTCGAGGATGCCGTCGCCGACCGCGATCCGGCCGGTGTCCATGGCGAGGCTGAAGGCGCCGGCGGCCAGTTCGCCGGTGTCGGTGGCCGTGGGGAGCGGGGCGGGCAGCGCGACCGTCCGGGCCACCAGGCCCAGGCAGGCCCGGTCCTCGGGGCCGAACCCGTCCTCGCGCTCGCTGACGGCGACGAGGAGCCCGGCGCCTCCGGGCAGCGGCAGGGCGCCCAGCCAGAACTCCGGTGACGGGGTCCGCCGCGCCTCGGGGCAGTCGGCCAGCTCGTCGGGGCCGAGCCAGACGGGCCGCCCGGTGCCGTACGCCTCGGCCACCGGGGACCGCCCGATCGCCGGGTAGGCGTCGCGCAGCCCGTACAGGGTGCGGGGCAGGCCCGCCGACTCGGCGAGGCGCAGCACGGACCCGGCGTCGCCGGGTGTGTACACCCCGGCGAAGGCCGCGCCCGCGAACACCAGCGCCTGTTCGAGCACGCGCCGGAGCCGATCGGGTGCGCCGGGATCGCCAGTGAGCGTTTCGAGGGCGATTTCGGCGCGATCCGTTCTCGTTCCGCGTATCGCAGCACCCTCACTGACCACGCCGCCATTACAGCGCTTATGAGGCGTCTGCGCAGCCCCTGTGACCGTTCCGTGGACGACGGCGGCCCCCGTGCTCGAAACCCACCGAACATGTCTTGACCCGTGCGTTCCGCACGGTGTTCTCGTGACAGACGTGACTGTCCGCGACCGTGCGACGCCTGGAAGTGTCGGGACCGGCCCACGGAGGGGGACACGGATGGACGGACGGTACGAGGTGTACGCGCTGGCCGACCGGCACTTCTACGACACGCCGGACCGGCTCGGGAGCACCGGACCGCGGACGGAACGACTGTTCGACACGGCGCGTCGCCCGGTGCCCGAGGGCTGGCGCGCGGCGCGCTCCGGGGACTGGCTGACCATGACACCGCTCGGCGCGGACGGCGCGCCGCAGCCCTCGCCGGCCCAGGGCTGGAAGATCCACTCCTCGGCCACCCGGGCGAACGCGGAGCGGATCGCGGCGATCGTGTGGGACTACTGCGTAACGCGCCGCATCCCGTTCAAGTTCGTCCCGGGACCGCATCTGCTGCACCTGCGCAACGCCAAGTACGCGGCCCGCGACACCAGCGGGAAGTTCGTCACGGTGTACCCGCCCGACGAGGACCGGCTCCGGGAGGTGCTGAGTGAACTGGGCGCGCTCCTGGAGGGCTTCGAGGGGCCGTACATCCTGACCGACCTGCGCTGGAACGACGGGCCGCTGTACGTCCGCTACGGCGCGTTCGCGCGCACGTACGTCGTCGACGAGCGCGGTGCGCTGGTGACGGCGGTGCGGGACGGGGCCGGCAGGCCGGTGCCGGACCGGCGGACGCCGGCCTTCCAGGTGCCGGAGTGGGTGACGCTGCCCGACTTCCTGCGGCCGCAGCTGGCGGCGCGGGAGGCCACCACGGTGGGCGAGCTGCCGTACCGGATCGAGAAGGCGCTGCACTTCTCCAACGGCGGCGGGGTGTACGCGGGGACCGACACCCGGGACGGGCGGCGGGTGGTGCTGAAGGAGGGGCGGCCGCACGCGGGTCTCGCGGCCGACGGCGCCGACGCCGTCGCCCGGCTGGGCCGGGAGAAGGCGGCCCTGGAGGCGGTGGCCGGCACCGGGGTGGTGCCCGAGGTCCGGGACTGGTTCACACTGGGCGAGCACCGGTTCCTGGTGATGGACCTCCTGGCGGGCCGACCGCTCAACTCCTTCTTCGCCGAACGGCATCCGCTGCTCACCGCGGACCCGGATCCCGGGGCGGTGCGTGACTACACGGCCTGGGCGCTGCGCATCCACCGGAAGGTGACGGAGGCCGTGGCGGCGGTGCACGCGCGCGGGATCGTCTTCAACGACCTGCACGTCTTCAACATCATGGTCGGGCCCGACGAGGAGTCGGTGTTCCTCATCGACTTCGAGGCGGCCGCCCCCGTCGGGGAGAACGGCCGTCAGGTGGTCGCCCATCCCGGCTTCTTCGCCCCGCCGGACCGCAGGGGCGCCGAGGTGGACCGGTATGCCCTGGCCTGTCTGCGGCTCGCCCTGTTCCTGCCCGTGACCTCGCTGTTCGTCGTGGACCGCGGCAAGGCGGCCCATCTCGCGGACGTGATCGCCGGTCAGTTCCCGGACGTGCCGCGGGAGTTCCTGGACGAGGCGGTCGCGGAGATCACCCGGGGCGCCCCGGCGGCGCGTCCGGTCGTACCGGCGGAGTGGCCGTACAGCCGGGACTCGATGGCCAAGGCGATCCTCGCCTCCGCGACGCCGGGGCGCGACGACCGGCTCTTCCCCGGAGACATCGCCCAGTTCGGGGACGGCGGCGGCCTCGGCCTCGCACACGGCGCGGCCGGGGTGCTGTACGCCCTGGACCGGGCGGGCGCCGGCCGGTACGAGGAGGGCGAGCGCTGGCTGCTCGACCGCACCGCGCCCCCGCCGCCCGGCACCCCGCTCGGGCTGTACGACGGTCTCGCGGGCGTCGCCCACGTCCTTGACCTGCTCGGCCACCGGCAACGCGCCCTGGACCTCGTGGACGGCGTCCTGAGGGAGAACTGGCGCAGTCTCTCCTCCGACCTGCACGGCGGGCTGGCCGGTCTGGGACTGGTCCTGGACTCCCTCGCCGACGCGACCGGCGAGACCGAGCTGCGCGAGCGGGCCGCCGAGGCTGCGGAGATCCTCCTGGGACGGCTCGCCGAACCGCTCCCGGACACGCCCCGGCGGCGGGCCGGGCTGCTGCGGGGTGCGACCGGGCCCGCGCTGTTCCTGCTGCGCCGCCACGAACGGACCGGCGACGCCGGCCTGCTGGCGGCGGCCGGGCGGGCGCTGCGCCGGGACCTGGACCGCTGTGCGGTGCAGCGGGGCGGCGGCCTGGAGGTCGACGAGGGCTGGCGCACGCTGCCCTACCTCGGCGACGGCAGCGCGGGGATCGGCATGGTGCTCGACGACTGGCTCGCCCACGGGACGGACGGCACCGGCGACTTCGAGCGCGCCCGGGCCGCGATCCGCACCGCCGCCACCTCGCGCTTCTACGCCCAGCCCGGCCTCTTCCAGGGCCGCGCGGGCATGATCCTGCACCTCGCCCGCACCGGCGCCGACCCGGACCGGCTCGCCGCGCAGATCGACGGGCTCGGCTGGCTCGCGATGGCCTACCAGGGCCAACTGGCCTTCCCCGGCCACCAGATGATGCGGCTCTCCATGGACCTCGCCACCGGAACCGCCGGGTGCCTGCTGGCGCTCACGGCCGCCCTCGACGGCGACCGCGCCGCCCACCTGCCGTTCCTCCCGCCGCCACCGGCGGCCCCCAGAACACGGCCGCGCGCTTCGGCGCGGTCGTGACACAACCCCGTCCCCGACAACACCCGGGGGGCCGCTCGGTCCCCGGAAAGGACACGCTATGGCACTGCTCGACCTGCAGACGATGGAGTCCGAGGAAGGTCACGACGGCGGCGGCGCCAGCACGGTGAGCCTGCTGTCGTGCGTCTCGGCGGCGAGCGTCCTGCTCTGTCTCTGACCGGCACCACGACACCGGCTCCGGGCGGCCCCCTCCTTCGGGACGGGGTCCGTCCGGGGCCTTCGCCGATACGAGGGCTGCCGCGATGACCCGACCCCCGCACCGCGACCCGATGCGCACCGCCCTGCGCCACGCCGGGGCGCGCTGCGCCGCCCTGTGCCTGGCGAGTACGGCGGCCACGATGGCGGGGCTCCTGCTGCCCGCGGTGCTGGGCCACGCTCTGGACCTGTTGCTGGCGGGCGCCCCGGCGGCCGCGTGGGTGGTGCGGGCCGCCGGCCTGGTGCTGCTGCTCGCCCTGCTGGACGGCTGCGCGAGCGTGCTCGCCGGGACCGTCGACGCGCGCGCCACGGCCGGGCTGCGCAAGCGGGTCACCGGGCACGTGCTGGCGCTGGGCCCGCGCGCGGCGGCCCGGTTCGGCGCCGGGGACCTGGCCGCCCGGCTGGTCGGGAACGCCGCGCAGGCCGGGACCGGGCCCGCCGCCCTCGCCGCGCTCCTCGCGGCCCTCGCCGGTCCGGTCGGCGGGGTGGTCGCGCTCGGTCTCGTCGACCCGTGGCTCGCGGCCGTGTTCCTGGCCGGGGCCCCCGTACTCGCCCTGCTGCTGCGGGCGTTCACCCGGGACACCTCGGCGTGCGTGGCGGAGTACCAGCGCGCGCAGGGAAGGATCGCGACGGCGCTGGCGGAGGCGGTCGACGGCCACCGGACGATCGTGGCCGCCGGTCTCCAGGCCCGGGAGGCGGAGCGCGTGCTGCGCCCGCTGCCCGGTCTCGCCCGCGCCGGGCACCGCATGTGGCGGGTGCAGGGCCGGGCCGCCGCCCAGGCGGTCACCGTGGGCCCGCTGCTCCAGCTCGCGGTCGTGGCGGTGGCCGGCCTGCTGCTCGCCCGGAACCGGATCTCGGTCGGCGAGGTTCTCGCCGCCTCCCGCTACGCCGTCCTCGCGACGGGCGTCGGCGTGCTGGTCGGACAGCTCGCCGCCACCGCCCGGGCGCGCTCCTCCGCGACCCGCCTCGCCGAGGTGCTGGCCCTTCCCGCGCCGGCCCACGGCACCCACCCGCTCCCGCCGGGCCCCGGCCGCCTGGAACTGCGCGAGGTCACCGCCCGCCGGGGCGGCCGCACGGTCCTGGACGGCGTCGACCTGGACGTCCCCGGCGGCACCGCCCTCGCCGTCGTCGGCCGTTCGGGCACCGGCAAGTCCCTGCTGGCCGAACTCGCCGGCCGGCTGGCCGATCCGGACGCCGGGGAGGTCCTGCTGGACGGCGTCCCGCTGCCCGCGCTCCGCCACGACGCGCTGCGCCGGGCCGTCACCTGCGCCTTCGCCCGCCCGGCCCTCCTCGGCCGGACCGTCGCGGACACCATCGCCCTCGGCCTCACCACCCCCTCCCCCGCCGAGATCCGCGCCGCCGCCGCCAAGGCCCAGGCGGACACGTACATCCGCCGCCTCCCCGACGGCTTCGCGACCCGGCTCACCGACGCCCCCCGCTCCGGCGGCGAGTCCCAGCGCCTCGGTCTGGCCCGCGCGTTCGCACACCCCGGCCGGCTGCTGATACTCGACGACGCCCTCTCCAGCCTGGACACCGTCACCGAACACCGCGTCACCGCGGCCCTGCTGGCGCCCGGTCCGGGACCGACCCGGCTGATCGTCGCGCACCGCCCGTCGACCGCGGCCCGGGCCGACGCGGTGGCCTGGCTGGACGGCGGCCGGGTGCGGGCGGTGGGGACCCACGCGGAGCTGTGGCGGGACCCGGAGTACCGGGCGGTGTTCGGGGCGCGCGCGGCCGAGGGCGCGGCCCGGTGACCGCCCCGCTGCTCCGGGTGGGCCGGGCCGCCCCGCTGCTCCGGGTGGACCGGGCCGTGCCGGTGCTCCGGGTGGACCGGGCCGTGCCGGTGCGCCTGGTGTGCTGGTCGCTGCTGGAGGCCGGGCAGACCTTTCTGCTCGGCTACGCCCTGGCCCGCGCGCTCGACGCCGGGTTCCTGGCCGGGGACGCGCGGACCGGGCTGTGGTGGCTGGCCGCGGCCGCGGGCGCGGTGGTGGCGGGGGCGTACGGGACCCGGCGGGTGTACGCGGTGGTGGCCGACCTCGTGGAGCCGGTGCGGGACCGGCTGGTGGCGGGGGTGGTCGCGCGCGGGGTGCGGGAGGCCGACCCCGGGGCGCTGTCCGGGCTGACCCAGCAGGCGGAGATCGCCCGGGACACCCTCGCCGGGCTGGTTCTGGTGTCCCGGTCGTTCGTGTTCACGGCCGCCGGCGCGCTCACCGGGCTGTGCGCCCTGGCACCGCCGCTGCTGCTCGTGGTGCTGCCCCCGCTGCTCGCCGGCCTGGCCCTGTTCGCGGCGACGCTGCGCCCGCTGGCCCGCCGTCAGGAGGCCTTCCTGGCCGCCGACGAGGCGCTGGCGGCGGAACTGGGCGAAATGGGCCCGGGGTTGCGGGACGTCACCGCGGCGGGAGCCGAGGAACAGGTCGCCGCGCGGACCGGGCAGCGGGTGGACGCCGAGTTCCGGGCCGCCCGGGCGCTGGCCCGCTGGAGCGTCGTGCGGGTGGCGGCGCTCGCGGTCGGCGGCCAGCTGCCCCCGGTGCTGCTGCTCGCCGCCGCGCCCTGGCTGCTCGCCCACGGCGTGACCGCGGGCGCCCTGGTCGGCGCGCTCGCCTACGTCACGCAGTCCCTTGTGCCCGCCCTGCAGAACCTGGTGCACGGCCTGGGCACCGGCGGGGCCCGTCTCACGGTCGTCCTGCGCCGGCTCCGCCCGCCCCCGGATCCCGGGCCGTCCCCGACGCCGGCCGCGGAGGTGACCCCCGGCACCCCGGCTCTCTCGTTCTCCGCCGTCACCTTCTCCTACGGCCCGGCGAGCACCCCAGTCCTCGACGGACTCGACCTCGTCGTCCCGTGCGGCGGTCACCTCGCCGTCGTGGGCCCGAGCGGGATCGGCAAGTCGACGCTGACCGCGGTGGCCGCCGGGCTGCTGCACCCGGCGCACGGCGCGGTCCGGGTGTGCGGCCATCCCGTGCCGGGGGCGCGGGCGGCCGCCCTGCGGGTGCTGATCCCGCAGGAGGCGTACGTCTGCACGGGCACCCTCGCCGAGAACCTGGGGCTGCTGCGCCCGGACCCCGTCCCGGGTCCTGAACTGCTGGCCGCGGCCGAGAAGGTCGGGCTCACGCCGCTCCTGGACCGGCTGGGCGGTCCGGACGCCCCGGTGCGGCCGGCGGCACTGTCCGCGGGTGAGCGGCAGCTGATCGCGCTCACCCGTGCCTACCTCTCCCCCGCCCCGCTCGCCCTTCTCGACGAGGCGACCTGCCACCTCGACGCGGAGGCCGAGGCCCGCGCCGAGACGGCGCTCGCCACCCGGCCCGGCGGCACGCTGGTGGTCGTCGCGCACCGAATCGACTCGGCCCGCCGTGCCCGGCGGATCCTGGTGATGGACGGCCCCCGCACGGCCTACGGCACCCACGAGGACCTGCTGCGGACCTGCGCCCTCTACCGGGAGCTGGTGGCGCCGGGCGAGGCCGCCGGGTCACAGCCACCCCTCGCCCTGTGAGATCCGGATCGCGTCGACGCGGTTGCGGGCCCCGGTCTTGCGGGTGATCGCCGCCATGTAGTTGCGTACGGTCCCGTGCGACAGGTGCAGGCTGCCGGCGATCTCCGCGATGGACGCCCCGCCGGCCGCCAGTTCCAGCACGCTCAGCTCCCGTCTGGTGAGCGGGATCTCGGCCGCCCGCAGGAAGCCGAAGCCCAGCGAGTCGTCGACGAAACGTTCCCCCTCGGCGGCCCGCCGGATCGCCTGCACCAGCCGTTCCGGCGCGCCCGCCTTGTCGACGTAGCCGAGCGCTCCCGCCTCGGCCGCCCGCTTCAGCAGCCCCGGCCTGTTCGCACCGGCAAGCACCACGAGCCGCGGCGCGGACGGACCGGGCTCGGCCGGCCGCAGGTCCGCCAGCGGCGGCACGCCGTGGGTGCCGGAGCTGTCGAGGTCCGCCGCGCACACGTCGGGCCGCACCGCCCGGACCCGCCCCCATGCGCCGTGCCACGGCGTGTCGTCCACGCTCAGCCCCGGTTCCCGGCGTAACCACTCCGCCAGGACCGATCTCACCAGACACACGTCGTGCACCAGGAGTACCCGGATCACCGCCGCCCCCCTCAACCAGACCTACGTCGGTTCTTCCGTTCAAGGTGTGGAACGCGTGCCCCATTGTTGGCGCCGTCCACCGTGCATGGGCGCGAAGATCCGGCCATCAGGGTGCGCGGGGGCGCACGCCCGGCGCTCGTACCCCGCCCCGCGCTTCGGCTGCGGGGGAATGTGCCGAGGCGAACGGGGTACACCGGGCCGGCCCGGTGCGGGGGCCCGCGCGGCTCTCGCCGTGCGCCGGTCGCCGCCACGAGGGAGCCTTGATCCCAGGACGCGACGCGCGGCCGGACGAGGAGGTGGTCGGGCGTGTCCGACGGGATGGGGGCGCCTCCGGCCGGGACGGAGCCCGACGCCGGGGTGCCGGCGGCCGCCGGCAGCCGCTCCGGCAAGCCGCTGCTGTCGCTGGCGCTGGCCGCCATGATGGAGGAGGTCCAGGCGCACTCCGGCGCGGTCTACCTGCTCGCGGCCGACGAGCCGGTCCTGGAGATGTCGGTGACGGCGGGACTGCCCCGGGCCTTCGCCGCGCCGTGGGAGCGGGTCGGGCTGAGCGCGCCGATCCCGGTCGCGGACGCGGCGCGCGAACGGCGGCTGGTGTGGGTGGGCGGCGAGGAGGACATGGCCCGCCGGTACCCGCGCATCGCGGTGGTGCTGCCGTACGCGTTCGCGCTTGCCGCGCTCCCCGTGGCGACGGCGGACACCCTGTACGGCGCGGTGTACGTGACCTGGCCCGGCGCCCATCCGACGGTGCTGTCCGACCGGGAGCGGGAGTCGCTGACCTCGGCGTGCGACCGGCTGGCGGTGCGGCTGGACCGGGTCGCCCGGCAGAACCGTCCGCTGCGCACCGAACCGGATCTGCTGGCGGCACCCCCCTCGGGGGTGGCGGGCACGTTCGGCACGGTGGAGGCGGCGCGGATGGTGGGGCGGCTGCCGTACGGGCTCGCCTCGCTCGATCTGCACGGCCGGGTCGCCTTCGCCAACGGGGCGGCGGCCGAACTGCTCGGTGTGCACGTCGACGATCTGCTGGGCACCCAGCCGTGGGTGTCGGTGCCGTGGCTGAACGACCCGATGTACGAGGACCGCTACCGGGCGGCGCTGCTGAGCCAGCACGTGACGTCGTTCGTGGCGCTTCGGCCGCCGGGCGACTGGCTGTCGTTCCGGATGTATCCGAGCACGACCGGGCTGACCACCCGGATCAGCCGGGCGCGGGCGGTCGCCGAGATGGTGGGGGCGACACCGCGCGCGGACTCCGCGCCGGCGCACCGGCTGGTCACCATCTCACAGGTGCTGAGCCTGGCCGGGGCGCTGACCGAGGCCGTCGGGGTGCAGGACGTCGTGCAGCTGGTGGCGGACGAGGTCGCCCCGTCCGTCGGCAGTCAGGCCGTGGTGGTGCTCGGCTCGCGGGGCGGGCGGCTGCACGTGCTGGGGCACCGCGGGTACGAGGAGCCGCGGACCGTGGAGCGCTTCGACGGCCTCCCGCTGGCCGAACGCACGCCCGGTACCCATGTCCTGAACACCGGCGTGCCGGGGTTCTTCGAGTCGAGGGAGCAGCTGGAGCGGCTGTATCCGGACCGGCACGCCACCCCGGACGGGTTCGCCGCCTGGGCGTACCTGCCGCTGATCGCGTCGGGCCGCCCGGTGGGCACCTGTGTCCTCGCCTACGCCGAGCCGCACGCCTTCCCGGCCGACGAGCGTGCCGTGCTCACCAGCCTCGGCGGGCTGATCGCGCAGGCGCTGGAACGGGCCGTGCTCTACGACGCGAAGAACCAGCTTGCGCACGGTCTGCAGGCGGCCCTGCTGCCGCGCTCGCTGGCCCCGCCGGCCGGCATCGAGGCGGCCGCCCGCTATCTGCCCGCCATGCACGGCATGGAGATCGGCGGCGACTTCTACGACCTGGTGCCCACCCGGCCGCTGGCCGCGGCGGTGATCGGGGACGTACAGGGGCACAACGTGACGGCGGCCGGGCTGATGGGCCAGATCCGCACCGGCGTACGGGCGTTCACGAGCGTCGGGCAGGCGCCGGAGGAGGTGATGTGCAGCACCAACCGGCTGCTGATCGACTCCGGCGCCGAGCTGTTCGCGAGCTGTCTGTACCTGCGGCTGGACCCGGAGCGCGGACGCGCGGTGATGGCGCGGGCGGGGCATCCGCCGCCGCTGCTGAGACGTCCGGACGGGCGGGTGCGGGTCCTCGACCTGGCCGGGGGCCCGTTGCTGGGCATCGACTCGGAGGCGACGTACCCGACGACCGAGGTGTCGCTCGCACCGGGCTCGGTGCTCGCCCTGTACACCGACGGGCTGGTCGAATCCCCCGGCGTGGACATCGAGGACGCCCTGGTCGGACTCGGGGAACTGCTCTCGGAGAACGGCGACCAGCCCCTGGACCGGCTCGCCGACACGCTCGTGCGGCACAGTGCGGCGGCGCAGGAGCGTGTCGACGACGTCGCGGTGCTGTTGCTGCGGGCCGAGGCCGACGGCTGACCTGCCGCCGGCGGCGATCCGGTCCGGCCCTCCCGCCGGAGGGCCGGACCGGGCACCGTCGGCGGGCAACCGCCGGCAGGCCGTGCGCGGGGTGGGTCAGTGGGACGACGAGGTGGTGTCGGCGCCGGTCCCGGACTGGTCGCCGGTGCCCGTCCCGTCACCCGTGCCGGACTGGTCGCCGGTTCCGGTGCCGGTGCCGGTTCCGTCCCCGGTGCCGCTCTGGTCGCCCGCGGTGGCGGACGGGTCGGCGGTGCCGCCGATCTGGTCGCCGCCGGCCTGGTCGCCGGCGCCGTTCTGGTCACCGGCGGTGGCGGACGGGTCGGCCGTGGCGCTGCCGTCACCGGCACCCGCACCCGCACCCGCACCCGCGTCACCGAGGGTCGCGCCGGTCGCCTGCAGGGCGGCGGTCACCGGCTGGAAGAAGGTCTCACCGCCGGAGGTGCAGTCGCCGCTGCCGCCGGAGGTCATGCCGACCGCGCCGCCGTCCTGCGTGAACAGCGAGCCGCCGCTGTCGCCGGCCTCGGCGCAGACGTTGGTCTGGATGAGGCCGGTGACGGTGTCGACGCCGTTGGGGTCGGTCTCGCTCTGGAAGTTGACGGTGGCGTCGAGGCCGGTGACCTGGCCGTCGTGCAGCCCGGTGGTGGAGCCCATCCGGAACACGGTCTCGCCGACGGTGGCGTCGACGGCCTGGTTGATGGCGACGGTCTGGCCGTTGCCTATGTTGACGTCACTGGTCGTCTGGGTGGTGGGGTCGTTGTACTTGACGAGCGAGAAGTCGCCGTTGCCGGGGAACTGGGCCTGGTCCACGGTGGCGATGGGCTGGCCGGTCTCGGAGTCGGACCAGTCCTTGGCCGCGACACCGCAGTGACCGGCCGTCAGGAAGGCGGGGCTGCCGTCCGAGGCGGTCACGTTGAAGCCGAGGGAGCAGCGGACGGTGCCGTTCTGCACCTGGGAGAAGATCGCGTCGCCGCCGGAGACGAGGGTCTTGAAGGTGCCCGACGACTTCTTGAGGGTCGCCATGTTCGAGCCGAGACCCTGGACCGTCGACTGCAGGGTGTCCCACTTGGCGCCGGTGACGGTGCTGTCGGCGCTGACCACGACCTTGTTGGTCTTCGGGTCGACGGCCCAGGCCGTGCCCGGGATGGTCGCCTTGGTCTTCAGGGTCTTGGCGACGGCCTCGAGTGCCGAGGTGCTGTTCTGCACCTGCCGCACGACCGCGCCGGCCTGTTCCGCCTGGGCGATCACGTTGTTGTCGCCGTTGACGACGTTGACGACGAGCTGCTGCTTGGCGCTGTCGTAGTACGACCCGGCGAAGGCCTGGCCGAGGAGCTGCTGGAGCTGCGCGGCGAGGTTCGAGGCGCCCGTGGCCTTCAGAGTCTTGGGGGCAGCGGTGGCGCCGGAGGCGTTGTCCTGGGACGCGTTGGCCATCGGCAGCAGGAACGCCGCAGCTCCGAGCGCGGCGACACCGCCCACCGCGATCGCGGCCTTGCGCTTCGGAATTCGCTTGTGACTCAAACTTCTCGACCTCCAAGGGACGGAGTGTCTGCCGTTGCGGGGCAGTCGTTCGTGAGCGGCGCCTGGGTGGCCATAGGTACGGGCGGGTCACGTGGTGCGTTCAATTCCGTTTGCCAACTTCCTTGACCCGGTGATGAATCGGCCATGGCGCGCCCGTGGAAGTGACGGTGCGCGTGCCGGGCGGCCGGCCCGGGAACAATCCCCCATATGACGATGACCACCGCCGAAGCCGACAAGATCCTCTCCGCCAACTTCGCGCCCTGGGTGCTTGATCTCGGGCTGGCCGTCGAGGCGCTGGGCGAGGACCGGGCCGTGCTGCGTCTGCCCTGGTCGGAGCGGCTGTCCCGGGAGGGCGGCGGACTGTCGGGGCAGGCGCTGTTGGCGGCGGCCGACACGGCGACGGTGATCGCGGTCTCGGCGGCCCGGGGCGGCTTCGTGCCGATGACGACGGTGCAGCAGTCGACCTCGTTCCAGCGTGCGGTGACCGGTTCGGATGTCCTGATCGAAGCGGTGCTGACCAAGCTGGGCCGCCGGATGGCGTTCGCCGACATCACGATGAGCGATCAGCGGTCGGGGGCGGTCGCGGCTCGGGCGAGCACGGTGTACGCACTCCTGGGCTGACCGCGCGCACCGTCCGCCGCACAGAAGAACACGGTCAGCAACCGATCATTCACGGTCCGTCGCGATCACGGACTGGAACCATTGCTTCAGGGAATCTGCACATCCAATACCCAAGCGGGTCACGGGAAGCGGCGGATCTGCACAATCGCGCGCCCCGCGTCGTGCCCTTGGCCCGGAGTGCCGGATTCGCCGCCGGGTGGGCAAGCGGTGCGGCGGGGGCGAAGTCGTGCGCCTTGTGAAGGAGTCGCCGACAAGCGGTGCGCGCGCCTGCACGGTTGCGCCCTTGTGGGACTCAAGTTCCCAGGTGAGACGCATGGTTGATTGGAAGCGCGACCCGTGGGCGTGCTTTGATCCATCGCACCGCGGGCCGCGAAGGGCTACCGGAAACGGGCGCCCGGCGCTCGCGGTCGCGGCCGTCCGCTCGTCCCCCCAAGGGCCGTGTTCGTCCTGAAGGGCGTCGGGGGGCCGCTCTCCCCCTTGTGAATATCCATATGAAGGGAAGTTCCATCATGAACTCCACCCCCCAGGTTGAGACCGTCGAGATCTCCGACGCCGAGCTCGACAACGTCTCCGGCGGTCTGTCCCTGAACGCCGTCGGCACCGTCACCGGCCTGGTGGACGGCGTTGCCCCGGTTTCCGGCCTGGTCAACACGGTCGTCGGCACCGTCGAGGGTGTCACCGGCCTGAACACCCAGCCGGTCACCAACCTGGTCGCCGGTCTCTGATCGCACCTCGTTGCCGCTGAGTCCCGGAGCCGGATCCCGGCCCCGGGGCTCTCGGGCGTTCTGAAACACCCGTGTCTCTCCCCTAGGTGAGGGAAGTTCCGTGCAGTTCCGCCAACAGGCCCTCGCCAAGCTCCAGTCACCGGAGGAGCTCGACCTCCCGGTGCGGTTCGCCCGTCCGCAGGGCTGGCTCGCGCTGTCCGTCTCCGTCGTCGTGATGGCGGCGGCCTCGGTGTGGGCGGTGACCGGTTCGGTCGCCTCCACGGTGAGCGCACAGGCCATCCTCACCCACGGGCAGGGCAGCTACATCCTGCAGAGCCCGGTCGCCGGGCAGGTCACGGCGGTCCTCGCCGAGCAGGGCGAGCGGCTGCCCGCGAACTCCCCCGTCCTGAAGGTGCACACGAGCCAGGGCGACTCCGTCGTGCGCACGGTCGCCGCGGGCCGGATCAGCGCGCTCGCCGCGACCATCGGGCAGATCATCCAGACCGGTACGAACGTCGCCGCCGTGGAGAAGGTCGCCCACGCCTCGGACCCGCTGTACGCGACGGTCTACGTCCCCGCCGAGAACGCCTCGTCCATCCCCGCGAACGCCCCGGTCGACCTGACCGTGTCGTCGGTGTCGACGCAGGAGTACGGCGTGCTCCGCGGCCATGTGAAGTCCGTGGACCGCGCCGCCCAGTCGGCCCAGTCGATCTCGGCGTTCCTCGGCGACAGCCAGCTCGGCGACCAGTTCACCAAGAAGGGCCGCCCGGTGGCCGTACTGGTCCGGCTGGACCCGTCGAAGAAGACGAAGAGCGGCTACCGGTGGTCCTCGGCGGACGGGCCGCCGTTCAAGCTCGACTCCATGACCCTGGCCTCGGGTTCGATCCGGCTGGCCGACCAGCGTCCCGTCGATTGGCTGCTCCCGTGACCACCGCCCAGGAGACCCGCGGCCGCCGGCGCGCCGCGCCGCCCAAGCGTCCGGTTCCCAAGGGCCGTGGCCGGACGGTCCGTACGCCCACCGTGCTCCAGATGGAAGCCGTCGAGTGCGGCGCCGCCTCCCTCTCCATGGTCCTCGGCCACTACGGCCGCCATGTCCCGCTGGAGGAGCTGCGCATCGCGTGCGGTGTCTCCCGCGACGGCTCACGCGCCAGCAACCTGCTGAAGGCGGCCCGCAGTTACGGCCTCACCGCCAAGGGCATGCAGATGGACCTGGCCGCCCTCGCCGACGTGCAGGGTCCGGCGATCCTGTTCTGGGAGTTCAACCACTACGTCGTCTACGACGGCATGGGCCGCCGCTTCGGCCGCCGGGGCGTCTACATCAACGACCCCGCCAAGGGCCGCCGGTTCGTGCCGATGGAGGAGTTCGACGGCAGCTTCACCGGCGTCGTCCTGGTCCTGGAACCGGGCGACGGCTTCGAGCGGGGCGGCCGGCGCCCCGGCGTCCTCGGCGCCATGCCCGCCCGGCTGCGCGGCACCGCAGGCACCATGCCGGCCGCCGTCCTGGCCAGCCTCCTCCTCGTGGTCGTCGGCGCGGCGCTGCCCGCGCTCAGCCGCCAGTACATCGACCTGTTCCTCATCGGCGGCCAGACCTCGCTGCTCACCGTGCTGTTCGCCGCGATGGGCACCTGCGTCCTGCTCACCCTGGTGCTGACCTGGCTGCAGCAGGCGAACCTGCTGCACGGCCGCATCGTCTCCTCCACTCTCTCCAGCGCCCGCTTCCTGCGCCACCTGCTGCGCCTGCCGGTGACCTTCTTCGCCCAGCGCAGCCCGGCCGACCTGGTGCAGCGCCTCCAGTCCAACGACCAGGTCGCCGAGACCCTGGCCCGCGACCTCGCGGCGGCCGGCGTGGACGCCGTGGTCGTCGTCCTCTACGCCGTGCTCCTCTACACCTACGACGTCCAGCTCACCTTCCTGGGCATCGGCGTGGCCCTGCTGAACATCGTGGCCATGCGGCTCGTCGTACGGCTGCGCGCGACCCGGACGGCGAAGCTGCGCGCGGACACCGCCCGGCTCACCAACACCTCCTACACCGGCCTCCAGCTGATCGAGACGATGAAGGCGACCGGCGGCGAGGACGGCTACTTCCGCAGGTGGGCCGGGCAGCACGCGGCCACCCTGGAGGAGCAGCAGCGGCTCGGCGTGCCGAGCGCCTGGCTCGGCGTGGTGGCCCCGACACTCGCCACCGTCAACAGCGCCCTGATCCTGTGGATCGGCGGCATGCGGGCGGTCGAAGGGGGTATCTCGGTCGGCCTCCTTGTCGCCTTCCAGTCCCTGGTCACCCGCTTCACCGCCCCGCTGACCCGGCTCAACGGCGTCGCGGGCCGCATCCAGGACTTCGCCGCCGACGTGGCCCGCCTCAAGGACGTGGAGAACTTCCAGGCGGACCCGGTCTACGCGCGGCCCGGCGCGGGCGACTCCACCCGGCGGCTGCAGGGCCATGTGGAGCTGGAGAACATCAGCTTCGGCTACAGCCCGCTGGACAAGCCCCTGCTCACCGGCTTCGACCTCACCGTCGGCCCCGGCCGCCAGGTCGCCCTGGTCGGCGGCTCGGGCAGCGGCAAGTCCACCGTCTCCCGGCTGATCTCGGGCCTGTACGCCCCCTGGGAGGGCGTGATCCGCATCGACGGCCGGCGTCTGGAGGACATCCCGCGCGGCGCGCTGGCCGCCTCCGTCTCCTTCGTCGACCAGGACGTCTTCCTCTTCGAGGGGTCGGTCCGCGACAACGTGGCGCTGTGGGACCCGTCGATCCCGGACGAGGCCGTGGTGGAGGCGCTGCGCGACGCGGCCCTGTACGACGTGGTGGCGCGCCGGCCCGGCGGGATCCACAGCAGGGTCGAGCAGGACGGCCGCAACTTCTCCGGCGGCCAGCGCCAGCGCCTCGAGATCGCGCGGGCGCTGGTGCGCCGGCCGAGCATCCTCGTCCTCGACGAGGTGACCAGCGCGCTGGACGCCGAGACCGAGCTGACCGTCATGGACAACCTGCGGCGCCGCGGCTGCGCCTGTGTCGTCATCGCGCACCGGCTGAGCACGGTCCGCGACAGCGACGAGATCGTCGTGCTCCAGCACGGCACGGTCGTGGAGCGCGGGCGGCACGACGAGCTGGTGGCACACGGCGGGGCGTACGCCGCGCTGGTCAGGGAGCGATGAGATGACGACCGTGGACCAAGGCGACCTCGTACTCGGCGCGTTCGGGGCACTGGGCAACCGGATCGACTGCACCGGCTTCACCCGCCTGGACCTCGAAGGCCCGCAGGTGCTGTGGCTGGTGGCGTCCGGCGCCCTCGACCTGTTCGCGGTGGACGCCGAACAGCAGGGCCACTGGCACCACCTGGGCCGCCTGGAGGCCGGCGCGCTGCTGCTCGGCCCGGTCGCGGGACCGCAGCACACCCTGGTGGCACGCCCGTTGCGGGACTGCGTCGTGCACCGCATCGGTCTGCGCGAGCTGTACCAGCCGTCCCACACCCAGACCTGGTCCTACGACGAGTACGGCACCCCCCAGTACGTACCGCCGACCACGAGCCCCCTGGAGTACGCGCTCGCGCTCGGCGTCGGCCGCGGCCTGTCCGTTCTCTTCCAGGCCCCGATGACCGACGGCGAGCGGGCCGCGGCCCCCACCGACGACGACGTCTTCTGGATGCAGGTGCCCCCGGGCAGCGTGCAGTACGGCTCGCTGTACGGCGCGGAGGCGGCCGCCGACCTGCTGATGGACCCGGCGCTGTGGCAGAGCATGGTCGATCAGCAGTACCGGCTGCTCACCACCCTCGACCGGTGGATCGAGCAGCTGGAGCGCACCCACGAGACGCGTACGGCGGCCGGCATCAGGGCCGGCGAGGCGGTCCGGGCCCAGGCCGACCGCACGCTGCTCGCCTCCATCGGCAAGGCGGCCAAGCGCACCACGGCCGCGGACGCCGACGCCTCCTACGCGGCCTGCAGGCTGGTCGCCGAGGCCGCGGGCATCACCCTCGCCGAACCCGCGCAGAGCGGCACCGAGAGCGACCGCATCGACCCGGTCGAACGGGTGGCCCTCGCCTCCCGGGTCCGCACCCGGGCGGTACGGCTCGACGGCCGCTGGTGGCACGACAACGTCGGCCCGCTGGTCGGACACCGCGCCCTGTCCGGCGCTCCCGTGGCGCTGCTGTGGCGGCGCGGCGGCTATGTGGCCGTCCATCCGTCGACCGGCCGTGAGACCCCGATCGAGAAGGCGAACGCGGCGGAGTTCGAGCCGCGCGCGGTGATGTTCTACCGGCCGTTGCCCGACGAGGCGCTCAGCCCGCTCGGCCTGCTCCGGTTCAGCCTGCGCGGTACGCGCGGCGACCTGGGCAACCTGCTGCTGGCCGGGCTGGTGACCGTGGGGGGCGGCGGCCTGGTGGCGACCGCCACCGGAAGGGTGCTGGGCGACCACGTGCCAAAGGCCCAAACGGAACCTACTGTGCAGGTGTGTCTTGCGGTGATTATCAGCACGGTGGTGTTT
>NZ_JBVJNZ010000001.1:767416-783166 GCF_055583445.1 Streptomyces sp. NPDC104761 | reverse complement strand
TGTTTGGCTTGCTTTGTGGGACCCTGAGGGGCACGCGCGGCACTTGGAGAACCTTGTTCGTGGCGGGTTGGGGCACTGGGGCGGCCGCCCCCCTGCCCCCCCCCCCCACCGGCAGGGTGCTGGGCGACTACGTGCCGAAGGCCCAGACGGACCTGATCGTGCAGGTGTGCCTGGCGGTGATGATCAGCGCGGTGGTGTCGGCCGCGTTCACGCTCCTGGAGAACCTGACCATCCTGCGCCTGGAGGGCCGTATCGAGGCGACCCTGCAACCGGCCGTCTGGGACCGGCTGCTGCGGCTGCCGACCAGGTTCTTCACCCAGCGCTCGACCGGGGAGCTGGCCAGCGCGGCGATGGGCGTCAGCGCGATGCGCCGGCTGCTGGCGGGGGTCGGCCCGGTGGTCGCCCAGTCGGTGACCGTCGGGGTGATGAACCTGGGTCTGCTGTTCTGGTACAGCGTGCCGATGGCGCTGGCGGCCCTTGCCATGCTGGTCGTCATCGCCGCGCTGTTCCTGGGGCTCGGGCTGTGGCAGGTGCGCTGGCAGCGCAAGCTCGTGGTGCTCGGCAACAAGCTGAACAACCAGGCCTTCCAGACCCTGCGGGGCCTGCCCAAGCTGCGGGTGGCGGCCGCCGAGAACTACGCGTACGCGGCCTGGGCGGCCGAGTTCGCGCGCAGCCGGCAGCTCCAGCAGAAGGTGGGCCGGATCAAGAACCTCACCACGGTGCTGGGCTCGGTCTACCTCCCGGTCTGCACTCTGCTGATGTTCATGCTGCTCGCGGGACCGGCGCGGGGCGCCATGGACGCGGCGGCCTTCCTCACCTTCAACACGTCGGTGACGATGCTGCTCACCTCGGTCACCCAGCTGACCGGTTCCTTCGTGTCGGCGGTGGCCGCGCTCCCGCTCTTCGAGGAGATCAAGCCGGTCCTGGAGGCCGCCCCCGAGGTCCGCACCGCCAGCACCCGCCCCGGCCCGCTGTCCGGCGCCCTGGAGGCCCGCCGCCTGTCCTTCCGGTACTCGGACGACGGTCCCCTGGTCCTGGACGACGTCTCCTTCACCGTCCGCCCGGGCGAGTTCGTGGCGGTCGTCGGCCCGAGCGGCTGCGGCAAGTCGACCCTGCTGCGGCTGCTGATCGGCTTCGACAGACCGGTCTCGGGAAGCGTGCTGTACGACGGCCAGGACCTGGGCGCCCTCGACCAGTCGGCGGTCCGCCGCCAGTGCGGGGTGGTGCTCCAGCACGCGCAGCCCTTCACCGGCTCGATCCTGGACGTCATCTGCGGCACCGAGCCCTACACCCCCGAGGAGGCGATGGCGGCGGCCGAGATGGCCGGGCTCGCGGAGGACATCAAACGGATGCCGATGGGGCTGCACACCATCGTCGCCGGGAGCGGCGCGATCTCCGGCGGCCAGCGGCAGCGGCTGATGATCGCCCAGGCGCTGATCCGGCGCCCGCGCATCCTCTTCTTCGACGAGGCGACGAGTGCGCTAGACAACGACACCCAGCGCACGGTCATCGAGAGCACCCGCAAGCTGAACGCCACCCGGATCGTGATCGCCCACCGGCTGTCCACGGTGCTGGACGCCGACCGGGTGATCGTGATGGAGGACGGCAAGGTCGCCCAGCAGGGCCCGCCCGCCCAGCTGCTCGCGGACACCGGCGGACGCCTGCACGAACTGGTGCGACGCCAGCTGGCGTGACCGGTCAGGCGTCGATGCCGGGGACCGGGGCGCCGGAGGGCAGGCCGGCGTCGAGACAGGCCTGGTAGTACTCCTTCCAGGGCGCGGTGACGCCGGCGTGCGGGCCCGGGAAGCGCTCGCCGCGGGCCTTGGCGTCGAGGGCGGCGAGGCAGACCTCCCAGCCGGCGCTGTTGCGGGCGGCGGTGTTCTCCTCGCCGAGGACGTGCGTGAGGGTGAAGCGGGTTCCGTCGGGACCCGCGTCCTCCAGGTCGAAGCGGATCTCGTCGCCGCCCCAGTCGAAGGTCAGGTTCCGGGGCGGGTCGACGGCGAGCACGGTGCCGTGCGACTCGGGCATGTTCGGGTCGCCGGTGAACTTGACGGCGCCGCCGGGGCGCAGGTCGAACTCGGCGCGGGACGGGAACCACCCGGCGAGTTCGTCGGGGTCGGTGACGAAGTGCCAGACGCGATCGACGGGGTGGCCGTACAGGCGGCTGAAGCGGACCGCGGGGCGGCCGTCGTCGAGGGTGACGTAGGTGCCGGTGAGTTCGGCGGGCATGGGGATCAGTCCTTCGAGGTGGGGGATTCCGGGGCGGCCACCGTCTCGTCCAGGCGGCGGCCCAGGGTGTCCAGGCTGCTGTTCCACAGCCGGCGATAGGGGGCCAGCCAGGCGTCGAGTTCGGCGATGGGTGTCGGGTCCAGGGCGTAGACGCGGCGCTGCGCGTCCTGCCGGACCCGGACCAGGCCCGCCTCCCTCAGCACCTTGAGGTGCTTGGACGTGCTGGGCTGGCTGAGGCCGCATGCGTCCACGATCTCGCCGACGGGGCGCGGGCGGGTGAGGAGGAGGCCGACTATGGCACGTCGGTGGGGGTCGGCCAGGGCGGTCCAGAGGGTGTCGGCGGACATGAGCTTAATATGCCCACACAGTTATATTCCTGTCAAGGAATATGCGCCCCGTGCCTAACACCCCGCCCCACCCCAGCGAAACGTTGCCGTTTCGCTGAAAGTGGTCTAGGGTCGATGTGTACGAAACCGTTTCGTTCGCGGAGCTGTAGGCGCCGTGTCGACGAAACGGCTTCCTGGTAAATCCCGAACGACTTCCCTGGAGTGGTTCTCGCATGTCCGAGAAGACTTTGACCGACGACGTCCGCGTCGGTACCGAGGAGGCACCGCCGGTCGCCTCCCCCAAGCGGTGGTGGATCCTCGCGGTCATCGCGGTCGCCCAGCTGATGGTGGTGCTCGACGCCACCATCGTGAACATCGCTCTCCCGTCCGCCCAGGCCGACCTCGGGTTCTCCGACGGCAACCGGCAGTGGATCGTCACCGCGTACGCCCTCAGCTTCGCGTCCCTGCTGCTGCTCGGCGGCCGGATCGCCGACCTGTTCGGACGCAAGACCGCCTTCCTCATAGGAGTCGTCGGCTTCGCCGCCGTGTCGGCGCTGGGCGGTGCCGCGAACGGCTTCGGGATGCTGGTCACCGCGCGGGCCCTCCAGGGCGCCTTCGGCGCGCTGCTCGCCCCGACCGCGCTCTCGCTCCTCAACACCACGTTCACCGACGCCCGTGAGCGGGCGCGGGCGTTCAGTGTCTACGGTGCCATCGCCGGTGCCGGCGGTGCGGTGGGGCTGCTGCTCGGCGGTGTCCTCACCGACACGTTCGACTGGCGCTCGACCCTGTACGTGAACGTCGCGATCGCGGTCGTCGCCTTCGCGGGCGGCATGGCGCTGCTGCACAACCACCGTGACGCCGGGAACGCCAAGCTGGACGTCCCCGGTACGGTCCTGGTCGCGGCCGGTCTGTTCTCGCTGGTCTACGGCTTCTCCAACGCCGAGTCGCACGACTGGGGTTCGCCGCTGACCTGGGGCTTCCTGGTCGCCGGCGTCGCGTTCCTGGCGGCCTTCGCGTGGTGGCAGACCAAGTCCGCGCACCCGCTGCTGCCGCTGGGCATCCTGATGGACCGCAACCGGGGGGCCTCGCTCCTCGCCGTGCTGATCTCCGCCGGCGGCATGTTCGGCGTGTTCCTCTTCCTCACCTACTACCTGCAGCTGAACCTCGGTTTCAGCCCGACGAAGACCGGCGTGGCGTTCCTGCCGATGATCGGCGGCCTGATGGTGACGGCACAGATCGGTACCCAGGTTCTCGTGCCGCGGCTCGGCCCCAAGGTGGTCGTCCCGCTGGGCTTCGCGGTCTCCGCGGCCGGCATGGCCTGGCTGACCGGGATCGGCGTCGGCTCCAGCTACGTCAGCGCGGTGCTGCCGCAGCTGATCATCACCGGTCTCGGTCTGGGCCTGGTCATGCCGGCGGCCATGCAGCTGGGAACCGGCGGGGTGACGGCCGACGAGGCGGGTGTCGCCTCGGCGACGGTCAACGCCATGCAGCAGGTGGGCGGTTCGATCGGCACGGCGCTGCTGAACACGCTCGCGGCGAGTGCGGCGACGGACTACCTGGCCGGCAAGGACGCGACGAGCAAGCTGGTGCAGGCGCAGGCGACGATCGAGAGCTACACGACCGCGTTCTGGTGGTCGGCCGGGATGTTCGCGGTCGGCGCGGTCATCGCCTTCGTGCTGTTCCGCAAGGGGGTGCCGCAGCAGGACCCGGACGCGGCGCCGGTCGTCCACATGTGACGTCCGCAGAGCCGCAGCAACCGAGGGGTCACCGTCAGCAGGGAGACGGTGGCCCCTCGCCGTGTCGTCCGCGGGAGTCAGGTGGCTGGTCGCGCGGTTCCTCCCCCGGCCTTCGGCCGAAGGCACCGCCGGCGCCCCCGAAGGGACGCCGGGACGTTCTCCGCCGCTCCCCGGCATTCCCCGGGAGGGGAACGCCGGGGAGCGGCGGTGGTGCCGGGGGGTCGGACGGGCAGCCCCACACCACCCGTCCGCCCCCCGGGTGCGAGATCGCAGGTTCCCCGCTCCAGGGGCCGCACTCCCCAGTTGCGGACCTGTCCGGCAGTCACGAGGACCGTGCGATCCCGGGCTCAGAAGGCGAAGACGTGCGTCCCGTAGGCGTCCCTCATGCACTGGTTGCCGAAGGTGTGCTCGTAGGAGACGCGCTTGCCCTGCCAGACGCCTTCCACCGTGACCACGACGGGGTCGTAGAGCTTGGTGCACCACACGTCGGCTTGGGGTACGAGGGCGTTCAGGTCTCCGCCGGCGCCGCGGAGTTCGGCGCAGGCCTCGGCGGCCGCCGGGTGGGTCCCGGAGGCGCTGGGGGCGCAGTTCAGGGTGACGGCGCGCTCGGGCGTGGCGGTCGCCGCCTCTGTGCCGTGGCCGGTGGTGAGCACCAGGGCCGAGGGGGCGTAGAGCGAGCTCGGGGCGGCGCCGGCGGCCCCCGCCAGGGGTCCGCAGACGGCGGCGGCCGTAAGGCCGATGGTCGCTGCCCAGCGCGCGGTGGTTCGCATTGTGTGCATCCTTCCGCTCGGTTCGACGGGTGCCGCCCTCGGCCCGGTGGGTGCCGGGGCGGCGGGCGCCACTCTGCCGAGTCCGCCGCCGAAACACACATCGAACCCACATGTTTCAGTAACCTTGCGTATTGAATCAGTGGCGTGAAGTCACGGAAATCGAACGCGTCGACCGCTCAACGGAGCGGTTCTTGATCGCCCGAAGCAGCCAGATGGCCTGATCCCGTCGCCTCGTTAATCGTCCTGAAACATTCCGCTTCCGCTGTCGGCGGACTTCCGGGCAAGCCCTTGCCTTTGTTCTGCAACGGAGTAATCGTCATTACATGATTACTCAAGAGCAGCGAGACACGGTACGCGGCTGGTTCGCCGGCCGCCTGCCCGACGGTCTCTTCGAGGAACTGGTCGAGGTGACGGTCGACCGCGAGGAGGTCACCGTCATCGGGCGCATCCCCGGCCCCAAGCTCGCCGACGGCGCGTCGGACGCGGAGCGGGAGGCAGCCGTACAGGGCCGGATCCAGGAGTTCCGGGAGCGCACCCGGGAGGACCGGATGGGCGTCGCACGGGAGGCGGAGCACCAGTTCCGGCGCAAGGTCTCCTGGGGCGTGGAGTGTTCGGGTCAGCGGGCGCTGTTCACGCATGTGGCCGCACCGGTGATGACCCGGCTGCGCCAGTCCGAGCGGGAGGTCCTGGACACCCTGATCGCCGGCGGCGTGGCGCGCAGCCGCAGCGAGGCCCTGGCCTGGTGCGTCCGCCTGGTGCAGCGCCACACCGACGACTGGCTGACCGAACTCCGCGAGTCCCTGGAACACGTGGAGCGCGTCCGGTCCCAGGGCCCGGACGCCGACCAGGACTGAACGCGCCCCCAAGGGGCGCTGGGGGTACCCCCGGCCGAAGGCTGGGGGAGGAACTGCGCGACCAGTCACGACGACGCCGCGGACGGCCCACGACGCTCCCGGGCCCTCCCCGCGCGGTGCCTAGTGGCCGGCCAGTCCCGCCGGCTGCGCGGAAGGCCCCCCGCTCCCGGCGGTGGAGAGCGAACCGTGGCTCTGCGACCGCACGGGCGCGTCGGTGAGCCAGTGCTGGCCGCTGGTGTGGTCGCGGACCTTGACCACGATGTCGGAGCCGGGGTCCACCCCGCCCGTCCCGAGGGCGAGGGTCTCGTCCCAGCGTGGCAGCAACTCGCCCTGGGCGGTGAGGTCGTAGCGCACGTCCCCACCGCGCTCGGCGCCCTCGTCGGCACAGGTGCCGAGGATGACCACCCCGGCGTCCGCGTGCGAGTCCAGGCACAGGTCCTGGCCGGCCGCGCTGCGCAGTTCGCCGTCGCTCTCGTACGTCCACTGCTGGGTCGAAGCCGAGGAGCACACCGCGAGCACGACGCTCGCCCCCGTCTTCGGCTCGCCGTTGACGTCCAGGCAGAGCTGGGCGGCGGCGTTGCGCAGCCGGGTCGTGTGGTCGGCGGCGGGCAGTCCGGCCGTGCCGGAAGTGGGCGTTGCCTCGGGTTCGGAGCCGCCGGGCACCAGACCCGCGGTGGCGACGGCGTCGCTGCCGTCACCGCCGCCGGACAGCGTGCTGACCGCGAGCACGGAGGCGAGCAGTCCCGCGCCGGCCACGCCGACACTGGTCAGCAGCGTCTTCGACGACCAGGAGCCGGGCGGACGGCGCACCGCCACGGGGATGCGGGCGAGGATCCGGGTCGTCCGGGCGGCCGCGCGCCGCCGGCCGCCGCCGCCGCGCCGGGTGGCGGCGCGGGTGAGGGGAGCCTCCGCACCGCCCTTGCGCCCCGGGCGCGTGTCGAGGTAGCGGCGGGCCCCCCAGCCGAGCACCGCCTCGACCAGCAGCACGCCCAGTCCGCCCTCGACATGGCCGAGTTGCTCGGCGGCGGCTCTGCAGTACGGGCACTCCGCGAGATGCGCGCGGACGTCCGGCAGCAGGCCACCGCCGCGGCGGATCGGCACGTCGAGGAGCCGGTTGTAGTAGCGGCACTCCTGGGACGGCGCGAGTTCCCGGTGGGCGCGGACACAGCCCTCGCGGAATTTCTCGCGGGCGTCCTCGAGAGCCGCGGACGCGCTTGCCGTGTCCATACCCAACAGACCGGCCGGTACGGTTATCGGTTCCGCCTCCACCTCCGCGTGCCAGAGCAGGCTCTGGGCGAGCGGCGGAAGGCCCAGGAATGAACGCTCCGCGAGGGTGCGGTTTTCCGGGGTCATGGACTTCGTGGCGCGCATACCGCGCCCACCGGCCGGTTTCCCGAGGTCCGGGAGAACTTCCGCTATTCGGTCCTCCACGGCCCAGTTGGCGACCGTGTCGCGGACGGAGACCAGCAGCCGCGGCCGGATCGCGTCGGCCGTCTCGCCGAGGGCCACCCGGTCGAGTACCTGGTGGAAGGCGGCGGCCGCGACCATGTGCGCGACGGGCCCCGAGGCGGCCAGGCAGATGACCGCGTACTCCTGGACGGGCCGCCAGTGCCGGGCCATGAGCAACGCGGCGGACCGGGAGGCCTCGATGTCCGAACCGGCTCGCAGCGGCGCGGCGAGGGACTCGTCGGACTCCCCCGCACCACCACCCGGCGGCGGATAGGAAGGGCGAGGCGGGTGGAGGGTGGACACGGAGCGGATTCCTTTGGTGCGTTGGTGCGTACCTCTTCGGTGCGCCTGCGGAGGGCGGGAATTCGCCGGCACGGTGTCGGTACGGTGTCGGTCGCGTCCTCAACTGCCGAATTGGACCAGGCCTTTACCCCGCGCGGGCATTCACCTTCGCACAAGTCTCACACAAGCAACAAGGCGCCAGAACAACATCGACAGCATTGACAGAAAGTCAGAAAGACGGCGGTGGCTATTGCCCCTTCATGGCCGCATTCACCATTCCGCGCGCCCCGTGTGAACCGTGCGCCCGCACCGGTCCCGCGCGCACGCTCCCGGCCCGCCCGCACGGGTGGTCCACTGGTGACCGGCCCTCCTCACGAGGCCCCGCGCGGAACGGCGGCTCTTCCGCGCGAAACAGGCCGCCGGCCCCGTTCCTCCCGCCCTCGGCCGGCGGCCCCGAGGGTCTCGGGGCAGCTCTCCCTGCACGTCCGGGCAGGCGTCAGAGCTGCCAGGAACGGAGCCGGTCCGCCGCGGCATAGACGTCGGCCTTGCCGCTCATCAGGTCGCGGGCGAGGTCGACGAGGGCGCCGTAGGGCGGGTCGATGCCGACATCGCTGACGTACATGTAGGCCACGGCGGTCGCGCAGGCGAACCGGGCGTTGGCCGAGGGCAGCGGCTTGAGCAGGGCGAGTGTGTGCAGCAGGGCCGCGGCCCGCCAGGCGGCGTCGGAGTCCACACCGAGGCGCGGCGGGTCGACCCGGTGCCGGGCGACGGCGGCGACCAGCGCGGAGAAGTCGTTGATGGTGGGCTGCTCCGGCATGACTTCCTCATGGCGCTGGAGCAGCCAGGGCACGTCGATGTGGATGACCGGCGGCATGGCTCAGGCGGCCTCGCCCTTCGCGGGCGGCTGCTCGTCGTCCGGGAACGCCGCGGCGAACTCGGCGGCGTGCGCCGCGAAGAAACGGCGGAATTCCTCCGCCCCTTCCTGCAGCGCCCGGTGCCGGGCGATGTCGGCGGCGGCCGCCTCACGGACAAGGGCCTTCATCGACGTACCGCGCTCCTTGGCTATCTGCCTCAGGTCCTCGAGTTCGCGGTCGCTGAACTCCACGTTGAGAGCTGGCATGCCCTTCACGGTACCGCGAGGGTACTCCACCGTAAATACCCGCAGGTCAAGACCGGCTCACCACGGTACCAGCGGGTCCCGAGCGCCAGGCCCGTTTCCCGCCGGTCGGCGGCGTGGCGCCGCGCCGGACGCGATGTCACGACGAGAGGGACGACGCGTGCGAGGCATCGGATGGATCAGGTGGAACAACCGTCCCCTCGGCCGCCTCAGACGTCGAGGCGGGTGATCCGCACCGCGCCCGTGGCCGCCCCCGGGTGGGCGCTGGTCAGGGTCAGCCGGATCCGGGAGCCGCGTGCCGCGGTGAAGGTGATGGCGGTCGGGGTGTCCGAGGCGGTCGCCCAGTCCACGACCGTGTCCCGCACCCCCCGGTACGCCGTGCCGTCCCAGACGGCCACCTCGACCGAGGCGGGGAGGGTGTGGGTGGCGTCCACGGTGAAGGAGACGTCCATCCGGTCGTAGGTGCGGGTGCGCCCGTGGTCGACCGACACCCAGTCGGCGATCCGGGCGCCGCCGAAGGCGGGCAGCAGGGCCGTGGCCGACTTGGCGAAGGCGTTGGACCAGCCGGTGGCGGGGTCGCCGTCGAGCATGGCGGCCGGGAGGGTGTCCGGACGGCCGGAGTAACTGGCGTCCGCGTAGGGGAAGTCCGGCGGGGACGGGTGGTCCGGGCCGAAGTGCGGGGCGGGGGTGCTCGCCGCGGTGCGGGCCGGGGTGATGTGCACGGTCGTGGTGTCCGTACGCAGGCCGGCCACCCGCGCGGTCACCTTGAGGGATCCGGGCTTCGTACCGGAGCGGACGACGGCGAGGGCCTTGCCGTGGAAGGCGGTCCGGGTGCTCGCCTGGTAGCGCTCGGCGCTCTCCTGACGGCCGTTGTCGAGCCCGGCGAGCGAACCGCCGGTCACCGCGAAGGAGATGAGGTGCTCGGCGTCGGGCACCACCACCCCGTGCGCGTCGACGATCTCGGCGGTCACGAAGACCAGCGAACGCCCGTCCGCGGCAGCGGACTTGCGGTCGGGTGTGAGGCGGACGGCGTGCGGGGCACCGGCGGTGCGCAGGACGTCGGTCGCGACCGTCTTGCCGTCGCGCCGGGCCACCGCCTTCAACTCGCCCGGCCGGTAGGGCACTTTCCAGGTCAGGTGCAGTTTGCCCGCGCTGCCGTTGGGGCTGGTGTAGCTGCCCGGGTAGGGGCCGGTGGTGAAGGTCTTGTCGTCGCCGGTGGGCTCGGTGGTCTCCAGGTAGGCGCGGCCGTCGGTGGTCTCCTTGGTGTCGAACTCCCGTACTCCCAGGGACGTTCCGTTCAGGAACAGCTCGACGGCGGGCACGTTGGCGTAGGCCCACACCTCGACCGTGTCCCCCTCCTCGTGGTTCCAGCTCATCGGCAGCAGGTGCACCATCGGCTCAGTCACCCACTGGCTGCGGAAGAGGTGGTACATGTCCTTCGGGAAGCCGGCCGTGTCGACCGCGCCGAAGAAGGACGACTTCACCGGGAACACGTCGTACGGCGTCGGCTCGCCGATGTAGTCGATGCCCGACCACAGGAACTGGCCCGCGAACCACTTGCGGTCCCGGTCCTTCTTGTGGCCGTACTCGCCGCTCATCGTCCAGGAGGCGAGGTTGTTGTCGTAGGACGAGGTCGCGCGGCGGCCGGGGGTGTGGTTCTCGCCGGTGTTGAGGTGTTCCGGCTCCTGGTACGTGCCACGGGTGGACGTCTCCGAGGAGGACTCGGACTCGAAGAGGAACAGGTGCGGGTAGGCCGCGTGCAGCGCGTCGACGGACCTGGCGGTGTTGTAGTTGAGGCCGAGTCCGTCGAGCTTGGCCAGCATCAGGTCGGCGGCGGAGCCCGGCTTGGGCACGCTGCGGTACTTGTCGGATCCGATGACCAGGGGGCGGGTGTCGTCGGCGGCGCGGATCGCGGCGATGATCCGGTCGGCCATGGCGAGGCCGGCGGTGGAGGTGGAGTCGGGGATCTCGTTGCCGATGGACCACAGGACGACGGCGGGCGAGTTGCGGGCGGCCAGGACCATCTCGGTGGCGTCCGCCTCGCACCACTCGTCGAAGAAGCGGCCGTAGTCGTACGTGGTCTTGCCGGTCCGCCAGCAGTCGAAGGCCTCCACCATCATCACGACGCCCAGTTCCTCGCAGACCTCGATCATCTGCGGCGAGGGCGGGTTGTGCGAGGTGCGGAAGGCGTTGACGCCCATCGACTTCATGATGGTCATCTGTCTGCGCACCGCGTCGGCGCTGATCGCCGCGCCGAGGGCACCCTGGTCGTGGTGGAGGTCGACGCCCTTGATCTTGGTGGGGACGCCGTTGAGGGAGAAGCCCTCGTCGGGGTCGAAGCGGTAGCTGCGGATGCCGAAGACCGTGCGGTAGGTGTCGGTGGTGGTGCCGCCGACCCGGAGTTCGGTGTGCAGCGTGTAGCGGTGCGGGGCCTCGACGGACCACAACCTCGGTCTCGCCACGGCCAGTTCATGGGTCTCGGTGGCAGCACCGGTGCCCGTGACCGTGACCGTCGAGGTGGTACGGGCGACCGTACGGCCGTCGGGGTCGGCGATCCGGGAGACCACCATGACGTCCGCGCCCTCGCCGGAGTCGTCCACGACGGCGGTCCGCACCCGCACCACGGCCCGCTCCGCGGTGATGTCCGGGGTGGCGACATACGTCCCCCACCGCGCCACGTGCACGGGATCGGTCACCACCAGGCGGGCCTCGCGGTAGATGCCGCTGCCCGAGTACCAGCGGCTGCTGGGCAACTGGTTCTGCACCTTGACCGCGAGGACGTTCTCGGTGCTGCCGTCGGTGTGCAGCAGGCCGGTGAGGTCGAAGGCGAAGCCGGTGTAGCCGTAGGGGTGGCGGCCGGCCTCGGTGCCGTTGCAGTAGACGTACGAGTCCATGTAGACGCCGTCGAACTCCACCGAGATCCGCTTGCCCGCGCAGTCCGGCGGGAGGGTGAAGGCGAGCCGGTACCAGCCGAGGCCGCCCGGGAAGAAGCCGGTGCCGCTGGTGGTGCCGTGGTCGGTGGTGGGGGTCTGCTCGATGCTCCAGTCGTGCGGTACGGCGACCCGCCGCCAGGCCGAGTCGTCGTACCCGGGGTCGGCGGCGTCCGAGTAGCCGCCGGTCGGGTCGGTGATCCCGCCCGCGTTGACCAGCGCGAACCGCCAGCCGTCCCGCAGGGCGACCGTGCGGCGACCGCCGGCCTGCGAGAACGTATCCGAGTCCGGGGCCGCCCAGGCGCCCGGGGCGCCCAGCAGGACGCCGGCCGCCGGGGCTGCCGCGGCGGCTGCCAGAACCGATCTGCGTGTGACCGTCATGGTGCGGCTCTCCCTCATCAGGGCCCAGAACTACTCACAACTGATCGTTAACAAACAGATTCTGACGGGGTGGCACTTGTGTCCGTCAAGGGTCCGGAAGCCTCCGCCCTCCCCTTTCGTCCCGGCGGCCGGTCCCCGTCCGTTACCCCGGACAGGGCCCGGCAGCGACCGGCCGTCCGTCGCCGCCTGCCGGTCACGGGAGGGTCCGAAGCACTACCCTGAACACGAGTGGTGCACCTGTTGACTGTGAGTGTGCGCTTGGGAGTGGCGAGATGAGCCGGGTCTATCCCTTCGACGATGCGGCGACGGCCCGGGCGGTCATCGGCGAGGACGGCACACTGACCGAGTGGAGCGAGGGCGCGCGGCGGCTCCTCGGCCACCCGGCCGAGGACGTCGTGGGCCGGCCCGCGGCGCTGCTGCTCGCCGGGGACGTCGCACCGCGCGCGCCCGTCGGCACCCGCTGGGACGGCACCCTCGGACTCCGCCACCGGGACGGCCGCACGGTCCCGGTCTGGCTGCTCGCCCACCACACCCCGGCCCACGACGAACGGCCCGGCCAGTGGACGGTGGTCTCCCCGCTGGACGGCGGCGGGCCGCGCACCCCGGACGACCCGCTGGCCACGGCCACGCTGACGCAGTCGCCGTGCGCCATCGCGGTCTACGACGACCAGCTCAGGCTGCGCCGGATGAACGAGGCGATGGCCCGGGTCATCGGGCTGCCCGAAGGACGGGTCCAGGGGCTCAGGGTCACCGAGATCGGCGGCAAGCCGGAGAGCGGGGAGCTGGAGCGGAGCATGCTCCGGGTGCTGACCTCGGGCCGGCCGCTGGACGTGCAGACGTACACGCGGAGCGGCGGCGAGGACCGGGCGCACGCCTGGCTGGCCCGGGTGGCGCCGGTCACCGACGCCGCGGGGCGGGTGCGGGGCGTGAGCCTGGCCGCCCATGACTTCACCGAGAACTACCTGGCCAGGGAGCGGCTCCAGCTGGTCAACGCGGCGAGTGTGCGGATCGGCAGCACCCTCGACGTCGTCCGGACGGCCCAGGAGCTGGCGGACGTCTGCGTCCCGGCCCTCGCCGACCTCGTCACCGTCGACCTGCTGGACCCGCCGGAGGACGGCGGCGACCTCCCGGCCCGGCTGAGCGCGCCGGTCACCCTGCGCCGCATCGCACACCAGTCCGTACTCCCCGGCGTCCCCGAGGCGGTCCTCAAGCCCGGTCAGACCGAGGTCTACCCGGCCACCTCACCGCAGGCGGACTCGCTGACCGCGGGGCACACGATCGTGGCCTCGGTGTCGTCCGGCGAGCTGGACGAGTGGCTGAGCTGGAACAAGGTCCGCGGGGAGCGGGTGCGCGAGTTCGGCGTGCACTCATCGATGTCGGTGCCGATCCAGGCCCGCGGCACCACCCTGGGGGTCGCGGTGTTCCGGCGGCACCGGCGGCTCGACCCGTTCGGGCCGGACGACGTGCTGCTCGCCGAGGAGATCACCGCCCGGGCCGCCGTCTGCATCGACAACGCGCGCCGGTACTCGCGCGAGCGCGAGACCGCGCTGGCCCTGCAGCGCAGTCTGCTGCCCCGGACACTGCCGCGCACCGCCGCCCTGCAGGCCGCCTCCCGCTACCTGCCGGCGGCGCGGGCCGGGGTGGGCGGCGACTGGTTCGACGTGATCCAGCTGTCCGGGCTGCGGGTCGCCATGGTCGTCGGGGACGTCGTCGGCCACGGTGTGCAGGCGTCGGCGACGATGGGCCGGCTGCGGACCGCCGTGCGCACCCTCGCCGACATCGACCTGGCACCGGACGAGCTGCTCACCCACCTCGACGACCTGGTGCTGCGGCTCTCCGAGGAGCAGGGCGGCGAGGGCAACCCGGGCGAGGTCGGCGCGACCTGCCTGTACGCCGTCTACGACCCGGTGTCGCGGCGCTGCACGCTGGCCCGCGCCGGGCACCCGCCGCCCGTCCTGCTGCGCCCGGGCCACCTCCCGCATCTGCTCGACCTGCCCGCGGGTCCCCCGCTGGGCCTGGGCGGGCTGCCGTTCGAGTCGGCCGAGGTGACGCTGGACGAGGGCACGGTCCTGGCGATGTTCACGGACGGGCTGATCACCTCCCGGCACCGGGACCCGGACACCGGCCGGCGGCTCCTCCACGAGGCGCTCGCGGCGTACAGCGACTCGCTGGACGAGACCTGCGACCGGATCCTGCACGCCCTGCTGCCGTCCGGCGGCGCGGCCGACGACGTGGCCCTGCTGCTGGCCCGCACGCAGGGGCTGCCGCCGACCCGGGTGGCGTCCTGGGACATCCCCGCGGACCCGGCCCTGGTCGCGCCGATCCGCAAGCAGGTCGTCGAGCAGCTCGACGTGTGGGACCTGAGCAGGGCCGCCTTCACGACGGAGCTGGTGGTCAGCGAGCTGGTCACCAACGCCATCCGGTACGGCGCCCACCCCATCGGGCTGCGGCTGATCCACGACACGGCCACCCTGATCTGCGAGGTCTCCGACACCAGCCACACCGCTCCGCACCTGCGCCGGGCCAAGACCTGGGACGAGGGCGGCCGGGGCCTGCTGCTGGTGGCCCAGCTGACCCAGCGGTGGGGCACCCGGCACACCACGGAAGGCAAGACGATCTGGGCCGAGCTCTCCCTCTTCGAGGACGAGGTTCCCTGAGCGGCGGGAGTGCCGCGGCACCTCGCCGGTCGGCTGCGGCGCCGTCGTGGCCGGTCGCGCAGTTCCCCGCGCCCCTGACGGGGCGCTGTCAGGCGGGCGTGGGAGACAGGTGCGCGTGAACCGCTTGCCAGGCCTCGCTCGGCTGCGGCGCCGTCGAGGCCGGTCGCGCAGTTCCCCGCGCCCCTGACGGGGCACTGTCCAGCGGCCCCCGCAGACAGCTGCGTGTGAACCGTTCGCCAGGCCTCGCTCGGCTGCGGCGCCGTCGAGGCCGGTCGCGCAGTTCCCCGCGCCCCTGACGGGGCACTGTCCAGCGGCCGCCGCAGACAGCTGCGTGTGAACCGTTCGCCAGGCCTCGGTCGGCTGCGGCGGCGTCGAGGCCGGTCGCGCAGTTCCCCGCGCCCCTGACGGGGCACTGTCCAGCGGCCCCCGCAGACAGGTGGGCGTGAACCGCTTGCCAGGCCTCGCTCGGCTGCGGTGCCGTCGTGGCCGGTCGCGCAGTTCCCCGCGCCCCTGACGGGGCACTGTCAGGCGGGCGTGGGAGACAGGTGTTCGTGGACCGCTTGCCAGGCCTCGTCGGTGGTGCGGTGGAAGACGATGGTCTCGCGTTCGTGGAGGGTTTCCTCGCCCGCTGTGGTGGAGACGCGGGTGGTCACCGAGTGGGTGAAGACGGCCGTGTCGCCGAGGAGCTGGAGGTGGCGGTCGGCCGAGTCGCAGGCGAGGACACGGAAGGCGTCCTCGTCGGCCCACCGCTGCCACAGGGCGCGGTACTCCTCGGTGGAGTCCAGGCGCCGGCCGGTGGTGTGGAAGACGAAGGTGGCGTCGGGCGCGAAGGCGGCGAAGTAGTCGTCGGTGCGGCCCTCGGCGAAGGCGGCGATCAGGGCGTCCGCCGCGGCGAGGACGGTGTCGTGGTCGTTGCTCAAGGCTTCGGCTCCGAGATCCGGGCCAGGGGGGGGGGGGGGGGGGGGGGGGGCGGGGAGGGGGGGGGGGGGGGGGGGGGGGGGGGGGGGGGGGGGGGGGCT
>NZ_JBVJNZ010000001.1:584581-767406 GCF_055583445.1 Streptomyces sp. NPDC104761 | reverse complement strand
TCAGCCAAGCATACGATGGGGTCGTCCGCCGGGCGAAAGTGGGTTGGTGGTTTTCTACCCAGCTTTTCTCCCAGGAGGGGGGGAGGAGGGGGGGGGGGGCCCCCCCCCCCCCCCCGGGCAGGTGCAGGGGGAAGAGGCTGACGTGGACGTCGTGGCCGGTCTGCTGGGCGTCGAGGACTTCGGCGAGGCTGGTGAGGTTCTCGGCGATGACGGCGTCGGCGCCGCACAGGATGCGGTGGGCGGGAAGGGTGTCGTCGGGGGTCGGGTCGACGCTGAGGGCGTCGATGCCGACGGTGTGGATGCCGCGGGCGACGAGGAGGGCGGCCGCGGCCTCGGTCAGGTAGGGGTGGTCGTGGTAGGCGTCGGTGCCCCAGTGCGCGGACCAGCCGGTGGCGATCAGTACGATCCGGTCCGCCGGGACGCGGGCGAGCAGGTCGGTCCCGATGGCCGCCCGGGGCGCCAGGCCCCGGGCGTCGACGACGTGGGCCGGACCGTCGAACCGGTTCAGCGGCAGCTGGTCCAGCGTGGGCAGGCCGTCCTCGATGTGGGACGGGGCGTCCACGTGGGTGCCGGACTGCGAACCCATGTGCAGCTGGAGGACGTTGACGCCGTCGTGGGCGGCGGTGAGCGCGGGCCGGATGTCCACCTGCGGGTCGCCGGGGTAGACCGGCATGCCGGTGCGCAGCGGCACGGACAGGTCGATCAGGCGCATCCCGCTCACACCTCCGCGGGCTCGGGCGCCGCGACGGGGGCGCCGTCGGCGGCGGTGATCGGCGGCACCGGGGTGTCGACGGCGCGCACCAGCCGCGGGCCCTCGGGACCGAAGACGGCGCGGGGCTCGGGGAAGAGCCACAGCAGGGCCAGGTAGAGGATCGCGGCGAGGCCCAGGCCGACGGGCAGCGAGATGTCCACGCCGCCCGCGAGGTCGCCGAGGGCGCCGACGAACTGGCCGGGGAGGTTGACGAACTGGACGGCGAGCAGGGCGGCGGCCAGCCAGGCGGCCATGCCGCGCCAGTTCCAGCCGTGCGTGAACCAGTAACGCCCGCCCCGCTGGCGGCGGTTGAAGACCTGGAGCGAGTCGGGGTCGTACCAGCCACGGCGGGTGAGGAAGCCCAGGGTCATGATGACCATCCACGGGGCGGTGCAGACGATGATCAGCGTCGCGAAGGTGGAGATGGACTGGGTCAGGTTGGCGGCGAACCGGCCGACGAAGATGAAGGAGATCGACAGGACGCCGATGAACACGGTGGCCTGCACCCGGCTGAACCGGGGGAAGACGCTCGCGAAGTCGAGGCCGGTGCCGTAGAGCGAGGTGGTGCCGGTGGACATGCCGCCGATCAGCGCGAGCAGGCAGACCGGCAGGAAGTACCAGGACGGTGAGACGGCCAGCAGGCCGCCGACGTAGTCCGGGGCGCTCGGGTCGAGGAAGTTCCCGGCCTTGGCGGCGATGATCGAGGCGGTCGCCAGGCCGAAGAAGAACGGCAGGATCGTCGCGATCTGGGAGAGGAAGGCCGCGCCCATGACCCGGCGGCGCGGGGTGTCGGCGGGGATGTAGCGGGCCCAGTCGCCGAGGAACGCCCCGAACGAGACGGGGTTGGAGAGCACGATCAGCGCGGAGCCGATGAACGCCGGCCAGAAGCCCGGGGTGCTCAGCGAGTGGAAGCTGCCCTGGTAGCCGGGGTCGAAGTCGCCGCCGAACGCGAAGAGGCCGAGGACGAAGAGCAGGGAGGCGGCGGCCACCGCGATCTTGTTCACGAAGAGCATGAACCGGAAGCCGTAGATGCACACGGTCAGCACGAGCGCGGCGAACAGGCCGTACGCCAGCGCGTAGACGCCGTCGTTGGTCGGCAGGTGGAACATCCGGTGCGCGCCGCCGACGAGGGCGTCGCCAGAGGACCACACGGAGATGGAGAAGAAGGCGACCGCGGTCAGCAGGGAGAGGAAGGAGCCCACGACCCGGCCGTGCACGCCCAGGTGGGCGGAGGAGGAGACCGAGTTGTTGGTGCCGTTCAGCGGCCCGAACACGGCCAGCGGCGCGAGGATCAGCGCGCCGACGGCGAGGCCGAGGCCGGTGGCCGCCAGGCCCTGCCAGAAGGAGAGCCCGAACAGGATCGGGAAGGCGCCGAGGACGCAGGTGGCGAAGGTGTTCGCGCCGCCGAAGGCGACCCGGAACAGGTCGAGCGGCCGGGCGGTGCGGTCGGCGTCCGGGATGCGCTCGACGCCGTAGGTCTCGATCTCGGTCAGCGACGGGGCGTCGTGCTGCTCCGCTTGGGGGCTGGGGGTCATGTCTGCTCCTCGCGAGGGCCGGCGGAGTCCAGGGTGAACAGGCTGATCAGGTCGTAGGCGACGTGCGACGCGGCGACGGAGGTGATGTCGGCGTGGTCGTAGGCGGGGGCCACCTCGACGACGTCGCCGCCGACGAGGTTGAGCCCGGCGAGGCCGCGCAGGATCTCCAGCAGCTCACGCGAGGTCATGCCGCCGGCTTCCGGGGTGCCGGTGCCGGGGGCGTGTGCGGGGTCGAGGACGTCGATGTCGACGGAGACGTACAGCGGCCGGTCGCCGATGCGCTGCCGCAGCGCGTCCACGGTCTCGTCGACGCCCCGGCGCAGTACGTCGGAGGAGGTGACGATGCCGAAGCCGAGCCGGCGGTCCTCCTCCAGGTCCCGCTTGCCGTACAGGGGGCCGCGGGTGCCGACGTGGCTGAGCGCCTCGGTGTCGACGATGCCCTCCTCGACGGCGCGGCGGAACGGGGTGCCGTGGGTGTACTCGGCGCCGAAGTAGGTGTCCCAGGTGTCGAGGTGGGCGTCGAAGTGGAGCACGGCGACCGGTCCGTGCCGTCTGGCGACCGCCCGCAGCAGCGGCAGCGCGATGGTGTGGTCGCCGCCGATGGTCACCAGCTTCGTGCCGTCGGACTGGAGGCGGGAGGCCTCGTGCTCGACGGTCTCGATCGCCTCGTTGATGTCGAAGGGGTTCACCGGGATGTCACCGGCGTCGGCGACCTGCACCGCCGCGAACGGGGACACGTCGAGTGCCGGGTGGTACGGGCGCAGCAGCCGGGACGCCTCGCGGACGGCGGCCGGGGCGAACCGGGCGCCGGGCCGGTAGGAGACGCCGGTGTCGAAGGGCACGCCGACGACGGCGATGTCCGCGCGGGGCACCTCGTCGAGACGCGGCAGCCGGGCGAAGGTCGCGGGTCCCGCGTAGCGGGGGATCCGGGAGGAGTCCACGGGTCCACGGGGCTCGGTCGTCATGGGGAACCTTCCTGTCGAGCCTGGGCGTACGCCGCCGGGTGGGCGGACCCGGACCGGAGCTGGTGGTTCCGGTGGCGGGGGATGCCTCAGTGTGCGGACGGCCGGCCGACAGGGTCAATTGTTGACGGCACGAAGAACTACAGTGGTCTTGTGCCCGACCACAAAGCGACGCCACGTTCCGTGCTCACCGTGGGCGATCTGCTGTCCTTCCCCGCGTTGCAGATGCGTCTGCTCGCGGGTGGCGGCGGCCTGGGCCGTACGGTCTCCTGGGCACACGTCAGCGAACTGGAGGACCCCACCCCGTGGCTGCAGGGCTCGGAGGTCCTCATGACCGTGGGCCTCGCGGTACCGCGCGGCGGCGACGCGCAGCGGCGCTATCTGGAGCGCCTCGACGACGCGGGCGTCGCGGCGCTGGTCCTCAGCACCCAGCTGCGCACCCCGCCGCTGCGGCAGGCCTTCCTCGCGGCGGCCGAGGAGCGCGGCTTCCCGGTCCTCGAGGTGCCGCTCACCGTTCCCTTCGTGACCATCGCCCAGGAGGTCGCCGCCGCGGTCAGCGAGAAGTCCGCCGAGCGGCTCGGCGCCCAGCTCCAGGTGTTCGGCGCGCTGCGCTGGATGGCCGAGGAGAACCTCGACATCCCCGCGCTCTTCGACCGGCTGGAGCAGCTCAGCGGCTACCGCATCTTCCTGTGCACCCCCCAGGGGCGTCCGCTGCTGCCCGGCGTCCCGGCACCGGAGGACCTGTCGGTGCTCCCGGCGCACCCGGACGCCCCGCCGACCGTGCCCGGCGGCTTCGTGCTCCCCGTCCTCGGCCCGGGTGGCGCGGCCGGCTACCTGGTCGCGCTGGAGCAGGCCGGTGCGCGCCCGGCCGGGCTGGCCGTCGTCCAGCACCTGGCCACCGTCGCCGCGCTGCGGCTCGCGATGGTGCGCCAGGAGCGCGAGGTGCTGCGGCGGGAGGGTGCGGAGACCCTCGCGGAACTGCTCCAGGACACCCTCGACGCGGCCGGCGCCCAGCGCCGGCTGGCCCATCACCGTCTGGACGCCCAGCGGCCGGTCGTCCTCGCGGTGCTCCGGCGCGCCCAGGACGAGCAGCTGGACGGCGCCCTGTCCGGCCACCCGCACCTGACCCTGCGCCGTGGCGAGGACCGGCTGGTGCTGGCCGAACCCGGCTTCACGGAGGCCCTGGCCGACCTGCCGGGCGCGGTGTGCGGGGTGAGCCGGCCCGTCACCGTCGGCGAGCCGCTGCGGGTCGCCCTGCAGGAGGCGGAATGGGCGGCAGGCCGCGCGGAGGAGGCGGGCAAGCCGCTCCTCCACTACGGCGAGGACGCCACCGGACGCTGGCTTCCGGAGGACCGCCGGCTGCTGGCCGCCCTCGTCGAGCAGGTCCTCGGCGCGGCCCTGCGCTACGACCGGACGCACGGGTCCCAGCTCCTGGTCTCCGTCCGCACCTGGATGGAACGCGACCGGCGCACCGAGGACGCCGCCGCTGCACTGCACATCCACCCCAACACCCTCGCCTACCGGCTGCGCCGCTTCGGCGAGGTGACCGGCCGGGACCTGTCGACGACGGCCGCCTTCACCGAGGTCTGGTTCGCCGTGCGCGCGGCGACCGAGCTGGGCGTGGCGGTCGCCGGGCCGTAGCGGGCGCCCGCGACACGTCGCCGCCCGCCGCTTGCGAAAGCAACGGTCACCTGCCCGCCCGGCGTACAGTCGGTCGCGCTCGAGCTCGGCACCGGGCGGTGCAGGTGCTCCAGGACGCCGCTCCCCTCACCATCCCCGAGGGCGCGTCGGCGACGACCATCCGCGTCGAGTGGGAACCCGGCGATCCCGGAACCCCACCGCACCGCCACAGCCGCGGCCGGGGGGCACCCCAGCGCCTCCTACGGGGTGCTCGTCAGGACCACCAGCTGCCGGGTCGCCCGGGTCATCGCGACGTAGCGGTCGACACCGCCCGTCACGCCCGTGCCGAACTTCTCCGGGTCGACGAGGACGACGAGGTCGAATTCGAGTCCCTTCGACAGTTCCGGGGTGAGCGCGCTGACCCGGGGCGTCGGTGTGAACCCGGGGTCGCCGACCACGCAGGCGACACCCTCGGCGTGGCCCGCGAGCCAGGTGCCGAGGATCCGGTCCCGCTCGGACACGGATCCGTGGACCACGGGCAGGCCGCCGGCGCGGATCGAGATCGGCACGTTGGCGTCCGGGAGCACGGCCCGGATGACCGGCTCGGCCTCCGCCATGACCTCTTCCGGGGTGCGGTAGTTGATGCTGAGCGAGGCCGACTCGATCCGGTCGAACCCGACCCGGGCCAGGCGTTCCTGCCAGGTCTCCGTGAACCCGTGCCGTGCCTGGGCCCGGTCCCCGACGATGGTGAAGCTCCGGGACGGGCAGCGCAGCAGCAGCATCTGCCACTCCGCGTCGGTGAGTTCCTGGGCCTCGTCGACGACGATGTGGGCGAACGGGCCGGCCAGCAGGTCGGGAGCGGGGACGGCCAGTTCGGACTCGTCGACCAGGCTGACCTTGGCGTCCTCCCCGCGGAGCATGATCACCAGGCCTTCGCCGTCGTCGCCGTCGGCACCGGAGTCCCGGACGGCCCCGATCAGGTTGTCGACGACCTGGGTCATGCGCTCGCGCTGGGCGGCGAGCACGGCCTCCTGCCGGCGTGTGCGCCGGGAGGCCTCCGGGTCGCCGAGCCGCTGCCGGGCCGCGTCCAGGAGCGGCAGGTCGGACACCGTCCAGGCCTGGGCGTCGGCGCGCTGGAGCCTGCGTACGTCGTCGGGTCCGAGCCAGGGGGCGCACAGCCGCAGGTAGGCGGGCACCGACCAGAGGTCCCCGACCAGGTCGGTCGGCTCCAGCAGCGGCCAGGCGCGGTCGAGGGTGTCGACCAGGTCCCGGTCCCGCTGCAGCGACCTGCGGAACTCCTCGGCCGCCACGTCGTCGCCGCGGTGCTTCTCCAGCAGGATGCTGGCCAGCTCCTCCCAGATCTGGTCGCGGGCCTCGTTGTGCGGGGTGCCGGGAGCCGGTGCCCGGAACGCGTCGGCCCAGTCGTCGGCGGTCAGCCGGAGGTCGCCCCAGTCGGTGGTCACCGTCATTCCCTGGGCCGGGGGCTCCTCGTAGAACCGGACGGCGGTCTCGACCGCCCGCACCATGTCCGCGGACGACTTCAGCCGGGCCGCCTCCGGGTCGGTCTCCTCGGCGGCGGTGGCCCCCTCGTCGACGAGGTCCCGCAGGACGCAGGTCTGCACGCCCTCCTCGCCGAGGCTCGGCAGGACGTCGGAGACGTAGTTCAGGTAGGGCCGGTGCGGGCCGACGAACAGCACCCCGCCCCTGCGGTGGCCGAGCCGCGGGTCGGAGTACAGGAGGTGGGCGGTGCGGTGCAGGGCGACGACCGTCTTGCCGGTGCCCGGGCCGCCGTCGACGACGAGGGCGCCGCGGGATCCGGCGCGGATGATCGCGTCCTGGTCGGCCTGGATGGTGGCGAGCACGTCCCGCATCCGCTCCGAGCGGTCGGCTCCCAGACTGGCGATGAACGCGGACTGGTCGTCGAGCGCGGCGTGCCCGTCGAGCCCGTCGGCGGTGAACACCTCGTCCCAGTAGTCGCTGATCCGGCCGTCCGTCCAGCGGTACCTGCGCCTGCTGCGCAGCCCCGCCGGGTCGGCGTGGGTCGCCGCGAAGAACGGCTCGGCCGCGGGCGACCGCCAGTCGATCAGCAGCCGGCGCCCCGTGCTGTCGGTGAGGCCGAGGCGGCCGATGTACACGGGCTCGGGGTCGTCGATGCCGACCATGCGTCCCAGGCACAGGTCCAGGCCGAAGCGGCGCAGGGTGCGCAGGCGTCCGGTCAGCCGGTGGACCTCGGCGTCCCGGTCCATCGCGGCCCGGCCGGTGCCGCCGGGCGCCCTGAGTTCGGCGTCGAGGCGGTCGGACAGTTCGGCGATCGTCCGGGCGAGGCACTCGGCGACGGCGGCCAGGTGCCGCTCGTCGTCGGCGATCAGGGCCGGGTCGGCCTTGGCGGAGAGCCGTTCGGGGAGGTCGAAGGGGCTGGTGGTCAGGGGGTTCAAGGAATCAGCTCCGTGGGGTGGCCGTGCGGCCGTAGGCACGTACGGCAGGGCGTCCGGGAGGACAGGGCGAAACAGGCGGACACGGGAGGCGGGGCGGCGGCCGCCGTCCGGGGTTGATCGCGGGAGGTGGTGGGTGGCGGCCGGCCCGCGGGACCGTCATGACCGGGAGGTGGTGGGTGGCGGCCGGGGCGCGGGACCGTCATGACCGGGACGTGGTGGGTGGCGGCCGGGGCGCGGGACCGTCATGACCGGGACGTGCTGGGCGGCGGCCGGGGCGCGGGACCGTCATGACCGGGTCGCGCCTACGCGGCGAGGCCGCACCTTCAGGCAGCAGCCGCGGTGGTCGTGTGCGGTGCGGCTCAGGCGCCGTCGAGGAGCAGCCGCGCGGCCACGGTGGCTCCGTCGGTGCGCATCGTGCCGGCCACGGCGGCCGCACGGGCGCGGGTGTCGGGGGTGAGGGCGGTCGCGAGCGCGGCCGAGAGCGAGTCGACGGTCGGTACCGGGCCGTCGTGGGCCGCGCCGATGCCGAGAGCGGCGACCCGGGCGGCCCAGAACGGCTGGTCCACGAACTGGGGCACGACCACCTGGGGGACCCCCGCCACGGCGGCGGTCGTCGTGGTGCCCGCGCCCCCGTGGTGGACGACGGCGGCGACCCGGCGGAACAGCGCCTGGTGGTTGATCTCGCCGACGGCGAAGGAGTCGGCGCCGTCGTCCGGGACCAGGTCCGCCCAGCCGCGGCCGATCAGCACGCGCCGCCCCTGGGCGCGTACCGCCTCGACGGCCACCCGGGCGGCGTCCGGCGCGCCGCGCATGGCCATACTGCCGAAGCCGACGTAGACCGGCGGTGCGCCGGCCGCCAGGAACGCCAGCAGGTCGGCCGGCAGCGCGCGGGTGTCCGGGAGCAGCCACGCGCCGGTCTGCACGAGGTCGAGGTCGGTCATCTCCTGCCAGGGGGCGAACCCCGGGTCGGCCGCCAGCCACGGCCGGTCGGTGAGGACGTGGTCGCGGACGTTGTCCACCGGGGGCAGGCCGAGCGCGGCCCGGTGGGTGTTGAGCGCCTCGCCGTACAGGGCGTTGACCCGCTCGGCGTCCACCTTCCACAGCGTCGGCAGGTCGGCGTCAGCCGGAGCAGGACGGCCCGGCCGGCGCGCCGGCGGGAACCGCGAGGACGGCAGTCCGGCGGTGTGGTAGCAGGCCAGCACGTAGCGGATGCCCAGGTGCTCGGCCACCGACCGCGCACCGGCCGGCATCAGGCCGCTCGCCACCAGCACGTCGCAGCCCTCGGCCGCCGGGCCGACCGTGTCGAAGTGTGCGGCCACCAGCTCGGGCGCGAGCTTGAACGCGTCCTCCGGGGCCGGCTTCGGCCGGGTCACCAGCGCCCGCACCGACGGCCCGAACGGCACGTGCGGCACGCCCGCACGGGCCAGCAGCTCCGCGAACTCCTCGTCCGGCGGTGCGCACACCCGGGCCTCGGCGCCGAGCTCGCGCAGCGCCACCGCGAGTCCCGCCAGCGGTTCGACGTCGCCGCGCGACCCATATCCCATCAACAGCACACGCATGTCGCACATCCCCCAAATACCGCGGTTCCTGGCTTCGGCCTGCGATTCTGCGGGACGAGGGGGGCCTTGCCGCAAGCCCCCCAGTGCGCTATACGTTAAGAAGGGAGAGAAGAGGAACTCCTCTCCCTCTGTCTGTTGCGGGCCGCCGACGCGCGGCCCTTTCTGCTGTCAGGGCGCGCTGAGCCAGGGCCGGACCTGCTTGCGGGCCTCGTGCAGCCGGGACTTCAGGGTGCCCAGCGGGATCCCCACGCGCTCGGCGACCTCGGCGTAGTCCAGCTGGCAGATGTCCCGGTAGACGAGCGGCGCCACCAGCTGCGGGTGCTCCCGCTCCAGGCGGTCCAGCGCCTCCAGCAGATCGATGCGGGACCCGGCGATCACACTCGTGGTCCGGGGGTCGACGTGCTCGGTCGGCTCGATGGCCGCCGGCTGCTCCGCCGCCCGCCGCTTCAGGTCCCGGTACTTCTGCCGGGAGCAGTTGGCGACGACCGTGTACAGCCAGGTGCTGAAGCGGCTGCGGCCCTCGAACGTGGAGATCTTCCGGGAGATCTGCAGCAGCACGTCCTGGGCCGCCTCCTCGGCGTCCTCGCGGCACGGCAGGAACCGCCCGCAGCGCCGTACGACGTCCGGCCAGACCTCGGACAGCAGCTGGTTCAGAGCCACCTGGTCGCCGGCGGCGGCCCGCCGGGCGAGGTCTTCGGTCAGCGCGGCGTCCGGCACGGGAGGTCCCCCTCGAAGTCGATCTCAGGACAGGCATGATAGTCGTATGCAACCCCTGGAGCGGATCGGCCGCTATCGCCTCGAACAGCGCCTGGGCACCGGTGCCTTCGGGACGGTCTGGCTCGCCCACGACGACCAGCTGGACGCCTCGGTCGCGGTGAAGGTGCTCGCCGACAACTGGTCCCACCGCCTCGACATCCACGACCGCTTCCTGTCCGAGGCGCGGCTGCTGCGGCGGGCCGACTCGAAGCGCGTGGTGCAGGTCTACGACATCGGCGAACTCCCGGACGGACGGCCGTACTTCGTCATGGAGTACGCCGACGCGGGCACCCTCGCCGACCTGCTCGGCGGCGGCCCGCTCCCGATCCCCGACGCGCTGCGGCTGACCGCGCTGGCGGCGCGCGGCGCGCAGGACCTGCACGGGGCGGGGATCGTGCACCGGGACATCAAGCCGACCAACGTGCTGCTGCGCACCGCGCAGGACGGCACCCGGCGGGTGCTCCTTGCCGACCTGGGGCTGGCCAAGAGCCTGGCGCAGGCGTCGGGGCTGACCCTGGCCGCCGGTTCGGCGGGGTACCAGCCGCCGGAGCAGGCCGAGCCCGGCGAGGGCATCGACGCCCGCGCCGACGTCTACGCGCTGGGCGCGGTCGGCTACGAGCTGGTCACCGGGACGGTGCCGGCTGCGCCCGGACGGGTGATCCGGCCGGAGCGGCTGCGGCCCGACCTCGGGGAGGACGTGCAGCGGGCGCTGCTGCGGGCCCTGGAGCCGGACCGGGAGCGGCGCTGGCCGTCCGCGCAGGCCTTCGCCGACGAGCTGGACCGGCTGGCGGCAGCCGCGGCGGGCCGCAGGGCGCGCCGTCCCCGGCGCCTGGACGGTGTCCGCAGGCGGCTCAACGCGGTCACGCTGACCGTCGCCGCGGTCCTCGCGGCCGGGGGCACCGCCCTCGCGGTCACGATGATCGACCGGAACGGGTCGGCGGGGGCCGAGACGCGGGTCGCCGACGCCACCGGGCGGGTGGTGGCCCAGGTGCCGTCCGGGTGGGCGGGCGAGCTGCGGAACTCCGGCTGGAACCCGCAGGCCCTGGGGCTGGCCTCCGGGCACGAGCCGGGTCTCGAGGTCGCCGACGACGTGTCCGAGTGGCAGGACCTGACGACCGCGGTGAACGGCGTCTTCATCGGCGTGAGCGAGCACGGCGACGTCGCCGCCAAGGTGGACGCCCTCTCCCACTCCGGCTGCCACTACGACGGCAGCCGCGCCTTCACCGGCACCGACTGGAAGGGCAGCGTCCGCAGCTGGAGCGGCTGTTCCGGCGCGGGCGGATCGATCCAGGAGGCGGCCCTGCGCCCGGCCGGCGGCGGGAGCCGGCCGCAGGTGTACGTGCAGGTGCGGCAGAAGGGCGCCGTCGACAGGACCGTCACGGACGGCATACTCCGGTCCCTTCGGGTCACCTGAGTCGGGCAATCCCGGCGTGCCCCCGAACTTTTCCGCCGTTTCTCGCATCGGATGGGAGTGACGGCGCACGGAGCGCCTCAAGCACGCCTCGCGGGCGTGCCACGACACATCCAGGAGTGGTGAGACACATGGCGCACACGTCCCAGTCCTTGCGGCGCGGGGCGGCCCTGCTCGCGAGCACGGTCGCCGCCCTGGGCCTGCTGACCGCCTGCGGCAACGGCGGTCAGGGCAAGTCACCCGAGTCGGTGTCGGGCACGGCCGCGCCCGCGACCGGCAACGCGTCGGGCACGGACACCTCGGGCACCTCCCCCGTCCCGTCCGGCAACGGATCCTCCTCGGCCTCACAGGGCGGCGGCTCGTCGACCGGCGGCGGCTCGTCGACGGGCGGTTCGTCGACCGGCGGCGCCACGACGGGCAGCGCCGCCGCGACGCGCTGCCACACCTCGGAGCTGTCCGCCTCGGTGGGCGGCAACAACCCGGGGGCCGGCCAGGAGAACTTCCCGGTCGTCCTCACCAACACGTCGGGCCGCACCTGCACCGTGCGCGGCTACCCGGGCGCCGCCTTCGTGAACGCTTCCGGCACCCAGCTCGGCCCCGACCCGCAGCGCGAGTCCGGCACCACCGCCACGACGGTCACCCTCAAGCCCGGTCACAGCGCCTGGGCGGGGCTGACCTTCTCCAACCCGGAGATCAGCGGCGCCAAGACGGCGACCCCGGCCGCGCTCCTGGTCACCCCGCCGGACGAGAAGGACTCGCTGAAGGTCGCCTGGAACAACGGCGCGGTCCCGGTCTCCGGGAACGCCTCCTCGGTGCGCCTGGGCGTCTTCAGCGCCGGTACCGGCGCCTGACCACCCCCTGACCGGACCCCGCTGCCCACTCCCCCGGGCAGCGGGGTTCGTCATGTCCGGGCCACGACTGTCACAGGCGTGCAACACGCACAACCGGCTCCGATCTTTTTCGCCCGACCGCCCATCGAACCCGTCGACCACACAGCGACGGGGCTCCGCGAGGGGCCGGGACGACGGAATCGGGGACGGACATGAGCGGCATCTCTCGCAGGCGGGTGCTGACGGCGGGCGCGACGGCGGGGGCGCTCGGCGCCCTCTCCGCGTGCTCGAACGGCAGCTGGACGCTGGGCGGCAGCAGCTCGGGCGACGGCGTCAAGGACGGCGGGGCCGGCGGCGGCGCGCCGGCCAAGCCGCTCAAGCTCATCGGCGACGGCTCCACCGCCGACACCGGCGCGCAGCCGCACCAGCCGAAGGCGACCCGGATGGCACCCGGCACCAAGCCGCCGCAGTTCGTGGTGTTCTCCTGGGACGGCGCGGGCGAGCTCAGCAACAAGCTGTTCTCCCGCTTCCGCAAGGTGGCCGCGGACCACGGCGCGAAGATGACGTTCTTCCTCTCCGGCATCTACACCCTGCCCGAGTCCAAGAAGGACCTCTACCGTCCCCCGCAGCACCCGGTCGGCGCCTCCGCGATCGGCTACCTCTCCGACCGGCACATCCACAACACGCTCCAGCAGGTGCGCGCGGCCTGGCTGGAGGGCCACGAGATCGGCACCCACTTCAACGGGCACTTCTGCGGCTCCGACGGCGTGCGCAACTGGTCCCCCGCCGAGTGGCGCAGCGAGATCGACCAGGCCATGGACTTCGTCACCAAGTGGAAGACGAACACCGGCTTCACCGATCTGGAGCCGCTGCCCTTCGACTACAGCAAGGAGCTGATCGGCGGCCGCACCCCGTGCCTGGAGGGCCAGGCCAACCTGCTGCCCACCGCGGCCGCGCTCGGCTGGAAGTACGACGCCTCCTCCCCCGGCGGCCTGCAGATCTGGCCGGGCAAGGTGCAGGGCAACCGCATCTGGGACTTCCCGCTGCAGTCCATACCGTTCCCCGGGCACTCCTTCCAGGTCCTGTCGATGGACTACAACATGATGTACAACCAGTCGGCCGGAAATCCGCTGGGCGACAAGACGCAGTACGACGCCTGGCGCACCCAGGCCCGCGACAGCTACGTGGCGGGCTTCGAGCGGGCCTACAGCACCAACCGGGCGCCGTTCTTCATCGGGAACCACTTCGAGCGCTGGAACGGCGGCATCTACATGGACGCCGTCGAGGAGGCCATCGGCAAGATGGCGCAGTACGACGACGTGCGCTTCGTGTCCTTCAAGCAGCTCGTGGCGTGGCTGGAGGCGCAGGACCCGGCGGTGCTGCGGACGCTGCGCACGCTGAACCCGGGGCAGGAGCCGACCGGCGGCTGGGGCGAGTTCCTGGGCGCGGCGGGTAACCGGTCCTCGTAACCGGGGTCCGTCCATCTTCATCTGCTTTCATGGGCGGGCCGCACTTGATCACGCCTTTGAGGGACGCGCCCTGAACACCCCGCTCGCCGAGACCCTGTCCGTCCTCCTGCTCGCCGCCGTGCTGGCCTGGGCCGTGATCCGGCCGCGAGGCTGGCCGGAGGCGGTGCTCGCCGTGCCGGCGGCGGGCATCGTCGTCGCCACCGGGGCGATCTCCCTCGACCACGCGCGGGCGGAGGCAGAGCAGCTGGGGCCGGTCGTCGGGTTCCTCGCCGCGGTCCTGGTGCTGGCCCACTTCTGCGACGTGGAGGGCCTGTTCCAGGCCTGCGGGGCGTGGATGGCCCGCTGGTCGGGCGGGCGGCCGGTGCGGCTGCTGACCGCGGTGTTCGCACTGGCCTCGGTGATCACCGCCGTGCTGAGCCTGGACGCGACGGTGGTGCTGCTGACGCCCGTGGTGTTCGCGACGGCGGCCCGGTCCGGAGTGCGGGCGAAACCGCACGTCTACGCCTGTACGCACCTGTCGAACACCGCCTCGCTGCTGCTGCCGGTGTCGAACCTGACGAACCTGCTGGCGTTCGCGGCGAGCGGGCTGAGCTTCACCCGGTTCGCGGCGCTGATGGTGCTGCCCTGGCTCGTGGCGATCGGCGCAGAGTACCTGGTGTTCCGGCGGTTCTTCGCCCGTGACCTGTCCTCGGCGGCACCTGGTTCCCAAGGCCCCGGCGAACCGCCCCGGCTGCCGGTGTTCGCGCTGGTGACGGTGGCCTGCACGCTCGCCGGGTTCGTGCTCACCTCGGCGGTCGGCGTCGACCCGGCGTGGGCCGCGTGCGCGGGCGCGCTGGTGCTGGCCGGGCGGGCACTGGTACGGCGGAAGGCGACCCCGCTGACGGTGGTGAAGGCGGCCGCGCCCGCGTTCCTGGCGTTCGTGCTGGCGCTCGGGATCGTGGTGCGGGCGGTCGTCGACAACGGGCTCGCGGACGCGCTCGGCCATGTGCTGCCGGGCGGCACCGGGCTGCCGGCGCTGCTCGGCGTCGCCGCGCTGGCGGCCGTCCTCGCGAACATCGTCAACAACCTGCCGGCGGTGCTGGTGCTGCTGCCGCTGGCCGCGCCGGCCGGTCCTGGCGCGGTGCTCGCGGTGCTGCTCGGGGTGAACATCGGCCCGAACCTCACCTACGCCGGTTCCCTGGCGACACTGCTGTGGCGCAGGATCGTGCACCAGCACGACCACGGCGTGGACCTCGGCGAGTTCACCCGCCTGGGCCTGCTCGCCGTGCCGGCCGCACTGTGCGGGGCGGTGGTGGCACTGTGGGGGGCGCTTCAGATGGTCGGAGTGTGAACGGGTCCGGCCACCACGGCGCCGCAGCCACCCATCGGCAGATCGCGGCACCTGATGCGAGGCACGTGGTCGGGAATCCAGTCGGCATCTAGCTGGGAGGCGATGGACATGCAGGTGATCGTCTGGCTGGTCGAGGGCACCTGGCCCGCCTGTGTGGACGCGGCGCGCGGCTACGCACCGGACGCGTCCGAGGTGGTACTGCTGCACGTGGCCGAGCCAGGGGTGGCCGGGCTCGCGCACGGCGCCTTCGCGGGACTGCTGGGCCGGGCCGGCTCGGAACCGGACCCGGAGGGGCGGCTGGTGGAGCTCGGCGGCACGTCGGCGGCGGAGTTGCTGGCCGCGGCCGAGGCCCGGCTGGGGCGGCCGTGCACCCGGCTGGAGCGGGTGGGCCGGGTCGAGCGGGAGGTGGTGGCGGCCGCCGAGGAGGCCGGTCTGCTGGTCCTGGCCCGGGACGGCGACCGGTCCCGGCTCGGGCCGCACAGCCTGGGCAGGGCGGCACGGTTCGTGGTCGACCACGCGCCCTGCCCGGTGCTGCTGGTGTGGCCGGAGGGGGCGCCGGACCTGACGACGATCCCGCCCCCGCCGCCGCACCCCTGAGCCCGCGCGGGCTCAGTGCCCGTGGCGGCCCCCGCCACCGCCCCCGTAGCCACCGCCGTAACCGCCGCCGCTCCAGCCGCCGCCGTACTGGCCGTTCCCGGAGCCGTAGCAGTAGCCCGGGTACGCGACGCACGGGTCGTAGCCGGCGGTGCTCGACGGCGTCGGTTGCGCGGTCGTCCTGGACGCCGCCGGGGTGGGTGTCGGCGTGGCGGGCTTCGCGGCCCTGGTGGTCGGGGCGGCGGACGCGGTGGCGGCCTGGGGCGGCGTCGGTGTGGTGTCGGCGTCCCAGTTGACGATCTGCATCTGCAGGTCGGGCTGGGAGGTGTCCATCACCCACCGCTGGGCATTGGCGTTCGTCCGGTTCTTGACCACCAGGGCACCACCGCCGTCCGTGGCGGCCGGGGCGAGCGCCAGGTCCTGGTCCCAGCGGGGCACCAGCGCGCCCTGGAGGGTGAAGTCGTAGTGGACGTTCTTCGCCTTGGTCCCGGCCGCCGTGGTGCACGGGGCGAGCTGGACGGAGTAGCCAAGGTGCGAGTCCAGGCACAGCTCGGGGGCGGCCGCGTTGCGCAGCAGTCCGTCGCCGTCGTACGTCCACTGCTGGCTGGCGACCGAGGAGCACTCGGCGAGCTCGGTCTCGGCGCCCTTGACGGCCTTCTTGCCGACCACGCCGATGCACAGGCCGGAGGCGATGTTGTGCAGGCGGCCGCGCAGGGTGTCCTGGGTGGTCCGGCTGGTGCCGATCCAGGACGGGCCGGAGGTGGCGGAGCCGGCCGGCGTGGCGGAGGGCTTGGCGGTGGCCGGGGTGGAGTCGTCTCCGGAGCCGAGCACCGACCACAGCACCAGGGGCAGCACGACCAGACCGCTCACGGTGCCCACGGCCACGGCGAGATTGCGGCGGCGGACCCGGCGGGCGGCCCGCTGCTGGGCGCGGCGGGAGGCGGCCGGGTGCACGACCAGGTCCTTGCCCGGGGCGGCGGGCGGCGCGAAGGCCTCGCCGCCCGCGAACCCGCCCGCGAACCCGGCGGCGGGTGCGGCCGGGGTTTCGGCGGGCTGTTCGGCCGCTCCGGCCCGGGACTCCATGTAGGCGCGGGCGCCCCAGCCGAGCACGGCCTCGGCCAGGGCGATGCCGAGCCCGCCGTTGAACTGGTGGAGCTGGTCGGCGGTGTACCGGCAGTGCTTGCAGCCGTTCAGGTGCTGCTGGAGGTCGCGGTCGACGTCGATCCCGCCGCGCCGGAAGGTCACGTCGATCATCCGGACGTAGCGCTGGCACTCGTCCTCGTGGGCGAGTTCGCGGTGCACCTGGAGGCACTCCTCGCGCATCCGCTCGCGGGCCCGGCCCAGTTCGACGTGCGCGTCCTGCTCGTCCAGGCCCAGCAGTGCGGCCGGAGAAGCCAGGGGCTCCGACTCGACCTCGGTGTGCCACAGCACGGTCCGCGAGGACGGGGTGAGCCGCTGGAAGGCACGGGAGAGCAGCCGCCGGTTCGCGGGCGGGAGCAGCCGGGAGGCGGCCCGTTCGCCCTTGCCGGCGCGCAGCTGGGGGTGGAGCAGTTCGCCGCGGCCGTCGTTGTCCCATTCGGCGGCGATACGCCGTACGGTGACGAGGAGCTGGGGGCGCCAGGCGGCGGTCGGGCCGGCCTGGCGGAGTGATTCACCGAAGAGCCGGGTGAATGCGGCGGTGGTGAGCATTCCCGCGCCGCGCGTCCCGTCGGCGCACAGACGGGCATAGGCGAAGGCCGCTTCCCAGTGCCGGTCGAGCAGTTCACCGACGGGATGCAGGGCGGGTGCCGTGCCCGTCCACTGCTTGAGCTCGGCGCTGAGCTGCTCGTCGGTGACGTCGAACGGCCGGGCGGGGGTAGGGGAATTCCCCAGGCCTGCGTCATTCACGGCTGCATTCCTTCCAGACGCAACGCGGGATCCGGCCCATACCGTCTGGTATGCGACCGGTATGCGGCCCCGCCGACGCCAAGGCCGGATGGGCTTGTTGGGGGGTTCGGCGCGCGGGGAGCGGCCTCGCGCACGCGGCGGTCGAAAAACAATTGTCCGCATGCCGACACGCCACACCTTTGCACAGGCCAGCACGGCAGAACAAGGGATCTCGGGGTTTTGCGCATTACCCCGAGGCTGCGCTAATTTGACCATTCGTCAAGGACAGAGTCCGCGCTTTGTCGCCGTATCGACATCGCAATTGGCGCGGGGATTCAGGGTCGACCGCCCCGGTATCGGCACCAACCATTGAACCACGCCCCGACCTGCACAGGCCGCCGGACGGCCGGCGCCCGGGAACCAATAACCGGGCGCATTACAGACGTTCACCGGAGCGGTAGGCGCCGGGCGGGACACCATATCGTTCTCGGAAAACCCGGTTGAAGTGGAACGGGCTGGGAAATCCGGACGCGGCGGCGACCCGCTCGACGGTCAGGTCGCTGCTCTCCAGCAGCCGGGTGGCGTGTCGCAGGCGCGCCTCGCGCAGTGCGCGCATCGGCGGCACGCCGGTCCGCGCGGTGAAGAGGTGGGCGAACCGGGACGGCGACAGGGCGACACGCGCGGCGAGCGAGCGGACCGTGTGCGGGGCGGCCGGGTCGGCGGCGATCAGTTCCTCGGCACGGCGCACCCGCTCGTCCCCGGCGTCCCCGCCTGGCACCGCCGGCTGCGCGCCGGCGGTCGCGAGCAGCACGGCCTCCTCCAGCGCGCACAGGGCGAGTTCGCGGGCCGCGCTGCCGTGCGCGACGGCCACGGGGTCGTCGCCGGCCGCCGGGGTGGGCGGCGCGCCGGTGCCGGTCCAGCGGGAGTCGGCGAGCACGCGGTGGAAGGCCGCCTCGATCCGGGCGCGGGTGCCGTCCGGGGCGCCGACGGCGTACACGCCGTCGCCGAGGGCGCGGGGGGCCAGCCACGGGAGCCAGTGGGGGCGGACCTGGCAGTGCGTCCACCAGAACCGCCAGCGGTGTGCGCCGGGTCCGACCGCATAGCTGTGCGGCACGCCCGGGGCGAGGACGACGAGGTCGCCGGCGCGGGCGGTGGTCTCCACGGTTCCCTGCCGGAGCAGGCCGCTGCCGTCCGTCGTCCAGGTGAGCAGCCAACTGCTCGCTCCCGCGGGGCGGTTGATCCGGTAGCCGGGCCCTTCGTCGTAGCGGCCGGTGACGACCATCCCCGGGGGCGGGGCCGGGACAGCAGTGCCGGGCAGCTCCGCAGCGCTCATGGGCATCCTCTCCGCGGTGGCGTCGCCCTAGCGTGACAGGTCCAGGGCACCGGACCGAGGAGGGCGGGCATGACAGCCACGGGCATCGACACCACCGTCGCGCGGCAGTTCGAGGAGGACGGGTTCACCGTCGTACGGGGGTTGTTCGGGTACGACGAGATCGACCGGCTGTGCGCGGAGTTCGCGGCGCTGCACGCGGCGGGGCGGGTCGTACCGGGCCACTTCGAGCCGCGGCCGTCGGGGGATCCGCTGCAACGGTTTCCGCGGGTGATGCAGCCGCACGAGATCAGTGCGCTCGCGCGGCGGTTCCTGCTGGACGCGCGGCTGCGGGTGGTCCTCGAGGCGCTGCTCGGGGAGGAGGTGCTGGCCGCGCAGAGCATGTTCTACTTCAAGCCGCCGGGAGCCCGCGGGCAGGCGCTGCATCAGGACAACTTCTATCTGCGGGTGGAGCCGGGGACGTGCGTGGCCGCGTGGGTCGCCTGTGAGGCGATCGACCGGGAGAACGGCGGCCTCGAGGTGGTGCCGGGGACGCACCGGATGGACCTGTTCTGCCCCGAGGAGTCGGACGCGGAACTGTCGTTCGCGCGGGAGTACGTGGCACCGCCGGAGGGGCTCGCGGCGGTGCCGGTCGACATGGGGCCGGGGGACGTGCTGTTCTTCAACGGGAGCCTGGTGCACGGGTCGCAGCCCAATCGCTCCGCCGGGCGGTACCGGCGATCCTTCATCGGCCACTATGTGGGGCGGTCGGCGGAGCGGATCGGGGCGTATTACCGGACGTTGTCCATGGGTGGGGTACCTGTTCCCCTGCTGAAGAGCGAAGGGGGTGGTCCGTGCGGGACCGAGCGGTTGTGATGCGGGTGCGGGTGCTTCCTGGTTGCCCGCGCAGTTCCCCGCGCCCCGAAAAACTTCAGTGACCGGAGATCGGGTGGGGGCCGTAGGGCTGCTGGAGCTCCTCCAACTCCTTGTCGCTGAGCTTCAGTTCGACGGCCGCCACCGCGTCTTCGATGTGGTTCGGCTTCGACGCGCCGATGATCGGGGCCGTCACCGTGTTCTGGTGGAGGAGCCAGGCCAGGGCCACCTGGGCGCGCGGGACGCCCCGGTCGCCGGCGATGCGGGTGACCGCCTCCACGATCGCTCGGTCGCCCTCCTGGTAGAGGCGGCTGCCGAAGGTGTCGTTCGCGCTCCGTTCGGTGACCGTGCCCCAGTCGCGGGTGAGGCGGCCCCGGGCCAGCGGGCTCCACGGCAGTACGCCCACGCCCTGGTCGGCGCAGAGCGGCAGCATCTCGCGTTCCTCCTCGCGGTAGAGGAGGTTGTAGTGGTTCTGCATGGACACGAACTTTGTCCAGCCGTGCCGCTCGGCCGTGTACTGGGCCTTGGAGAACTCCCAGGCGTACATCGAACTGGCCCCGATGTAGCGCGCCTTGCCGGCCTTGACGACGTCGTGCAGCGCCTCCATCGTCTCCTCGATCGGCGTGGCGTGATCGTAGCGGTGGATCTGGTAGAGGTCGACGTAGTCGGTGCCGAGGCGGCCGAGGCTGTGGTCGATCTCGGTGAGGATCGCCTTGCGGGAGAGGCCGCCGCCGTTGGGGCCGGGACGCATCCGGCCGTGCACCTTGGTGGCGAGGACGATCTCGTCGCGCTGGGCGAAGTCGCGCAGCGCCTTGCCGACGATCTCCTCGCTGGTGCCGTCGGAGTAGACGTTGGCGGTGTCGAAGAAGTTGATGCCCGCCTCCAGCGCCTGCCGGATCAGCGGGCGGGCCGCCTCCTCGCCGAGGGTCCACTCGTGGGTGCCGCGGTCGGGCAGGCCGTAGGTCATGCAGCCGAGGCAGATCCGGGACACGTCCATACCGGTGTGGCCGAGCTTCACGTACTCCATCGTTGTCTCCCACCGTCGAGATCACGTCGTACAGAGGCGAGCGTACGTCGGCCGGGCGTCCGGGCTCCTGTCGTGGCGGTGGTTATCGGACGCCGGGCCAGCCGTCAGGGCCGGTCGAGCAGGTCCAGCGCGCGTTCCCAGGCGAACTCGGGGCGGCCGCCGTCGGCGTCGGCCTCGCCGGCGTAGGGGTCGCCGAAGCGGACGCCGAGCGCGCGCAGGCGGGTCAGGCTCTCCTGGTAGGCGGGGTGGGCGGCGAGCGCGCCGGCGACGCAGGGCAGGACCGCGATCGGCACGTCCAGGCCCAGGGCCTCGCACAGGGTTCCCACGGCGAGGGTGTCGGCGAGCCCGGCGGCCCACTTGTTGACGGTGTTGAAGGTGGCGGGCGCGACGACCACGGCGTCCGGCGCGGGGAAGGGGCGCGGATCGGAGGGGCGGCGCCAGGCCGACCGGATCGGGCGGCCGGTGCGCGCCTCCGCCTCCGCGGTGTCGAAGAAGCCGTTCACGGCCACGGGGGTGGCGATGACCCCGACCTCCCAGCCGCGTTCCTGTGCCGCGGTGATGAGCCTGCCGACGCCCGCGGCGATACCGGCGGCACAGACGACCAGGTAGAGGAAGGGCTTGCGGGGCTCGTCGGTCATCCGGGAACCCTATGCGGGGGGCTACCGGAGCGGGAAGGACAGGCCCCGCTCGGACTCCGGGCGCGGACCGTGGATCCGGCGCTCGTGCTCCTCGATCGGCACGTCGTTGATGCTGGCCTCGCGCCGGGTCATGAGCCCGTGCCCGTCGAACTCCCACAGCTCGTTCCCGTACGAGCGCCACCACCGGCCCTCCGCGTCGTGGCACTCGTACTGGAAGCGGACTGCGATGCGGTCGCCGTCGAAGGCCCACAGGTCCTTGCGGAGCGCGTAGTCGAGTTCGCGGGCCCATTTCGCGGTGAGGAACTCGACGATCGCGGCGCGGCCGGTGACGAAGGTGTCGCGGTTGCGCCAGACCGAGTCCTCGGAGTAGGCGAGGGCGACCCGCTCGGGATCGCGGGTGTTCCAGGCGTCCTCGGCGGCCTGGACCTTCTGGAGGGCGGTCTCGCGGGTGAAGGGGGGCAGGGGCGGGCGGTCGGCCATGGTGATCTCCTCGCCGAAGGGAGAACGTGCGTTCTTCGGGTCGCTGCTACCGTAGGAGAACGCACGTTCTCACGTCAAGGAGGAGCCCATGGACAGCGCGGCCGCGCGTGAACAGGCGCTGGACGCCGCCGAGCGGCTGTTCTACGGGCGCGGGGTGCAGTCCGTCGGCATGGACGACATACGCGGCGCCTCCGGCGTCTCCCTCAAACGGCTCTACCAGCTCTTCCCCGCGAAGGAGCAGCTGGTGGAGGCCTATCTGGAGCGGCGCGACGTGCGCTGGCGGCAGCGGCTCGCCGAGCACGTCCGGCGGCACGAGGAGCCCCGGGAGCGGCTGCTCGCGGTCTTCGACTGGCTGGAGGGGTGGTTCGGGGAGGCGGACTTCCGGGGGTGCGCCTGGATCAACGCCTACGGCGAGCTCGGTGCCACCTCCGCGCGCGTGGTGGCCCAGGTGCGCGGTCACAAGCGGGCGTTCCGGGACTACCTGGCTGAGCTGGTGGCCGACGCCGGGCTGGACGCCGCGCTCACCGGGCCGCTGTTCCTGCTCGCCGAGGGGGCGATGGTCACCGCCGGCGTCACCGGGAGCACGGAGCCCGCGGCGGAGGCCCGCGCGGCGGCCCGGGTACTGCTGCGCGCGGGGTGAGGTCGGTCCGCGGCGGCGAGCCGGGAGAGGGCGGGTCACCGTGCAGGGCGACCGGGTGGCGGCGTACGAGGTGGTCGCCGACCCGGTGCGGCCGCGCGGGCTGGAGCCGGCGGTGCTCGACCTGCCGACGGCTGCCTAACCCGTCGGTTCCTTGACGGTGATGGCGCTCACCGGGCAGGCCCGGGCCGCCTCCTTGACGAGCGGGTCGCCGCCCCCGTCCTCCTTGCCGGGGAGCAGGGCACTGAAGCCGTCGTCGTCCTGGGTGAACACGTTCGGGGCGGTCAGGGCGCACTGTCCCGCGCCGATGCAGACGTCCCTGTCGATCTCGATGTGCATGGCAGGAGCCTCTTACCAGGTCACGGGGAGTTCCAGCATCCCCTGGATCGTGTCGCCGGGTTTGAAGGGAATCTCCTCCGGCGGTGCGGCGAGCCGCAGGTCCGGGAGCCGCTCCCACAGGGTGCGCAGGGCGATCTCCAGCTCGGTGCGGGCCAGGTTCTGGCCCAGGCACTGGTGGATGCCGAAGCCGAAGGCCACGTGGTGGCGGGCCGGGCGGTGCCAGTCGAGGGTGTCGGGGTCGTCGTAGACGGCCTCGTCGCGGTTGATGACCGAGGTCGCGAAGAGCACGCCGTCACCCTTGCGGATGGTGGTGCCGTCCATCTGGATGTCCTCAAGGGCGACGCGCAGCAGCCCGTCGGCGATGGACAGCATCCGCATCAGTTCCTCGACGGCGGCGGGCACCAGCGCGGGGTCGGCGCGCAGCTCGGCGAGCCGCTCGGGCTGCTGGAGCAGGGTGAAGGTGCCGAGCGAGATCATGTTGGCGGTGGTCTCGTGCCCGGCGACCAGCAGGATGAGGGCCAGCGCGACGACCTCGGCGCGGTCCAGGGCGCCCTCGCGCAGCCGCTCGTGCACGAGGTCGTCGAGGACGCCGTCGCCGGGTGCCTCGTCCCGGCTCTTGCGGTCGGCCAGATCGCCCAGATAGGCCTCCAGCTGATCGCGCGCGTCCAGCGAGTCCGCGGGCGCCGGACCGCGCAGCAGCCGCCGGGACTGCGCCTCGAAGAACTCGTGGTCGGCGTAGGGCACACCGAGCAGGTCGCAGATGACCATGGACGGCACGGGCAGCGCGAAGGAGCTCACCAGGTCGGCGGGCGGTCCCGCGGCGATCATCCTGTCGAGCAGATCGTCGACGATCCGCTGGATGGCGGGCCGCATCCCGGTCGCGCGTTTGAGGGTGAAGTCCGGGATCAGCATCCGGCGCTGGATCTGGTGCTCGGGGTCGTCGAGGCCGAGCAGTGCGACCTGGCGGCGCTCCCTGGCGGCCGCGAACCGGGCGTTCGGCATCGGGAAGTCCTCCCGCCGGCGGTCGCTGGAGAGCCGGGGGTCGGAGAGCAGCGCCCGGGCCGTGCCGAGGCCGGTGACCGCCCAGACGGTGCGGCCGTCGTAGAGGGTGACGCGGGACAGCGGGGCGCCGTCGCGCAGCGGGTCGTATCCGGTGGGCGGGTGGTAGGGGCACGTGCGGTCCTGGGGCCAGGCCACGGGGTCGGCCCGGCCGGCGGGAGAAGTGGGTTCCGTCAGGTCCGTCAGTTCTTTCATGGAAGACCTCGCAGACGAGTGTCGTACGTCGTGCCGATCTTCATTAGATGCTCGGGGCACCTATGCGGCGACCGGAAGTTCGGCCAGATCGCCGCATCGGATGATCTGGCCGAACCTCGTTCGGTCGGGGGACGATTCCGCGCCGAAATTCGCTTGCCGGTGCGGCGACGCGAGCCCCAGGATCTGCGCATGAACTCTCCTGACGCCATCGTGCCGCTGACCACCGCGACCTTCGGCCGGGTGCGGGTCCAGCAGCAGCCGGGGCGTCCCCGGAGGCCCGGGCCCGCACGAGCGTGACGGCCGCGCTCGTCGCCGGCCTGCTCGCCGGGTACGGGATCGCCGTCCCGGTCGGCGCGGTCGGCACGTATCTAGTGTCCCTCACGGCTCGCACGTCACTGCGGACCGGCGCCTGCGCCGCGCTCGGCGTGGCCAGCGCCGACGGTCTGTACGCCCTGCTGGCGACCGTCGGCGGTGCCGCCCTGGCGGCGGCGCTGGTGCCGGTGCTCGGACCGCTGCGGCTGGTGTCCGCGCTGGTGCTGGTGGGGCTCGCCGTGCGCGGTGCGGCGGTGGCGCTGCGCCAGTACCGGGAGCGGCGGCTCGCCACCCGGGCCGAGCGGCCGGTACCCGGCCCCGGACGGGCGTATCTCGGCCTCCTCGGGATCACGCTGCTCAACCCCACGACGGTGATCTACTTCGCCGCCCTGGTGGTCGGCACGCGTTCCGCCGAGGCGGTACGGCCGCTGGAACAGGGGGGCTTCGTCCTCGCGGCCTTCGCCGCGTCCGCGAGCTGGCAGCTCCTGCTGGCGGGCGGCGGGGCGCTCCTCGGCCGCGGCCTGACCGGCCACCGGGGGCGCCTGGTCACGGCGTTGCTGTCGAGCTGCGTGATGCTGGGGCTGGCGGCCCGGATGGTGCTGTCGCCGGGCTGACGTCCGGCGTACTCGTCGCGTCGGCGGGATCCCGTCACGGGAGCGGTGTCGTACGGATGATCCGGGGCACTTCGCGTGTTGAATCAGCTGTCAGTCTTGGAACCGACGAGGGGACGGACCTCATGCCTCTTGAGGGCGAGTACGAGCCCAGCCCGGCCGCCTGGGTGCGCGAGCAGGTCGAGTTGTACGAGAGCTCGGGCGGGAAGGAGGGCAACACGCTGATGGACACCGGGTTGCCCGTCATCCTGCTCACCACCCTGGGAGCGAAGAGCGGGAAGATCCGCAAGACGCCGCTGATGCGGGTGGAGCACGACGGGAAGTACGCCGTCGTCGCCTCCCAGGGTGGCGCGCCCAAGCACCCGGTCTGGTACTTCAACGTCAAGTCCCACCCGGTCGTCGAACTTCAGGACGGGCCGGTCAAGCAGGACATGACCGCTCGCGAGGTCACCGGCGCGGAGAAGGCCGAGTGGTGGGACCGCGCGGTCGCGGCCTATCCGCCCTACGCCGACTACCAGAAGAAGACCGACCGGGAGATCCCGGTGTTCGTGCTGGAACCGAAGTAGCCGGACCCGAAGTGGCTGGAACCGCAGTAGCCGGACCCGGAGCAGTCGGAACCGGAGCGGCCGGAACCGCGGCACGGGGAATTGGCGGTTCCAGGAATTCAATCCGGCCGGGGACCGACGGAATTTAGAAAAATCTGTTTCCGGGAGGCATGAACCGGCTTCGGGCCGGGCAGCCGAATATCAGGCCCCGCCGCGTTCCCCCGTCGCGGCGGGGCTTTCATGTGCCTCCTGCGCGGAGCGGTCCGTCACGTCCAGGAAGATCTGGTCGGCCTCGGGGAACGTCTCGGCGAGCGCCCCCTTGATGCGCACCAGGACCTCCTCCACCTCCTCGCTGTCGAGGCCGGGCACCAGGTCGACGCGAGCCGCGACCAGGGTCGACTCGAGGCCCATCTGCATCGTGAAGAGCGCCTCCACGCTGTCGATCTCGGGCTCCGCCTCCAACTGCTCCCGGATCCTGTCGCTGAGCTCCGGATCCGCGGCCTCCCCGATCAGCTGGTCGCGGGCGTCGGCGCCCAGCCGGTAGGCGACGAACACCAGCAGGACGCCGATCGCCAGCGAGGCCGACGCCTCCCAGACCACCTGGCCGGTCACCATGTGCAGCACCATGCCGACGATCGCGAGGCAGACGCCGAGCACGGCGGTGCCGTCCTCGGCGATCACCGTGCGCAGCGCCGGATCCCGCAGCCCCCGCGCCTCCCCGCGGGCCTGGTGCACCGCCCGGAACAGGGACGCGCCCTCGGCGAGCAGGGCGACGCCCAGCACGATCAGGCCGGCCACATAGCCGCTGTGCTTTTCGTCCGCGCCGTTGCGCAGTGCCTCGACCCCCTGGAAGAAGGAGAAGCAGCCGCCCATGACGAAGATCCCGACGGCCGCGAGCAGGGCCCAGAAGAAGCGCTCCTTGCCGTAGCCGAACGGGTGCCGGGCGTCGGGCGGGCGGCGGCTGCGGCGCAGTGCGGCCAGCAGGAACACCTCGTTCAGGCTGTCGGCGACGGAGTGCGCGGCCTCGGACAACAGGGCGGGCGAGCCGGCGACGACTCCCCCGACGGCCTTGGCGGCCGCGATGACCAGGTTGGCGGCGAGCGCCACGAACACGGTCACGCGGGTCCGGCGGTCGGCATGCGGCTGTTGCGATGGGTTCTGCGACGGTGTCCTGCTCACGACCGCCGACTGCCCCGACGCGCGCTGATCACTCCGTGCGAGAGGCGGAAATGGGGGAACGCATCCCTCAGGGCCGCCGTTCGACCGTGGGCGGCCCCCCGGGCAAGGAGGACGCATGAGCGGCGGCGACGGCAACAGCGCGCTGGGACACAAGGCATTCAAACGGTCCCCCAGCCACTTCGCGGACCGGATCACCGCGGACGGACGCGACGGCTGGCCGGTGGCGGCCGGACGCTACCGGCTGGTGGTCAGCCGTGCCTGCCCGTGGGCGAGCCGGGCGGTGATCTCCCGGCGGCTGCTCGGCCTGGAGGACGCCCTGTCGCTCGCCGTCACCGACCCGCTCCAGGACGACCGCAGCTGGCGTTTCACCCTCGACCCCGGCGGCCGGGACCCGGTGCTCGGCATCCGGTACCTCAGCGAGGCGTACGACCGCCGGGAGACCGGCTACCCCGGCGGGGTGAGCGTGCCGGCGGTGGTGGACGTGCCGAGCGGGAAGCTGGTCACCAACGACTACCAGCAACTCACCCTCGACCTGGCCACCGAGTGGACGGCACTGCACCGGGACGGGGCACCGGACCTGTACCCGGCACGGCACCGGGACGAGATCGACGCGGTGACGGCGGAGGTGTACGAGGACGTCAACAACGGGGTCTACCGGGCCGGGTTCGCGCACGAGCAGCAGGCGTACGAGGAGGCGTGCGCCGGGGTGTTCCGGCGGCTGGAGCTGCTCGCCGGGCGGCTGGCCGGGCAGCGCTACCTGGTGGGGGACACGATCACGGAGGCCGACATCCGGCTGTTCACCACGCTGGTGCGGTTCGACGCCGTCTACCACGGCCACTTCAAGTGCAACCGCTACAAGCTCGCGGAGAGCCCGGTGCTGTGGGCGTACGCCAGGGACCTCTACCAGACGCCGGGATTCGGTGACACCGTCGACTTCGACCACATCAAACGGCACTACTACCAGGTCCACACCGGAATCAACCCGACCGGTGTCGTGCCCCTCGGTCCGGATCTCGCCGGGTGGCTGACGCCCCATCACCGGGAGGAACTCGGCGGCCGGCCCTTCGGGGACGGGACGCCGCCCGGTCCGGTGCGGGCGGCCGAGGAGGTCGCGGCCGCCGGGCGGCCCTGAGAACGCGGAGGCAGGCATGGCCAAGAACAGGAAGAAGCTGAAGCTCCCCCTCGTGTACGCACCCGTCGGTTTCGTGCTGAGCTGGGCCGGCGGGGCGCTGGGCGCGCTGGCCTTCCGCCGCACCTGGAAGGCGCTGCGCGGCGAGGACGACGCGCCGGACGCCCTGGACCGGGACCGCGGCTGGGGTGAGGTACTGCTGGCCGCGGCGGTCCAGGGCGCGGTCTTCGCGGTGGTGCGCAGCGCCGTGGACCGTACCGGCGCGACGGCCATAGAGCGTTCCACCGGGGTGTGGCCGACGACGGGCCGGGGTGGCCGGGACTGAGCGGTCTCAGCCCTGCTTGGGTGCCGAGGACGGCACCAGACGCAGCGTGAAGGAGTGTCCGGCCGGGTCGGCGTACCCGCGTTCCTCGTACGGACCGGCCGGGTCCTTCGTCTCGATGGGGCGTCCGCCCAGGGCGATCACCCGGCGTTCGGCCGCGTCGAGGTCCTCGACCAGGAAGTCGAGATGGGCCTGGAGCGAGTTCTCGGGCCGCGGCCAGCTGGGCGGGGTCGCGTTGACGTCGCGCCGGAAGGCGATCCGGAAGCCGTCGGCGGTCCGGATCCCGACCAGGTTGGCCGAGGCCTCGCCGTCCTCGCCGTCCAGGAACTCCCGGTAGAACTGGGCGAGTTTCTCGGGTTCTGCGCAGTCGAGCACCACGACGGCCGCGGTCACCAGTGCCATGTTTCCTCCCTCGGCAGGTTCTCCCGGCACACGTCTGTCCCCGATCGGCCGGTTCAGTCGCCCACCGGCCGCGCCCCGGCGCCCTGTTGGGCGAGCCGGGCCTCGGCCGCCGTCAGCAGCAGGTCGAGGGCGGCCGGATAGGAGCTGCCCCGCATCGAGGCGACGAGATGGCGGGCGGTGGCCGCGATGTGCGGGTGGCTGGTGGCGGGCAGCCGGGCGTAGGTCGCCCGCCACACGTCCGCCTCGGCGTCCCGGGCGGCTCTGGGCAGGGCGGTGTTGGCGGAGTCGAGGGCGCCGTACGCGAGGGCCTGGTCGACGAAGGCGTGGTAGACGCGGACCGCCTCGGCGTCCGGGAATCCGGCGCCGCGGAGGATTCCGAGGATGGTCTCGACGGCCTGGATCTCGTACGTCCGTCCGGTCACCCGGTGGGCGCTGAGCACCGCGGCCCGCGGGTGGGCGAGAGCGCCGGCGTGCATCCGCAGGCCGAGGTCGCGCAGGTCGGCGCGCCAGTCCCCGGTGGGCCGCCAGGCGCGCAGGGTACGGCCGATCAGCTCGTCGGCGACGGCGAGCATCAGGTCGTCGGTGTGCCGGAAGTAGCGGTAGAGGGAGCTGGGGTCGGCGCCCAGGGCACGCCCGAGGCGGCGCACCGACAGGGCGTCGGCGCCGTGCTCCTCGATCAGCCGCATCGCGGTCTCGACGATCAGCTCCTCGGAGAGGACCACACCTTGTTTGGTGGGCCGCCGGCGCTGCCGGGCGGCGGCCGGGACGACACGTTCGCTCAACGGACCTCCTCCAACGGACCTCCTCACGACGTGCGGGCACCTTATGACAACACCGTTGACCTGTGAAGGGGGCCGGCAGTTTCATGTCCCGTCACCGGGGCCGACCAGTCCGGCCCCCAGGTGCGAGCGGAGTGTGCCGGCCATGACCGACCAGCCCTACACAGCGGACCCCCCTGAGTTGCGCAGATCCCTCGGCGTCCTGGACGGCGTCGCGGTCGCCGCGTCCAGTACGGCCGCCACCACCAGCATCGGCATCGGGCTGGGGGTCACGGCCGGGGTGGTCGGGCTGCATCTGCCGGCCATCATGCTGCTGGCGTTCGTGCCGGTCCTCGGCATCGCGGGCGCCTACTCCCGGCTGAACCGGGTGGAGCCGAACGCGGGCAACGGCTACGTGTGGGTGGGCCGTTCGCTCAATCCGTGGCTCGGCTTCCTGGTCGGCTGGGTGAACATCGTGGCGACGGTGGCCTTTCTGGCGTACACCACGGCGGTCACCGGATCGGCGCTGCTGCAGCTGGCGGGAGAGGCCGGAGTGCACCGGATCGGCTCGCTGGCCCTCGACCCGGGTTCGACGGCGCAGACCACGGCTCTCGGGATCGTGGTCCTGGCCGCCGTCACCCTCACCGCCGTGACCGGCATCCGCACCGCCGCCCGCCTGCAGACGGGGCTGCTGGTCTTCGAGTACGCGGTCCTGCTCGGGTTCTGCGGCTACGGCATCGTCGAGGGACCGCACCCCTTCAGCCTGAGCTGGTTCGACCCGGTCGCGATCCCGTCGGCGACGGCGCTGGCGCAGGGCCTGCTGCTCTCGGTGTTCTGCTACTGGGGTTTCGAGGCCGCGTTCAGCGTCAACGAGGAGGTCCGCGACCCCCGGGACGCCTCCCGGGCGGGGCTGATCACCCTGGTGACCATGCTGGGCCTGTTCCTGCTCGGCTCGGTGGCCTTCCAGCGGGTGCTGTCCGAGCGGGAGCTGGCCGGTCACGGGGCCGAGGGGCTGGCGTTCTTCGGCGACCGGCTGGCCGCCCAGCCGTGGGCCGCGCTGCCGCTGGTGGCGCTGATGTTCTCGGCGGTGGCCTCGCTGCAGGCCGGGGTGATCCCGACGGCCCGGGGCATGTTCGCGATGAGCCGGGACCGTACCCTCGGGCCGGTGTGGTCCAGGGTCAGCGCCCGGTACGGGACCCCGGCGGCCGGCACGCTGCTGATCGGCGCGCTGGCCACGGCGGTCGCCGGGCTCGCCCTGGTGATCCCGCGGCTCGCCGACATGATCATGGCGACGGTGAACGCGGTCGGCATCGTCGTCGCCCTTTCGTACGCGCTCACCGCGCTCGCCGCCGCCGCGCGCTTCCGCTCCGTGCTGCGTGAGGACTGGCGGCAGGGGGTGCGGGCCGTGGTGCTGCCGGCGCTGAGCGCCCTCGCCCTGCTGGGCCTCGGCGGCTACCTCGGCTGGTCCTTCTACACCTCCGCCGACCACTTCGAGGTCAGCGCGGACAACGGGTGGTTCCTGCTGGCCACCCCGTTGGCGATGATCGGGTCCGGGTTCGTCGCGGCCGGCTGGGCGAAGTACGTGCGCCGGTCGCCGTACTTCCGCACCGGCCGGGGCACCGACGCCGACGCGCCCCAGCTGCTCACGACCCCCAACTGAGGAACGGGAAACATGCACGCAGATCTGCTCTTCACCGGCGGCCGCGTCCTCACCGACGAGGACCCCACGGCCACCGCCGTCGCCGTCACCGGTGAGCGCATCACCGCCGTCGGCTCCGCCGGGGAGCTGCGGGAGCTCGCCGGGCCGCGCACCGAGGTGGTCGACCTCGCCGGGCGGCTACTGCTGCCCGGGTTCCAGGACGCGCACGTCCATCCGGTCCCGGCGGGCCTCGAACTGACCCAGTGCGACCTGTCCGGGCTGCGGACCGCGGCGGAGACCGTGGCCGCCGTACGCGCCTACGCCGACGCACATCCGGAGCGGGCGTGGATCCTGGGCGGCGGCTGGTCCATGGAGGCGTTCGAGGGCGGCACACCGACGAAGGAGCTGCTGGACGCCGTCGTACCGGACCGGCCGGTCTACCTGCCCAACCGGGACCATCACGGGGCGTGGGTCAACAGCCGGGCGCTGGAGCTGGCCGGGATCGGCCGCGACACGCCCGACCCGGCCGACGGGCGGATCGAGCGGGACGCCTCCGGCGCGCCGGGCGGCACGCTCCAGGAGGGTGCGATGCAACTGGTCGGCCGGCTCGCCCCGCCGGCCGGCCCGGCGGACCGGCTGGCCGCGCTGCTGCACGCGCAGCGCCATCTGCACGCGCTGGGCATCACCGCCTGGCAGGACGCCCTGATCGGGGACTTCCTCGGCATGGACGACCCGGCGTCGGCGTATCTGACGGCGGCCCGGGACGGTTCACTGACCGCGCGGGTGGCCGGGGCGCTGTGGTGGGACCGGGAGCGCGGGGCCGAACAGATTCCCGAACTCGTCGAGAGGCGGGCCGCGTTGAGCCATGGCCGGTTCCGCGCGGGCACGGTGAAGCTGATGCTGGACGGGGTCGCCGAGAACGGCACGGCGGCGCTGCTCGACCCCTACCTGGACAAGTGCGGCTGCGCGACGCGCAACCGGGGCAAGAGCTTCATCGACCCGGCGCGACTGCCGCAGTACGTGACCGAGTTGGACGCCCTCGGCTTCCAGTGCCACTTCCACGCGCTCGGCGACCGGGCCGTCCGGGACGCGCTGGACGCGATCGAGGCGGCACGGGCGGCCAACGGGATGAGCGACACGCGGCCCCACCTGGCGCATCTCCAGGTCGTGCACCCCGCCGACGTACCGCGTTTCGCCCGGCTCGGCGCCACCGCCAACATCCAGGCGCTGTGGGCCGCGCACGAGCCGCAGATGGACGAGCTGACGATCCCCTTCCTCGGCCCGGAACGGGCCGGACGCCAGTACCCGTTCGGGTCGCTGCTGCGCTCCGGGGCGCGGCTCGCGGGCGGCAGCGACTGGCCGGTGAGCAGTCCCGACCCGCTCCAGGGCATCCATGTCGCGGTGAACCGGGTCGAACCGGGCGGCGACGCGCCGGTGTTCCTGCCGGCGGAACGGCTGGAACTCGCGGCGGCGATCAGGGCGTACACGGCCGGTTCGGCGTACGTGAACCACCTCGACGACACCGGGCGGGTGGCGGTCGGCTTGCTCGCGGATCTGGTGGTCCTGGACCGCGACCCGTTCGCCGGGCCCCCGGAGCGCGTCGCGGAGACACGCGTCGCGCACACATACGTGGGGGGCGCGCGAGTGTACTCGGCTCAGGAGGCGTGAGCAGTAACACACGTCACGGCCAGGTCACGCGTAGATCATTTACGCTCTGGGCAGCCTCGTAGCGCTTCACGGCTCAACTTTCGAGCCACGAAGGCCAGTTCGAGTGCTCGGGTGGCTGACAGGCCACCTGTTCGCAGGGACGGGGGGACTCTGCGCACTGTCGCCCGAAAGGAAACACATGCCTCAGGACGTCACCTCCGACCTGCCCTTCGAGTCCCCCGCCGGTGAGCATCCGGAGTCCGCGCGCCCGTCATCCGCGCCGGCTCCGGGACACGGACCTGGGGTGCGGCCACAGCAACGCAGCTGAGGCCGCACCCCAGGTCCTCGTCGTGCGGCCACAACGCTCCGAGGGGAGCGGGCCGTTCACGGAAGGCCGACGGCGCCGAGGACGCACCGCCACGCACGAGCGTCCCGCTCCGCCTTCCCGGACCCGAACAGCAGTCGTTCCCCTCACGGTCGTTCGCGGCAGCGGCCGGTGCCGGTCGCGTGCGTCCGGCTGCCCGGCGAGGCCGTCACGGCAGGGGCCGCCGCCCCCCGTCCCGGACCCGACCGCCGACGACCGCCGTCGACCGATTCCGTTGTCATGACCACAACTCGAAGGAGATCGCTGTGAATTCCCGAGGCGCAGGTGCTGTTCCGAACGCGTCCGCCGACAGCCTGCTCCCGGCGCGGTCAAGCGCCCAGTTCCGGCCCACGGAGGCGGGGAACGCCCTGGCCGGCCTGTTCGTGAACCGCGCGAACGGGAGCACGGACCAGTACCGGGACTTCCAGAACGCCGCTCAGCAGCGGCTGGACGCGCTGGGAACCGGCCACCTCGGCACCACGCTGCATCTGGCGGGAGCCCTCCAGCAGGCGCCGCGCGAGTTCCTCCCGCCCGACGAGGAGGGCCGTGCGAGGTTGAGGCACCTCGACACCAGCCTGCGCATGATCGAGGCGGCCTTCCCCGAAGTCGGCACCGACGCCGAGATCTGCCGGCTGACGTGCGCGATGCTGGAAGGCGCCTGGCGGAGCCGGGCACTGGCCCCGCCGCGTGCGGAGGAGCCGGCCACCGCCTGCGCCTGCCCGCTGTGCCGCCGGCTGCCCACGCCCCCCGCGCGCACGCTGGACGACTACCGCTGGCGGCAGAGCGCCGGCCGTCCCCTCGCCGTCAAGACCTGGCCGTACCGCCGGGAGCTCGACAGCGTGCTGACCGGTGGCTGGTCCTGGACCCGCCAGATGAACGACCTGGAGCACGATCTCGGCCACCGCGACCGCTTCGAGGACGACATCCTCGTCTTCCACGAGTACAAGCGCGTGATCGACACCATCGACACATCGCGCCTCACCCAGCACGTCGAAGACCGCCTGGCCGAGAACTTCAGCACCAACAGCGCACGGGCCCTGGTCTCGGGACTCTTCGCGGCCCACAAGCGGTCCGTCGACGAGTACTGGCTCCGGCAGCACGACGCGGGCAGGGTCACGCTCCCCCAGACCAACCCACTGGGCCACGGCTCCTACTCGCTGCTGCAGATGCTGGACTGCCTCTTCTGGCACGTCGCACCCGACACCGAACTGTGGCAGGAGGAGAACCTCGCCTCCCTGCTGCTGTGCCGCGTCATCGACGACATGGCCGACGTCCGGGCCGACGCCCTCACCGGCGAGATCAGCAACTTCTGGCTCGCCGAGATGCCCGCCCACACCAAGGCCTTCTACGCCGCCTGCGCGATAGCCCTCGTCAAGTACGGCTGCACGCCCGAGGCGCATCGCCCGATGTGGAACACCTGGCTGCTGACCACCACCGTCGTCTGGATGGGGCTCACGGGACGGCACGCCCTGTGGTTCGACGGCATCACCGAGGGCCTCCCCCCGAGTGACGGGTGCCCGCTGTGCGACCTGCAGCCCAACCCGTGCACCGGCATCCTCACCCACGGCACGACCCTCACCATCGCCCCGCGGCCCGCCGTACCGGCACTGAGCCCCCGGACCGCCGAGCTGTCCGCTCGCTGCCGGGCCCGGCACCCCGCGGCATGGCCCCTCTTCGACGCCGAGCTCCACGCCTTCGAGGCGGTGCACGGTCCTTGGTACGGCGACGCCGACAACGCCTGGGAGATCCTGCGCCGCACCTACGTCGCCGCCGTGGAGGCATCCGCCGCCGCGCCGTCCCCGGACCGCGCTCGTCAGGTCCAGCAGGACGCCGGTGTGGTGGGTTCCGAAAGGTTTCACGCCCTGCACGACCCGCTGACCGGACGGGAGGACACCGCACTGCTGGCCTACATGTTCGGCTGCGCGCACCCGCACTTCCTCTGGAACGCCACGGGCTACCGCCCCTCGGACGTCGCGGGCGACTGGCTCGACGGCTGACGCCTCAACGCGTGTTGCCCGGTCGGGTGACCCGACCGGGCAACGGTGTGTCCGTACCTACACCGCGAACTCGACCGGCAGGCTGTCCAGCACGGACATCCAGGTGGACGCGGTCGAGGTGAGCTCCTCCGCCGGCACGGCCAGACGCAGGCCCGGCAGCCGGTGCAGCAGGACGTCCACCGCGATCTGGATGATGGACAGCCCGATGCTCTGCCCGGGGCACTCGTGCGGGCCGGCGCTGAAGGCCAGGTGCGACTCGTTGCCCTGCACCGAGACGTCCGGGTCGGGCCGGATCTCGGGGTCGAGGTTGCCCGGTGCGAGACCGAGGACGAGCAGGTCGCCCTCCTCGATGCGGTGCCCGCCCAGTTCGACGTCGCTGACGGCGAAGCGGCCCGGCAGGACGGACAGCGGCGGGGAGTTCCACATCACCTCCTCCACCAGCGCGGTGATGGTCAGCTGACCACTGGTCAGGCCGGAGAGCCGCGAGGCGTCCGTGAGGACGAGCTGCAGCACCCGGGCCAGCAGATTGCTGGTCGTGCTGTGCCCGGCCATCAGCACCAGGCGCAGATGGCTCACGACCTCGTCGTGGTCGAGGGCCGCGTGGTGCTCCAGCAGGCCGGTGGTGAAGTCGGAGCCGGGCTCGGCCCGCTTGCGCTCGGTGAGTTCGCCGAGGATCTCCCGGATGATGCCGTCGTGCCGGATCGCCTCCTCGCCGCCCTGGAACACCATGGCGTTGGACTCGACGAGCCGGCGGCCCTCCGTCTCGCTGAGGCCCAGGACGCGGGCGAGGATCAGCATCGGCAGATAGCCGGCGTAGTCCGCCACCAGGTCGGCGCGGCCCTTGTCGGCGAACGCGTCGATCTGCTTGTTGGCGAAGTACGTGGCATGGCGCCGGATACCGCGGGCCACGGCGGCCTGGAGCCCGTCGTTGACGGCACCGCGCAGCCGGCGGTGCGCCTCGCCGTCCTGGGACACGCAGTCGGGGCGCCAGGCGACCATCGGCACCAGCGGATGGTTCTCCGCGACCCGGCCCTCCCGCCAGTCCCGCCAGATCCGCGCGTCCCGGGCGAACTGGCGCGGATTGTCGAGCACCCGGCGACCGTCCCGGTAGCCCAGCACCAGCCAGGCGTTGACGTCGCCCTCCAGCAGCACGGGCGCGACGGAGCCGTGCTCCTTGCGCAGCCGTTCGTAGATGCCGAACGGGTCGGTCGCCGCCTCGGGCCCGTACAGCCGGGTCAGTTCGGCCGAACCGTGCGCGACCGGGCAGCCGCGCGGGGCGTCGGGGGCGTCGGGGCTGTCGGGGCTCTGGTCGTTCATCGGGGCTCCAGTGCGAGGGCGGAGCGTTCCTTCAAATGACGTATCAGGGCGATCAGTACGTCACGGCTGGAGGCCCGGTCACGGGCGTCACAGGCCACGATCGGAGTGTGCGGGGAGATGTCGAGGGCGTCCCGGATCTCCTCGATGGGGTGTTCCTTGCAGTCCGGGAAGACGTTCAGGGCGATGACGAAGGGCACGTTCTGCCGCTCCATCTCCTCGATCGCCCGGAAACTGGAGGCGAGCCGTCTCGTGTCCACCAGGACGATGGCACCGAGCGCGCCCTTGAACAGGCCGTTCCACAGGAACCAGAACCGTTCCTGTCCGGGGGTGCCGAACAGGTACAGCATCAGGTTCTCGTTGATGCTGATCTTGCCGAAGTCGAGGCTGACCGTGGTCTCGGCCTTGTCCGCGACGCCGATGAGGTTGTCGACGCCGGCGGTCGCCTGGGTGAGGGTCTCCTCGGTGGTGAGCGGCTTGATGTCGCTGACGGAGCGGACCATGGTGGTCTTCCCGGTGCCGAACCCCCCGGCGATCATCACCTTGACCGAGCGGGTCCCCCCGGCACCGGGGTCGCCGGGATGGTCAAAGCCTTTCAAGTCCACTGAGTACCTCCTGGAGGAGCGCGAGGTCAGGCCCGCGTCCGGCGTGGTGCGCCGGAATGGGATCACGGGCTTCAATACGGCCTGCGTCCAGCAGATCCGCCAACAGCACCGCGAGAATGTTGAAGGGCAATCCGAGATGGGCGGTGAGTTCGGCCACCGACAGCGGATCACGGCAGCGCCGGACTATCTCCTCGTACTCGTGCTGCATCCCCGGGACGGGGGCGGTCCGGGAGACGACGAGGGTCGCCACGTCGAGGCTCGACGCCGACCCGCCCGGTCCGCTGCGCCCCCCGGTGAGGACGTAATAGCGTTCGAGACCGGACGGATCCGACGGTCGGCGGGGAGCACTCATCCAGAGTGCTCCTCCAGGCGCGGAGAGGTGCCGAGCAGCTCGCCCATCCGCCGGGACAGATCCCGCATCTGATGGCCGAGCAGCCCCTGGTCGAGTCCCTCGCGGGCGAGGACCCCGAGATACGTCTCCACACCGGCCCGTACGACGAAGAGGTGACCGCCGTCGACCTCGATCATCGCCAGCCGCAGCTGCCCCGCGTACTTGGGGAACTGCTCGGCGACCGGCTGGGCCAGTGCCTGGAGCCCGGCCACCACGGCCGCGAAGCGGTCCACGTCGTCGGGGTCCTCGGCGCCAAAGGAGGTGATGGCCTTGCCGTCGCTGGAGGCCACGAGGGCGAAACGGATCTCCGGGATGCTCTCCACCAGATCACGGAGCGCCCAGCTCACGTCGGTTCCCTGTTGCGTCATGTGGACTAGTCGCTCTCTTCAGTGCGGTGCTCGGCGGACTCGCGTCCGGCGGCGGCGTCATCGGCGCCGGCCGGGGTCGCGGGTGCCGCGTCGTCTACGTCTCCGGTCAACTCGGCCTCGCTGTCCGCTCCTTCGTCTGCGGCGGGCGAGCGGCCCGCGGTGGCGAAGGCGGCCAGACCGGCGAAGGACTCCTCGGGCGGGACCGCGGGGAACGCGGCGCCCTCGGTGCGCGCCGTGCGGGCGGTGCGCTCCTCGGGCTGCTCCTCCTCGCGGCGCCGGCTGCGCCGCCGGGGCAGGCCGCCCGGGGTGGTGTCCAGGGCCTCGCCGGACTCCGGCTGGGTGACGGTTTCGACGGCGACCGGACCGTGCGCCTGCACCGGGGACGCGGCGGCGGGGGCGGCCGTCACGGGGGCCGGAGCGGCGGGGGCCGCGGGCAGCGGGCTGAAGAACTTGTGCGGGACCACGACGACGACCGAGGTGCCGAGCCAGGGCGAGTCCGCGAAGGTGACCCGGATGCCGTAGCGGCGGGCGAGGATGCCGACCACCCGCAGGCCGATGTTGGCGTCCTCGGAGATGCCTCCGATACCGGGTCCGGCCTCGGTGCCGGCCAGGGAGTGCTCGGCCTCGCGCTTCTTCTCCTCGCTCAGGCCCTTGCCGGAGTCCTGGATCTCGATGCCGACGCCGTTGGGCACCTCCTTGCCGGAGACGACGACCGGTTCGGTGGGCGGCGAGTAGCGGGCCGCGTTGTCCAGCAGGTGGGAGAAGATCAGCGTGAGGTGGTCCACCAGACCGCCGTCGACGCCGAGTTCGGGCAGATGCCGGACCTCGACCCGGTGGAAGTCCTTGATCCGGCCGATGCCGCCGCGCACCACGCTGAGCAGGCGCTGGGGCTCCTGCCACTGGCGGCCCGGGCGGTCCGAGCCGCCGAGCACACCGATACTGGCGGCGAGCGAGTCGGCGGGGCCGAGTTCCTGGTCGAGTTCCATCAGACCGCGGGCGACGGCGGGCAGCCGGCCGTGCTCGCCCTGCATCTCGTGCAGCCGGCCGCGCAGCTTGCTGGTCAGGACGTGGATGCGGTTGCCGATGCTGATCACGGCCTGCTCGGCGGAGGTGGAGCGGTTGAACTCCTCCTCCACGCCGATCAGCGAGGTGCGCAGGATGCGCCGCAGGTCGGCCTGGACGTCCTTGTCGACCTTGGCGCACTGCTCGGTGACGGGCAGCAGGTCGTCGATGGCGTCGCCCGCACGCAGCCGGTTCAGCGCGTCCGGCAGCTGCTCGTCGGCGAGCCGGGAGATCGCGGCCCGCTGGTGCGTGAGCTGCTCCTGCCAGACCTCGGCCTGGTCCGCGAGCTGCGCCTCGGAGGACTTCAGCTGGTCGGCGAGCCGCTCCTCGTACGCCCGGGCCTGTTCGGCCAGTTGGGCGTCGTAGTGGGCGGTCCGGTCGGCGAGCCGGGCCTCGAAGGCGGAGTTCTGCTCGGCGAGCTGGGCGTCGAACGCGGCGGACTGCTCGTTGATCCGGCTCTCCAGCGTGGCGCGCTCGGCGGAGAACTTGCGCTCCAGGCCCGAGACGTGCTGCTGCCACTGCTGGGAGTGCTCGGCCTGCGAGCTGCGGAAGGTCCCTTCCGCGCTGCGCAGCTGGCGCTGCGAGCGGATCAGCAGGCGCACGCACACCGAGCTCGCGACGGTGGCCGCGGCGCCGGCGACGGCCGCGGTTATTCGCTCCGAGCTCATGAACGTGGCGGCGACCGTCCCTCCTCCTAAGGCCAGCGGCATCAGCCACCAGCTGTACCAGGCGACAGGGGCCCGCGCCGCCGGCGGCGGAGTGGCGAGTTCCATCTGCATCCCTCGAAGCAACACGATCGAACAACAGCGAACAGGGGCGGTGTGCGAAGGCCGCACTCACGAGTACACACGGCGGGACGGACCCACCCTTGGGTGCGTCAACTCGCTGTGACGGAAGGGAGCTTATCGGGTTTGAACCCGAAAGGATCAACCTGGCGAACAGAGGAAGTGAGGGTTCCGTCACGCTCCGCCAGTTGGCGGCAAATCAACAAATACCCATTACTGACCGCGACTTCCCGACATGCGGCCGACATTCCCCGAGGGGGCGGCACCGACCACTCTTGGACACCTGTCCCGTTATAGTCGACAGGTGTCCATAACATGGGGAGGATCCGCGATCATGGAAATCCTGGCGAACGTGCTGGTCGCGCTGGTGGCCGCGCTGCACGCGTACATCCTGGTGATGGAGATGTTCCTGTGGCAGAAGGGTCCCGGGATGCGTTTCCACGGCTTCGACGCCGAGCTGGCCCGGCGGACCGCGCCGCTCGCCGCCAACCAGGGCCTCTACAACGGATTCCTGGCGGCCGGCCTGGTCTGGGGGCTGGTCGCGGCCGACCCGACCGGCTTCCGGGCCCAGGTGTTCTTCCTGTCGTGCGTGGTGGTGGCGGGGGTGTACGGCGCGGTCACCGCCAACCGGCGGATCCTGTTCGCGCAGGCGCTGCCCGGCGCGCTCTCCCTGGCCGCCGTCCTGGCCGCCCGGTGACCGGCCGCCCGGCCGTGCAGGACCCGCGGGCCGCCCGCACCCGGGCGCGGCTGCGGGCGGCCCTCCTGGCGGAGTGCGCCGAACGGCCTCTGGCCGAGGCCGCCGTGGCCGCGGTGGTGCGCCGGGCCGGCGTGGGCCGGGCCACCTTCTACGTCCACTACGACGGCCTGGAGGCGCTGGCGGTGGACGCCTGCGCGGACGTCGTGCGGGAGGCCGTCGACGCGCTGCACGCCTGGCGCGGCCGGCCGGACCCGGTGCACGCGCCTCCGGCGCTGCGGGAGTTCTTCGCGGGGCTGGTCCCGCACGCGGGGCTGTACCGGGAGCTGCTCGCGCCGGGCGGCGGGGGCCCGCTGGGCCGGGTGCTGCACCGCGACCTGCGGGCGCGCAGCCTGGCCGAGCGGGAGCTGGTGGGCGCGGCCGACGCCCCGCTGGTGGCCTCGGCGGTGGCCGCCACCTTCGCCGGGGTGCTGGCCGACTGGCTGCACGGCCTGCTCGACGCGGGCCCCGACGACGTGGCGGACCAGGTCTGGCAGCTGCTGGTCGCCCTGCACATGAGCCGCTGAGCGGTCGCCGGGAGGGCACGGGCGCTGGCACGATTCCATCGAAGCTTGGCCATCGTGCCGTTTCCCCGTCGGGCGCGTCCCGGCAGGCTGGGTGACCATGAACGATGTGAACACGATGCGCGCGATCAGCCAGGACGTCCTCGGCGGCCCCGAAGTGCTGAAGGTGATCGAGACGGCGCGGCCGAAGCCGCGCCCCAACGAGGTGCTGGTCCGGGTGCGGGCCGCCGGCCTCAACCCGACCGACTGGAAGCACCGGGAGAACGGCGGCTTCCTGGGCAAGCCGCCGTTCGTCCTCGGCTGGGACGTCTCCGGGACCGTCGAGGAGACCGGGATCGGGGTCGCCGCCTTCAAGGCCGGTGACGAGGTCTTCGGGATGGTGCCCTATCCGTTCGGGCACGGCACGCACGCCGAGTACGTGATCGTCCCCGCCCGGGCCCTGGTCCCGAAGCCCGCCGTGATCGACCACGTCCAGGCGGGCGCGCTCCCGCTGGTGTCCCTGACCGCCTGGCAGGCGCTGGTGGAGAACGCCGACGTCCAGCCGGGACAGCGGGTGCTGATCCACGCGGCGGCCGGCGGGGTCGGGCATGTGGCGGTCCAGATCGCCAAGGCGCGTGGCGCGTACGTGATCGGCACGGCCAGCGCCGGCAAGCACGGCTTCCTTCGGGAGATCGGCGTGGACGAGCCGGTGGACTACCGGTCGGTGGACGTCACGGAGGTCGTCCGGGACGTCGACGTGGTCCTCGACACGGTCGGCGGGGACACCTCGACGGCCTCGCTGCGGGTGCTGCGGCCGGGTGGGATCCTGGTGTCGATCCTGCCGGTGGGCTCGCCCGCGCTGTACGAGGAGGCCGAGCGGCTGGGTGTGCGTGCGGTGCGGATGCTGGTGGACGCCGACCGGGCCGGGATGCGGGCGGTCGCGGAGCTGGTGGAGGCGGGCAAGCTGCGGGCGACCGTCGCGGGGACCTTCCCGCTGGCCGATGCCGCCAAGGCCCACGAACTGGGCGGCACCGGCCGGACCACCGGGAAGCTGGTCCTGGTCGTGGACTGACCGGCGCGGTCAGAAGGTGAGCACGGGCTTGATCGCCTTGCCCGTGCTCATGTCCCGCACGGCCCGGTCGATGTCGGCGAACGGGTAGGTGCTGATCAGCCGGTGCAGCGGCAGCCGCCCCTCGCGGACCAGCCGGACCAGGGCCGGGATGAACGCCTGGGTCTCGCTGTCACCGAGGGTGAGGCCGACGATCCGCTTGCCGGACAGCAACCCGTTGACGTCCAGGAGGACCTCGGTACCGAAGGGCGGGGCGCCGACGACGACCAGGGTTCCGCGCGCGGCCAGCGCGTCGACGCCCTGGCGCAGGACGCCGACGTTGCCGGTCGTCTCCACGATGCCGTCGGCCCCCGCGCCGTCCGTGACGCGGCGCAGGGCCTCGGGCACGTCCTCGCGGGACGCGTCGACGGTGTGGGTGGCACCCACCTCCCTTGCCAGGTCCAGGCGTTCGGGCACCCGGTCGACGGCGACGATCGTGGTGGCGGGGGTGAGGGCGGCGGCCATGACGGCCGAGAGGCCGACCGCCCCGGCGCCGAGCACGGCGACCGTGCTGCCGGGGGCCGGGTCCAGGACGTTCCACACGGCGCCGGCCCCGGTCTGCACCCCGCAGCCGAGCGGTGCGATCGACTCCAGCGGTACGTCCGGGTCGACCTTGACCAGGCTGCGCTCGTCCACCAACGCCCGTTCGGCGAAGGAGGACTGGCCGAAGAAGTGGCCGCCGAGCGGCTCGCCGTCCCGGCTGACGGTGGCGGTGCCGTCGGCGCGCCGGCCGCCGATCAGGTTGAGCGGCAGCCAGGTGGTGCAGTAGGCGGGGTGCCCGCCGTGGCAGTTGCGGCAGGTCCCGCAGGAGGTGAAGGACAGCACGACATGGTCGCCGGGGACCACGCCGGTGACGGCGGAGCCGACGGCCTCGACGACTCCGGCGCCCTCGTGGCCCAGGACTCCGGGCAGCGGGAAGGGAAGTCCGCCGCTCGCCACGCTCAGGTCGGTGTGGCACAGGCCGGTGGCGACCATGCGGACGAGCGCCTCGTACGGCCCCGGCGCGTCGAGCTGGACGTCGCGGAGGGTGAAGGGGGCGCCGCCGGACTCGACCACGGCGGCTCGGGTGGTGAGGGACATCGCAGGGACTCCTGGTCTGCGGGGCTCAGTCGAGCGAGACGACGACGGACTTGGCCTTGGTGTAGGCGGCGAGGGACTCGGGACCGTACTCGCGGCCGAAGCCGGAGGCCTTCACGCCGCCGAAGGGGACGGCGGGGTCGAGCAGCGCCCAGTCGTTGACCCAGACGATCCCGGCCTGGAGGCGGGCGGCGACCCGGTGCGCGCGGGCCAGGCTGCCGGTCTGGACGCCCGAGGCGAGGCCGTACGCCGTGGAGTTGGCGAGGGCGACGGCCTCGTCCTCGGAATCGAAGGGCTGCACGGTGAGGACCGGGCCGAAGATCTCGTCCTGGATCACCCGGGAGTCGTTCGGCAGGTCGGCGACGACGGTCGGCCGGTAGTAGAAACCGCCGTTCAGGTCGAGGCGTTCGCCGCCGCAGACGATGCGGCCGCCCTCCTTGCGGGCGAGTTCGACGTACTCCTCGACCTTGCGCAGGTGCTTCTCCCCGGCCATCGGCCCGACCACGGTCGCCGGGTCGCGCGGGTCGCCGACCGGGACGCCGGGGACGGCCTCGGCGAGGATGCCGAGCAGGGTGGCGTAGACCGGACGGGCGACCAGGAGGCGGGGACCGCCCATGCAGAACTGGCCGGTGTTGAAGACGAAGGCCTTGATGACCGCGCCGACGGCTTTCTCCAGGTCGGCGTCCTCGAAGACCAGGTGGGCCGCGTTGCCGCCGAGTTCCACGGTGACCGGCTTGAGCGCCGCCCCCGCCGTGCTCGCGACGTGCCGTCCGACGGCGGTGGAGCCGGTGAAGGCGACCTTGTCGACGCCCGGGTGGCGCAGCAGGGCCTCGCCCGCGACCGGTCCGGCACCGGTGACCACGTTCAGCACCCCGTCGGGCAGGCCCGCCTCCTGGAACAGGCGGGCCATGTACAGGGCACTGAGCGGGGTCTCGTCGGCGGGCTTGTGGACGACCGTGTTGCCGGCGGCGAGGGCCGGGCCGATCTTCGAACCGGCAAGGATGAGCGGGAAGTTGAAGGGGGTGATGGCGGCGGCCACGCCGACCGGCTCCCGCCGGGTGTAGGCCAGGGCGTTCATCGGGACGTCGCGCACGGCACCGTCGAGCGAATGGGCGAGGGCCGCGAAGTGCTCGTAGTCGTTGGCCGCGTTGGTGACGTCGACGGCCCGGGCGAGCGTGATCGGCTTGCCGACGTCGAGGCTCTCCAGGGCGGCCAGCTCCTCGGCGTTCGCCCGGATCAGCTCGGCGACGCGGTGCAGCACACGGCCGCGCTCCCGGCCGCCGAGTCCCGTCCACTCCCCCGCGTCGAAGGTCGCGCGGGCCGCGCGGACAGCGGCGTCGACATCGGCGGCGCCGGCCTCCGCGACGGTGGTGATCACCTGGCCGGTGGCCGGGTCGGTCACCTCCGCCCGGGCCCCGTCGGCGGCCTCCCGCCACCGCCCGCCGATGAACAGCTGCCCCGGTCCGGTCTCGAAGGTGGTCGTCATGGCCCACTCCCAGCGTCGATCGCCAAGCCTTCAACAAACAGGATTCCTGTTGGTTGCGTCCCTGGCCCGCAGTCTGGTTACAGACAGGATTCCTGTCAATGCTCTAGGGTGGACGCATGGTCGGTACAAAGACACGCCCCTCGCTGCTGTACATGGTCAAGCAGGTGGAGCTGGTGGTCCGTTCACACCTCGACGAGCTGGTGAAGCCCGCCGGGATCACCGCGCTGCAGTACACGGCCCTGACCGTCCTGGAGCGCCACGACGGCCTGTCGGCGGCCCAGCTGGCCCGGGACTCGTTCGTCACCGCCCAGTCGATGGCCGACCTGGTGCGATCACTGGAGACGCGCGGGCTGATCCGCCGGGAGCGCAATCCGCGCAACCGGCGCGAGCTGCTGATCCTGCTGACCGACGCCGCGCGCGAGCTGCTCGCCGGGGTCGCGGGCCCGGTGCGGGAGCTGGAGGAGCGGATGGTCCGCGAGCTCACCGCACACCAGGAGGAGCAGTTCCGCCAGGCACTGAGCAAGGCGTGGCACGCGCTGTCCTGACCGGGCACCAGGGCTCTCACGTGCCCGTTCCCCGGCTGTCGCGCACGCCACAGAAAATGGCGAGCCGAAGCAGCAGACATATGTCAATCGAACATGCTCAAATTCCCTCCATCGAGGGTAACTTGCAGGGCGGGGAACGGAATTGAACCGGCAGGGGTGGGAGGGGATGTCGTCGTGCGCCAGGAACCCCGGCAGGATCCCGCGTCACTCTCCCGGCACCTGCGCATCCACCAGGACCGCGGCCACACGGTGCTGGAGCTGCGGGGCGAGATCGACATCGCGGCGGCCACGGAGATCGCGCCCCACCTGGACCGGGTGACCGCCCAGGAGAACGCCCGGGTGGTGATCGACCTGCTGCCCGTCGAGTTCTTCGACTGCTCGGGGCTGCGGCTGCTGTACCGGGCGCGCAGCCGGGTGCTGGAGCGCGGCGGACAGCTCCAGCTGGTCTGCACGCACCCGCTGACCCTGCGGGTGCTGAAGGTGACCGGTCTGTCCCGGCTGCTGCCGCCCAGGCCGACGCTGGACGCGGCCCTGGACCAGCCCGAGGCCACGTCCGGCACCTTATGACACCGTTGCCACTGTGCTCACCCGGGAGCCCGCCGCGCCGGTCACCGTCGTCACTTGAGGATCCCGGTCACCTGAGGATCCTGGTCACTTGAGGATCCTGGTGACCTGACCGGCACCGACGGTCCGCCCGCCCTCGCGGATCGCGAACTTCAGGCCCTCCTCCATCGCGACCGGCTGGATCAGCTGGACGTGCACGGTGGTGTTGTCGCCCGGCATCACCATCTCGGTGCCCGGGGGCAGGGTGACGACGCCGGTCACGTCGGTGGTGCGGAAGTAGAACTGGGGGCGGTAGTTCTCGAAGAACGGGGTGTGCCGGCCGCCCTCGTCCTTGGAGAGGATGTACGCGCGCGCCTCGAACTCCGTGTGCGGGGTGACCGATCCGGGCCTGATGACGACCTGGCCGCGCTCCACGTCGTCCCGCTTGATCCCGCGGAGCAGCAGCCCGACGTTCTCCCCGGCCCGGCCCTCGTCGAGCAGTTTCCTGAACATCTCCACGCCGGTGACCGTGGTCCGCGTCTTCTGCGGGTGGATGCCGATGATCTCGACCTCGCTGTTGACCCGCAGCACACCGCGTTCGATCCGGCCGGTGACGACGGTCCCGCGGCCGGTGATGGTGAAGACGTCCTCGATCGGCATCAGGAACGGCCGGTCCACGTCCCGCACCGGCTCGGGCACGAACTCGTCCACGGCGTCGAGGAGTTCGAGCAGGGCCGCGGTCCACTGCGGGTCGCCCTCCAGGGCCCGGAGCGCGGAGACCCTGACCACCGGGACGTCGTCGCCGGGGAACTCGTACTCGGTGAGCAGCTCGCGCACCTCCAGCTCCACCAGTTCCAGGATCTCCTCGTCGTCGACCATGTCGGTCTTGTTGAGCGCGACGACGATGTACGGCACCCCCACCTGGCGGGCCAGCAGCACGTGTTCCTTGGTCTGCGGCATCGGGCCGTCGGTGGCGGCGACCACCAGGATCGCCCCGTCCATCTGGGCGGCCCCGGTGATCATGTTCTTGATGTAGTCGGCGTGGCCGGGACAGTCCACGTGCGCGTAGTGCCGGCGTTCGGTCTGGTACTCGACGTGCGCGATGGAGATGGTGATGCCGCGCTGCCGTTCCTCGGGCGCCCTGTCGATCTGGTCGAACGGGGTGAACGGGTTGAGCTGGGGGAACTTGTCGTGCAGCACCTTGGTGATGGCCGCGGTGAGGGTCGTCTTGCCGTGGTCGATGTGCCCGATGGTGCCGATGTTCACATGGGGTTTCGTCCGCTCGAACCTGGCCTTCGCCACTGGGGGCCTCCCGTTCGCCTCGGTGCCGCCGAGCGCGGTGCAGCGCTACAACTCCTCCTTCCTGTCTAGAGGTTGCGCGGCTCGTCGAACAGGGCGCTCACGGACTCACCGTTGTGAATACGGCGTACGGCCTCCGCCAGCGCCGGGGCGATGGACAGGATCCGCAGCTTGTCGGTGTGCTCCTCGGCCGGTACCGGCACGGTGTTGGTGCAGACGATCTCCAGCACGTCGGGCTGCTCGCTCAGCCGCTTGAGCGCGCCGGCCGCGAACAGCCCGTGGGTGCAGGCGATCCGGATCGACCGCGGCGGACCCAGCTCCCTGATCTTTTCCAGGAGTTCGATGACCGTGCTGCCCTTGGCGATCTCGTCGTCGAGCACGATGACGTCCCGGCCGGCCACCTCACCGATCACCGAGCTGATGGTGACCCGGTCGTCCGGGTAGCGCTGCTTGGCACCGGCCGCCACCTGGGCACCGATCAGCCGGGCGAAGGCGGCGGCCTCCTTGGCGTTGCCGAGGTCGGGTGAGACGACGGTGGTGCGCGACAGGTCGTACCGCCTGAAGTGCGCCGCCAGTTCGCGCAGCGCGTGCAGGTGGTCGACCGGCACCGAGAAGAAGCCGTGCACCTGCGGGGCGTGCAGGGTCATGGCGAGGACCCGGCTCGCGCCGGCGGCCACCAGGAGGTCGGCGACCAGGCGGCCGCCGAGCGAGATGCGCGGGGCGTCCTTCTTGTCGGAGCGGGCGTAGGAGTAGTGCGGCATGACGACGGTGATCCGGCCCGCGGAGGCACCGCGGGCCGCGTCGCACATCAGCAGCAGCTCCACCAGGTGCTCCTGTACCGGCCGCACCAGCGGCTGGATCAGGAAGACGTCCCGCTCCCGGCAGTTGGCCTGGAGCTGCACCTCAAGGCAGTCGTTGGCGAACCGGCTGACCCGTGTCGGGCTGAGCGGCACCCCGAGGTGCGCGCAGACCTCCTCGGCCAGCTCGGGGTGGGCGCTGCCGCTGAAGACGGCGATGTCTCGCACGATCCGCTCCTCGCATGATCAATACGGGCTACGGGCTCATGCTACGGACTGCCGCTCTCACCACGGCACCGGTGTGCCGTCCCAGGAGAAGAACCCGCCGGTGGGACCGTCGTCGGGCAGCAGTGCCAGCCGCACGGCCCCCCGCGCGCCCTCGGCCGGATCGCCGCCCCCGACGGCCGCACCGGGCACGAGGCCGGTGGCCCGCCGTCCGGGGGCCAGGGCGTTCACCTTGATCCCGGCCTCGGCCAGCTCCTGGGCGTACAGGACGGTCAGCGCGTTCAGCGCGGTCTTGGCGGAGCGGTAGGCGGCGGACCGGGGGCTGCCGTGGGCGAACTGCGGATTGGGCCCGGTACTCCAGGCGAGGGACGCGGTACCGCTGGAGACGTTCACGACGCGCGGGTGGGCGGAGCGGCGCAGGGCGGGCAGGAAGGCGTTGGTGACCGCGACGACGCCGAAGACGTTCGTCTCGTACGTCTGCCGGAAGTCCTCGATGCCGGTCTCCGAGGGGGTGCCCGTCACCGGCTGGATCCCCGCGTTGTTGACCAGGACGTCGAGGCGGCCGACGGAGGCGGCGGCCCGGGCCACGCTGCCGGGGTCCGTGACGTCCAGCACGAGGAGCCGCGCGTTCGCGCCGATCTCTGCCACGGCCCGCTCACCGCGCTCGGCGACCCGGGAACCGACGTGGACCTGGAAGCCCTCCTCGGCCAGCAGTGTGGCGACATGGAACCCGATGCCCGTGTTGGCACCGGTGACGAGTGCTGTGCGATCGTTCATGACAGCCACGGTCCCCCGGCCGCGTCCGCCCTGCCAGGGACCGTCTGTACCAGGCGGACCGAGGAGGCGGTGACGGCATGCCGAGGCAGGAACTGGCCCGTTTCCTGCGCGAGCGCCGGGCGGGGCTGCGCCCGCAGACGGTGGGGCTGCCGCCGGGCACCGACCGTCGCACCCCCGGGCTGCGCCGCGAGGAGGTCGCCGAGCTGGCGCACATGTCGGTCGACTACTACATCCGCCTTGAGCAGGCCCGCGGCCCCCGCCCCTCCCCGCGCGTCCTGGACGCCCTGGCCGGGGCGCTGCGGCTGGCCCCCGCCGAGCGCAGCCACCTCTTCCGGCTGGCCGGCTCCGGCGCACCGCCGCCCGGCAGCGCGGCGGTACGGCGGGTCCGACCGCACGTGGCCCACCTGCTGGAACGGCTTCCGGACACCGCCGCGATCGTCACCGACGCGGCCTACGGCCTGGTGGCCTGGAACCCCCTCGCCCAGCTGCTGTTCGGCGGCGACCTCGGACACGGCACGACCAACCTGGCGCGGCGGCGCTTCCTCGGCGAGGGGCGCATGTACGAGAGCTCCAGTGCCGAGGAGTCCGGGCACGTCGTGGTGGCCCGGCTGCGGCGGGCCGCCGAGCGCTATCCGCACGACGCGCAACTGGCCGCCCTGCTGGACGACCTGCGCGCCGGGAGCGAGGACTTCCGGCGGATCTGGGCGAACCATCCGGTGCACGCCCCCGGCCACCGCACCAAGGTCCTCGACCATCCGGAGCTCGGGCGGCTGCGCCTGAACTGCGACGTCCTGCTGGTGCCGGAGGACGACCAGGAGGTCGTCCTCGTCACCGCGGACCCGGGCTCGCCCACCGCCCGCCGCATCGCGGAGCTGGCCGGGCGCGCCTGACCGGCCTTCGGGACGCGACGGCGGCCGACGGCCGTGGGGCACGTTCCGGCATCGCGTGTATCAGTCCTGACCCAGCTGTCTCAATCAGCCGACAACGCGGTCTGGCAAGGCTGTTGGCGGGCATTCGTCTCGTTGGAAAGGAGGACCGTCACATGGCGAGTTCCACCAAGGAGAGCAAGGCGAGCTCCACTCAGGAGGCTCCCGTCACGGCCCGGCCCCGGCGTATGCCCGGCTGGGCGAAACTGGTCACCGCGCTGGTGCTGGTGCTCGTGGTGCTGTTCGCCGGGATCAAACTGGCGGTGCTGCCCGGGATCAAGGACCTGTTCGGCACGGAGACCCGCGACAACACCGGCCCGGCGCTGCTCAAGTCCATCCAGGACATGAGCCGTTACGACGCGGCCTCCGGCAACTTCCAGGTCGTCGTGGACCTGGAGAAGGACGCCAAGTACCTGCCCAGCGCGATCCGCGGCACCCGCACCCTGTACGTCGGCGCGGGCACCGTCGACTCCTACGTCGACCTCGGCAAGATCGCCCAGAGGGACGTGACGGTCAACGCCGACCGGACCGAGGCCACCATCCGGCTGCCGCACGCGCAGCTGGGCAAGGCCACCCTGGACGCCGACCACTCCTACGCCGTCTCCAAGCAGCGCGGTCTGCTGGACCGGCTCGGCGACCTGTTCTCGGACAACCCGAACAGCGAACAGGCGGTGCAGAAGCTCGCGGTGAAGCACATCTCGGACGCGGCCAAGGACAGCGGGCTGACCACCCGCGCCGAGACCAACACCACCGGCATGCTGGAGGGCCTGCTGCACTCCCTCGGCTTCACGGAGGTGCACGTGTCCTACGGGACGGTCTGACCGGCACCGGGTCACCGGCCGGATCGACGGCGGGTCACCCGGCCGGGTGACCCGCCGGGTGATCAGCCGCCCAGCACCCCCGGCGCCGCCAGCGCACCGAGCGCGGCGGCGCCGACCAGCAGCCAGGCCACGTAGTCCCCGACGTGCCCGGACTGCAGGCGGCGCACCGGCAGCGCCCGGCCCCTCGCCACGAGCAGGCCGGGCCGGGCGACCGCGAGGGCGGCCAGGCCGAGGGCCAGCAGGGTGGAGAGGCAGCCCAGCAGGACCCCGGCCGCCGTCCAGTGCACGGCGGCGGCCGGGGCGCCGCCGGAACCGGCCCGGGCCACGGCACGCGCCACCACCCCGCTGAAGCCCGGGGCGAGGCCGACGGCGAGGGCCCCGGCCAGCAGCACCGCGGGGACGACGGTCATCGTGTCCGGGATCCGGCCGAGCCGGTCCTCGGTCTCCGGCTCCTCCCCGGACCCGGTGGTCTCGTAGGCGTCACCCCGCGGCGGCCTGTCCCCGAGGCCGAGGAAGACCCGGGCCGCGACGCGCAGCACCGCGCCCGCCGTCACCGCCGACACGACGACGTAGAGCACGGTCAGCGGGGCCCCCACCGCCTCCTCGGCGACCGACTTGCCGAGCCCGGTGCCGAACGGCGGCAGCCCCGCGAGCGCCAGCCCGCCGAGCCCGAACAGCACGCCCACCGTGCGCAGTTCCCGGGCCCGCCCGTGCAGCGCGCGTTCGTCGACGTTGCCGTAGCGGTCCAGGAGGACGCCCGCACAGGCGAACAGCGCCGCCTTCACCCCGGCGTGGCCGAGGAGGTACAGGGCGATGCCGGCGTCGCCCTCCGGGGTGAGGACACCCAGGCCGACGAGGAACAGGCCGGTGTGCGCGATCGTGGAGAAGGCGAGCAGCCGCTTGATGTGCCGCTGGTGCCAGCACATGAACGCGCCGAGCGCGGCCGTGCCCACCCCGAGGACGACCAGCGCCCGCTCCAGGTCGGCCGCCGGGATGCCGCCGGGCCCGGCGAAGACCGTGCCGTACACCCGCCAGACGCCGTAGGCGCCGAGTTCGACCATGACCCCGGACAGCAGCATGCACACCGGGGTGGGGGCCACCGCGTGGGCGTCGGGGAGCCAGAAGTGGAAGGGGGCGGCGGCCGCCTTGACCAGCAGCGCGGTGAGCACCAGGACGAAGGCGGCGAGGACCAGGGCGTCCGGGCGGCCGTGCGCGTCCAGGCCGCGGCCGATCTTCGTCATGGACAGTTCGCCGGTGCGGGCGTAGAGCAGGCCGATGCCCGTCAGCATGGCGTACGCGCCCAGGGAGTTGACCACGCCGAAGGTGAGCGCGCCCTGGACGGCCTTCGGCTCGTCGATGCGGTAGCCGGTCAGCGCGTAGGCGACGACGCTCATCAGCTCGAAGAACACGAAGGCGTTGAACAGGTCGCCCGCGATCGCGAACCCGCACATCCCGGCCTGGAAGACCAGCATCAGGGCCGGGTACGAACCCGCGTGCCGGCTCGGCGGCTCCGCGAAGTAGCGCCAGGAGTACGCGAGGGCGGCCAGCGTCAGCAGGGAGACCAGGGCGGCCATGCCGAGGGCAGGTCCGTCGCCGGTCAGGACGATCCCGACGCTCTCGCCGCCGACCGGGCGCCAGCCGCCCACCCACTCGGTCATCGGCGGCTCGGAGTTCAGCAGCAGGACCAGTGCGAGGGCGCAGGTCGCCGCGCAGGCCGCGCAGGCGAAGGCCTCGGCCGCGAGCCGGGGCAGTCGGCGGCCCCCGGCGACCAGCAGGGTGGCGCCGAGCAAGGGGACGGCCACGAGCAGCGGCAGCAGATGGTGCATCAGCCGCGCAGCTCCGTCAGATCGTCGGGATCGACGGTGCCGTGCCGCTTGGCGACCTGCAGGACCAGCGCCAGCAGCAGCGCGGTGACGGTCGCGCCGACCACCACGTCGGTCAGGGCGAGGGCCTGCACGACGGGGTCGACGAGCGGCCGGGTGCCGGGCCTGAGGTCGGAGAAGACGGGTGCGGTGCCGCCGTCGCGGTAGCCGACCGCGAGCAGCAGGACGTACGTCGACGACTGGCAGACGGCGAGGCAGCCGACGGCGTGGATCAGGTTCCGGCTGGTGGCGAGGCCGTAGCAGCCCGTCAGGAAGATCCAGACGGCGACCAGATAGGGGAAGACGTGCATCACGGCGGGGCTCACGTCCCGTTCTCCTCCTCGATCTCGACGGCCTGGTCGAGGAAGCGGGCGAGCAGGACGACGACCGCGCTCGCCACCTCCATGCCGATGGCCGCGTTCAGCAGGGGGACCAGTCCACCGGAGGACAGCGTGTTGAACGTGCCGTACGGCAGCAGGGTGTTGGCGAGGAAGGCGGTGCCGGCCAGCACCCCGGCGAGGCCCAGCACCACGAAGGAGCAGGCGGCGAGGGAGTCGGTGACCTCGAAGACGCCGATCGGGCGGACGCGTTCCAGGGCGCGGTAGTCGGCGCCGAGGTACAGCAGGTGCAGTGCGGTCGCGGCGACGACCCCGCCCTGGAAGCCGCCGCCCGGGCTGAGCTGGCCGTGCGCGATCACGTACAGGCCGGTGACCAGGGCGACGGGCACCACCAGGAAGGCGTACCGGCGTACCGGCCGGGCGACTTCGGCGGGGAGCGGGTCGGCGCGGTGCTCGTCCCGGGCCTGGCGCAGCAGCACCACGCAGCCGAGGACGGCGGCGAACAGGATGCTCATCTCGCCGAGCGTGTCGTAGGCCCGCTGGTCGAAGTTGACGGAGGAGATGACGTTGGCGGTGTGCCGGGCGAGGGAGGCGCGCACCGCCCGTTCGCCGTACGGGTGGCCGCGCCGGCCGAAGGCGGGCAGGTCGAGGCAGGCGGCGACCAGCAGGGTGCCGAGTCCCGCCCCGCCGACGGCCAGGAGCCAGAGCCTCAGCCGCCGGCTCACTTGTCGTCCTGCTTCCCGCCCCGCTTCACCTTGCGGACCGACAGCATGATCAGCAGCGGGGTGAGCGCGGAGCCGACGGCGAGCTGCGACAGGCCGACGTCGGGGGCCTGGAGCACGGTGAACACCACGCCGAGCAGCAGCCCGAGGACGGCGAGGACCAGGGCCTGACGGGCCGGGTCGCGGGTCGCCACGGCCGCGGTCGCCGAGGCCGCGGTCAGCAGCAGCGCGACGACGATCACCGCGTCAGCCACCGCGCACCCCCCGGAAGCCGCCCGACAGCGCGCGGGAGGCGACCACGTTCCCGCCGATCAGCAGGGCCCCGATCACCAGGAGCTTCACCATCGCCCGGCCCGGTCCGGTGACCGCGCACAGCACGAGCACGACGACCGCGCCGACCGCGGCCGCGGTCCAGGTCAGTCCCCAGGCGGCGGGCCGGTCGCCCGCCAGGTCGTCGGCGAGCAGCCGGGCGAAGACCAGGGTGCCGACCGGGCCCAGCAGGGCCAGCAGCAGCGCGAGATCGACGTAGGAGGTGCGGCCGTAGCCCTGGGCGAGGAGCAGCAGGCTGGGGCAGACCGCCGTGGTGGAGAGGTTCTGGGCGATCACGCGGCGGCTCAGCGGGCCGGTGGCCACGCCCCACAGGGCCGCGCCGCCGCCCGCGGCCAGCAGGACGGTCGCCGCGAGGATCCAGCCGTTCACCGCCAGCTCACCGCCCGCCGCCCGGCGCGGGCCAGCAGGGCGCCGACGGCCGCCGCGCTCGCGCCGACGACCCGCTCCAGGGTGTCGACGGTGCTGATGAGAACCAGCCAGAGCAGGGCCAGTACGACCCACCATGCCAGCAGCTCGGCCGCGGCGACGAGCGCCGTACGCATGGTCATACGCCGCCTCCTCGAGCCGTCATGGGGCGAGATGTCCGCTTCGCCGCTTCTGCTATCCAAGCACCGCTCCGGGCGGCCGGAGCGGCGGCACGCGGGAACGCTGCCGGAGTACCCGGGGAGCGTGGACGGAAACGGGCGGTGTGCCCCGGGCGCCGCCGGGAGGCGGGCATCTTGGAGCGCTTCGCGGGTAACAGCGCTACCACGCCGCCAAGTTCACGAGTGGAGGACCGGATGGCCAGCGCCGCCTCGCGCCTGCGTACCGCCAAGGGCGACCCGATCAAGGGGTCGGAAAAGGGCAGCAGCCCCGGCAGGAGCGCCGGGCTGTTCGAAAGGGCCGCGGGCCTGGTGAAGGGCCGTCGCACCGCGGCCGGGTCCACCACGGAGAAGGGCGGCACCGCGAAGCCGGTGGCCACCGGCAAGAGGAGCGGCACGGCGAAGGACAGCGGCACGGCCACGAAGGGCACCACGGGGAGCAGGGGCGCCATCGGCTGGGCCCGCGGCTTCGGCAGGAGGACCGCCCCGGGCAAGGCACCCGGCAAGGCGTCCGGCAAGGCGTCCGCCAAGGCCGGCGCCGACGAGCGCCGTCCGCTCCCCCTCCCCCTGCGCCTGCTGGCCATGATGTGCGCCTTCGTCGTGATGGTGGCGTTCGCGGTCGTCCTCGCCAAGCTGACGCTCGATCCGTCCCCCGCGTCGGTGTCGATCGCGCACACCAATCTGCACCCCGGCGCCACGCTCAGGATCTATCTGGACCAGCCCGCGTTCCGTGACGCGGTGAAGCAGATCGGCGGCAACATCCTGCTCGGCGTCCCGTTCGGGATCCTCGTGCCGGTGCTCGCGCCCGGCGCCCGGGGCGTGTTCCGGGTGCTGCTGCTCACCGCGATCGTGATGCTGCTGGTGGAGATGGCGCAGGGCGCGCTGGTCACCGGCCGGGCCTTCGACGTGGACGACGTCATCCTCAACACCACGGGGGCGCTGGTCGGTTGGGTGCTGCTGGGCCGCCGGCTCGGTCGAGCGGTGCACGCCCGCAAGCGGAAGGCCTGACGGCCGGGCGGGCGTCCGGAACCAGCCATCAGATCGTCCTGTACTGGTCCGTACCAATGTATTGACGCGTCACTTATCTCACTCCTTAAATCAAGAGGCGTCACCCTTACCCCCCACTCCGGCCGAATGCCTCCCCGCAACCGGCCGCCGTACGGAAGGGAGAGCCATGGCCTCCCCACGACTGCTCCGCAGATGCCTCTTCGCCGCTCTGTCCGCCGCCGCCCTGGTCGGGTCCGTCGCGGTCGGTCCCGCGCACCGGGCCGAGGCGGCCGACGCGAGCGCGGCCGCCGTGACCTTCTCCGACAACTTCGACGGGGCCGCCGGTTCGCCGGTCGACTCCTCGAAGTGGACGCTGGAGACCGGCGACAACGTCAACAACCACGAGCGCGAGTACTACACGTCGGGCACCAACAACGCGGCCCTCGACGGCCAGGGTCACCTGGTCATCACGGCCAAGAAGGAGAACCCCGCCAACTACCAGTGCTGGTACGGCACCTGCCAGTACACCTCGGCCCGGATGAACACCTCCGGGAAGTTCAGCGCCCAGTACGGGCACGTCGAGGCGCGGATGAAGATCCCGCGCGGGCAGGGCATGTGGCCGGCCTTCTGGATGCTCGGCACCGACATCGGGTCGGTCGGCTGGCCGAACTCCGGTGAGATCGACGTGATGGAGAACGTCGGTTACGAGCCGTCGACCGTGCACGGCACCATCCACGGCCCCGGCTACTCCGGCTCGAACGGGATAGGTGCCGCCTACTCGCTGCCGAACGGCCAGGCCTTCGCGGACGGCTTCCACACCTTCGCGGTCGACTGGGCGCCCAACTCGATCAAGTGGTCGGTCGACGGCACCGTCTACGAGACCCGGACCCCCGCCGACGTGGGCGGCAACACCTGGGCCTTCAACAAGCCGTTCTTCCTGATCCTGAACCTGGCCGTGGGCGGCTACTGGCCGGGGGACCCGGACAGCTCGACCGCCTTCCCGGCGCAGCTGGTCGTGGACTCGGTGTCGGTGACGACCAGCGACAGCGCGACCGGGGTCGCGATCAAAGGCCTGACCGGCAAGTGCGTGGACGTGGCCGGGGCGAACACCGCCAACGGCACGCCCGTCGACCTCTACGACTGCAACGGCACCGCCGCGCAGCAGTGGACCGTCGGCAGCGACGGCACCATCCGCGCACTCGGCAAGTGCCTGGACGTCACCGGCGGCGGCACGGCGGACGGCACGACCGTCCAGCTCTACGACTGCAACGGCACGGCCGCCCAGAAGTGGGCCGTGTCCTCGGCGCACGACATCGTGAACCCACAGGCGAACAAGTGCCTGGACGTCACCGGCAACAACTCGGCCAACGGCACCCGGCTGCAGATCTGGACCTGCTCGGGCGGCGCCAACCAGAAGTGGACGGTCGGCTGAGCGCAGCGCGCCCTAGCGGCGTGCCGGGCGGGGCGTCCAGGTGAACTTGTCCCCGCCCACCCAGCGGACCACGTCCGGGTCGTCCAGGTCGTGGACGTGGATCCCGAAGGACGCGGCCACCTCCAGCACGTCCGTGACGGTGCGCGCCTGGCAGACCACCTCTCCGTCGATCTCCACGATGCGGAAGGGCGGGGTGCCGGGCTTGCCGGTCATGACCCCGAGCACCAGGATCCGCGGCTGGGAGATGTACGGGCTCGCTATCTCGGTCATGCAATCGAGGGTAGATCTCCTGGGGCGGAAGTGACCGGCCTGAGTCACCCTGGCGGTGGAGGTGGCCATGGATCCCGTCGAGGCGCTGGAACGCATCGCCTTCCTGCTGGAACGGTCGCTGGCGCCCACCTACCGGGTCCGCGCGTTCCGCACCGCCGCACGGGTTCTGGCCGCCCTGCCCGCCGACGAGGTCGCCGCACGGGCGCGGGCCGGGACCCTGGAGTCGCTGCGGGGCGTGGGCCCGAAGACCGCCCAGGTGGCCCAGGAAGCGCTGGCCGGAGATTTGCCCGGATATTTGCGCAGACTTGAGGAAGAAGCGGACAAACCCGCGACCGGTCCCGGGTCCGGGCTGCGGGAGCTGTTGCGCGGGGACTGCCACCTGCACTCGGACTGGTCCGACGGCGGCAGCCCGATCGAGGAGATGGGCCGCACCGCGGCGGCCCTCGGGCACGACTGGGCGGTGCTCACCGACCACTCCCCCAGGCTCACCGTGGCACGCGGGCTGTCCCCGGAGCGGCTGCGCGAGCAGCTGGCCGTGGTGGCGGAGCTCAACGCCTCCTGGGCGCCGTTCCGGCTCCTCACCGGCATCGAGTGCGACATCCTGGAGGACGGCTCGCTGGACCAGGAGCCGGAGCTGCTGGAGCGGCTCGACGTGGTGGTCGTCTCGGTCCACTCCAAGCTGCGGATGGACGCCCGCTCGATGACCCGGCGCATGGTGGCCGCCGTCCGCAACCCGCACGCCGACGTCCTCGGCCACTGCACGGGCCGCCTGGTCACCGGGCGGGGGCGGCCGGAGTCCGAGTTCGACGCGGACGAGGTGTTCGCCGCCTGCGCCGAGTCCGGTACGGCCGTGGAGATCAACAGCCGCCCCGAGCGGCTCGACCCGCCCCGCCGGCTGCTGCGCCGGGCCGTCGGCGCCGGGGTGCTGTTCGCGATCGACACCGACGCCCACGCCCCCGGCCAGCTGGACTGGCAGATCCTCGGCTGCGCCCGGGCGGAGGAGTGCGCGGTGCCCGCCGACCGGGTGGTGACCACCTGGTCCGCGGAGGAGCTGCTGGACTGGACCCGCGAGGGAAGGCTGCCGGCACGCGTGACCGGCGCCTGACGCGGTACCCGGTGCTCCGGGGCCGTACCACAGGAAGGGGCACCGAGCGATGGACCGGGCTGCCGTGTTCGACGTCGACGGGACCCTCGTCGACACCAACCACCTGCACGTCACGACCTGGTGGGAGGCCTTCAGACAGGCCGGCCACGAGGTCACCATGAACGCCGTGCACCACTCCGTCGGGCTCGGCTCGGGGGACCTGATCGCCCATCTCCTGGGCGAGGACCGCGACAAGAGCCAGGACGACGTTCTCAACGCCGCGCACACCGCGCTGTACGGGCAGTTCTTCGACCGGCTCGCACCGCTGCCGGGCGCCGGCGAGCTGCTGCGGCGCCTGCACCGGGACGGCTGGCGGGTGGTGCTGGCCACCTCGGCGAGCGGCCGCGAGCTGGCCGCGCTGCGCCGCGCGATCGACGCCGACGACGCGATCGACGCCACCGCGAGCGCCGACGACGTGGCCCGCGGCAAACCGGCGCCGGAGCCGGTGGAGCACGCCCTGGAGCTGGCCGGAGTGCCGGCGGACCGGGCGGTGTTCATCGGGGACACGGTCTGGGACATGCGGGCGGGCACCAAGGCCGGGGTGCGCTGTGTGGGGGTGCTGTGCGGCGGGATCCCCCGCTCGGACCTGGTGGCCGCCGGGGCGGAGGAGATCTATGCCGACCCCGCCGACCTGCTCGGTTCGCTGGCGGACAGCCCGCTGGCCATGGAGTGACACGCGTCACGTGTGGCTCCGGAACAGCCAGGAGTGGTTGTCCGTTGAACCAGCCGTGGGTGCGGATGGGACAGTGTCCCCGGGCCTCACCTCCAGCCCACAGGGACGATCGTTCGGCTGAAGCCCTGTGGAGCCCTTCGCCGAGAGGCGACCGCCATCCGTGCCCACCACCTGACCGCCCCGGCCGCGAATCCCCCGTCGCGACCGGGGCTTTCCCCTGTTCGGGGCTGCGCCCGACGTCACGGAAGCGCACGCTTGACTTCGAGCGCACTCCAATTCGTAGCGTTCGGGTCATGAGCGCTACGACACCTCAGCACAAGATCGGTTCCGGCTTCGGCGCGGACAGCACGGCCGACGAGGTCCTGGCCGGGCTCGACCTCGGCGGCCGGCTCGCGATCGTCACCGGCGGCTACTCCGGGATCGGGCTCGAGACCACCCGGGCCCTCACGAGGGCCGGCGCCCACGTCGTCGTCCCCGCACGGCGCGCCGAGACCGCACGGGAGGCGCTGACCGGGCTCGAGGGGGTCGAGGTGGGCGAACTCGACCTCGGTGACCTGGAGAGCGTGCGTGGCTTCGCGGAGCGGTTCCTGGCCTCCGGGCGGACCGTCGACTTCATGATCGACAGCGCCGGGATCATGGCCTGCCCCGAGACCCGGGTCGGGCCCGGCTGGGAGGCCCAGTTCGCCACCAACCACCTCGGGCACTTCGCCCTCGTCAACCGGCTCTGGCCGGCCCTCGCGCCCGGCGGCGCCCGGGTCGTGTCGGTCTCCTCGCGCGCCCACCACTTCTCCGGGATGCGCTGGGACGACGTCCAGTGGCGCCGCGGCTACGACAAGTGGCAGGCGTACGGCCAGGCCAAGACCGCCAACGTGCTGTTCGCCGTGCACCTCGACCGCCTGGGCCGGGACGCGGGCGTACGCGCCTTCGCCCTGCACCCCGGCGGCATCATGACCCCTCTCCAGCGGCACATCCCCCTCGCGGAGAAGATCGAGCGCGGCTGGGTGGACGAGCAGGGCAACCTGCTGGAGGTCGCGGGCCTGAAGACGCCCGAGCAGGGCGCGGCCACCCAGACCTGGGCGGCCACCTCCCCCCAGCTGGCGGACCTGGGCGGGGTGTACCTGGAGGACTGCGACGTCGCCGAGCCCGCCGTGGAGGGCGAGCCGACCGGCGTGAAGGCCTGGGCCGTGGACCCGGAACAGGCCGCCCGGCTCTGGGACCTGTCGGCGGAGCTGACGGGCGTGAACGCGTTCGCCTGAGGGCCCGGCGGGTCAGGCGGCTTCGGCGCGCTCCCGCTGCGGGACCACGGTGTACTTCGGGTCCTCCGCAGACGCCACGCCCGCCGCGAACACGCCGAACCGCGTGCAGGCCGAACCGGCCAGCAGCGCGAGCCCGGAGGCGGCCGCGGGCACCCGCCGGCCGCCGAGCAGGGCGGCTCCGAGCGCACCGCCCGCGGTGAGGAACCGCGCGGCCCGCAGCAGCATCCCGGCGCGCCCGTCCTTCCAGGTCTCGGCGACCAGGCCCAGCCGCCGCTCGGCGGCCCGCTCCGCCGCCGCGTCGGCCAGCGCCGCCAGCCCGGCCGCACAGCGCGCGGGCGTGTTCTCCAGGGTCGGCCCGGTCACCAGGGCCATGCCGGCCGCCGCGGCCGTGGCCGACGCGGCGAACAGGTACGGCAGCTCCCGGTGGGCGCCGTGCCAGGCCGGTACGGCGGTGTCGGCGGCCAGCACCGCGGTGTACGTGGCGAGCGCCGGTCCCAGCAGCCCCGCCGCGCCGGTCGCCGCGCCCCCGAGCCGCGGCAGCCGGCCGCTGACGGCGCTGGCGGCGGCCGCCCCCGCCGCGGGCCCGTAGGCCCCGAGCAGCCAGGAACCCATGCTCATCGGCGAGGTGGGCTTGAACACCCGCAGCATGTTCGCGAACCGGCCCGGCCTGCCCAGGTCGTGGATGAGCGCGGCGGCCGAGAGGGAGACGGCGGTCAGCGACGACACCTTGAGCGCCGTGGCGGTCGTCGTACGTCCCGTCAGGTGCGCGCCGGCCGCCAGGACCGACCCCGCGCCCGCCAGCCCGCCGAGGAAGAAGTACCCGGCGATGTCGGGGGCGGCCCAGGACGGCGGCTTGATGACCGGACGGCCGTAGTAGGACTCGAACTCGGCCCGGGGAACGACCGGTTGCTCACCCCGGCCGCCCCGGCCGCGCCGCCTGCGCCCGCCGCGCTCCGGCTCGCTCATCGCCGGCCCCTTCCTGTCGTCGTTCCTGCCGCGGCCGCGGCCGCGAAGCAGGCGGCCGCACCGCCCAGCAGGGAGAGGGCGGCGACGCCCGCGTGCTTCCACATGGCGGGCAGGTCGCGGGTGGTGACCACGGGGGCCGGTGGCAGCCCGTACACCTCGGGTTCGTCCAGCAGCAGGAAGAACGCGCCGTCGCCGCCGACACCGTCGTCCGGGTCGTGGCCGTACAGCCGGGCGTCGGCGACGCCCTGTTCGTGCAGCTGGTCGACGCGCAGGGCGGCCCGCTCGCGGAGTTCGTCGAGGGGACCGAACTGGATGGACTCGGTCGGGCAGGCCTTGGCACAGGCCGGCTCCTGTCCCGCGCCGAGCCGGTCGTAGCACAGCGTGCACTTGAACACCCGCCCGTCGGCAGGGCGTTGCTCGATGACGCCGTAGGGGCAGGCGGGCACGCAGTAGCCGCAGCCGTTGCAGATGTCCTCCTGGACGACGACCGTGCCGAACTCGGTGCGGAACAGCGCCCCGGTGGGGCAGACGTCGAGGCAGGCGGCGTGGGTGCAGTGCTTGCACACGTCGGAGGACATCAGCCAGCGCATGTCCCCGGGGCCGTCGCCGTGGCCCGGCCCGCCGTCCACCGGCGCCGGCCCGCCGTCCACCAGGGGGAGCTCGGTACGGCCGTCCGGGCGGGGCTGTTCGACGAAGGCCACGTGCCGCCAGGTGGAGGCGCCGAGCGCCCCGGTGTTGTCGTAGGACATGCCGGTCAGGGAGAGGCCGTCCTCGGGGATGGCGTTCCACTCCTTGCAGGCGACCTCGCAGGCCTTGCAGCCGATGCAGACGGAGGTGTCGGTGAAGAATCCGACGCGTTCCTGGGTCACTTGCGTACCTCCGTTCCGGTGGCCGCGGTGATGCCGGCCCGCCTGCGGTACTCGGCGACCAGCTTCGGCAGGTCGGGGCCGCGGGGGCGGCGGCCGGGGAGGATGTCGGCGGAGAGTGCCTTGTCCTCCTGGATGTGGGCGTTGGGGTCGAGGGCGATGGCCACCAGCTCGTTGGCCGCGTCTCCGGTCGACACGCCGTTGGGGCCCCAGTGGAAGGGCAGGCCGATCTGGTGGACGGTGCGGCCCTGGACCCGCAGGGGGCGGATGCGGTCCGTGACCAGCACCCGCGCCTCGACCGCGTTGCGGGCGGTGACCACGGTGGCCCAGCCGCCGTTCTCCAGGCCGCGTTCTCGGGCCAGGGCGGGCGAGACCTCGCAGAAGAACTCCGGCTGCAGTTCGGAGAGATACTCCGACCAACGGCTCATGCCCCCCGCGGTGAAGTGCTCGGTGAGGCGGTGTGTGGTGACCACGTACGGGTACACCTCGGCGCCCTTCTCGTCGCCGCTCGGGTGGTAGCGGTTGCCCTCCCGGGGCAGCAGCTGGCGCACCGGGTTGCGCGGGACGGACGGGTACAGGGCGTTGGGGAACGGGGAGTCCTGGGGTTCGTAGTGGGTGGGCAGCGGACCGTCCTCCAGGCCGGCCGGGGTGTACAGCCAGCCCTTGCCGTCGGCCTGCATGATGAACGGGTCGTCGCCACGCAGCGCGGCCACGCCCTCGGCGTCGTCGTCGGGTTCGTAGCCGGGTGGGCGGTCGGGCACGAAGTCCGGGACGTCCCGGCCGGTCCACTTCCCCTCCTCCGCATCCCACCAGAGGTACTTCTTGCGCTCGCTCCACGGGGTGCCGTCGGGGGCGGCGGAGGCGCGGTTGTAGAGGATGCGGCGGTTGGCGGGCCAGGCCCAGGCCCACTCGGCGGCCACCCAGTCCTGCTCCCACCCGGGCTTCTTGCGGGCGGCCTGGTTGACGCCGTCCGCGTAGACACCGCAGTAGATCCAGCAGCCGCAGCGGGTGGAGCCGTCCTCCTTGAGCTCGGTGTAGGCGCTCAGCGGGCCGCCCTCGGGGCCGTGGCCGCTGATCTCGGCGAGCACGGCGTCGGCGACCGGCTCCTCGAGTTCGCCGCTGACCGGATAGTCCCAGGCCAGGTCCAGGATCGGCCGGTCCATGGGGTCTGTGGAGCCGGCCAGCTTCTCACGGATGCGGCGGCCCAGGTGGTACATGAACCACAGGTCGCTGCGGGCGTCGCCCTCCGGCTCGACGGCCGCGTGGTGCCACTGCACCCAGCGGTTGGTGTTGGTGAAGGAGCCGGACTTCTCGGTGTGGGCGGCGGCCGGGAAGAAGAACACCTCGGTGCCGATGTCCTCGGTGCGCAGTTCGCCGGTCTCGATCTCGGGGCCGTCCTTCCACCAGGTCGCCGACTCGATCAGGGAGAAGTCCCGGACCACCAGCCACTCCAGGTTGGCCATGCCGAGGCGCTGGAGACGGGTGTTGGCGGAGCCGACGGCCGGGTTCTCGCCGAGCAGGAAGTAGCCCTTGCAGTCGCCGTCGAGCTGGGCCATGACCGTGTCGTAGGTGGAGTGCGAGCCGGTCAGCCGCGGCAGGTGGTCGAAGCAGAAGTCGTTGTCGGCGGTGGCCGCGTCACCGTAGTACGCCTTGAGGAGGCTGACGGTGTAGGACCGCATGTTCGACCAGAAGCCCTTCACCGTACGGCTCGCCTCGATGAAGTTGTCCAGGTTCATGTCGGCGTGGGCGTGCGGCATCGGGATGTAGCCGGGCAGCAGGTTGAACAGGGTCGGGATGTCGCTGGAGCCCTGGATGGAGGCATGACCGCGCAGGGCCTGGATGCCGCCGCCGGGGCGGCCGATGTTGCCGAGCAGCAGCTGGAGGACGCTCGCGGCGCGGATGAACTGGCTGCCGGTGGAGTGCTGGGTCCAGCCCACCGCGTAGACGAAGGCACTGGTGCGGTCGGGCCCGGAGTTGGCGGTCAGGGCGTCGCAGACCTTCCGGAAGGACTCACGCGGGATGCCGCAGATGTTCTCGACCATCTCGGGGGTGTAGCGGGCGTAGTGGCGCTTGAGGATCTGGTACACGCAGCGCGGGTGCCGCAGCGTCTCGTCGGTGGGGGCGCGGTGCCCGGTGCGGGCGCCGCCGGAGCCGTGGGCCTCGGCGCCCGCCGCCTTCCGGGTGCGTTCGTCGTACTGTTCGTCGGCCTCGCCGGTGGGCTGCTGGACTTCCACGCCCTCGTACTGCCAGCTGCTGGGATCGTAGTGGGCCTTCTCCTCGTCGAGGCCGGAGAAGACGCCGTCGAGGTCCTCGGTGTCCTGGAAGTCCTCGCTGACCAGGGTGGCCGCGTTGGTGTACTTCAGGACGTACTCGCGGAAGTCCTTCTCCTCGGACAGGACGTGGTTGATGATCCCGCCGAGGAAGGCGATGTCGGTGCCCGCGCGGATCGGTACGTACAGGTCCGAGACGGCGCTGGTGCGGTTGAAGCGCGGGTCTACGTCGATGATCGTGGCGCCGCGCAGCTTGGCCTCCATCACCCACTGGAAGCCGACCGGGTGGCACTCGGCGAAGTTGGAGCCCTCGATGACGATGCAGTCCGAGTGCTGGAGGTCCTGCATGAAGGTGGTGGCGCCGCCGCGGCCGAAGGAGGTGCCGAGCCCGGCGACGGTGGAGCTGTGGCAGACCCGGGCCTGGTTCTCCACCTGGACCACGCCGAGGCCGGTCAGCAGCTTCTTGATGAGGTAGTTCTCCTCGTTGTCGAGAGTCGCGCCGCCGAGGCTTGCGATGCCCATGGTGCGGGCGGTGCGCATGCCCTCGTACTCCCACTCCCAGGTCTCGCGCCGGGTGCGGATCACCCGTTCGGCGACCATGTCCATCGCCGTGTCCAGGTCGAGGGGCTCCCAGTCGGTGCCGCCCGGCCGCCGGTAGAGGACCTGGTGCTCCCGCGCGGGCCCGGTGGTGAGCTGGAGGGTGGCCGAGCCCTTGGGACAGAGCCGGCCGCGGCTGACCGGGGAGGCGGGGTCGCCCTCGATCTGGACGACCTTCTCGTCCCGGACGTAGACCTGCTGGCCGCAGCCGACCGCGCAGTACGGGCACACCGACTGCACGACACGCTCGGCGGCCTCGGTGCGGGGGCGCAGGTTTTCGGTGTGCGAGGACTTCGCGGCCGCGCCCCGGCCGGTGCGGTCGGGGCCGGTGAGCTGGCGGTAGACGGGCCAGGAGCGGAGCCGGTCGGCGAGGGTCATGTGCGTTCCTCCCAGGTCCTTCGGTGCTCAGGCCGACGGCTCGTCGGGCACCGGTTCCTCCGGGTGCACCGACCCCGAGCGCGGTGTGCCGTCGGGGCCCGCGCCGGCCTCGTCGGGGTCGGGGAGGCCGCCGTCGCCGCGGTCCTCGGGCCGTCCGCTCTCCGCCGCCTCCCACGGATCCTGACCGGACCCGGCCTGCTGGTCCGGCAGGTCCCGGGGCACCGGCTTGCCGTCCTGCTTCTCACCCACGGCGTACTCCCCTCGCGTCGTTCCGGGACTCGTTCCGAGAGCTCGTCGCGAGCGCTCGTTCCGGGTGCGGGGCCGAGTACCTCGGCGGAGCCGGGCGAAACCCGGGACCGGCGGGGCGCGTGAGGTCAGCGGGGGGTGCGTTCCTCCAGGGCCGCGCGCCAGGCGGGGAGGCGGTCCTCGGTCGCCGGTTCCGCGCGGCGGCCGCCGCGGCTGAAGAAGTCGGCGAGGGGGAGGATCGCGGCGCCGACGGTGACCGCGTCCGGGCCCAGCCGGCCGAGGTCGATGGTGACCTGCTCGGCGGGGTGGCGCAGCGCGTACGTGGTCGCGTACCGGCGTACGGCGGGCAGGAAGCGGGCGCCGAGCTGGAGGCCGGCCCAGCCGCCGATCAGGATGCGCTCGGGCTGGAAGAGGTTGATCAGGTCGGAGAGGCCGGCACCCAGGTACTCGGCGGTCTCCTCGAGGACGGCGAGCGCGACCGGATCGGCCTCGGTGCCCTCGGAGGGGTAGGCCGCGGCGAGCATCGCGGTGAGCGCGCTCTCCTCGTCGATGCCCTCGTCGGGCCGGCCGCCCTCCTCGCGCCAGCGGGCGAGCAACGACTCGGCGCCGGCGTACGCCTCCAGGCAGCCGAGCGCGCCGCAGCGGCAGCGGCGGCCCCGCACCCGTACGGTCAGGTGTCCCCATTCGACCGCCCGGCCGTTCTCCACGTCGGCGGTGACCAGGCAGGCGCCGACACCGGAGCCGAAGAGCACCACGACCGCGTTGTCCGCGCCGCGCCCGGCGCCGAACCACATCTCGGCCTGGCCCAGGGTCTTCGCGCCGTTGTCGATGAAGTACCGCACGGAGTCCGGGAGCCGGCAGCCGGAGCGGAGCAGTTCCTCCAGCGGGACGGCGTCCCAGCCGATGGTCTGGCCGTGCACGAGGGCGCCCCGGTCCTCGGTGTGCTCGATGATGCCGGGGACGCCGACGCCGACGCCGAGGAGCAGTTCGGGCGAGGCACCCTTGGTGGCGAGAACCTCGTCGATGCCGTCCCGGATGTGGCCGACGATCACCTCGACGTCGTAGCCCTGTTGCTCCAGCGGGCGCTCGACGCGGGCCAGTTCGGTGAGGTTGAGGTCGAACAGCTCGACGCGGACCCGGGTCTCGCCGACGTCCACGCCGATCATGTGACCGCTGTGCGGGGCGACCCGCAGCAGGGTGCGGGGGCGGCCGCCGTCGGAGTCGACGCTGCCGGCCTCCTCGACCAGGCCGTCGGCGACCAGGTCGGCGACCACGTTGCTCACCGAGCCGGAGCTCAGGCCCGTGGCCGGGCCCAGCTCGAAGCGGCTGAGGGGGCCGTCGAAGTAGAGCCGCTGCAGTACGGCCGTGCGGTTGGCCCTTCTGAGGTCGCGTACCGTGCGCCCGTTCCGCCCCGCCATGTGGCTCCGCTCCCTTCACGAACCCTGCCCGACCTGCAACATACTCCTTCGGGGGGCCGGAAGCGATATTTTCCCAACCCTTAGTTCACGCTGTGAGCTAAGGAGGGGTTGATGCCGGGTCGCACCGTGCTGGGGGAGATCGTACGCGGGCGGAGGGTTCGTCGTGGTTGCTCGCGCAGTTCCCCGCACCCCTCACGGGGCGCTGCGGGCGGCGGCGCCGATCAGCTCGACGCGTATACATCCTCCACAAAACGGCCTTCCGCCACCAGGGAGTTGAGCCATTCGTCGGGATTTTCCCCGGGGACCGGGCGCAGGTCCAGGAGGGCGGCCCGCTGGGACGCGGCCAACCGCACCGAACTGGTCGCCCGCGCCTACGCCTTGGGCGTGCTCAGGCCGGGTGTCCGGCCGCCCGCCCCGGCCGCACAGGCCGTACCCGCGCCCGGCGGGGCACCGAAGCGGGCCAGCGTGTGCCAGACCATCTTCAGGTCCTGGACGGCGTACCGGCCGGTGCGGGCCGCGGTACCGATGATCCGGGGGTCGACCACGCCCTTCTCGGCGATCGCGGCGCCGAGTTCGGCGTATTCGGGGCCCCGGTAGTCGGCGTGCCGGCGCAGTTCGGGCACGGTGAGCCGGTAGCCGGGGTGCCATTCGACCGGGAAGGGCAGCCGGCGGGCGGCGTCCGCCACGGGCGTGTCTCGGTAGCAGGCGTCCAGGACCAGGGCCTCGACGTCCCGGTCGAGCCGTACCCCGCCGTGCACCTGGGCCTCGATGTAGTCGTTGAGGGGGTCCCGCCGGTCGGCCTCGGCCAGGGCGAGCAGGTGGGTGCCGGCGGCCACGCCGAAGTCCGTGGGCTCGGCCGCGCTGTCGGGGTAGCAGAAGGTGGCTCGCTGGAGTGCGCGGCCGGTCAGGCGGAGATGCGAGGAACCGAACCGGGGGGCCGCGCCGACCGCCTGGCGGCGGAAGTCCAGCGCGCCGTACACCGGCCGCTCGGCCGGGTGGGCGTCGTCGTAGGTCCCGCCGAAGATCCGGCTCTCCCAGCGCCAGCGGTCGCCGCCGGGGTGCGCGGTGAGCCCGCCGTTGCTGGTACCGGTGACGAACTGGGAGTGGTAGGCGCCGTCCCGGGCGAGCGCCTCCAGGACCGGCAGGCCGGAGGAGAGCCGGTCGGGGTGGAAGTTCAGGGTGATGCGCAGGCCGGGGCCGAGGGGCGGCCCCGAGGACAGCGCGGCCACATGGCGCAGCGCCGCCGCGCCCCGCGCCGTGGCGGGGTCCGTGAGTTCCATCCCCCCTGTGACCGGTCCGATGCCGGCCGACCCTAGCCGATCGCGCTCGGCCCGGTCGCGGCGTTTTCGCCCGGTCTCGGCCCGTCACGGCGATGAGCACGTCTCAGCCCGTCACCGCGATGAGCACCCCGAACCCCAGGAAGACCAGCGCGCCGAACGTCAGGAACACCACCGGCCCCACGACGTGCCGCCACCTGCGCACCCGGGCGATCTGGGGGTTCTGCGCGAGGTAGACGACCTCCACCTGCCGTCCCGTGGCCAGCCCCAGGCCGGCGCCCTGGATCCTCGGCGAGAACTCCACCCGGTAACCCAGGCGGTCCGTGAAGGCGACGACCGGGACCCACTTCGGACCGTTCCGGTCGGTGGTGCGCACGTTGTCCACGACGAGTCCCCAGGTGCGCACCCCGTGCCGCCGCAGCCGGTGCACCACCGAGCCCTCGCGCACCGCGGCCACGAGCAGCCCCAGGCCGGCCACCGTGCACAGCACCGCGCCGAAGTTCATCGCCCCCAACCCTTCCGCCCCATCAGACCGTTCAGCACCTCGGGTACCGAAGACGCGTCGGTCTGGCGTTCGGTTGCCGAGGGGCGGTCGGCGCACCGGGGACCCTCCGTAATCGACTCAGGTCAACCGGCCACCAGCACGTGAGTGATCTGTGGAAAACACGTTCGCCGTGACACCCGAGTGGGAACAGGCCAAGGGATGCAAAACGTACGGAAGTGGACCGAGGGGCTGTCGCGACTCCTACGGCGGCACCGGGACCCGGTGGTCGTGCAGACGCTGCGGTCGGCCACCGCGGCCACGATCGCCTACGTCGTCGCCCTCCACCTGAGCCCGGAGCCGGCTCCGCTCACCGCTCCGCTGACCGCGCTGCTGGTCGTCCAGGTGACCCTGTACGCCACCCTGACCAACGGCTTCCGCCGGGTCAACGCGGTGGTGGCCGGGGTGCTGGTCGCCATCGCCTTCAGCCAGCTGGTGGGGCTGACCTGGTGGAGCCTGGCGCTGCTGATCGTGGCCTCGCTCGGGGTGGGGCACCTGGTGCGCGTCGACGAGTACATCCCGGAGGTGGCGATCAGCGCCATGCTGGTGCTGGGGGTCACCACCATCAGCAGTACCGCGTGGGCGCGGATCGTGGAGACCCTGATCGGCGCGGTCGTCGGCATGGGCTGCAACCTGCTGCTCCCGCCGCCGGTATGGGTGGACGAGGCCGGGGAGTCGATCGAGGGCCTGGCGCGCCGGCTGCGGCAGCTGATGCTGCGGATGGGCGAGGAGGCGGCGGAGATCATGCCCTGGCAGCAGGCCGCCGCCCGGCTGCACGAGGCCCGCCGGCTGGACCACGCCATCGTCGAGGTGGACGCGGCGCTGCGGCAGGCGGAGGACAGCCTGCGGCTCAACCCGCGGGTCCGGGAGGGCCTGCTGCACCGGGTGGTGCTGCGCACCGGCCTGGACACGCTGGAGATCTGCACGGTCGTGCTGCGTGTGCTGGCCCGCACCTTCACCGACCTGGCGAAGGCCCGCGAGCCCGAACCGCTGTTCGCGTCGGACGCGGGTACGGCCGTGGAACAGCTGCTGTCCCAGATCGCCGACGCCGTGGTCAGCTTCGCGGTGCTGGTGACCACCAGCATCAGCGAGAACGCCGAGTCGGCCGAGGCCCGGCTCGCCGCCGAACTGCACGCCGCGGCCGGCACCCGTGACAAGCTCGCCGACCTGCTCCAGGACGAGGTCCGCAACGACGACCGGAACTGGCAGCTGCTCGGCGCCGTGCTGACCGAGGTCAACCGGCTCCTCGACGAGCTGGACACCGAGCACCGCACCCGCCGGCTGCTGGAGGAGCTGGACCGGGTTTCAGGGGAGCAGCGGGCCAAGCGGCCGTGGCTGACCTGGCTGCGGGAGCGGGTGGGCGTACCGGAGCGGCTGCGGCGGAACCGCGGCGGCGGTCCGGGACGTTCTCCGTCACGGACGGGGAAGGGGGTACGCCGATGACGGACACGGCGGTACGGATCGACGGGAACACGCTGCGGCTGCCGGGCGGGGTCGCGGTGCGGTTCGTGCGCACGCTGCGGCTGCCGGAGACGGGCACGCATCCGCTGCCGCCGGGGCTCGGCGAGTTCCCGGTGCGGCGGGTGAGCGACTACCCGGACACGGTTCCGGAGGAGTGGCGGGCGCGGGGCGGGGTGATGCTGCCGGTGTACCTGCGCGAGGCGATGTGGCTGAGCTTCGCGGGCACGGCGGAACCGGCCGCGCTCCAGGTCGGCGCCGGCAAGGTGTGCGCGGTCTCCGGCGAGCCGTGGCGTGACCGGCTGTCCCGCAATCCGCAGAACTACCTGGTGCTGCCCCGCCAGCCGTGGCTGGACGGAATCAACTCCGGGAAGGGCACGGTCCGCCAGTTCGTGGCGGTGCCGCTCGGGCTGGGCGCCACGGTGGAGGGCCAGGTCACCGGCGAGGAGGTGTGGGGCGGGGTGCAGCTGCAGTCCTTCACCCTCCGGGACGGCCCGCTCGCCGAGTGGCGGCGCGCGGAGCGGTTGCGGCAGGAGCGGCTGCGGCGGGAGCGCATGCGCGGGCCCGGCGCGGCCGGAGGCTACGGCGCGGCCCTGCCGATGATGTCCGCTCTGCCCGCCCCGGCCCCCGGCGCGGGTCCGGCGGCCGGGCCGGCCGGGATGGGCCTGGGCGTCGGCGGTTCGATGCGCCAGGAGGTGTACGGGGACGACCGGCCGCCGGGCGACTGGGCCGAGACCCCGGCCGGGCGCGTCTTCGTGCACCTGGTCACGCCCCCGCAGTGGCGGCGCATCACGGGCGAGGCACCCCCGCCGTCGCCGGTGGACCGGGCGGCGTACACCCGAGCGGGACTGCCCTGGTACGACTACTACGACCAGGACGCCCAGGACCTCGCCGCCCCTGACACCCTGGAGGCGGTCAAGCCGGTCGGCGACTGGCTCGGCGACGACCTGGAGCCCTGGCAGCAGCCGGACCCGGGGCAGGTGGTTCCGCTGAAGGACGCGCAGGGCAAGCCGGTGGCGGACGGCGACTGGTGAGGACGTTGCGTCTGATGCAACTGGCGTTGCTTTTCTTGCGCTGCCCCCGTGGTCCGCGCCAAGGTGTGTCAGGTCCGGGGTGACTCACGACCTGAGGTGCATGGCATGGGCAGGGGTACGGCAGGGACGGGCGGCGGCTGGAGCAGGCGCCGGTTCGTCGGCGCGCTGGCGGGCGCGGCCGCGGTGGCCGCGGTCCCGGCGCCGGCGGCCCCGCCCGCGGAGCGGCCACGCCGGGCAGCGCGCCCGGCGGCCACCGCCACCACGCGGACGCCCGTGGCACCCCGCCCGCTCTACCTCGGCACCTACACCTCCGTGGACGGTGGCGGCACCGGCATCGGCCTCGCCACCTACGATCCGGCGACCGGCGCGATCACCGGCACCGGCACGCTCACGGGGGTCGCCGACCCGTCGTACCTGGCGGTCCACCCGGACGGCCGGACGCTGTACGCGGTGAACGAGCGCGCGGCCGGGAGCGTGACCGCCGTACGCCTGTCGGACCGGAGGATCCTGGGCAGCCGGAGCACGGGCGGGGCGGGCCCGTGTCACGTCTCGGTGCATCCGACCGGCCGCTGGCTGCTGAGCGCCAACTACACCTCGGGCAGTGTGGCCGTGCACCCGATCGACGCCACGGGCGCCCTCGGCGAGCGCACGGCCCTGGTCACGCACGCGAGCCCGGCGCCCGGACCCGGTCAGCAGGGGCCGCACGCCCACCAGTTCGTCACCAGTCCGGACGGCGGGCACGTCCTCGCCGTGGACCTCGGCACCGACACCGTCTACAGCTACCGCCTCGATCCCACGCGGGGCACGCTCACCGAGGCCGCGCAGGCGCACACCGGGCCGGGGGCGGGCCCGCGCCATCTGACCTTCCATCCGGGCGGACGGTACGCGTACCTGGCGAACGAGGTGGGCAACACGGTCGCGGTCTGCGGTTACGACCCGGCGACCGGCCGGGTGACGGTCGGCGAACCGCAGTCCACCGGCAGCGCCGCCGGCACCACCAACTACCCGGCCGAGTTCCTGGTCACCGCGGACGGCGCCTACGCCTTTCTGGCCAACCGGGGCGACAACACGCTCGCGAGGTACGCGGTCGAGGCCGCCGGGGCCCGGCTGCGACTGCTGGACACGGTGCCGGTGCACGGGGACTTCCCGCGCCAGATCGCCTTCTCTCCCGACGGCGGGCTGCTGTTCGCGGCCAACCAGCGGTCCGGCACCGTGAGCGTCTTCACCGTCGACCGGGCCGGCGGTGAACTGCGGCTCGTGGGCGAGCCGTTCGCGTCACCGGTCGCCGTCTGCTCGCTGCCGCTGTAGCGTCCGCGGGCAGGAGGCGGCCGCGCTCGCCTGGGCCAGCAGGGCGTGCATGCGCTCGGTGAGCTGGGAGACGTCGTCGGCGGGCGTGTGGAAGGCGAGCCGCACGTCGCCGTGGGCACGGGTGCGTTCGATGCGCAGGGTCAGTCCGTGCCGGTCCACGGCGAGGGGCTGGACGCGGGTCGCGGCGTGCAGGCTCTCGGACTCGACGAGCCGGGTGAGCCGTTCGACGGCGTCCGGGTGGGCGTCGGCGAGATGGGTGAGCAGTGTGGCCTCGGCGCCGGCCAGCGGGTCCGGCCGGGCGGCGGCGAACTCGTCGAGGTCGACGACCACCGCGCCGGAGGGCCGGCGCAGCACCACGCGGGTGGGCCGGAAGACGAGGTGCTCGTCGCTCGGGGTGAACCAGCCGGCCATCCAGAGCCGGGCCCGGATGCGGCTGCGCACCGGGACGGGCGCGACGTCGGCGAACTCCAGCACGGCGGACGGCTCGCCGCGCGGGGCGCAGATCGCGGCCGTGAGCAGGGCGCTGTCCTCGGGCACGTGCAGCAGCACCCGGCCGTCGTCGGCGACGGCGTGCGCGCCGACGTACTCCTCACGGCCGCCGTCCGCGGTCACCATGCACGACCACGCGACGGCCAGCAGGGACCGGGCCTGCTCCGCCGCACCGGGTCCGGCCGCCCAGGCTGCCTGTTCGTCACCCATCCCGAAACCTCCTTAGGTAAGCCTCACCTAACCTAGCGAAGATCGGGGAGTACGCCAAGCACGGGGCGCGTCACGCAGGCGAGAAGCGGGTGAGGACATGGACCGGGACGGTCAGGAGATGACGCCCAGCAGGGCCCGCGCACACAGGTCGCGCACCTGTTCCCGCGTCAGCTCCTCGGTGCGCAGCCACTCCAGGCAGACGTGCGTGGTGAAGGCGAGCCAGCCGCGCACCGCCAGGCGCGTGTCGGGGCGCCGCTCCAGGGCGGGGCCGAACTCGGGGTCGGCGGCGAGGGCCGCGAGGATCTGGCGCTCCTGGGCGGCCTGGGCCTGCCGGTAGACGCGGCGCACGGCCTGGTCGCCGGAGGCCTCCGCACGGTGGAAGGCGCGGAAGCCGTGCGCGTGCGTGTGGACGTAGTCGAGGTAGACGTCGAGGGCCGCGGTGAGCTGCTCGCGGGCGGGCACGCCGGGTTCGGCGGCCGTCATCCGCAGCATCCGCTCGCTCTCCCGCTCCACGACCGCCGCGAAGAAATCACGTTTCGTCGGAAAATAGTGGTAGAGCAGCCCCCGGGAAACGCCCGCGATCTCGGCGACCTGCTCGATCCACACGTCGTCGTACGGGCTCTCCGAGAAGAGCCGGGCCCCGACCGAGAGGAGCTGCTCACGACGGGCCGCGGTGCTGAGTCTGCGGCGGCTGCGCTCGCCCTGGTTCGGGGCCATGCCCGCACTTTACTTGACGTGGGTTCAACAACGGGACGAGACTGAAACCGCCTATTGAACCCACGTACAACTAGCTCAACCTGCCGCAGCATCGAGGGAGATCGCGTCATGGCGGAGACGGCCGCGCAGCCGGGGACGGGGACGGACGGCCCCCTGCCGAAGGGGTTCCGGGGCGCCGAGCAGGGCTGGCCCGAGCTGCACCGCATCCCGCACCCGCCGCGCCGGCTGCCGCTCCTCGGCGACGTCCTGGGCGTCGACCGGCGCACCCCGCTGCAGGACTCGATGCGGATCGGCGGGCAGCTGGGCCCGATCTTCCGGCGCAGGGCGTTCGGCAACGAGTTCGTGTTCGTGTGGGGCGCCGAGCTGGCCGCCGACATGGCCGACGAGTCGCGGTTCGCCAAGCACGTGGGGCTCGGGGTGGCCAATCTCCGTCCGGTCGCCGGGGACGGCCTGTTCACGGCGTACAACCACGAGCCGAACTGGCAGCTGGCGCACGACGTGCTGGCGCCCGGGTTCAGCCGGGAGGCCATGGAGGGCTACCACGCGATGATGGTGGCGGTGGCCGGGCGGCTGACCGGCCACTGGGACCGGGAGCTGGCGGCCGGCCGCTGGGTGGACGTGCCCGGCGACATGACCAAGCTGACTCTGGAGACGATCGCCCGCACCGGGTTCGGGCACGACTTCGGCTCGTTCGAGCGGGACCGGCCGCATCCCTTCGTGACCGCGATGATCGGCACGCTCACCTATGCGCAGCGCCTGAACAGCGTGCCCGGTCCGCTGGCCCCGCTGATGCTGCGGCAGGCCGCCCGGCGCAACGCGGCCGACATCGACTACCTCAACCGCACCGTCGACGACCTCGTCACCGAGCGGCGCCGGACCGGCCGCGGCGAGGGCGACCTGCTCGACCGGATGCTGGAGACGGCCCATCCGCAGACCGGTGAGCGGCTGTCCGCCGAGAACGTCCGACGGCAGGTGATCACCTTCCTGGTGGCTGGCCACGAGACCACCTCGGGCGCGCTCTCCTTCGCCCTGCACTACCTCGCCCGGCACCCGGAGATCGCCGCCAGGGCCGCCGCCGAGGTGGACCGCGTCTGGGGCGACACGCCCGCGCCCGGCTACGACCAGGTGGCGAAACTCCGTTACGTGCGCCGGGTGTTGGACGAGTCGCTCCGGCTGTGGCCCACCGCCCCCGCCTTCGCCCGCGAGGCCCGCCAGGACACCGTGCTGGCGGGGCGGCACCCCATGCGCCGGGGCGCCTGGGCGCTGGTGCTGACGCCGATGCTGCACCGGGACCCCGAGGTCTGGGGTCCCGACGCCGAGAGCTTCGACCCGGACCGGTTCGAGGCCAAGGCGGCACGGGGCCGGGCGCCGCACACCTTCAAGCCCTTCGGCACCGGGGCACGCGCCTGCATCGGCCGCCAGTTCGCCCTGCACGAGGCCACCCTGGTCCTCGGCCTGCTGCTGCGCCGCTACGGCCTCGGGGCCGACCCGGACTACCGGCTGCGGGTGACCGAGCGGCTGACGCTGATGCCGGAGGGGCTGCGGCTGCGCCTTGAGCGGCGCACCCCTGCCCCCGCCCCCGCCTCCGCTTCGGCGCCGGTGACCGTGCCGGACGCGCCCGCGTCAGAGCACGGCGACGGCTGTCCAGTGCACCGGGCGGGTGACTGAGGCCGGCAGGCGCGTCCGCGCGTTGCCCCGGGCCGCGTCGAGCTGGGGCTGGGTCAGGAAGAAGGCGCCGGTGAGGTCCGCGTCACCGAGATCGGCGTCCCGCAGGTCGGCGCCGATCAGGTCCGCGTCCCGCAGGTCGGCCCCGGTGAGGTCGGCGGCGATGAGGTAGGCCCCGCGCAGGCTCGCCCCACGCAGGTCGGCGCCCCTGAGCCGGGCGCCCATCAGGTCGGCGCCCCGCCGGTCCTGCTTCCTTGCGCGCACCCCCGCCCGGGCCAGCTCGCTGGTCCGCAGCAGCAGCACGTTGACCTCCTGCCGGTGCGCGGCCACGTCCAGGGCGGCCAGCTCCTCGGGCGTACCGAGACTCAGCTCCTCGGTCCTCCGCAGCGCGGCACGCAGTTCGGCGTGGACGGGGCGGGCCGCGGCCAGCTCCAGGGCCTCCGTCAGATACCAGAGCAGTTCGTGCAGTTGGCGTACGACCGGGAACGCCTCGAACATCCGGCGGGCGTCCTCGGCGGATCCGCGCCGCCAGTCCCGGCCGCCGAAGGTGGTCTGCGAGACCTTCTGCCCGGCGCCGAGGCAGTCGTAGACCGTACAGCCGTTGAACCCCTTCTGCCGCAGTTCGGCGTGGATGGCGCAGCGGTGGTCGCCGCCGAGGTTCGCGCAGGGCTTTCCGGCGGGCTTGCCGACCGCGAAGTCCGCCGACGCGGCGAACGGCAGGGCGACGCAGCACAGCCCGAAGCAGCGGGCGCAGTCCCCGCGCAGCCGGTCCCGTTCGGATATGTGTTCTGGCATTCGGCCAGCTTACTGAGCGGTGAGGACCTCCTCGTCGGCATGTCTCAGCCGGGCCGCGTCCGCCCCCGGCGGCCGGCCGAACTGCCGCCGGTACTCGCGGCTGAACTGGGAGGCGCTGTCGTAGCCGACCGCGTACCCCACGTCGGACACGTCGTCGGTGCTGCTCATCAGGCGCAGCCGGGCCTCCTGGAGCCGGATGTGCTTCTGGTACTGGATCGGGGTCATCGCGGTGACCGCGCGGAAGTACCGGTGGAAGGGGGAGGCGCTCATGCCGGAGAGCCGGGCCAGGTCCTCGACGCGCAGGGCGTCGGTGTAGTGCTCGCGGATGTGGCGGACGGCCCGGCCGATCTGGGTGAGCCTGCTGTCGGCGAGCCCGATCTGCCGGACCAGCGCGCCCTGCTCGCCGGTGATCAGCCGCCACAGGATCTCCCGCTCGATCATCGGGGCGAGCACCGGGATGTCGGCGGGCCGGTCGAGCAGCCGGACCATCCGGAGGGCGGCGTCGACCAGGTCGGCGGGCGCCTCGCCGACCGCGAGCGCGGGCAGCCCGGTGCGGCGGCGCACCCCGCCCGCGTGCCGGTCGGTGCCGGTCTCCAGGAGCAGCGCGGCGATGCGCGCGGGCCGCAGCCGGAAGCCGAAACCCAGGAAGGGCGTCTCGCGACTGGCCCGGGTGCACTGCCCGCTGACCGGCAGGTCGACCGAGACGACCAGGTACTGGCCCACCCCGTAGTCGTAGATCCGGCCGCCCAGCGTCAGCCGTTTGGCGCCCTGGGCGACCAGGGCGAGGACGGGGTCCGCGATGCCCGAGCGCGGCCCCGTGGGCCGTTCGGCGCGGGTCAGCATGAGGCCGTCGATCGCGGGGACGGCGTCGGCGTCGCGCGGGGCGTGCCGGTCGATCAGCGAGCGCAGTTCGTCGAGGGACACGCTCCCGATTCAAACGCCGGCCGAGGACGACCGCAACGCCCTCCCCCGGAAAGGTGACAGGATCGTGCAAGCCACCGGTACGATCGCCCTAACGTTCCCGCAGCTCAGCCTGGTTTGCTCGAGGAGTCGCATTCCCCACGCATCGTCCAGGGAGCATTTCATGGCACTCGACTCGTACGTCGGTCTCGGCCGGTCCGGACTCAAGGTGAGCCCCTTCTGTCTCGGCGCGATGAACTTCGGCGAGGACGGCGGCTTCGGCTGCTCGGTCGAGGAGTCGGAGAAGATCCTCCAGACCTATCTCGACCTCGGCGGCAACTTCGTCGACACCGCCAACTTCTACACCAACGGCCACTCCGAGGCGATCCTCGGCGACTTCCTCGCCGCCCGCCCCGGCCGCCGCGACCGCCTGGTGCTGGCCACCAAGTTCTTCGGCAACCTGCACCTCGGCGACCCCAACGGCGGCGGCGCCGGCCGCAAGGCGATCGTCGGCCAGCTGGAGGACTCGCTGCGCCGCCTGCGCACCGACTACGTCGACCTGTACTGGCTGCACAACCACGACCGGTCCACGCCCGTCGAGGAGACCCTGCGCACCCTGGACGACCTGGTGACGGCCGGCAAGATCCGGTACGTCGGCTTCTCCGACACCCCGGCCTGGTTCACCGCCAAGGCCCACACCACGGCGCTGCTGCGCGGCTGGACGCCGGTGACGGCGCTGCAGATGGAGTACTCGCTGCTGGAGCGCACCATCGAGGGCGAGCTGATCCCGCTCGCGCAGGACGCCGGGATGGGGATGCTGCCCTGGTCCCCGCTCAAGAGCGGCTTCCTCTCCGGGAAGTACCGCAGGGACCGGTCCGCACCCGCCGACGCGAAGCGGGCGGCCGTTCTCGGGCAGCCGACCGAGGAGCAGTTCACCGTGATCGAGACGCTCGCCGCGGTCGCCGAGGAGACCGGCGCGAGCCCGGCCGCCGTCGCCCTCTCCTGGGTGCAGAACCGTCCCGGGGTCACCTCCACCCTGATCGGCCCGCGCACCCACGCCCATCTGGAGGCCAACGTGGCCGCCCTCGACGTCCGCCTGACACCGGAGCAGACCGCCCGGCTGGACGAGGTGTCCGCCCCGGTCCTCAACTTCCCGCACGACCTCAACCACCGCGTCGGCACCATGCTCAAGTACGCCGGCGCCACGGTCGACGGGGTGCCGAGCGCGGTGTACCCGCCGCTGCTGGCGAGCCGCGCCCGCTACTGAACCGGGTCCTGGTCGGGTCGTACGTGGGTGAGCTTGGCCGGGTTGGTGACGACGTAGACGCCGGAGACCTGGTCGCCGTCCGGGGTGAGGTCCATGACCATCACGGCGTACGGGGAGTCGCCCGAGAACAGCACCGCCGCTTCGTCCCCGTTCACGCTGCGGTAGTGGACGTCCAGGTCCCCGGCGCGCCGCGAGGCGTAGCCGGCCAGCAGCCGGGCGGCCTTCTCCCGGCCCTGGACGGGCCGCAGCCCGGCCGCCTGCCGGGCGCCGCCGCCGTCGATCCAGACCGTCACGTCCGGCGCGAGGATCTCCAGGAGCGCCTGGAGGTCGCCGCCGAGGGCGGCCGCGACGAACCGTTCGGTCGCCTCCCGCCGGACCCGCGGACGGGCGCGGTAGCGGGGGCGGCGGGCGTGCACATGGGCACGGGCCCGGCGGGCGACCTGGCGGACGGCGGCAGGGCTGCGGTCGAGCATGCCGGCGATCTCGGTGTGGGGATAGCCGAACACCTCGTGGAGGACGAACACCGCCCGTTCCAGCGGGGTCAGGGTCTCCAGGACCACCAGCATCGCCAGCGAGACCGAGTCGTTGCGGACCGTGTGGTCGGCGGCGTCCGGGGCGGGGCCGGTGGTGGCCTCGGTGACGAGGGGATCGGGCAGCCAGGGACCGACGTACGTCTCCCGGCGGGAGGCGATGGCCGTCTGCCGGGCGAGGGCGTGGTTCACCGCGATGCGGACGAGATAGGCGCGCGGGTTGCCGATCTCCGTCAGCGGCGCCCGGCTGTTCTTGCCGGACCAGGACAGCCAGGTCTCCTGGAGCACGTCCTCGGTGTCGGCGACGCTGCCGAGCATGTTGTACACGACGGAGAACAGCAGCTCGCGGTGGCCGACGAAGAGACTGGTCGCCGCCTGTGCCGGATCGTCCTGCGGACTGGCGGGGGCCGGTCGGCGCGGTACGGACATGTTCATCCCTGTGTCCGGTAGGTGAGGTGGTGTGCGGCCGCGACAGGGTTGATCTTGACGGGGTCCAGCCGCCCCTCGGTGAGCACGCCTGGGCCCGCCTCGAACAGGTCCTCGACGAACCGCTCCCAGCCGCCGGGCGAGGAGATCTGCAGGACGCGGGGCGGTGGCTCGGAGGCGCTGCGAAGAGCGTGCGGGACGCCGTGCGGGAGCAGCGCGAACGTTCCCCGGGGCGCTCGGTGCGTGCGGCCGTTGTACTCGATCTCCAGGATTCCGTCCAGCACGTAGACGCATTCGTCCGACCGGTGGTGGACATGGCGCGGGATGTCCTGGGCCACGGTCACCTCCAGCAGGGAGAAGCGTCCCTCGGCGTCGTCGGTGGTCGCCTTGACCGCGAACGCGGGCGGCAACGGGATCCGCCCGGGCCTGACGGCGCCCGGCTTCAGCAGGACGAAGCGGTCTTCAGCCATGAGCCTGCCCCTTCTTGAGCTGCACGATCGGTTCCGGACTCACTTCTTGCCCCCGAACGCCTCTTTCCGGATGACGTCGAGAATGCCCGGTACGCCTTCCGCGGTGCGGACGTCGACGAAGGCACGTACGTGAAGATCGCCGACCGCCTCCTTCAGCAGCGCGTTTCCCAGATCGGCGCGCGAGGTGAAGCGGCCTGGCAGGCGTGAGGTGGCGACCCGGTAGTCGCTGACGGTGTCCGCGTCGAAAAGGCCGGCGGGGCGGACCACCGTCCACCGGTGGTCGCCGGCGCGCACGATCTCCTCCATACGCCGCATGTCCTCGTACACGGTGCGCCCGACGGTGCCCGCGACGAGCGGTTCGAGCACCCTGCGGAAGAAGAAGGTCTCGCCGGGGGCCGCCGCCCCGAAGAGCACGGTGGAGGACACGCAGACCAGGCGCCGGACACCGTGCTCCGTCATGGCCCGGGTGATGTGGGTGATGCCCTCGGAGTACACAGTGACGGGATGCCGGCTGTACGGCACGCCGAGCGTCGAGATCACCGCCTCCTGGCCGGCCACGGCCCGTGCCACGGCACCGGGGTCGAGGACGTCCGCGCCGGCCACCCGCAGCCGAGGGTCGCTCAGCGGGAACTCCGCGGGGCGGCGGGTGACGGCGGTGACCGTGTGCCCTTCGGCGATCGCCTGTGCGGTGGCCTGCCGACCGGTCGGGCCGGCGGCCCCGAATACGACGAGTTTCACGCGTTTCCCCTCTCGAGCTGGTTCTGCCATGTGGGAGGGGCCCGACGGCGGGGAATGTGACATCGCACCGACGGCTGAGACGCGGATCACGGCGAGACGGCCGGGCGGCGGCCTGCCGGCCCTGGTCGATTGCCGCCGCGAGGTTCCCGGACAGGATCACCCGGCCGGGCGGGGGTCGGAAAAATGCACCGGACCATGGTCGGCCGGGGCCGGGCACGGCGGAACGGGGAGCTCTGTCGCGCGGCAGGCTGAGGACGGACCGTGAGCGTGCGCCGCCCCTCAAGGGCTCTCAGCCGTCACCGGCGGTGAAGTCCAGGCGGGCCAGCCGCTCGGGGTCGGCCAGGATGTACATCTCGGTGATCCGGGCGTCGGTGACAGTGACCGCCATGACGGAGAGCGGGCGCCCCTCGGGTGCGGTGACCATGCCGACGGTGCCGTTGACCAGGGCGAGTTGTGCCGCTTCGGCGAACTGCCGGAAGGTGAGGGCCTGTTCGGCCACCGTCCGCGCCCCGCGCAGCACCTTGGACGCGGCGGCGCCGCGCACCAGGGCACCCGAGTCGACGCGCAGCACCACGTCGGGGTGGAGCAGCGCGACCAGCGCCTCGAAGTCGCCGTCCCGGGAGGCGGCAAGGAAGGCGTCGAGAACCCTGCGCTGCCTGCCGAGGTCCGGGTCGGCCGAGGGGACGGCCCCCTGGACCCGGCGGCGGGCCCGGCTGGCCAGCTGGCGGGTGGCGGCCGAACTGCGTTCCACGACGGGCGCGATGTCGTCGAAGGGGACCGAGAACAGGTCGTGCAGGACGAACGCCAGCCGCTCGGCGGGCTCCAGTGTCTCCAGGACGACGAGGAGGGCGAGCCCGACGGAGTCCGCCTCCAGCGCCTGCTGTTCGGGGTCGATGCCCGGCAGCGGCCTGATCACCGGGTCCGGGACGAAGGTCTCGTCGATGGGCTGCTCGCGGCGCGCGCCACGGGAGCGCAGCATGTCGAGGCAGACCCGGCCGACCACCGTGGTCAGCCAGCCGCCCAGGTTCCTGATCTCGTCCGCGTCGGCGCGCCCGAGCTTCAGCCAGGTCTCCTGGACGGCGTCCTCGGCTTCGGCGAACGAGCCGAGCATCCGGTAGGCCACCGCGCTCAGCCGGCTTCGGTGTTCCTGGAAGCGGTCGGCCAGCAGTTCCGTGTCCGTGTTCATGCCCTTGGTGTCCCCCGTTCCTCCACCGCCGCAGACTATGCGGAGCCGCCCGGCCCGCAACCGGATTACCGGCCGGGGGTCACACCTCGTCGCGGACGAGGGCGAGGAGCCGGTCCAGGACCCGGGGGGCGCCGGTGCGCAGTCCGTCGTGCTCGAACTCGTCGGTGACCCAGGTGCGCAGGCCGCGGACGGCCCGGGCGGTCGCCAGCGAGTGCCCGGCGTCGACGTACATGTCGTCGTGGTAGACGGCGGCGGCGACCGGGACCTCGTTGGCGGCCAGGCGGGCCGGGTCGTACAGCGGCTGCCAGTCGGTGCGGGCGGCGAGCAGGTCGGCCGCCGCCTTCAGGGGCCGCAGGGCCGGGTCGGTCTCGAACATCCAGGGGTGCACGGTCTCCCCGGTGAACAGCACCGGGGCGTCGCCGGCGAGCGCCTTGGCCGCGTCGAACTGCGGGAACTCGGCGCGGACCCGCTCGGCCGCCCAGTCGGTGGGGCGCGCGTCCTGGCCGTAGACCGGTTCGTGGACCAGCGCGTACAGCGGGTTGCTCGCGTACGACAGCAGGCCCTGGACCTGTTCCTGGAAGGCGTCGGAGAGTTCGGGGCCGGAGGGGGTGCGGACGAAGGCGTCCTCCAGGAGGAAGTGCAGGCGGTGGCTGCCGTCGCTCATGCCCAGCATCAGGCCGAGGGACTGGAAGGCCTCGACGGTGAGCCGGTAACCGTTCGGCAGCAGCGTCTCGTGCTCCAGGAGGTGCCCGGCGATCCGGCGGGCCCGCTCGACGTCCTGCGGGTAACGGCCGTAGTGCGCGGCGACCTTGCGCTCGATGCGCGGGTAGGCAGCGCGGTAGACGTCGTCGGCGTGCGCGTCGAGGGAGGGCAGGCCGCCGGTGATCACGGAGGTCTTGAGCCCCTCCGGGAAGAACGACAGGTAGGTGACCGTGCAGAAACCGCCGAAGCTCTGGCCCAGGGTCGTCCACGGGGCGCCGCCGGTGACCTGCGGGCGGATCGCCTCGCAGTCCCGGACGATCGAGTCCGCGCGGAAGCGGGCCAGGTAGTCGGCCTGCGCGGCCGGGCCGCCGCGCAGGGGGAGGGTCTGCCGGTTGACCGGTGTGGAGCGGCCGGTGCCGCGCTGGTCGAGGAGCAGGACGCGGTAGTCCGCGAGGGCCCGGTCGAGCCAGGCCTGGCGTCCGACGAAACGATTCGCCCCGAAACCCGGGCCGCCCTGGAGGTACAGCAGCCAGGGCAGCTCCTGGTCCGCCTTGTCGCTCGCCACCACTTCCCGGGCGTACAGCCCGAGGGTCTCACCGTCCGGGTCCGCGTGGTCGAGGGGGACGGTGAAGTGGCGGTCGGTGAGGACGACGCCGGGCTGGCGGTAGCTGAGGCTCAACGTTTCTCCCGGGACGGACGGATGGTCGCGTCCCAGTTCAGCACATGTCCGGGGCCGGTCCACCCCCGGGATCATGAATTCGTTACTGAATCACCGATCAGCGGGCCGCGAGGCTGGAGCGCCGCACCACCAGTTCCGGCTGGAGCACGACCCGGCGGTGTTCGTGAGGCGCCTGTCCCTCGCGTTCCTCGGTCTCCTCGAGGAGGAGGTCCGCGGCCATCGCGCCCATGGTGACGGCGGGCTGGCGGACGGAGGTCAGCGGTACGGCGGCCGCGGCGGCGAACTCGATGTCGTCGTAGCCGACGATCGCGAGGTCGTCCGGGACGACCACCCCGGCCGCGTACATGGCCTGGAGGACGCCGAGGGCGAGGAGGTCGTTGGCGCAGAAGACGGCGGTGGGCCGGTCGGCGAGGCCGAGCAGGCGGGCGCCCGCGTCCCGCCCGGCGGCCACGTCGAGCCGCTCGGTCGGCAGCTCGCGCAGCGCGTCGGGGCCGAGTCCGGCCTCGGCGAGGGCGTTCAGGGCGCCGGTGCGGCGGTCGCGGACCTGGTTGAGGCCGGGCGGCCCGCTGACGTAGGCGATCGAGCGGTGCCCGGCGTCGACGAGGTGGCGGACGGCCAGCGCGCCGCCGGCCACGTCGTCGACGCTGACCGAGCACTCCGTGGTGCCCTCGGCGACCCGGTCGACGAGCACGAAGGGGATGCCGTGCCGGCGGAAGGTCTCGATGTTGCGGCCGGTGGCGTCCGCCGGGGTGAGCAGGACGCCGCGCACCCGCTGTTCGGCGAAGAGCGAGAGGTACTCGGCCTCCTCACCGGCGTTCTGCGCGCTGTTGCAGACCATGACCCCGAGCCCGGCGTCCCGGGCGGCCCGCTCGGCGCCGCGGGCCACGTCAACGAAGAAGGGGTTGCCCATGTCGAGGACGAGCAGGCCCATGATCCGGCTGCGGCCCGCGCGGAGCTGGCGCGCGGACTCGCTGCGGACGTAGCCGAGCCGGTCGATCGCCGACTGCACCCGCGCCCTGGTCTCGCCGGCGACGGTGTCCGGGCGGTTGATGACGTTCGAGACCGTGCCCACCGAGACTCCGGCGGCGCGGGCGACGTCCTTGATACCCACCGACTGGGCCATCGGTCGAGACCTCCAGGAAACATGGACGGGGCCTTCACGGCACGGAAGGGCACATCCGGAAGGGCTTCACATTACGACATGACTCGCACACCGGTCCGGTTCAGGCGGGCAGGGCGAAGTCGACGACATGGAGCGGGGAGGGTGTCGTACCGCTCGACGTCTCCTGGTACATGAACGACAGCACGTTGTCGGCCTTGACCCGCAGCTCGTCGACGACGACCTCGCCGAAGGCGTTCAGGCCACTGCCGTCGTGAAGCAGCGCCCAGTCGGAGTGACCGGAGGCCTTGGACGCGCCGGCGATCCGGCCGTAGGGGAGGACGGCGTAGGCGTTGTCGTACCTGTCAAGGACCAGCTTGGTGCGCTGGCTGGAGTTCAGGGGGACCGGGATCTCGGTCTTCTGCCAGGTGCCGGCGGAGTTCTTGCGGAGGTGGAAGGCGCGGCCGTTCGCGGTGCGGTCGGCGACGTAGTCCGTGGTGCACTGGCCGAAGCGCCCGGGGACGTAGCTGATGATCGCGTGCGGGAGGCCGGCGGAGTCGGTCCACTGGCTCTCCTGGTTCATCAGGGAGTGGTCGGGGTTGAGGGAGTCGACGACCAGCCCGGAGTCGGTGACGGCGACGGTGTCCGAGCTGCCGGTGGTGGCCACCAGGGCGCCCGCGTCGTTACGCCAGGTGCGGCCGCGGTCGGTGGAGTAGACGTAGCCGGTGTCGTGGTTGGTGATGCCACCGCCGTTGCACATGACGGACGCCGACTGCTCACGCCAGGTGAAGAAGGCGTGCAGCCGCCCGCCGGCGTCGTAGTCGATGCCGTGCAGGTACATGTTGCGGGCGGTCGACGACCCGTGCGCGCTCGTGTAGGTCCCGGTGGAGCTGCTCCACTCCCCCAGCGCGGTCCAGCCGGAACCGCCGTACTCCGCAAGGGCGTTGCGGCCATTCCCGGAGACCCCCGCCCGGTAGCTGAGCTGGAGGGCGCCCTCGGGGGTCTGCACGAACTGCGGGTAGGTGAACTGCGAGGTGAGCGGCAGCCCGTCCAGCGAGGTCTGTACGGCGCCGAGGACGGCCGAGGTCCAGGGCGTGGCCGCGGGGTCGTCCAGCAGCCCGGCCACCGACTTCACGTAGAAGAAGCCGTCGCTGTGCGAGTCCATGGTGATGTGGAGCCGGCCGTCGGTCCTCGAGACTCCCATGGAGATGACGTTGTGCGAGTCGCTGGACTTCAGCTGGTGGGCGAGGGTCACGGTCGACCAGGACGAGCCGCCGAGCACCCGGCGCCCGATCACCGCGGCGCCGGTGGCGGTGTACCAGCCGGCGTACTGGTAGCCCTTGAACGTGAACAGGCCGTTCTTCTGGAAGGAGTTGTTGTTGACCAGGCCGTCGTAGGAGACGAAGTAGATCGCCTGGGCGTCGAGCCGGGTGGTCTGCTGCCGGCTCACCGACGGTCCGGGGGCGGCCGCACGGGCGGTGCCCGCGGGGGTGGCCAGGGCGCCGGCGAACGCGGCCCCGAGCACGGTACGTCTCTTCACGAGCGGCTCCTGTCGTGGTTCAGGCGAGGTGGAACACTTCGGTGAGCGGTTTCATCGCCTCGTCGGGACGGGCGCCGTCGAGGGCTTCGAAGAAGGGGCCCATCTCGGCCTGCCAGCGGGCGTTGACCTCGGTGGCCTCCATGCCCGCACGGGCGGCCTCGAAGTCCTCGGTCTCCAGGTAACCGACCAGCAGGCCGTCGTCGCGCAGGAAGAGCGAGTAGTTGTGCCAGCCGGTGGCGGAGAGCGCTTCGCGCATCTCCGGCCACACGGCGGCGTGCCGTTCGCGGTACTCGGCGAGGCGGTCCTGCCGGACCTTGAGGAGGAAACAGACGCGCTGCATCAATGCCTCCTGACGACCTAGAAGTTGAACTGGTCGATGTTCTTCGCGTCGAACACGGTCGGCTTGCCGAGGTTGATCACCCCGTCCTTGCCGATCGTGTAGGTGGTGTCACCGGCCTTGAAGGTCTCGCCCTCCTTGCCGGTGATCTGCCCGGAGACGAGCGCGACGGCGGTGCGGGCCGCGAGGTCGCCGAGCTTGGCCGGGTCCCACAGCTCGAAGCCCTCGACGGTGCCGTTCTTGACGTACTGCCGCATGTCGTTGGGCGTGCCGAGGCCGGTCAGCTTCACCTTGCCCTTGTACTTGGAACCGGACAGGTACTGGGCGGCCGCCTTGATGCCGACCGTGGTCGGGGAGATGATCCCCTTGAGGTCCGGGTACTGCTGGAGCAGGCCCTGGGTCTGCTGGAAGGACTGCTGGGCGTCGTCGTTGCCGTAGGCGATCTTGACCAGCTTGACGTTCTTGTACTTCGGGTCCTTCAGCTCCTCCTTCATGTAGTCGATCCAGGTGTTCTGGTTGGTCGCGGTCTGCGCGGCGCTCAGGATCGCGATCTGGCCCTTGTACCCGATCTGCCCGGCGAGCAACTGCACCTCGGTACGGCCGAGGTCCTCGGCGCTGGCCTGCGAGACGAAGGCGTTGCGGCAGCCGGCGTTGGTGTCGGAGTCGTAGGTGACGACCTTGATGCCGCTGCTCATGGCCTGCTTGAGCGCGGTGCACAGGGCACCTGGGTCCTGTGCCGACACGGCCATGGCGTCGACCTGCTGCTGGGTGAGTGTGTTGACGTAGCTGACCTGCCCGGAGGTGTCGGTCGCGCTGGACGGCCCGACCTCCTTGTACGTGCTGCCCAGTTCGGTGAGCGCCTTCTCGCCGCCCTTGTCGGCGGAGGTGAAGTAAGGGTTGTTGACCTGCTTGGGCAGGAACCCGACGGTGAGGCCCTTCTTGAGCGCGGCGTTCGGATCGGCCTTGGCGGTGGAGGTGGCGGCCGACGTCTCGTCACTGCCGGAGTTGTTCTTGGTGGTACCACCGCAGGCGGTGGCGGCAAGGGCAAGGGAGGACACGGCGGCGAGGGTCACACAGGCGCGCCGGAGGGACGACTTACGCATGACGGTTCCTTTTTCGAGTAACGGCTCTGGGAGCGCCCCCGTTTGGGGGCGCGGGAACAAGGGCGATCTGTCGGGCGACCCTCGGGCCAAGCACCGAGACAACCAGCAACACACCGGTCACGACGATCTGGGACTGCGCGGAGACATTCAGCAGACTCATCACGTTCTGCAACGCCCCGAGCAGGAACACCCCGGCGATCGCGCCGCCCAGCGTCCCCCTGCCCCCGTCGAAGTCGATGCCTCCGAGCAGCACCGCGGCCACCACGCTCAGTTCGAGCCCGGTCGCGTTGTCATAGCGCGCACTGGCGTAGTGCAACGCCCAGAAGATCCCGGTGAGCGAGGCCATGAACCCGGTCGCGACGAACAGGATCAGCTTGTGGCGCTTGACGCGGATGCCTGCGAACCGCGCCGCCTCCTCGCTCGCCCCCACCGCGAAGAGCGACCGCCCGAACGGGGTGGCGTGCAGCACCACCACGGCGATGACGAGCAGCACCAGGAAGGGCAGGAAGGCCCGCGGCAGGAACGTGTCGCCGAGCCGGCCCGCCGCGAAGTCCAGGTACTGCGTGGGAAAGTCGGTCACCGCGTCGGAGCCGAGCACGATCTGCGCGATGCCCCGGTAGGCCGCGAGCGTGCCGATGGTGACGGCGAGGGAGGGCAGGCCGAGGCGGGTCACCAAGAGCCCGTTGACCAGTCCGCAGGCCACGCCCAACAGCAGGCACAGCGGGATGATCGTCTCGATCGCCATGCCCTCGTTCCAGAGCCTGCCCATGACGGCGCCCGAGAGCCCGGCGGTCGACGCGACCGAGAGGTCGATCTCACCGGCCACCACCAGCAGGGTCATCGGCAGGGCGATCAGCGCGATCGGCAGGGTGTTGCCGATCAGGAACGACAGGTTGAGCGAGTTCCCGAAGCCGTCGACGAAGCCGAACGACAGCAGCAGGAGGACGATCAGCAGCGCGCCGACGACCGTGTCCCAGCGGATCGCGCGGGTCAGGGAGTCAGGCATGGCGGATGCTCCTCTTCTTCAGGGCGGAGGCCACCCGCACCGCGACGATCCGGTCGACGGCGATGGCGAGCAGCAGCAGGAAGCCGTTGATGGCGAGGACCCACACGGAGCTGACCCCGAGGGCCGGCAGCACGCTGTTGACGGAGGTGAGCAGCAGCGCGCCCAGCGCGGCGCCGTACACGCTCCCGGAACCGCCGGTGAAGACCACGCCGCCGACCACCACGGCGCTCACGACGGTGAGTTCGTAGCCGTTGCCGGTGCCGGAGTCGACGTTCCCGAACCGGGCCAGGTACATCGCCCCGGCGAGTCCCGCGAGGGCGCCGCAGAAGGTGTAGGCGGTGAGGATCCGCCTGCGGACCGGGATGCCGGCCAGCCGGGCGGCCTCGGGGTTGGAGCCGAGGGCGTACAACTCCCGTCCGCTGCCGAAGTGTTTGAGGTAGTAGGCGGTGGCGACCAGGACCGCGAGGGCGATGAGGGCCGGCCAGGGGATCGCCGACAGGCCGCCGGAGCCGAAGTCGACGAAGGAGCCGGGCAGGTCGGCGGCCGTGATCTGCCGGGAGCCGACCCAGATGGAGTCGACGCCCCGGATGATGTACAGCGTGCCGAGGGTGACGACGAGCGCGGGCACCTGACCGAGGCTGACCAGCAGGCCGTTGAGCAGTCCGCAGCCGATGCCGAGGAGCACGGCGAGCAGGATGGCGACGACCGGGTTGCCGCCGCCGTGCAGGTAGTCACCGGCGGCGAAGGCGGTGACGCCGAGGGTGGAACCGACGGACAGGTCGACGTTCCGCGTGATCACCACCAGGGACTGGCCGGTGGCGACCAGCACCAGGATGGTGGCGTTGAGCAGCAGGTCCTTGATGCCCTGCTCGGAGAGGAACTGGCTGTTGCCGGCCTGGGTGACGGCGATCATCACCAGGAAGACGACGAGGATGGCGAGTTCGCGCATCTTGAAGACGCGGTCGACGAGCCGGGTCCCGGCGGACTCGGGCGTCTCCGCGACGGGGGTCTGCTCGGAGGCGGTCACCGTCATGCGGCGGCCCTCCCCGTGGCGGTGGTCGTCATGCGGCGGCCCTCCCGGTCGCTGCGGCCATCACGGTTTCCTCGCTGGCTTCGGAGCGCGGGATGTCGGCGGTGATCCGGCCCTCGTGCATCACCAGCACGCGGTCGGCCATGCCGAGGATCTCGGGCAGGTCGGAGGAGATCATCAGAACGGCCACCCCGTCGGCGGCCAGCTCGCCCAGGAGCCGATGCACTTCGGCCTTCGTACCGACGTCGATGCCGCGGGTCGGCTCGTCGACGATCAGCACCTTCGGGCCGGTCGCGAGCCATTTGGCGAGGACGACCTTCTGCTGGTTGCCGCCGGAGAGGGTCGAGACGGCGTCGGCGATCCGGGCGTACTTCACCCGGAGCCGGACCGCCCAGTCCAGGGAGCGGCTGCGTTCGGCGCCCCGGTCGACCAGGCCCGCCCTCACGGTGGTGCGCAGTCCGGTCAGCCCGATGTTCCGCTCGATGGACATGTCCATCACGAGGCCCTGGGCGCGCCGGTCCTCGGGGACGAGGGCGAGGCCGGCGGACATCGCGACGGAGGGTGCGCCGTTGGTCAGTCGCCGTCCCCTGACCTCGACGTCACCGGCGTCCCAGCGGTCGACGCCGAACACCGCGCGGGCGACCTCGGTGCGGCCGGCGCCGACCAGACCGGCGAGGCCGACGATCTCACCGGACCGCACCTCGAAGGAGATGTCCGTGAAGACGCCCTCGCGCGTCAACCGCCGCACACTCAGGGCGACTTCGCCGGGGCTGACGTCCTGCTTGGGGTACAGCTCGTCCAGGTCCCGGCCGACCATCCGGCGGACCAGGTCGTCCTCGGTCATGCCGTCGACGAGCTCGCTGGCGATCCAGGCGCCGTCCCGGAGGGTGGTGACCCGGCGGCAGATCTGGAAGATCTCCTCCAGGCGGTGCGAGATGAACAGCACGGCGGCGCCCTGGTCGCGCAGGGTGCGGACGACACCGAAGAGGCGGGCGACCTCACTGCCGGTGAGTGCCGCCGTCGGCTCGTCCATGATCAGGACCCGGGCGTCGAAGGAGAGCGCCTTGGCGATCTCGACGATCTGCTGGTCGGCGATGGACAGGCCGCGGGCGGGGCGGTCGGGGTCGAGGGCGACGCCGAGCCGCTTCATCAGGGCGGCGGTGGCCGCGCGGGTGGCCTTGTGGTCGATTCGGCCGAGGGCGCGCCGGGGCTGACGGCCCATGAAGATGTTCTCGGCGATCGACAGGTCGGGGAAGAGCGTGGGCTCCTGGTAGATCACGGCGATTCCGGCGTCGCGGGCGTCGCCGGGACCGTGGAAGACGACGGGGCCGCCGTCGAGCAGCACCTGCCCGGCGTCCGGCCGGTGCACTCCGGCGAGCGTCTTGATCAGCGTCGACTTGCCCGCGCCGTTCTCCCCGGCGAGGGCGTGCACCTCGCCGGGGAACAGCTCCAGGGAGACGTCCCGCAGGGCGCGCACGGCACCGAAGGACTTGGAGACGTCCTTCAGCGCCAGCACCGGGGCCGGTCCCGTGTCGGACGGGTGGGTCATGGGGGCTCCTCGACGACACCGGCGAGACGGTGGGGCACCGGACCTCACGGCGTCGTGAAAGGTTTCAACTGGATTGCCGGGACCGTAGGCACCACGGGCATGTCACGTCAATGGGTCCGTGTCGAAAAAATTTCGATAGCCGTAGTCACGGCGGAGTCACGGGGGACGGGGTTGGCCGTAGCGCTTGACACCCCTGCGAGAGGCTCATACTTTGCGGTTCTGAATCGTTTCACCACCTAGTTGTTCCGATCCCCCAGGAGCCCCGAAGTGACCGACCTCGCCGCGGTGAAGGCCGCGCTGAAGACCCAGGCCGTCGAAACGCCGTCGTGGGCGTACGGAAACTCGGGGACGCGCTTCAAGGTGTTCGCCCAGCAGGGCGTGCCACGCTCGCCGAAGGAGAAGGTGGACGACGCCGCGCAGGTCCACGCCGTGACCGGGGTCGCGCCGACGGTCGCGTTGCACATCCCGTGGGACAAGGTGGACGCACCCGACGGATACGCCGGCCTGGCCAAGCACGCCGAGGAGCGGGGCCTGCGGCTGGGGGCGATCAACTCCAACACCTTCCAGGACGACGACTACAAGCTGGGCAGCATCTGCCACCCGGACGCGGCGGTGCGCCGCAAGGCCGTCGGCCATCTGCTGGAGTGCGTCGACATCATGGACGCGACGGGGTCGAAGGACCTCAAGCTGTGGTTCGCCGACGGCACCAACTACCCGGGTCAGGACGACATCCGGGCCCGGCAGGACCGGCTGGCCGAGGGGCTGGCCGAGGTGTACGCGCGGCTGGGCGAGGGGCAGCGGATGCTGCTGGAGTACAAGCTCTTCGAGCCGTCCTTCTACACGACCGACGTGCCGGACTGGGGAACGGCGTACGCGCACTGCCTGAAACTGGGGCCGAAGGCACAGGTCGTGGTCGACACCGGCCACCACGCTCCGGGCACCAACATCGAGTTCATCGTCGCCACGCTGCTGCGGGAGGGGAAGCTCGGCGGGTTCGACTTCAACTCGCGGTTCTACGCGGACGACGACCTCATGGTGGGGGCCGCGGACCCGTTCCAGCTCTTCCGGATCATGTACGAGGTGGTGCGGGGCGGTGGGTTCACCGCCGACGTCGCCTTCATGCTCGACCAGTGCCACAACATCGAGGCGAAGATCCCGGCGATCATCCGGTCGGTGATGAACGTGCAGGAGGCGACGGCGAAGGCGTTGCTGGTGGACCGCGACGCGCTGACCGCGGCCCAGCGGGCCGGGGACGTACTGGAGGCGAACGCGGTGCTCATGGACGCGTATGACACGGATGTGAGGCCGTTGTTGCGTGAGGTGCGGGACGAGATGGGACTGGACCCCGACCCGCTTGCGGCGTACCGGCGGTCGGGGTGGGCCGAGAAGATCGTTTCTGAGCGGGTGGGCGGGCAGCAGGCGGGGTGGGGTGCGTAAGCGTCTGCGCTGAACTGTTTCGTCGCGGACTGCGGGCCGTATGTGGCTGGTCGCGCAGTTCCTCCCCCGGCCTTCGGCTGGGGTACCCCCAGCGCCCCTGAGAGGCGCACCGCACACACGCTCTTTCGAAGACTTGGGAAGTCCGATGACCGCACACCCCGAAGCCGCCGCCCTCCTCTCCCGTTCGCATCGCCTCGGCGCCGACCCCCGCAACACCAACTACGCCGGCGGCAACACGTCCGCCAAGGGCACTGCCACCGACCCCGTCACCGGAGGTGATGTCGAGCTGATGTGGGTGAAGGGGTCCGGTGGGGATCTCGGGACGCTCGGCGAGGGCGGGCTCGCCGTGTTGCGGCTGGACCGCTTGCGGGCGCTCGCCGGGGTGTATCCGGGGGTCGACCGCGAGGACGAGATGGTCGCCGCCTTCGACTACTGCCTGCACGGCAAGGGCGGGGCCGCGCCCTCCATCGACACCGCCATGCACGGACTCGTCGACGCGCCGCACGTGGACCATCTGCACCCGGACTCCGGGATCGCGCTCGCCTGTGCGGCGGACGGGGAGAAGCTGACCGCCGAGTGTTTCGGGGACAGCGTGGTGTGGGTGCCGTGGCGGCGGCCGGGGTTCCAGCTGGGGCTGGACATCGCCGCGATCAAGGCCGCCAACCCGCGGGCGATCGGCTGCGTCCTCGGCGGGCACGGCATCACCGCCTGGGGCGACAGCTCCGAGGAGTGCGAGCGGAACTCGCTGCACATCATCCGCACCGCCGAGACGTTCCTGGCGGAGCGCGGGAAGGCGGAACCCTTCGGGCCCGTCGTCGAGGGGTACGGCGCGCTGCCGCAGGACGAGCGGCGGGAGCGGGCCGCGGCCCTCGCACCGTACATCAGGGCCCTTGCCTCCCAGGACCGGGCGCAGGTCGGGCACTTCACCGACTCCGAGGTCGTCCTCGACTTCCTCGCCCGGGCCGAGCACCCTCGGCTCGCGGCACTCGGGACCTCGTGTCCGGATCACTTCCTGCGGACGAAGGTACGGCCGCTCGTGCTCGACCTGCCGCCGGCCGTACCGGTGGCGGAGGCGGTCGCCCGGCTGCGCGAGCTGCACGCCGAGTACCGCGAGGAGTACGCCGCCTACTACCGGCGGCACGCCGACGCGGACTCCCCCGCCATGCGCGGCGCCGACCCCGCGATCGTGCTCGTGCCCGGCGTCGGCATGTTCAGCTTCGGCAGGGACAAGCAGACCGCCCGGGTCGCGGGCGAGTTCTACGTCAACGCCGTCAACGTGATGCGCGGCGCCGAAGCCGTTTCGGCGTATGCGCCGATCGAGGAGTCGGAGAAGTTCCGGATCGAGTACTGGGCGCTGGAGGAGGCCAAGCTCCGGCGGATGCCGAGGCCGAAGGCGCTCGCGACCCGGGTGGCGCTCGTGACGGGGGCCGGGAGCGGGATCGGGAAGGCGATCGCGCACCGGCTCGCGGCCGAGGGGGCCTGTGTCGTCGTCGCCGATCTCGACGCCGAGAGCGCGGCCGCGGTGACGGAGGAGCTCGGCGGGGCCGACAGGGCCGTCGCGGTCACCGTCGACGTGACGGACGAGGAGCAGATCGTCGCCGCCTTCCGGGCCGCCGTACTGGCCTTCGGCGGGGTCGACCTCGTCGTCAACAACGCCGGGATCTCCATCTCCAAGCCGCTGCTGGAGACCTCGGCGAGGGACTGGGACCTCCAGCACGACGTCATGGCCCGCGGTTCCTTCCTGGTGTCGCGGGAGGCGGCGCGGGTGATGACCGCGCAGGAGATGGGCGGTGACATCGTCTACATCGCGTCGAAGAACGCCGTGTTCGCCGGCCCGAACAACATCGCCTACTCGGCGACGAAGGCGGACCAGGCGCACCAGGTGCGGTTGCTGGCCGCCGAGTTGGGTGAGCACGGGATCCGGGTGAACGGGGTCAACCCCGACGGTGTGGTGCGCGGGTCGGGGATCTTCGCCGGGGGGTGGGGGGCACAGCGGGCCGCCGTGTACGGGGTGGAGGAGTCCAAGCTCGGCGAGTTCTACGCGCAGCGGACCATCCTCAAGCGTGAGGTGCTGCCCGAGCACGTGGCGAACGCGGTGTTCGCGCTGACGGGCGGCGAACTCACCCACACCACCGGGCTGCACGTGCCCGTCGACGCGGGTGTGGCGGCCGCGTTCCTGCGATGAGCTCGCCGAGGGCGTACGCGGCGGTCGACCTGGGCGCGTCCAGCGGGCGGGTCATGGTCGGGCGGGTGGGCCCGGACTCGCTGGAGCTGGCCGAGGCGCACCGGTTCGCGAACCGGCCGGTGCGGGTGCCGGAGGGGCTGCGCTGGGACGTGCTCGGCCTGTACGCCGGGGTGTTGGACGGTCTGCGGGCCGCAGGGCAGGTGGATTCCGTCGGCGTCGACAGCTGGGCCGTCGACTACGGTCTGCTGGACGCGGACGGGGCCCTGCTCGGCAACCCGGTGCACTACCGGGACGCGCGGACCGAGGGGATCGCCGAGCAGGTGTGGGCGAGGGTGCCGGCGGCCGAGCTGTACGCCCGCACCGGGCTCCAGTACGCGCCCTTCAACACCCTCTACCAGCTGGTGGCGGCGCGGTCGAGTGCCCAGTTCGCGCATGCCGAGCGGCTGTTGCTCGTCCCGGACCTGCTGTCGTACTGGCTGACCGGCGAGCAGGGCACCGAGCTGACCAACGCCTCCACCACCCAGCTGATCGACCCCATGACGCGCGCGTGGTCGTACGAGATCGCGGACCGGCTGGGGATCGACCTCGGGCTGTTCGCGCCGCTGCGGCGGCCCGGGGATCCCGCCGGAGTGCTGCGGCCCGAGGTGCTGGAGGAGACGGGGCTGACCGGGCCGGTGCCGGTGACCGCCGTCGGCTCGCACGACACGGCGTCGGCGGTCGCCGCCGTACCGGCGCTCGGTGAACGGTTCGCCTACATCTGCACCGGCACCTGGTCGCTGGCCGGACTGGAGCTGACGGCTCCCGTCCTGACCGAGGAGAGCCGGGCCGCCAACTTCACCAACGAGCTCGGACTCGACGGCACGGTCCGCTATCTGCGCAACATCATGGGGCTGTGGCTGCTCCAGGAGTGCGTACGGGCCTGGGGCGACCCGGAGCTGGACGGGCTGCTGCGGGAGGCGGCCGGGGTGCCGGCGCTGCGGTCGGTGGTGGACGCGGGGGATGCCGCGTTCCTGGCACCCGGGCGGATGCCGGAGCGGATCGCCGAGGCGTGCCGGGTCTCCGGGCAGCCGGTGCCGCGGACGCCCGGTGAGATCACCCGCTGCATCCTCGACTCGCTTGCGCTGGCCCACCGGCGGGCGGTCGCGGATGCGCAGCGGCTCGCCGGCCATCCGGTGGACACCGTGTACCTGGTGGGCGGCGGCACCCGCAACGCGCTGCTCTGCCAGCTCACCGCCGACGCCTGCGGGCTGCCGGTGGTGGCGGGGCCCGCGGAGGCGGCCGCGCTCGGGAACGTGCTGGTCCAGGCCCGCGCGCACGGTGTCGTGGGCGACCTGGCCGACATGCGGCGGCTGCTCACCCGCACCCAGCCGCTGACCCGGTACGTGCCCCGCGGCGGCACCGCTTGCTGGGAGGCGGCCCAGGCACGGCCGGCCACCGGATGACGAGCCGCCGCCAGGATGTCCGGCGGCGTCTTACGACCCGCCGCACCGTGACCGGGTCTCCCGCTGATCGAATCGGCCCATTAGGCTGCACTCATCCGATGACCGACCTCTAGGAGCCGCGATGCGTGTCGCCCTCTTCCTGACCTGCGTCAACGACACGCTCTATCCGGAAACCGGCCGCGCCGTGGTGAAACTCCTGACCAGGCTGGGAGTCCAGGTCGATTTCCCGATGGCGCAGACCTGCTGCGGGCAGGCCCACTACAACACCGGGTACCGCCATGAGGCGGAGCCGCTGGCCCGGCATTTCTCCGATGTCTTCGGTGAGTACGAGGCGATCGTGACCCCGTCCGGGTCCTGCGGCGCGATGGTGCGGGAGCTGTATCCGCGGATGGGCGAACGGGCCCGGGCGGAGGGGCGCGGGGACGGGCTGGCGGCGGCGCTGGCGCCGGTGGTGCCGAAGACCTACGAGCTGACGGAGTTTCTGGTGGACGTCCTGGGGGTGACGGACGTCGGGGCATATTATCCGCACTATGTCACATACCACCCGACCTGCCACGGGCTGCGGAGTCTGGGTCTCGGCGACCGTCCCCGCCGCCTCCTCCAGGCCGTCAGGGGCCTGGAGCTGGTGGAGCTGCCGGGCGCCGAGGAGTGCTGCGGGTTCGGCGGCACGTTCGCGGTGAAGAACTCCGACGTCTCGGCGGCGATGGGCACGGACAAGGTGCGCAACGCCGAGTCGACCGGCGCGGAGGTGCTGTGCGCGGCCGACAACTCCTGCCTCATGCACATCGGCGGCACCATGACCCGGCTCGGCAGCGGGCTGCGGCCGGTGCACATCGCGGAGATCCTGGCGAGCACCGAGGAGGACCCGGCCGCATGAGCGGGACGTTCGTAGGGATGCCCGGGTTTCCCCCGGCCACCCATCCGGCCTTCCCGAAGGCCGCGCACGAGGCCGTCAACAACCCCGTCCTGCGCGGGAACCTGCGCCATGCCACGCACACCATCCGCGCCAAGCGGGCCAAGGCGGTGGCCGAGGTGTCCGACTGGGCAGCGCTGCGCGAGGCGGGCAAGCAGATCAAGGACCACACCCTCCGTCATCTCGACCGCTATCTGGTCCAGTTGGAGGAGTCGGTGACGGCGGCGGGCGGTACGGTCCACTGGGCCGCCGACGCCGACGAGGCGAACCGGATCGTCGCCGCACTGGTCAGGGAGACCGGCGAGCCGGAGGTCGTGAAGGTCAAGTCGATGGCCACCCAGGAGATCGGCCTGAACGAGGCGCTGGAAGCCGAGGGCATCCGGGCCTACGAGACCGATCTCGCCGAGCTGATCGTGCAGTTGGGTCACGACCGGCCCTCACACATCCTGGTCCCCGCCATCCACCGCAACCGGGCGGAGATCAGGGACATCTTCCGCAGCCAGATGGGCGAGTGGGGGCGCCCCGCACCCGAGGGTCTCACCGACACCCCGGCCGAACTCGCCGAGGCGGCCCGGCTCCACCTGCGCGAGAAGTTCCTGCGCGCGAAGGTCGGCATCTCCGGCGCGAACTTCATGGTCGCCGAGACCGGCACCCTGGTCGTCGTCGAGTCCGAGGGCAACGGGCGGATGTGCCTCACCCTCCCGGAGACGCTGATCTCGGTCGTCGGCATCGAGAAGATCGTGCCGACCTGGCAGGACCTGGAGGTCTTCCTGCAGACCCTCCCCCGCTCCTCCACCGCCGAGCGGATGAACCCGTACACCTCGACGTGGACCGGCACCACCGACGGCGACGGACCGCGGACCTTCCACCTCGTCCTCCTGGACAACGGCCGCACCGACACCCTCGCCGACGAGGTGGGCCGGCAGGCCCTGCGCTGCATCCGCTGCTCGGCCTGCCTCAACGTCTGCCCGGTCTACGAGCGGGCGGGCGGCCACGCCTACGGCTCGGTCTACCCCGGCCCGATCGGCGCCATCCTCAGCCCCCAGTTGCGGGACACCGGGAGCGAGATCGACGCCTCCCTGCCGTACGCCTCGTCCCTGTGCGGGGCCTGCTACGAGGTCTGTCCGGTCGCCATCGACATCCCGGAGGTCCTTGTGCACCTGCGCGAGCGGGTCGTCGAGGGCGGCGAGGCGGTCCGGGGCGGCAACAAAGTGCTGCTCAAGCCGGCCAAGGGGCACGCGGCCGAGCGGGCGGCGATGCGGGCGGCCCGCTGGGCGTTCTCCCACCCGGCCGCCCTGCGCACCGGCCAGCGGCTCGCCTCCCGCAGCCGCCGGCTGCATCCCCGTACCCTGCCGGGTCCCGGCCGGGCCTGGACCGGGACCCGGGACCTGCCGGCTGTACCGGCGGAGCCGTTCCGGGACTGGTGGCAGCGGACCGGCGGCGGAAAGGACGGCGCGAAGTGAGCAGCAGGGAGCGGATCCTGGGCCGGGTGCGGCGGGCGCTGGCCGAGGTGCGGGACGAGGACACGCCGGTCGAGCGGGCGTACTTGCGCGAGCACGGGGAGCGCAGCGTCGCGGAGACGGTGGACCTGCTCGCCGAGAACCTGGCGGACTACCGGGCGCGCGTGCACCGGTGCACGGAGGACGAACTGGCGGCAGTGATCGGGCGGCTGGTCGCCGAGCACGGTTCGAGCTCGGTGGCCGTGCCCACCGGGCTCCCTCCGGAGTGGCTCGCGTCGACCGGCGCCGAGCAGGTCGCGGACCGGGCCGGGAGCACCCCGCACGAACTCGACCGGGTCGGCAGTGTGGTCACCGGCTGTGCGGTGGCGGTCGCCGAGACCGGGACGATCGTGCTGGACGGCGGCCCCGACCAGGGCCGCCGCCGGATCACCCTCGTGCCCGATCACCACATCTGTGTCGTGCGGGTCCCGGACCAGGTGGTGTCGTCCGTGCCGCAGGCCCTCGAACGGCTCGACCCGGCCCGCCCGTTGACCTGGATCTCCGGCCCCTCCGCGACCAGTGACATCGAACTGGACCGGGTCGAGGGGGTGCACGGTCCACGCACCCTGGAGGTGGTGCTCGTCGGCAGCGGCTCGCAGGGCACCGAGGCCGGTACGGGCGGATCGTGACGGTCGCGGTTAACGTGAGGGAATGATCCGGTTCGAGCAGGTCACCAAGCGGTACGCGGACGGGACGACCGCGGTCGACGGGCTCTCCTTCGAGGTGGCCGCGGGTGAACTCGTCACGCTCGTCGGGCCCTCCGGCTGCGGCAAGACCACGACGATGATGATGGTCAACCGGCTCATCGAACCGACGTCGGGCCGGATCCTCGTCGACGGCGAGGACGTCGCGGGCGTCGACCCGGTGCGGCTGCGGCGCCGGATCGGCTATGTCATCCAGCAGGTGGGCCTGTTCCCGCACCGCACGGTCCTCGACAACACCGCGACCGTCCCGGCCCTGCTCGGCTGGCGACGGGACCGGGCCCGGGCCCGCGCCGCCGAACTGCTCGACCTCGTGGGCCTGGACCCGACGACGTACGGGCCGCGCTACCCGGACCAGCTCTCCGGCGGCCAGCGGCAGCGCGTCGGCGTGGCCCGGGCGCTCGCCGCCGATCCGCCGGTGCTGCTCATGGACGAGCCGTTCGGCGCGGTCGACCCGGTGGTGCGCGAGCAGTTGCAGGACGAGTTCCTCCGGATGCAGGCCGCGGTCCGCAAGACGGTGCTGCTGGTCACGCACGACATCGAGGAGGCGGTGCGGCTCGGCGACCGGATCGCGGTGTACGGGCAGGGCCGGATCGAGCAGTTCGACACTCCGGGTGCGGTACTGGGCAGGCCTGCCACGCCGTACGTGGCCGGGTTCGTGGGTGCGGACCGGGGGCTGAAGCGGCTCTCGGTGACCGACATCGAGCCGGACGACCTGGAGCAGCCGCCGGTCGTCCGGCTGGGCGAGTCCGCCGAGGGTGCCGCGGCACGGCTGCGGGCCGGGGGTGCCCGGTGGGCGGTGGTCCTGGACCCGGACGGCGACCTGCACGGCTGGGTCGGCCGGGACGAGCTGGCCGCGGGCGGCACGATCGACGGGCTCGCCCACCGGATGACGGCGTGGGTGCCGGTGGGCGCCCCGCTGAAGCAGGCGTTCGGTGTGATGCTCCAGTACGACGCCGGGTGGGTCGCGGTACTGGACGGTTCGCGTTTCCTCGGTGTCCTCACCCCCGCCAAGCTGCACGAGGCGCTGCGCCGCTCGGTGGACGCGGACGCACGCGGCGTCCCGCGCGGCCAGGTGCCGTTCGACTCGGTCCCCGACGCCTGACCCGCGCAGCCCGCTGTCCGTCAGCAGTACGTCATCGGGCAGCCGCGGCGCAGCGAGTGCTGGGCGGCCCGCAGGTACAGCGCGACGTAGAAGGCGGTGTCCAGGTCCTCGCCCCACGGGCCGGGGCGGGATGCGGCCGTCTCCTTCGCCTGCCCCTCCAGGAACCACATGGTCAGATCGAGGTTGTCGCAGGCCTCCGGTATCGCCTCGACGGGAAGTCCGGTCACCGCCGCGAGCCGCTGCGCGAGGGCGAGCACCTCGGGCGCACCGGCGACCACCGTGTCGTCGGTGTAGGCGGACTCGACGGGCAGCCGTATCTCCTCGTCGAGCGAGAAGGGCACCAGCACCGACCAGCCCAGCAGCAGCTCCCCCTCCCGTGGCGACAGGTGCTCCCGGCACAGTGCGGCGAAACCGTCCATGGCCGGTACCAGCTTCTCCTCGAACGACAGTCCCGAGCCGCGCACGAAGGCCGCCGCCTCGGGCACCGACTCGTACGGTGCCAGCCCGCGCCGCCGCAGCTCGTCGTTGAGGGCCGAGGCGAGGGCGCCCCTGCCGCCCTCGGTCTCGTGCTCGTCGTCGCCCTCGAGCCACTCCTGCGCGCCGACACTCACCAGATAGATCCCCATGCCCCGAACGTACCGCCCGCCACTGACAACGGGCCCGGGCATCGCGCTGCCGGGGATCGCACTGCCGGGCGTCACGGCAGCGGCCGTCACTTCAGCAGGCCCTTGTCCCGCAGACAGGTCCGGGCCACGTCCTGGGCCAGCCGCCGCCAGCTGTCGACCTGCCGGTTCATCGAGGCCAGATCGGCCGTCGTCAGGACGTCGTTGAGCTTGCCGAGCGCCTTGGTGACGCGCTCGCTGCCGGCCCGCGCACGGTTGACGACCGGGACGACGTAGTCGGCGTTCTGCAGATGCCTGTCGTCGGTGAGGAGGACCAGCCCGAACTGGTCGAGGGTCGCGTCGGTGGTCGTGGTCAGCACCATCTGGTCCTGCCCGCTCTGCACGGCCCGCTTGGCCTGGGTGGTGCCGACGCCCTTGGGGTCGATGCCGGTGATGTCGATGCCGTAGACCTTCTTCAGCCCCGGTTCGCAGTACGGCCGTTGCACGCATTCGTCGCCCGCCGCGAGCCGGACCTTCAGACCCGAGGCGCCGAGGTCGCTGAGCGTCCTGAGGTGGTGCCGGCGGGCGTAGGCGGCGGTGACCGCGAAGGCGTTCTGGTCCACCGCCCGCCCCGGATCGAGGACGGTGAGGCCGCGAGGGGTGGCGAGGCGGCGCAGTGCCCGCATGGTGGTGGTGAGGTCCGGGGAGCCCACGGGGGGCGCGTCGGGGCCGTTGGTCTTGGCGTTGAGCCAGTCGGCGAAGGTGGCCGCGTATTCGGGGACCACGTCGATCTGGCCGGACTCCAGGGCGGGTTCGTAGAGCTCGCGGTTGGCGACCGTGAGGAGGGAGGTCTTGTACCCGGCCCGGTTCAGGAGCTGGGCGTACATCTGGGCCAGCAGGTCGCTCTCGGTGAATCCGGCGGAGCCGATGGTCAGGTGTCTGCTGTCGCCCGGGGGTGCGGTGACCTCACCGCGGTCCTCCAGGGAGGGTCCGGTGGTGCAGGCGGTGAGGGCGAGGAGTACGGCGGCGGCCGCCGCGCGGAGTCTCACGGCGCACCCCGCAGCCAGACCGGGGCGAGGCGCTCGGCGAGTTCGAAGACCCCCTCGACGATCAGCGCGAAGACGGCGACCAGGATCGCCCCGGCGACGACCATGGGTGTGCTGGCCAGGTTGAATCCGGCGGTGATGATCCGGCCGAGTCCCCCGCCGCCGGCGAGCGCGGCGATGGTGGCCGTGGCGACGAGCTGGACGGCGGCGATCCGCACCCCGTTGAGGACCATGGGGAGCGAAAGGGGCAGTTCCACGTGAAACAGCACCTGTCGCCCGGTCATCCCCATCCCCCGGGCCACCTGCACGATGTTCCGGTCGACCTCGCGCATGCCGACGTAGGCGTTGGTGAGCAGGGGCGGCACGGCGAACAGCACCAGGGCGACCACGGTGGGCCCCTCGCCCCACCTGCCGATCGGGGTGAGCAGGAGCAGTACCAGGACGGCGAAGGTGGGGACGGCCCGGCCGACGTTGGAGATGTTCACGGCGAGCGCGCCGCCCCTGCCGAGGTGGCCGAGGACCAGTGCGACCGGGAGCGCGATCAGGCAGCTGATGACCAGGCAGACGACGGTGAGGGCGAGGTGCTGGAGCAGCCGGTGGCCGATGCCGTCGTCACCGGACCAGTGCGTGGAGTCGGTGAGCCACGCCCAGGCGTCGGTGAGCGCCTTCACGTGCGGGCCGCCCGCGTCCACGGGGTGAGCAGTCGCTGTACCCCGAGCAGCAGCAGGTCGGCGGCGACCGCGATCAGCACGCAGAGCACGGAGGCGGTGAGGACCTGGGCCTTGAAGTAGGTGTTCATGCCGGCGTAGATCAGGTTGCCGAGCCCGCCGAAGCCGACGATCGCGCCGACGGTGACCAGGGAGACCGCGGAGACGGTGGCGATGCGCAGGCCCGCCATCGCGGCGGGCAGGGCGAGGGGCAGTTCGACGGTGAGCAGGAGGCGCATCGGGCCGTAGCCCAGGCCGCGGGCGGCCTGCCGGGTCTCCTCGGGGACGGCGCGCAGGCCCGCGAGGATGTTGCGGACGAGCAGGGTGAGCGAATAGAGCACCAGGCCGGCGACGACGAGGGTGGCCGAGAGCCCGTACAGGGGCAGGAGCAGGGAGAACATCGCCAGGGACGGGATGGTGTACAGGATGGTCGTGATGCCGAGGACGGGTCCGGCCGACCAGCGCCGGCGGCGGGCGAGCAGGGCCAGCGGGACGGCGACGACGAGGGCGACGAGCACCGAGACCACGGTGAGCCGGAGGTGCTGGCCGACGGCATCGAGGAGGATCTGGCGGCGGCTGGTCAGATAGGCGCCGCAGATCCACTCGTTGCGCGCGAGGCAGTCGTTCGGGGGCGCGGTCACGCCTCCATTGCACCGGGCGGGCGACCGGCCCGGCGCGTTGTGGTGATCCGTCCGGGCGGCTACTTCAGCCCGGCCGCGTCCAGGAGTGTGGTCACCGTGCGGGTGACCAGCCCGTCGTCGAGGTGCTCGATGTGGGCGCCGGCCCGGGCGCTGGCCCCGTCGAAGACCAGCATGAGCTGCCGGGCGAGCAGGGCCGGATCCGCCGCACCGCCCTCTTCGGCCTGCTGCTCGAAGTAGCCCTGCAGCAGTTCCTTGGCGGCGCGGGCCACCACACTCGCGGGATGCTCGCCGTCCTTCAGCTCGACGAGCACGGCGAGGTACGGGCAGCCGCAGTAGCCGGGGGCCGCCGCGTTCTCCTCCACCCGGCGGAACACGTACCCGATCCGTTCGCGAGGGGTGGCCGTCTCGGCGTCCGGGGACCTGAGCTGGGTCTCGTACCAGGGCCTGCGCCGCTCCAGGCTCGCGGCCAGCACCTCGTCCTTGCTGCCGAAGAGCTGGTACATCGAGCGCTTCGAGACCCCCGCGGATTTGCACAGCGCCTCGACGCCGATCGAGACGCCGTCGTGGTAGAAGAGCTCGGCGGCGGCGTCGAGCAGACGGTCGCGGGGGGACGCCTTGTCTGTGGTGGCCATACGGCCGAGGTTACCGCGCGGGACGATGTGAGGAAACCGATCGGTATACAGGGTGGCAGGGGAGGTGAACAAGCGCTTAGATAGATACCCGGACCCGTTCCCCTCGCGCGTCCCACCTGCGCGCGTTCCCACCTGCGTGCGTTCCACGACCCCGATCAGCCGGAGGCCCCGTTGTTCACTTCCGTCGACGACGTCTCCGCCCGTCTCGCGGAGACCGGCTACCTCGCCTCCCCCGCCGTCGCCACGACCGTCTTCCTGGCCGACCGGCTGGGCAAACCGCTCCTCGTCGAGGGACCGGCCGGCGTCGGCAAGACCGAGCTGGCGAAGGCCGTGGCCCAGGTCGCCGGAGCCCGGCTGGTGCGGCTGCAGTGCTACGAGGGCGTGGACGAGTCCCGGGCGCTGTACGAGTGGAACCACGCCAAGCAGCTGCTGCGGATCAGCGCCGGCCGGGACGAGACCTGGGACGAGGCCCGCACCGACATCTTCAGCGAGGAGTTCCTGCTCCCCCGCCCGCTGCTCACCGCGATCCGGGGCGACGACCCCAAGGTGCTGCTGATCGACGAGACCGACAAGGCCGACGTCGAGGTGGAGGGCCTGCTCCTGGAGGTGCTCAGCGACTTCCAGGTGACCGTCCCCGAGCTGGGCACGGTCACCGCGACCCGCCGCCCCTTCGTCGTCCTCACCTCCAACGCCAGCCGCGAGCTGTCCGAGGCGCTGCGCCGCCGCTGCCTGTTCCTGCACATCGGCTTCCCGGAGGAGGACCTGGAGCGCCGGATCGTACGGCTGAAGGTTCCGGGTCTCACCGAGGCGCTGACCGAGTCCGTGGTCCGGGTGGTCGGGGCGCTGCGGGCGATGGACCTGCGCAAGGTCCCCTCGGTGGCGGAGACGATCGACTGGGCCCGCACGCTGCTGGCCCTGGGTGCCGACACGCTGGACGAGCAGGTCGTGCGGGACTCCCTGGGCGTGATCCTCAAGCACCAGGACGACATCCAGAAGGCGGCCGCCAAGCTGGACCTGGACGCGCTGTGAGCACGCCCGCCGAAGCTCCGGCCGAGGCACCGGACGGCGCTCCGGCCGACCTCGCCGACCGGCTCACGGGCCTGGTCGGCGCGCTGCGGGCGCACGGGGTGCGGGTCGGCACCGGGGAGACCGTGGACGCGGGCCGGGCGGTTGCGGCGCTGGGCCTGGCGGACCGGGAGCTGCTGCGCGAGGGACTGGCCGCGACCCTGCTGCACGGCACCGGGCAACGGGCCGTCTTCGACCAGGTCTTCGACCTCTACTTCCCGCGTGCGGTGGGCGCGCCAGGCGGCGGCTCCGGCGACCCGTCCGGTGACCGGGACGAGCTCCGGGAGCGGCTCGCCGCCGCCCTTGCCGACGACGACGCCGCGCTGCTGCGGCAGTTGGCGGCCGAGGCCGTGGACGGACTGGGCGGGTACGGGAGTTCGCCGGGCTCGGACGGCTGGTCGTCGTACCAGACCCTGGACCGGCTGCGGCCGCAGACGCTGCTCGCGCGGGTGCGGGCGGACGTCCGGGGGCGGGGCGGCGGCGAGGGGTTCGCGGACCGGCTGCTCGACGACGAGATCCGGCGCCGCATCGAGGCCTTCCGGGGCATGGTCGCGGCGGAGGCCCGGCGCCGGGTGGCCGAGCGGCGCGGGCGGGACCGGATCGCCCGGCGGGCGGTGGCGCCGTCCGCCGACCGGGTGGACTTCCTGTCCGCCGGGCGGGAACAGCTCACCGAGCTGCGCAGGACCGTGCAGCCGCTGGCGCGGAAGCTGGCCACCCGGCTGGCCGCGCGCCGCCGCCGGGCCGCGCGCGGCACCATCGACCTGCGCCGCACCCTTCGCGGTTCGCTGTCGACGGGCGGGGTGCCGATGCGGCCGGTGCTGCGCCGGCGCCGGCCGGTCCGCCCCGAACTGGTGCTGCTCTGCGACGTCTCGGGCTCGGTGTCGGGGTTCTCCGACTTCACGATGCTGCTGGTGCAGGCGCTGCACGACCAGTTCAGCAAGGTGCGAGTGTTCGCCTTCGTCAACCGGATCGACGAGGTGACCGGCCTCCTGGAGCACGGCCGGGCCGATCCGGAGGGGCTGGGCGCCCGGATCCGCGCCGAGGCCACTCTCACCGGCTGGCACGGCAGCAGCGACTACGGCGTCGCACTCGGCGAGTTCGCGGAGCGGTACGGCGCCGCGGTGGGCCCGCGCACCACGGTCTTCGTGCTCGGCGACGCCCGCACCAACAACCTCGACCCGAACCTCGCCGCCGTCCGCCGGATCGCCGGACAGGCACGGCGCGTCTACTGGCTGAACCCCGAACCGCTCTCCCTGTGGGGCACCGGCGACTCGGCCGCGCCCGACTACGCGGAGCTGGTGGAGATGCACGAGTGCCGCACCGCACGCCAGCTCGGCGGGCTGATCGCCAGGCTGCTGCCGGTGTGACACAGCGGGCGCCGTCACCCACGGAAGGTGACGGCACCCTTGCCGCGCTCAGCTCTCCTCGGCCTTCGCGTAGTCCGTCGCCATGCCGCCGGCGAAGTCGTACACGATGCACTGCTCGTCCCCCACGACCCACGCGTCGTGTCCCGGCGGAAGGACGAAGACGTCACCGGGGCCGATCTCGCCCTCGCCGCCGTCGTCCATGACGAGGTGCATCCTGCCCTGCACCACATAGCCGTTGTGGTGGACCATGCAGCTCCCGGTGCCCGCGATCGGCGCCACCGACTCCGACCAGCGCCAGCCCGGCTCGAAGGTGCCGACGGCGAAGTCGAGGCCGGTCATGTGCACGGCCTCCAGGTGGCCGCGGGGGAAGTCACGCCGCTCGTCCGGTTTGTCGACCGTCTTGATCTCCAGCATGACGGTGTCCTCCCTTCGAACACCCGTCCACCACTCCATCGTCTGCCTGTCAAATCGGGAGCGCCATTCGACGGCGGGGTCTTCCGGCGGGAGTGTGCTATGTGACATATTACTGGCGTGAGCATGCGACTGACCTGCGACGTCGTAGTGATCGGGGCGGGCATGGCAGGTGCCGCCTGCGCCCTGTACGCGTCCCGGGCGGGTCTGGACGTCATCGTGGTGGACCGTGGCCCGGTGGCCGGCGGCACGACCGGTGCGGGTGAGGGGAATCTGCTCGTCTCCGACAAGGGGCCCGGGCCCGAGCTCGAACTCGCCCTGTTGTCGGCCCGGTTGTGGACCGGCCTGGCCGGGGAGTTCGGTGACCGGATCGAGTACGAGCCCAAGGGCGGGGTGGTCGTCGCCGCCGAACCCGAGGGACTGGCCGCCCTCGAGAGGTTCGCCGCCGGGCAACGGGCCTGCGGGGTCGCGGCGGAGAACGTCGGCGCGGATCAACTCCGTGATATCGAGCCGTACTTGGCGCCCGGTCTGGCGGGCGGAGTGCTCTACCCCCAGGACGCCCAGGTCATGCCTTCCCTGGCCGCCGCACACCTCCTGCGGGCCTCGGGTGCCCGGCTGTCGACCGGCCGCACGGTGACGGAGGTGCTGCGCGATGCCGGGGGTGCCGTACGCGGTGTCCGTACCGGGCGCGGCGACATCCACGCCCCGGCCGTGGTGAACGCGGCCGGGACCTGGGGCGGCGAGGTGGCCGCGCTCGCGGGTGTACACCTGCCCGTGCTCCCCCGGCGCGGCTTCGTCCTGGTCACCGAGCCGCTGCCGCGCCGGGTACGGCACAAGGTGTACGCCGCCGACTACGTGGCCGACGTGGCCAGCGACTCGGTCGCGCTGCAGACCTCGCCGGTCGTCGAGGGCACGGCGGCCGGGCCTGTCCTGATCGGCGCGAGCCGGGAACGCGTCGGCTTCGACCGGTCGTTCTCGCTGCCGGCCGTACGGGCGCTGGCGGCGGGTGCCGTCCGGCTGTTCCCCTTCCTGTCCGGGATCCGGGCGATCCGCACCTACCTGGGTTTCCGCCCGTACCTGCCCGACCACCTCCCCGCCATCGGTCCCGACCCCCGGGCGCCCGGTCTCCTCCACGCCTGCGGGCACGAGGGCGCGGGCATCGGACTGGCCACCGGTACCGGGCAGTTGATCGCCCAGGTGCTCAGCGGCAAGGCACCCGAGCTGGACCTGACCCCGTTCCGTCCCGAGCGTTTCGGCGAGGAGAGCCCGTGAATCCCCTGGAGTTGGTGCAGGCCCGCCCCGGCCCGGCCTTCACCGTCACCTTCGACGGGCGCGCGATCGTGGCGCTGCCGGGTCAGACGGTCGCGGCCGCGCTCTGGGCGTCCGGTGTCACGTCCTGGCGGACCACCCGCGGTGAGGGCCGGCCACGCGGGGTCTTCTGCGGGATCGGCGTCTGCTTCGACTGCCTGATCACCGTCAACGGCTCTCTCAATCAACGGGCTTGTGTGGTGCCCGTGCACCCCGGCGACGCGATCCGTACGCAGCGGGGGACGGGGCACGATGACTGACGCCCGTCGGCCGGAGTCGGCGCCCCGGCTCGCCGTGATCGGCGCCGGCCCTGCCGGTCTCGCCGCCACCCTGGCAGCCACCCGGGGCGGTCTGCGGGTCACCCTGGTCGACGCGGCGCCCGAAGCGGGCGGCCAGTTCTACCGGCAGCCCGCCGCCGGGCTCGGCGCCCGCCGTCCGCAGGCGCTGCACCACCGGTGGCGCGACTGGGAACGCCTGCGCGCCGGCCTCGACCGGCTCGTCGCGGCAGGGCTGGTGACGCAACTGCGGGACCATCACGTGTGGTGCGTGACGCGGCATCGGTCCGGTTTCACCGTGCACGCCCTGCTCGGCCCCGAGCAGCAACGGGCCGTCGAGGTACGCGCGGACGCCGTGCTGCTCGCCACCGGCGGTTACGAGAAGGTGCTCCCCTTCCCCGGCTGGACGCTCCCCGGTGTCGTCACGGCGGGCGGGGCGCAGGCCATGCTGAAGGGCGGACTGGTGCTGCCGGGCCGTACGGCGGTCGTCGCCGGCACCGGACCGCTGCTGCTGCCGGTCGCGACCGGCCTCGCGGCGGCGGGCGCCCGGGTGGCGGCGCTGGTCGAGTCGGCAGACCCGCGGGCCTTCGTACGGCGCTCCCCCGCACTGGCCGCCCACCCGGGCAAGCTCGCCGAAGGCGCCCACTACGCGGCCCGGTTGCTGCGGCACGGCGTGCGGACCCTGGTCCACCACACCGTCGTCGAGGCACACGGCGACCGGCGCGGTCTGCGGCTCGAAGCGGTCACCGTCGCCGGGCTGGACGCCGCGGGCCGGGTGCGGCCGGGCACCCGGCGGCGCATCGACTGCGACACCCTGGCCGTCGGGCACGGCATGCTCCCGCACACCGACCTCGCCGAGGGCCTGGGCTGCCGGATCGACGAGGTGGCGGTGCACGTCGACGACGAGCAGCGCACCGACGTACCCGGGGTGTGGGCGGCGGGCGAGGCCACCGGCGTCGGCGGTGCGGTCCTCGCCCTCGCCGAGGGGCACGTCGCGGGCAGGTCGGCGGCCGCGCGGCTGTCGGGCCGGGAGCCGGACCCGCGCGACTGGGCGGGGGCCGCCCGGGCCCGTGCCGCGCTGCGCCGGTTCGCCGCGGCGATGGACGACGCCTACGCGCCGCCGGCGCACTGGGCCGAGCAGGTCACGGACGACACGGTCGTCTGCCGCTGCGAGGAGGTCACCGGCGGGGCGGTCCGGCGGGCCGTGACCGAGCTGGGCGCCGGAGACGTACGGACCGTCAAACTGCTCACGCGGGCCGGGATGGGCTGGTGCCAGGGGCGGATGTGCGGGCCGGCGGTCGCCGGGCTGGCCGGTTGCCCGGAGACTGCGGCACGCAGGCCGTTCGCGCGGCCGGTGCCGCTCGGGGTGCTGGCGCGGGCCGGCAGCGCGGACGGCGAGCAGTGCTATGTCACATACCACCTGGACGACGCAGACCACCCGGCCCCCTCGGAGGAACCCTGATGCCCACCCCTCACCCCCACCCTCACGCCCACTCCCACTCCCACCCCTGGCGGGGCGTCCTCGTGGCCACCGCCCTCCCGCTCCGCGACGACCTCTCCGTCGACCACGACAGGTACGCCGAGCACTGCGCCTGGCTGGTCGGGAACGGCTGTGACGGGGTCGTACCGAACGGCTCGCTCGGTGAGTACCAGGTGCTCACCCCCGAGGAGCGCGCGAAGGTCGTCGAGACCGCGGTGGCCGCGGTCGGCGGGGCGCGGGTCATGCCCGGGGTGGCCGCCTACGGCTCGGCCGAGGCCCGCCGCTGGGCCGAGCAGGCCCGGGACGCCGGCTGCGCGGCGGTGATGCTGCTGCCGCCCAACGCCTATCGGGCTGAGGAGCGTTCGGTCCTTGCGCACTACGCGGAGGTCGCGAAGGCCGGGGTGCCGGTCGTTGCGTACAACAACCCCATCGACACCAAGGTCGACCTGGTGCCCGAGTTGCTCGCCAAACTGCACGGCGAGGGGTACGTCCACGCCGTCAAGGAGTTCTCGGGAGATGTCCGGCGCGCCTACCGGCTGGCGGAACTCGTCCCGGAACTCGACCTGTTGATCGGCGCCGACGACGTCCTGCTGGAGCTGGCGATCGCGGGGGCCAAGGGCTGGGTGGCCGGTTACCCCAACGCGTTGCCGGCCGCGTCGGTGGAGCTGTACCACGCGGCGGTGGGCGGCGACCTGGACACCGCCGGGCGGTTGTACCGGCAGTTGCATCCGCTGCTGCGCTGGGACTCCAGGGTCGAGTTCGTCCAGGCCATCAAGTTGTCCATGGACATCGTCGGCCGGCACGGCGGCGCCTGCCGCCCGCCGCGCGTGCCGCTGCTGCCCGAACAGGAGGCCGTGGTCCGCGCGGCCACCGAGAAGGCCGTCGCGGCCGGACTGGCGTGACGGAACCCGCCCACCCTCCAGGAGCGTCATGCGCAGCAAACTCGTCCTGCACGCCGTCGACTCGCACACCGAGGGCATGCCGACCCGGGTGATCACCGGCGGGATCGGCACCATCCCCGGCGCGACGATGAACGAGCGGCGGCTGTACTTCCGTGAACACCGCGACGACATCAAGCAGTTGCTGATGAACGAGCCGCGCGGGCACTCCGCGATGAGCGGGGCGATCCTGCAGCCGCCGACACGGCCCGACTGCGACTGGGGCGTGGTCTACATCGAGGTCTCCGGCTATCTGCCGATGTGCGGGCACGGCACGATCGGCGTGGCGACGGTGCTCGTGGAGACCGGGATGGTGGAGGTCGTGGAACCGGTGACCACCATCCGGCTCGACACCCCGGCCGGCCTGGTCGTCGCCGAGGTGGCGGTGGCGGACGGCGCGGCGCGGAACGTCACGCTGCGGAACGTACCGTCGTTCTCGGTCGCGCTGGACCGGAAGATCGCGCTGGCTGACGGCCGGTCAGTGACATATGACATGGCATACGGCGGCAACTTCTACGCCATCCTCCCCCTCGACGAGTTCGACCTCCCCTTCGACCGCACCCGTAAGGACGACATCCTCCGGGCGGGTCTGTCCCTCATGGCGGCGATCAACGCCGAGGCGGAGCCCGTCCATCCCGAGGACCCGTCCATCCGCGGCTGCCACCACGTCCACCTGATCGCCCCGGGCGCCACGGCCCGCCACTCCCGCCACGCGATGGCCATCCATCCCGGCTGGTTCGACCGCTCCCCCTGCGGCACCGGCACCAGCGCCCGGATGGCACAGCTGCATGCCCGCGGCGAACTCCCGCTGGACACCGAGTTCGTGAACGAGTCGTTCATCGGCACCCGGTTCACCGGCCGGCTCCTCGGCACCACCGAGGTCGCGGGTCTCCCGGCGGTCCTGCCCAGCTTCACCGGGCGGGCATGGATCACCGGTACCGCCCAGTATCTGCTGGACCCTGACGACCCGTTCCCGGCGGGCTTCGTACTCTGATTCCCCCGACGCCCCTCCGACTCTGATTCCCCCGACGCCCCTCCGACTCTGATTCCCCCGACGCCCCTCCGACGCCCTTCCGACGACGTTCCTCCAGGAGTTCCACCATGGCCGACCGGCCCAGCAGCACGCCCACCGCCGCCAAGCGCGCCGTCCCGGCCGTCAAGCCCGCCATTCCCTCGCTCGGCGGCCGGAAGCCGAACTTCCGGGAGCGGGTCGTGGACGTCCTGCGGGCCGCGCTGATCGCCGGTGAGCTGCGCCCCGGCGAGGTGTACTCGGCGCCGGGGCTCGCTCCCCGCCTGGGCGTCTCCGCGACCCCGGTGCGCGAGGCCATGCTGGAACTGGTGAAGGAGGGCATGGTCGAGATCGTCCCGAACAAGGGGTTCCGGGTCACGGCCGTCTCCGAGCGGCAGCTCGACGAGTACACACACGTCCGGTCCCTGATCGAGATCCCGACGACGGTCGCCCTCGCGGCCACCGCCGACCCCGACGACCTGCAGGCGCTGCGGCCGGTCGCCATGGAGATCGTCACCTCGGCCGTGAAGGGCGACCTGATCGCCTACGTCGAGGCCGACCTGGCCTTCCATCTGGGTCTGCTGGCACTGGCGGGCAACGACCATCTCGTCTCGGTGGTACGGGACCTGAGGCGCCGTTCGCGGCTGTACGGGCTGACGGCGCTGGTGGCGGCGGGACGCCTGAAGGCCTCCGCCGAGGAGCACCTGGAGCTCCTCGACGCCCTGCTGGCCCGTGACGAGCAGGCCGTCCGCGAGATCATGACCCGCCACCTGGGCCACGTCCGCGGACTGTGGGCGGCCCGGCAGCCCGAGCACGGCTGAGCGTTCCACCGGACGTTTCCGGTGTCCGCGGAGCAAGCGGTTGCCGACCTGGCGGTGCGGTCCGGAACCTCGTACGTGGTGCACACAGGGATCCGGTGGGACCGCCGCATGAGGACTCACGGAGGAGGCCGGCGTTTCGCCGGGAGCTGTGCGCTCAGCCTGTCCCTCGGAGTACTGGTATCGGCGAGATCTGGAACGCGCTGATCCGACCACCGAGCATCGAGGCATGGCACATGTACTCGTCACGGGCGGAACCGGATTTCTGGGTTCCCACACGATCGCGCAGCTCCTGTCCGCCGGGCACACCGTCACCACCACGGTGCGCTCCCTGGCCCGACGCTCCGACGTCGAAGGGATGCTCGCCGTGGCCGGAGCCCCGCACACGGGCGACGTCTCCTATGTGGAGGCGGATCTCACCTCCGACCGCGGCTGGGACCGGGCCGTGGCGGACGCCGACTACGTTCTGCACGTGGCCTCGCCGTTTCCCGGAGCCCGGCCGAAGCACGAGGACGAGGTGATCGTCCCGGCCCGTGAGGGGACCCTGCGGGTCCTGCGGACGGCCCGGGACGCGGGCGTCCGCCGCACGGTGCTGACCTCCTCCTTCGCGGCGGTGGGCTACGGCCACGGGCGGACCGCACGGACGTTCGGCGAGGACGACTGGACGGAGACCGACGGGCCGGGGGTGTCCGCGTACGTCAAGTCCAAGGCGGTCGCCGAACAGGCCGCCTGGGACTTCGTCGAGAGCGAGGGCGACGGGCTGGAGCTGACGGTCGTCAACCCCGTGGGGATCTTCGGGCCGGTCCTCGGACCGGACTTCTCCGCGTCGATCCGCATCATCCACGCGATGCTGACCGGCGGGATGCGGGCCGCGCCGCCGGTCTGGACGAACACGGTCGACGTCCGCGACGCGGCCGACCTGCATCTCCGTGCCATGACGGCACCTCAGGCAGCCGGACAGCGGTACCTGGCGCTCGCGGGTGAGCCGATCTCCTTCCACCAGATCGCCCTGACGTTGCGCGCGCGGCTGGGCGAGGCCGCCGCCAAGGCCCCCACCGGCGCCGCCCCGGCCTGGCTGCTGCGCCTGCTGGCCACGGTCAACCCGGCGCTGCGCGAGACGGTGCCGCAGCTGGGCGTCGTACGCCGCGCCTCCAACGCGAAGGCGCGCAAGGAGCTGGACTGGTCCCCGCGTTCCAACGAGGACGCCGTCGTGGCCACCGCGGAGAGCCTGGTCCGCCTCGGGCTGCTGAGCGGCTAGCGTCGAGACTATGGCGCACGAGACGGCCGACACCCTGGGCGAGTTCCTGCGGACCCGGCGCGGACAGATCAGCCCCGAACAGGTCGGGCTGCCCGCCGGTGAGCGGCGCCGGGTCCCCGGACTGCGGCGGGAGGAGGTCGCCCAGCTCGCCGGTATCAGTCCCGAGTACTACCTGCGCCTGGAACAGGGCCGCAACCTCAACCCCTCCGACCAGATCCTGGCCGCCCTGGCCGGCGCGCTCCAGCTCGACGAGGACGCGGTCGCCTACCTGCACCGCCTGGCTCATCCGGCCCCGCCCACCCGCAGGCCACGCAGCCGGGCCCGTACGAACCAGGGTGATCTCCAGCCTCTCCTGGACAGCTGGCCGCACACCCCCGCCTACGCCCAGGGTCCCGGCGGACGCGTCGTCGCGGCCAACCGGCCGGCCGTGCTCCTGTGCCCCTTCTTCGCTGTCGGTCACAACCCGCTACGTGCCGCCTTCCTCGAACCCGAGATGCGCAACCTCTACCCGCAGTGGGACGACACGACCGCCAAGGCCGTCTCCGGCCTGCGCGCCATGATCGACGTCGATGACGCGGACCCGGAACTGCTGGAGACGATCGGCGAACTCACCGTCGCCAGCGAGCGGTTCAGCACTCTGTGGACCCGCCGCGAGGTCCGCCGCCGCGACACCGGCCTCACCCGCCTGAACCACCCACTCGTCGGCGAACTCGACCTGCACTACGAAAAAATGGTGCGCCCGCAGGCCCGCCAGCTGGTCGTCGTCTACTACGCCGACCAGGGCTCCGCCAGCGCCGAGCGCCTGGCACTCCTCAGCAGCCTCTGACCGACGTGCGAGCACGGCTGACCTCAGGTGGTCCGCACCCACTGAGCAGAGTTCCTGGGAACTACGTCGCAGGATGGGCGAGTTCGATGTCGTGGTCGTGGATGTCGGCGCCGGAGACGGCCACCCCGGCGGCGTGCGGCGGGTAGCCGGTCGCGACGACCGTGTACTGGCCGCTGTCCAGGTCGGAGAAGGCGTACGCGCCGTCGTCGCCGGTGGTGGTCGTGCCGACGACGTTGCCCGCGGCGTCCGCCGCCCACCCGGCTCGCCCCACGCCACACCGGCTCATCCCACGCCACACCGGCTCGACGCCACATCGGCTCGACGCCACCTCGGCTCGGCTCACGCCACGTCAGCTCGACTCCCGCACCACCAGCCGGCACGGCACCGTGTGCACCCCCGGCGCCGGCTCGGCGTCGATGGCCTGGAGCAGCCGGAGCGCCGCGATCCGCCCGATCTCGGCCAGGTTCATGTCCACGGTGGTGAGCGGCGGCCGGCAGGCGAGGGCCATCGTGTCCCAGTTGTCGTAGCCGACCACGGCGATGTCCCCCGGCACGTCCCTCCCCCGCTCGCGCAGGGCGTCCGCGACCCCCCGGGCGATCTGGTCGTTGCCGCAGAAGACGGCGTCCGTGCCGGGTGCCGTCCGCAGCACCGCGTCGGCGGCGCGCCGCCCCCAGGCCTCGCTCCACTCGCCGAAGTGCACGCGTCCCGCGGCGAGTTCCAGGCCCGCCTCGGCCAGGTGCCCGACCGCGTGCCGGGCGCGGTCGCGGGCGGCCTGGTGGTGCTCGGGTCCGGTGACATGGGCGATGCGGGTACGACCGGTGGCGAGCAGGTGCTCCACGGCGAGCCGGGCGCCGCCGCGGTCGTCGGTGACCACGGAGGTGTCGGCCGGGTCGGTCGACGGGGAGAGGGCGTAGACCACGGGGATCGCCGGGTCGATGCCGGTCAGGGGCGGGCGGGGGTCGGTGCGCCGGCCGGCGACGATGATGCCGTCGACCCGGCGGTCCGTGAGGGTGCGCAGATGGTGCTGCTCGCGGATGGCGTCGCCGCGGGTGTCGCAGAGCAGGACGGAGATCTTCCCGGCGCCCAGCGCGTCCTCGGCGCCGAGCAGCACCGGGGTGCTGAAGCGGCCGATGCCGTCCGTCGTCATCAGGCCGACCGTCCAGCTGCGGCCGCTGTGCAGGCTCTGCGCGTGCTGGTTGGGCCGGAACCCGAGCGCCGTCACCGCGTCCAGCACCCGTTGCCGGGTTTCCGGGCGCATCCGGCCGGCGCCGTTCAGCGCCTTGGACGCCGTACCGACGCTGACACCGGCGAGCGCGGCGACATCGGCGAGCCTGGCCCGGCCGGCGGGCGGAGAGCCTGGAGCAGAAGTCACGGGCAAACCTTTTCCTGGATGGGTCCTCGGCTCCCCCGTAGACCTCCCGACGGCAGAACCGCCCCACATCGTCGCAGCAGCCCACCCGAAGTACCAGGCCTCTCGGACAACTTGAAAAAACTGCGTCGGGCGTCTTGACCCGCCCCTCGGGCTGCCCTGTACTTCTCGGCGGGAAAACGGTTGCGCAGGCCGGTTCCGCACCGCCACACCGCGCCGCCTCGTGCTCGACTCTCCAGACGTCGTTCGATCTACCGAACAGTGCGCCCATGCACTCCGCCCCTCCCCACCCCGTCCCTCCCCACCCCGGAGAACCATGCCCCGCACCCACTCCGCCCTGCCCTCCCCCGCCGGTCCGGTCCGCCCCACCCCCGATGCCCGGACCGCGCTGCGCCCGGCGGCCGCCACCGTCGACGGCGGCTTCTGGCACGACCGGCGCGCGACCAACGCCCGCGTCTCCCTCCCGCAGGGACCGGACCTGCTGGAGTCCGCCGGAAACCTGCACAACCTGCGGCTGGCGGCGGGCACGGCCGAGGGCGTGTTCCAGGGCGCGTACCCGTTCGTCGACACCGACGTCTACAAGTGGCTCGAGGCGGCCTCCTGGCAACTCGCCGACCAGGATGGTGAACTGCTGGCCGCCGACGTGGACCGGATCGTCGCCCTCGTGGCCGACGCCCAGCAACCCGACGGCTATCTCAACACCTGGTTCCAGCTGGTCAAGGGCGGTGAGCGGTACCAGGACCTGCGCTGGGGGCACGAGTTGTACTGCGCCGGCCATCTGATCCAGGCCGCCGTCGCCCACCACCGCTCCACCGGCCGTCCCGAACTCCTCGCCGTCGCCCGGAGGTTCGCCGACCACATCGACTCGGTTTTCGGCCTCCCCGGCAGCGGCAGGCCCGTCGACGGCATCGACGGTCACCCGGAGGTGGAGACGGCGCTGGTGGAGCTCTACCGGGAGACCGGCGAGCGCCGCTACCTCGACCTGGCGGGCTACTTCGTCGACCGGCACGGCCACGGCCTGCTCGGCGGCGACGCCTACTGCCAGGACCGGGTCCCGCTGCGGGCGGCAACGGACGTCGAGGGCCACGCCGTAAGGCAGTTGTACCTGCTGGCGGCGGCCGCGGACCTGGCAGCTGAGACCGGGGACGCCGAACTCCTGGCGGCGGGCGAGCGGTTGTGGCACGCGATGACGACCACCAAGACGCACCTCACCGGCGGGCTCGGCGCGCACCACGACCAGGAGGAGTTCGGGGACCCCTACGAACTCCCCAACGAGCGGGCCTACTGCGAGACCTGCGCCGCCATCGCCTCCGTCCAGTGGAGCTGGCGCATGGCCCTGCTCACCGGCGAGGCCCGCTACTCCGACCTGATCGAGCGCACCCTCTACAACGGCTTCCTGGCCGGGGTCTCCCTGGACGGCGAGCGCTGGCTGTACGTCAACCCGCTCCAGGTCCGCGACGGCCACACCGACACCGGCGGCGACCAGTCGGCCCGCCGCACCCGCTGGTTCCGCTGCGCCTGCTGCCCGCCCAACGTGATGCGGCTGCTGGCGAGTCTGCCGCACTACCTGGCGTCGGGCGACGAACAGGGCCTGCAGATCCACCAGTTCGTCACCGGCACGTACGCGACCGACCGGGTACGGGTGCGGGCCGAGACGGACTATCCCTGGCACGGCACGATCGCGTTCACCATCGAGGAGACGCCGTCCGGCGAACCGTGGACGTTGTCGCTGCGCATCCCCGCCTGGTGCCGGGAGTTCCGGGTGCGGTGCGCCGGGGAGACCTACGACTCGCCGGCCGACGACGGCTGGCTGCGGCTGTCGCGGACCTGGACGCCCGGCGATCTGGTGGTACTGGAGCTCGCCCTGGAGCCCCGGCTCACCGCGGCCGACCCGCGTGTGGACGCGGTACGCGGCTGTGTGGCGATCGAGCGCGGGCCGCTCGTGCACTGCCTGGAGCAGGTCGACCACCCGGGCGGCGGTCTCGACGACATCGTCCTCGACCCGTCCCGGCCGCTCGCCGTGAAGCACCGCCCGGACCTGCTCGGCGGTGTCACCACCGTGGTGGCCGCGGGCCGGCGGCGCCGCATCCCGGACCGGGGCTGGTGGCCATACGCCCCCGTGACGGGCCCGGCGGCCGAACCCGGTGGCGAGCCGGTCGAGTTGACCGCGATCCCGTACCACGTCTGGGCCAACCGCGAGGACGGCAGCATGCGCGTCTGGCTCCCCACCTCCTGACACACCCCCCGTCCTACGACAACGAGGTCACCCCGTGATACCAACCCGCCGTACCGTCCTGGCCCTCACCACGGCCGCCCTGCTCCCCCTCACCGCCTGCGGTGGCGGTTCCGGCTCCTCGGGATCGTCGTCCTCGGCCGGCGGGACGTACACCTTCTGGGACCCGTACCCGCAGTTCGACGCCTCCTCCGACTGGGGAAAGCGGGTCGCCGCGTGCGGCACCGCGGCCGGGGTGAAGCTCAAGCGGACCGCGTACGACACCACCGACCTCGGCAACAAGGCGCTGCTGGCCGCCCAGCAGGGCAACGCGCCGGACGTGATGCTGGTCGACAACCCGGTGGTCTCCACGCTGGTGGAGGCCGGGATCCTCAACAAGACCAGTGACCTGGGCCTGGACACCGCCTCGATCCAGAAGAACATCATCGGCGCCGGCACGATCGACGGCGCCGCCTACGGTGTCCCGATCGGCGCCAATACCCTCGCGCTCTACTACAACAAGAAGGTCCTCGGTGCGGCCGGCGTCGACCCGGCCTCCGTCAAGGACTGGGCGTCGCTCACGGCCGCGCTGAAGAAGGTCAAGGCGGCCGGGAAGAAGGGGATCACCTTCTCTGCGATCAACACCGAGGAGGGCAGCTTCCAGTTCCTGCCCTGGTTCTGGGGCGCGGGCGGCGACCTGACAAAGCTCGACTCCGCCGCGGGAGTTGCCGCGCTGTCGCTGTGGAAGCAGTGGGTGGACGCGGGGTACGCGCCGAAGGACGTGCTGCAGAACACCCAGACCACCAGTTGGCAGGAGTTCGCGACCGGCGACTACGCGTTCAGTGAGAACGGCACCTGGCAGCTCGGCAACGCCGACAAGGCCGGGTTCGGGTACGGCGTCGTCAACATCCCGGCGCAGAACGGCGGTTCGGCGCCGGTGCCGACGGGCGGCGAGTTCGTCACGGTGCCCGTGCAGAAGGACACCTCGCGCTATGACGTCAGCAAGAAGATCGTCGGCTGTCTGACCAGCGACTCCAGCCTGCTGGCCACCGACACCACCCTCATGTACGTGGCGCCGACCTCCGCTGTGCAGACGCAACAGGTTGCGAAGAACGCGGAGTTGAAGCCCTGGGTGGCGGCGGTCGCAGCGGCGCGGGGCCGGACCAGCGATGGGCTCGGCACCAGGTACCCGACGATCTCGCAACCCTTGTGGACGGCCGTCCAGGCCGCGCTCTCCGGCGGCAAGAGCCCGCAGGACGCGCTGGGTGCCGCGCAGGCCGCGGCGGGCAAGGGCTGACCGATGGCTGTGCATCTGCGGGTGCGCGGGGGCCTGTCGCACCACGCGGCGGAGCCGCATGTCGACGCGGCCCCGCGCCCTGGTGGGGGCGCTGTGCCGCAAGGAGTTCGTCTGTCCCCCGGGCATCGGAGTCGGCTGGCCTCGCTTGCCTTCGTGACGCCCCTGCTCGTGTACCTTGCCGCCTTCTACGTCTATCCCTTGTACCGCAACCTCGACCTGAGCCTGCGCGACTACACCGTGCGCTCCTTCGTGGCGGGCGACGCGCCGTTCTCCGGCTGGGCCAACTTCCGTACCGTGCTGGACGATCCGACGTTCGGCCCGGCGCTGCGGCACACCGTGGTCTTCACCTTCGTGTCGATCGCCTTCCAGTACGTGATCGGGCTGGCCCTCGCGGTCTTCTTCAACCGTCACTTCCGGCTCTCGACCGTGCTGCGTGCACTGTTCCTGATCCCCTGGCTGCTGCCGCTGATCGTGTCGGCGTCGTCGTGGTCGTGGATGTTCAACAGCGAGTCGGGGGTGGTGAACTACTTCCTGCACTTCGTCGGCGTCGGCCCCGTCGGCTGGCTGACGTCGCCCGACTGGGCGCTGACCTCGGTGATCGTCGCCAACGTCTGGATCGGCATCCCGTTCAACCTGGTCATCCTGTACAGCGGCCTGCAGAACATCCCCGGTGAGCTGTACGAGGCGGCGGCCCTCGACGGGGCGGGCGCCTGGCAGCAGTTCCGCCGGGTCACCTTCCCGCTGCTGCGCCCGGTGTCGGCGATCACCCTGCTGCTGGGGCTCGTCTACACCCTCAAGGTGTTCGACCTGATCTGGATCATGACCAAGGGCGGTCCGGGCGACGCCTCCGCCACGCTGGCGACCTGGTCGTACCAGCTGGGCTTCGGCACGCTGCTGCCCAGGTTCGGTCCCGGTGCGGCCGTCGGCAACATCCTGATCCTGATCGCGCTGGTCTTCGGCCTGCTGTACGTCCGCGTCCAGAGGAGGCAGGAGGCGTGAAGTCCCGTGGCCGCACCGTGCTGGGTCTCCTCCTCACCGCGCTGATGCTGTTCCCGGTGTACTGGATGCTCAACGTGTCCCTCACCCCGCAGCAGGACATGCGCAAGGACCCGCCGGACCTGCTCCCGCTGCACCCGACCTTCGAGGGCTACCGGGCAGTCCTCGACGACCAGCTCCCCTACCTGGGCACCAGCCTGCTGATCGGCATCGGCACGGTCGCCCTCACCCTCCTGATCGCCGCCCCGGCCGGCTATGCGCTGGCGAAGCTGCGCCCGCGCGGGGGCGGGGCGCTGAGCCTGGCCCTGCTGATCGCCCAGATGATCCCGGGCATCGTCATGGCGATGGGCTTCTACGGCATCTTCCTGGACCTCGGCCTGTTCGACACCTGGTGGGGGCTGATCGTCGCGGACTCCACCATCGCCGTGCCCTTCGGCGTCATGATCTTCACCGCGTTCATGTCGGGCATCCCCGGCGAACTCCTCTCGGCCGCCCGGATCGACGGCGCCGGCACCTGGCGCACCTTCCGGTCGGTCGTCCTCCCGCTGAGCCGCAACGCGGTCGTCACCGTCTCGCTGTTCGGCTTCCTGTGGGCCTGGTCCGACTTCGTCTTCGCCAACACCCTTGATGGCGGCGGCAGTTGGAAGCCGATCACGCTCGGCATCTACAAGTACATCGGCAACAACAACCAGGAGTGGAACGCGATCATGGCCACCGCCGTCGTCGCGTCGGTCCCCGCGGCCGTCCTCCTGGTCCTCGCCCAGCGCTATGTGGCCGCGGGCGTGACCGCGGGCGCGGTGAAGGACTGACACCCCCCGACTCCCTGAGGAGACGCATGCCATGAGCCGCCCACCCCGCAGCGCCACTCTCGCCGCCGTGATCCTCACGGCCGCCCTCGGCACCGCCGCCCCCGCCCACGCGGCGCCCACCTCCGCCACCACCCTCGTGGTGAACGCCGACCGGACACTGCGCTCGGTCACCCACGTGGCCTCGGGCAGCCTCTACGGTCTCGACACGGCGAACGTGCCGGCCGACAGCCTGGTCGAGCCGCTGAAGCCGAACACCTTCGTGCAGATGGCGCCCGGCGGCAGCCAGCTGCCCAACGGTGAGCCCAGCCCCGGCGGTGACGCCCTCACCGTCGCTCCCGAGGCGGCGAAGGCCGGCGCGAAGGTCGTCGTACGGATGCCGGACTGGTACCCGAACTTCCCCTACAAGTGGGTGAGTTGGAGCGACTGGCTGTCGGCCGTGGACAAGCAGGTCGCGTCCGTGCGGTCGTCCGGCGCCACGAACATCAGCGCCTACGAACTGTGGAACGAGCCCGACGGCACCTGGAACACCTCGGCGGCGGGCGCCTTCGACGACGGCTGGTCACGGACGTACAAGGAGGTCCGCGCGAAGGACGCCGGCACCCCCGTCCAGGGCCCCAGCTTCGCGACGTACACCGACAGCAAGATGAAGACGTTCCTCCAGGACGCCATCGCGAACAACGCCGTGCCCGACATCATCAGCTGGCACGAGCTGCAGAGCAGCGCGAACATCGCCGCGCACGTAGCCGACTACCGGGCCCTGGAGTCGAGCCTCGGCCTCAGCGCCCGCCCGATCGCCATCGAGGAGTACGGCACCACGAGCGAGGTCGGCGTCCCCGGGCCGCTCGCGAGCTATGTCGCCAAATTCGAACGGGCCGGCGTGCACGACGCCGAGCTGGCCTTCTGGAACCACTACGGCACCCTCGGCGACACCCTCACCGACACCGGCGGAGCACCCAACGGCGCCTACTGGCTGTACAAGTGGTACGGCGACATGTCGGGGAACATGCTGGTCACGACGCCTCCGGCGCAGACCGGCATCGACGGCTTCGCCGCCCGCAACGGCGCGGGCAACCAGATCAGTGTGGTCACCGGCGGCTGCACCGGCTCGTGTGCCGTCACCGTCAACGGGCTGTCCGCGCTCTCCGCCTTCGGCAGCACCGTGCACGTCAAGCTGGAGTACACCCCGTCCAAGGGCCGCACGACCGCGGTCTCCGGTCCGGTGACGATCTCGGACTCCGACTACACGGTCAGCGGCGGCTCGATCACCGTGCCGGTCACGATGAACGCCTCCGACGGCTACCACCTGACCATCACCCCGACCGGCAGCGCCACCTCGCTGACCGGCCGCTACCAGATCACCAACAGGAACAGCGGCCTCGCCCTGGACACCAGCGGCGCGGGCACCGCCCAGGGCACCCTCGTCGTCCAGGCCGCCGCCACCACGGGCACCGACCAGAACTGGACCCTCAGCGCCGCGGGCAACGGCCTCTACAAGATCCGGCAGCAGGCGAGCGGCCTGCTCCTCGGCATCACCGACGCGGGCACGAGCGACGGCGGCACCGCCCTGATCTGGGGCGACAACGGCACCGCCGACCACCTCTGGCAGTTGATCCCGTCCGGCGACGGCTACTACAAGATCGCCGACTACAACAGCGGGCTGCTGCTCGGGGTGACCGGCATGAGCACCTCGTCCGGCGCCCAGGTCCTCCAGTGGGACGACAACGGCACCGCCGACCACCTGTGGAAACTGACCGCCCGCTGACGTGCGCCACGGCGAACCCGACACCCGTGCGGAGCGGCGGCCGGCATGCGCCGCCCCGCACGGCCCGCTGCGTGACGAACCGGTGGGCGGTCGTCGTGACGGGGGTCGCTCACACGCGGACAGGGCCCTCCTCGACAACGTGAGGGACGGATTCCGTACGACCGGCCGACCGCTCGGCACGGGGGACCTTCGGCCGCTAAGTTGTCCGACATGAGCAACCTTGACCGCGCGCCCGTTCCGAGCGTGTGCGGCGGCCGCGGATTCGTCGTCGCCGAACCCGTCCGCGAGCTGCTGAGCCCCCGCCACGTGCAACTCGGCGAGTCGACCGAGGTGCGCCGGCTGCTGCCGAACCTCGGCCGCCGCATGATCGGCGCCTGGGCGTTCGTCGACCACTACGGCCCCGACGACATCGCCGACGAGCCCGGGATGCAGGTCCCGCCGCACCCGCACATCGGGCTGCAGACGGTCAGCTGGCTGCACCAGGGCGAGGTCCTGCACCGCGACTCGACCGGCAGCCTGCAGACGATCCGCCCCCGCGAGCTGGGGCTGATGACCTCGGGCCGGGCGATCAGCCATTCCGAGGAGAGCCCCAGGCCGCACACCCGGTACCTGCACGGCGCCCAGCTGTGGGTGGCCCTCCCGGACTCGCACCGCCACACGGACCCGCGGTTCGAGCACCACCCCGACCTGCCGACGGTCACGGCCCCCGGCCTGACCGCCACGGTCATCCTCGGCTCCCTCGACGGCGCGACGTCCCCCGGTACGACGTTCACCCCCATCGTCGGCGCGGACCTGACCCTCGCCCAGGGCGCCGACCTGCGCCTGCCGCTGCAGCCCGACTTCGAGTACGGCGTCCTCGCCATGTCCGGCGAGGTACACGTGGACGGCGTGCCGGTACTCCCGGGCTCCATGCTCTACCTGGGCTGCGGCCGCACCGAACTCCCCCTGCGCGCCGAGTCGGACGCGGCGATCATGCTCCTGGGCGGCGAGCCGTTCGAGGAGGAGCTGATCATGTGGTGGAACTTCGTCGGACGCACCCAGGACGATATCAAACAGGCCCGCGAGGACTGGATGAACGGGACGAGATTTGGGGAAGTAAAAGGTTACGACGGAGCGCCTCTACCCGCCCCCGAACTCCCGCCGGTACCACTGAAACCACGGGGAAGAGTGCGCTGAGCTGGGAATTCGCGACCCTGCAAACGCGCCACCGGGCGAGGTGAAAGACACCTCGCCCGGTTCATCAAGATAGCGAGAGCAAAACCACGTAACACCGCCCGTTCCACCGCCCCTCGAAGTGCAGGCTTCGCCAGCCGTAGTCAGCTTTGATCGGACTGATGCTGACTCAATGCTGACTTTACTGACAGGCAGTCAGGTTCTCCGGGAAGGCTCCACCTTCGCTTCACGCGCCACGCTGACCTCGGCGGTCTCGGCCTCGCACCGCAAGTCACCTACCAACCGCTCCTCCTGGCGCGAGCGAAAATCCCCACCCTCCTGGGAACCATGCTGACCGCAGACCCAGTTATCGGGTCTCCACAAACGCAACACTCCGACGGTCCCCGCTCGTGACACCAGGCAACCTGCGCAATGGACCTGCCGGCCGGGCTGGGGTCATCGCTGCGGGTCCGGGAGCAGGAGCAGCAGGCAGCCAGACCCCCGGCCGGATCGGGAACATCCCCCGCTGGTGCGGCGAGCACCGCTTACCCCTTCGCCGAGAACGCCTTCTCCAGGGACCATGCCCCGGGCAAGCGGAGCAGATGGCCAGCCTTCCGGCACTCCACTGGGATCATCCCCGCAGGCGCGGGGAGCAGAACGCGACCCAGCTGACGAACTGGACGGCGGCGGGATCATCCCCGCAAGCGCGCAGGCTTATCTAGATCTGGACCTACCTTCGCAGGTCGGATGGGCAGGACTGGCTAAGGGACGTAAGGTCAGTCTCGTCAACGCAGGTCGTCAACCGAACATCGGCCGCGGGAGGCTAGGGTCCGTCTTCAAACTGATCTTGCCCCTGCGCGTCCGTGTACAGGGCTCCCAGACCGTGCCCCCTCGCCGTCCCTGGTGATGGCGAGTGACCGGCGAGGGCCACGGGCAACGGATGTACGCGTGGTCGTGAAGGGCGGTCGCCTACGCCGCGAAGGGCTCCATGAGGCTTCAGCCGAACGATCGTCCGTGGGCTATAGGTGAGGCCCGGAGACACTGTCTCCTGCACAACCACGCTGGCGGTAACGCAGGCAGGAGGCTGGGCCTTCCTATCTGAGACGTGCTGCGACAGTTGGGCCGTTCAGTGCTGCGCGGCGTCGGCGATCAGTTCGGTCACGGCGTTTGGCTTGGCGATCATGGACAGGTGCGGGGCATGGATATTGAAGGTGTGTGCGTGTGCACGCATGTCGTCGCCCGAGCAGGACGAACAGCAGCGAGCCAAAGAGACTCGCCTATGGGAACAGCCCATCTACGAAGGCGGAATGGTGTTCCAGGTCGGGAACGTCTTCCTTCTGGCCGAGTCCCTTCTGATCGTCGCGTACTCGGCTCTGCTCGCCTCAGGTGACAGCAACCGCGCCGGTGAGCATCTCTTCGTACTGCGCACACTCGCCGCATTTGGCCTCGTCACCTCAGTGGCTTGGTCCTACATGGCTCATCGGCAATTGCGATTCGCCCGGCGACTGGAACGCCACGCCCTCTCCCGACTCCCTGACTACGCGGAAATGGTCTCCTACGCCAGTTCTCCAGGCATGGAGTCCAAGCTCCTGCTCGCGTACCTGATGCCGGCCGTAGCCGGGATCATGTGGATTCTGTTCCTCGTGGTTGTGTGAGACGACCACCCGCTGGCGCACCGCTGTAGAGAAGCCGCGCCGGGCGGGCCGGGTCTCCGTCCCGTCTCGCCCGGCGGTCCGTCACCCGAAAGTGCGTAACAGCCCTCGAAGGCAGTGGCCTTCCACGCGAGCGCCAGCTGGTGCGGGCGATGGGACGAGGGGTCGCCCGGGCGGAGCGGCCGCCCGGCGGACACCGCCGGGGTGCGGCTCGACCGAAGTGGCCCTCGAGCCGGTCACCGTCGGGACCGCGTCAAGAGTGCAGGACCGGTTCGACGGCGGCTTGGTCAGGCGGTCCAGCGCCGTCGGCATGCTCCTCACAGCCGGCGTTGCGTCAACGCATCTGCTGGGGCTCGCGTGCAACGGGCGTCCAACTCCCTGCTGCTAGCGGCGCATAGGGGGCCGAGCAGTCTGTCCACCAACCGATGGCCCGTTCGTGTGGTGTATTCCAACGGGATGACGTTCGATTGCGATCAAGGCGGCGTCGTCGCCGAGTTGTCCGCCGACGTGGTTGAGAAGGTCGTTGCGGAGGCGGTCGAGGAGCGCCGCGGGATGGCGGTAGTTGTGTGGGATGGGCCGTTCGGCGAGCGGGTAAAAGGCGCCGTCGGCATTGCGGGCTTCCAGGGCGCCGTCGGTGTAGAGGAGGAGCATGTCTGTGGCATGCAGGCTGAAGGTGTCGAGGTGGTAGGTGCTTTGCGTCAATGCGCCCAGGCCCAGCGGGGGCGCGGGGTGGCCGGCTTCCAGGGGCACGACGTCGTTCGCGCGCAGGAGCAGCGGTGGGGGGTGTCCGCAGGTGACGCTTCGCACGAGGGGCCTGTCGTCGGGGATTTCGAGGATGGTGGCGGTGACGAACGCCTCTTCGACCTCGTCGCGTTCCACGTCTTCGAGCGCGTTGCTGCGGACGCTTGAATCCAGGTAGTCGGCGAGTTCGGGCAGGGTGGCCAGCCGACGGGCGGCGTCGCGGAACGTGCCGATGAGGTGGGCAGCGCCGCTGACCGCAGGCAGACCCTTGCCGCGAACGTCGCCGATGATCAACCGAGTCCCAGTGGACGTGCGCACGGCGGCGTACAGATCTCCGCCGATGCGTGCTTCCTCCTCGGCCGCCAGGTACACCGAGGCCAGACGAAGCGGTCCGAGCCGGCTGGGGAGGGCAGGCAGTATGGCGCGTTGCGCGGTCTCGGCGACGGCGCGCACCTGGATCAGCTCTCGCTGTCTGCGTTCCGCCAGGTATCGGCCGATCGTGACGACCACCGAGGTCGCAAGCAGAGCAACCACCTGTGGCGGGTTCACCGAACCGCGGACCATGCAGATGGCCATCAGGGCCCCCACGGCCATGACCGTGACCAGTGCGGTCACACGAGAGTCCGCATACCAGGAAGCTATCGCAGGCACCATGATCAGCAGGTCGCCCAGATGAACCGAGTGAGGCACCTGAACATCAATCAGCGTGATCGTCAGAATAAGCAGCACGGCGACTGTCAGCACGGATCGTGATTGCGACAAGTCACCCGAGAGAGGGAGCGACGCAAAAGGCTTCACTCCTCGCCGCACCGTGGGTAGCTCCTGCCTGCGGCGTGAAGCCCCGTGCGCAGGTTCGGAGAGCGTGAGCACCATGTATCACTCCGTGACAATAGTCCGTTTTGTCGATTTTGATGAGATTATCACTCTATACGCAGGGATCCGCGCCAGTGCAAGAGCGTGAAGGCGGACTCGACGCCCCACCGATGGACGCCCAGGCCGGAGCCGTGTTCGGTCCCGCGGCGGGCGATGACCGGGCGGATGCCCAGATCGAGTCCTAAGCCATCGGCGATGTGCAGTGAGGTGTCCGGGCGGCAGATCGGGCAGGCCGGCACCCCGTCGGCGGTCAGGAGGCGGCGGGCGGCGGCCTGCCCGACCGGCTGTCTCCGGCGGCCGGTCATCCCGCAGTCGCCGGCGTGCACCGCTAGGGGGTGTCCCGTCCCACGGTTGAGTTCGAGGATCCAGTCCGGCGCCGGCGGGCGGCGGGCCCGGCCGCGCTCCTCTTCGGCCTGCCGCTGCCGCAGGTCGGCGGCCTTGCGGTCGATGCGCTCCAGCCACGGGCATGCCGGATCCGCAGCGTCTGGAGCCGGTCCAGGTCGTCCGGAAGGTGCCGTGAGTTATCGAACACATTTTTCATTCTAGGCGCGTGACCATGCCGTCGCTCTCGTACGTTCGATTTTCTGTTCGATAGCGATGCGGGGGGGTGAGCGCCGGATGAATGCGGAGTCGACGGGGCGTCGGCCGGGTGTGGTGATGCATGTGCGCTGCCCGGACCGGCAGCCGGAGGGGACCTACCGGCAGGTCCTGGAGCAGCTGCACGAGCTGTCGGCGGTGGTGGAGGCCCTGCCGCCCACGGCGGCGCTGGTCGACCTGCGCGGCGCGCTGCGCTACCACCGGGCGGCCGCCTCGCACCTGGGGGAGATCCTGCGGTTGCGGACGGTCTCCCGTTACGGCGTCGACGTCCGGGTCGGCATCGGCCCGACCGTCACCGTCGCCGCGACCGCCTCCGCACAGGTGGAGCGTCCGCCTCGGCTGGGGATGCTGTAGCAGCCGCTCCCTGGTACCGTCCGCCGACCAGCGGCGATGCCTCTCATGCACCGTCTTCCACGGCCCGTACCGATCCGGCAGATCCCGCCACTGCACACCGGTCCGAATGCGGTACAACACCCCGTTGACCACTTGTCGATGGTCTCGCCACCTGCCGCAACGACGATTGCTCACGGGCAGAAGCGGCTTGAGCCGCTCCCACTGGGCATCCGTCAGATCGCCCCTACTCCCCAGAGCCGTGTCAACGACTCACGTGCTCGGTGGATTCGGCTCACGGTCGATCCTCTCGGCAGCGCCCAGCAGATCGGGGTGCAGCCGGCGTCCGGCGCTGAACAGTTCGATGCCCAGCAGCCGTCCGTCCGAGTCGTAGTCGAGTATCGCCGTGTTGTCCTCGACGGGTACCTGCCGCACGGCCTGTCCCGGGCCAATCTTGTCGACGAGGTAGACGTACGCCATATCCGCTGAGGCGTCGTATTCGACCCGCATCGCTGGCCCTCCCCATCGTTCGCCGACCTGGGGCGTCAGGGCCGGCGTCTACCGCAAGCCTACTGACGCCGAAGATCGCCAGGACAGTGCCTAGCGGCGCCCACCGGCCCCCGGCGGTAGAAGGGGCCATCGGGCTCATCGCAGCGCGATGAGCCCGATGGCGAGCCCCGCACAGGCCAGACCAGCGGCCTGACGGCGATTGAGACGCTCGTTCAGGAGCACGAGGGCGAGGAGGACGGGGATGGCGGGGTAGAGAGCCGAGAGCACGGTGGCGATGGCCATGAGCTGTTGCCTGGTGGCCTCCAGGTACAGCACGATCGCCAGTGTGCCGAGGGCACCGGCCGCAACCGTGGCCGCCCATGACCGTCCCGTCAGCCTCCAGCCGGCGCCGTAAGATCCCACGACTACTGCGATGACGGCGACGGAGACCACTCGGCTCAGCACCACCGGCCACAAGCCGCTGTCCTTGCCCACCTGTGCCATGGCCAGGAACTGAACACCAAACCCCACGCTGGCTGCCAGGGCACTGGGCACCCCGGCGGACACCGTCCTTCGCTGCCTGTCGCCCGGGGCCGGCGAACTCTGCGAGACCAGCCACAGCGCCGGCAGGACAGCGGCGATGCCCACCCATGCGGGGAGTGCCGGGCGTTCCCCGAGGAAACACACCCCGACAAGGACCGGCAGAGCCACAGCCCCGACGTCGCTGACCGGGACGACCACGCTCATCGCCCCTTGGGACATCGCCCGGTACAGGAAGGCCACTCCCACTCCTGTCCCCACCCCAGACAGGGCCCCCACCCGTAGTCTGCGAGCGTGGCGGCCCCGTCGTTCAGGAACAGGGCCAGAAGTAACCCCAAGGCAGTGCCGCCTAATTGGGCGTGCAGTGCCACGGTCAGCCCATTGTGTCTGCGTGAGACCAAGCCGTTGACGAAGTGCGTGATGCCGAAGCACAGAGCGGACAGCAGAGCGAGCAGCTCACCCAAGGTCAGGCTCGTCGCTCACTCGGTGGTTCCGGTCCGCCTGACCCACTGGGCAGATCGCACCGTCCCTGACGCAGACACCCCGGTCGCACAGCCGACATATGCGCTCGGCGTCACCGGGCCGCCGGTACAGGCCCGTCAGAAGCTTGTTCAGCAACTGGCCGAGCTGCTCCTGCTCGCGATCGTCGAGGTGGCACAGGACCTGTCGCAGCATGTCGCCCCGAGAGCTGAGGAGCCCATGTGCCGCCTGCGTGCCCAGATCGGTGAGCTGGAGGCGGACCCACCCTCTCAAACTGTCCTCTTTGTGTACCAGTCCCTGTTTCTCCAGGCCGTCGACCATGCGGGCCGCCGCGGACTGGCTCAGTCCCACCCGCCGCCCCAGCTCCGTCACACTCAAGCCGGAATCCGTGGACAACGGCGATTTACCCCTCAGGGTGTACCAGGTGCCCCTTGCAAGTATTTTGTTGCTTTCGTGCTTATTGATTCACTCATTCCTTTATTTTTTAGGAAAGCCTTAAGAGGGTTCACTGAACCTGCCCGCCGCCCCGTCCGTCGATCATGTGCAGTATAAAACGCGCAAAAAGCCCAATTAGCCACCGATGAGGCTGCGGTATTGGAGTGCAATTTTTAGCGTTCGTTGATCACTTCCAGGGTTTAAGTTGACTAACCCCAGTGACTCCGTAGGCATGCCGTGGACCTTCCGTGAAGATCAGTTCGTTTCTGTTGGCTCCGCAATGCGGAGTGTCAGGGGAGGGACCTGATCGTGCATCGCAGACCTGTGACCCGTCACAGACCAAGAAGGGGCCGCGTGCACCAAGCGCGTCGGCTGCGGCAGATAGCCATCGGCGTCGTGATGCTCATGGCAGCTGAGACGGCCCTGGTAGTCGAGGGGGGCGGGCTTGCGTTCGCCGACAACACGACGAGTGCGTCATCCGTTTCCGCATCATCTGACACGAGTAATGTGTCGGGTCCTGCGGAGGCACAGGACGAGGCTTCGGCAGTGCTGATGGCCCGTCTGCAGGACCGGAAGATCGAGGTGCTGTCGGCCCGGACGACGGACTCAACGACGTACGCGCTGCCCAGTGGGGAGCTGGAGACCGAGGCGTACGCGGGTCCGGTCCGGGTGAAGCAGGACGGCGCCTGGAAGGCTATCGACACCTCACTGTCCGACACCGGTGCGGACTTGACGCCCGAAGCCGCAGCCGCGGACATCGCGGTCTCGGACGGCGGTGACACAGATCTGGCCTCAGTGACGAAGGGTAACGATTCCTTCGGGCTAGGCTGGCAGGACAAGCTTCCCACTCCCGAGGTGAAAGACAGCACCGCCTCCTACGACCTGGGCAGCGGCCAGACCCTGTCCATCACCGCGCTGGCGCAGGGGTTCTCGGAGAACATCCAGCTCACCCAGCAGCCGGACGGCGACGCGGTGTCGTACCGGATTCCGCTGAATCTGGACGGATTGAAGCTGTCCCAGGCCGACTCCGGGCACCTGCTGCTGAAGAACAGCGCCGGCGACCTGGTGGCCGAGGCCCCGGCTCCGATGATGTGGGACGCCAGCAAGGACCCGGTCTCGGGTGAGTCCGCGCACCAGGAGCAGGTCTCCACGAAGATCGAGACCGCGGACGACGGCTCGCAGACGCTCGTCCTGACGCCGGACACGGATTTCCTGGCCACCGCGACCTACCCGGTGACGGTCGACCCGACCTCCACCCTCGCGGTGACCACGGACACCTGGGTGCAGAACCCGGACTACCCCGACTCTCAGGTCTCCTCACAGGAGCTGAAGTCAGGCACGTACGACTCCGGCACCGACACGGCACGGTCGTATCTGAAGTTCGACGTCTCGAAGTTCACCGGCAAGCACATCACGTCGGCGACCATGTCGCTGTACAACTACTACTCGGCGACCTGCTCCACCTCCGGGGCGGCCACGGACGCGAAGCGGATCACCTCCTCGTGGTCCTCGTCGTCGATCACCTGGGGCGCACAGCCGTCGACCACGACCACGGGCATGGCCTCCAACACCGGGCACTGGGGCTACACAGGCTGCGCGGCGAACTGGTCGAACTGGAACCTGCAGTCGATCGTGCAGGCATGGGCGGACGGCTCGACCAACTACGGCCTCCAGATCCGCGCCGACAGCGAGAGCGACTCCACCACCTGGCGGCGCTTCCGGTCGGCGAACTACACCACCTCCGGCTACGCCCCGAAGCTGGTGGTGACCTACAACTCGTACCCGACGACGAGTGCGCTGGCGATCTCGCCGAGCTCAGTGAACGCCTACAACGGCAAGCGGTACGTGACGACGTACACGCCGACGCTGTCGGCGAAGGTGACGGACGCGGACGGCTCCACGGTCAAGGCGCAGTTCGAAATCACCAACGACCCGTCGTACAGCGGTGAGACCTCCTACTCCTACACCGGCACGTCCTCTTCGGTGGCCTCCGGCAGCACCGCGACGCTGACCATCCCGTCCGCGAGCCAGCTGGCCGCCTCGCATCTGCGGATGCGGGTGCGTGGCTACGACGGCACGGACTACGGCGCCTGGTCGTCCTACATCTACTTCGTGCCGAACGTCGCCAAGCCCGCCGCACCCACCATCTCCTGCGACGCGTACCCCTCTGGTGCTTGGACGGACAAGTCCAGCAGCGGTGCGACCTGCACGCTCGACACCTCATCGAGCGACGGGCAGGGCTACGAGTGGGGCCTGGACAACTCGGCCGTCCCCAACAAGGTGGTCGACACGACTGACGGCAACGGCGGAGACCCGCTGACCGTCCACATCACCCCGGCCAACGGCTGGCACACCTTCTCCGCGAAGACCATCGACTCCGGCGGCAACATCTCCACCTCCACCACCTCCTACTCGTTCGGCGTCGGCAAGGCCAGCCTGAACTCGCCGACGACCGGCGACACCACCGATGACGACGTGACGCTGGCGGCGACGCAGTCGGGGGCGTTCACGGGGCTGACCTACCAGTACGAGATCGGGTCCGCCGACCCCTACGGCTGGCAGCCGATCCCGCTGACGTACGTGACTAAGGCGTCCGACGGTACGGCGGTGTCGTCCTGGCCGCTGTCCTTCTCCGCTTCCTCCCAGCCCGTCGACCTGGACTGGGCCGCCACCAGCCAGCTGGGCGACGACGGCCTGGTACAGGTGCGGGCGCTGTTCACTGACGGCACGAACACCTACGCCACCAGTCCGGCCACTGTCACCGTCGACCGCCAGGCCGACAACGTAATCACCGAGGCCGTCGGTCCAGGGTCCGTGAACCTGCTGACTGGTGACTACGGCCTGGACGCTACGGATGCCTCCGCGTTCGGGGCGTCGGTGACCCGTACGTTCTCCTCCCGCGACCCGCTGGGCGCGTCGGAGCAGGACGGCCAGGTTGCGATCTTCGGCCCCAACTGGATCTCTGGCATCAAGGCCGACACGGCCGACTGGGGATATATCAAGCCGACATCGGCCAGCTCTGTCGCCGTGGTGGACTCCTCCGGTGCCTCGACCGGGTTCACTCTCCTGGACGCCACGGCAGGTACGTGGACCCCGGAGCCGGGCTCCGAGAGTCTGACCCTGACCGGCACGTTGTCCGGATCCTCCTTCACGCTGAAGGACACCGACGGCACCACGGCCACCTTCACCAAGCCCAACGGCAACTCGACGACCTGGCAGCTCGCCTCGTCCTACACGGTCAGCAGCGACTCGGCGACCACCACGACGGTGGTCTCGCACGCGGTCGCGGTGGCCGGCGGGGGGTACCTGGCCGAGCCGCAGTACGTCATAGCCCCCAGCAGCGCCGTCTCGGCGGCCACCTGCGCGGGTGACCCGTCCACGGTGGGATGCCGTGTCCTGGAGTTCGTCTACGCGCCCTCCACCACCGCGACCGCCTCGACCCCCGGTAACTACGCAGGCCAGGTGCAGCAGATCAACCTGTGGGCCACGGCTCCGGGCGCCTCGGCCGCCACCGCCACCCCGATCGCCGCCTACGACTACACCAGCAGCGGCCAGCTTGCCGATATCTGGGACCCGCGGCTGTCCACCCCGCTCAAGACTTCCTACACCTACGACAGCGCAGGCCGGGTCACCACTCTGACCCCGCCCGGTCAGCTGCCATGGACCTTCACCTATGACAAGGTCGGCAGCAACAGCGACGCGGGCGACGGCATGCTGCTGACCGCATCGCGCCCGACCCTGCAGGCCGGCACCACCGGCACCACCGACGGCGGTACAGCCACCACCAGCGTGGTCTACGACGTCCCGGTCTCCGGCTCAGCAGCCCCATACGACCTGTCCGCCACGGCCACCGCGAACTGGGCCCAGAGCGACAATCCCACCATAGGCACCGCCATCTTCCCGCCCACCTCCGTTCCGTCCAGCCACGACGGCACCGCCCTCGGGTCCGGTGCCTACACCAAGGCGACCATCACCTACCTGGACAAGAACGGCATGGATGTGAACACCGCGAGTCCGGGCGGCCACATCACCACCACCGAGTACGACGACCTGGGCAACACCACACGCGAGCTGACCGCAGCCAACCGCGAACTGGCCCTCGGCACCACCACCAGCTCCGACCCCCTGGTGGCCGGCGCGATCGCGAATGCCAGCTCCACCGCAGACGCCGCCAGCCTGCTGTCGACCACTACGACCTACGAAACCGTCGACGACGGGCTCGAACTGAACTCCGACGTGTACGGACCGCTGCACACAATCACCTTGCAGCACGCCCTGGCAGGCGGGGCCAGCGCCGCCGACCTCGCGGCCGGAGACGAGACCCTGGCACGAGCCCACACCGCCTACGCCTACGACGAGAACCGTCCAGACACCGCCACCGTCTCCGACCTGCTCACCTCAACCACCACCAGCGCCGCCGTTCCCCTCTACCCGTCCGACGGCGACAAGCAGACCACGGCCACCACCTACGACTGGACCACCGGCCTGCCGCTGACCACGGTCACCGATCCCTCGGGTCTGGCCATCACCACCACCTACAGCTACGACAGCGACGGCAACCAGACCAAGGAAGTCCAGCCAACATCCTCCGGTTCCGACGCCAAGACCACACTGACCAGCTACTACACCGGCACCGGTACCGGCACCTGCGCCGGCCGCCCGGAGTGGGCCGGCCTGGTGTGCACCAAGTCTCCCGCGAGCGCGATCACGGGCGGCGGCAGCAACCCGGACCAATTGCCCACCCAGACCTACACCTACGACAGCTACGGCCAGGTCAAGACCTTGACCGAGACCGCTAACAGCGCCACCCGCACCACGACCACGGACTACGACAGCGCCGAGAGGCCCCAGACAGTCACGACGACCGGTGGCGCGGGCACCACCACGCCCTCCACGACCTACGCCTACGACACCGCCACCGGCGCCGTCTCCTCCACAACCTCCAACAGCCAGACCGTCACGGCAACCTACGACAAACTCGGCCGCCAGGTGACCTACAACGACGGCACCGGCAACACCACATCCACGGCCTACGACAGTTCAGACCGCCCGGTCAGCCGCACCGACTCGGCTCCCTCCACCACCACCTACACCTACGACGCCACCACCGGCCTACCCACCACACTCACCGACTCCGTCGCCGGCACCTTCACCGCCACCAACTACGACGCTGACGGCAACCTCACCGGCGAAACCCTCCCCGGCAGCTACACCCTCACCCAGACCTACGACACCGCAGGCGACAAAACGGCCCTCGCATACGCCGACTCCAGCAAGACGCCCGTCCTCACCGACACTGCCGACTACACCGCAGGCGGCCAGCAAGCCAGCCACATCGAGAACAACGGCGTCGCAACCGTAAGCACCTACAGCTACGACACCGCCGATCGCATCACAAAGGCGAGCGACGACACCGGCAACGCCTGCACCACTCGCAGCTACGGCTTTGCCAGCAACGCAAGCTACAACCGGACCTCACTGACCACCGACGCGAGCACCACAGACTGCCCCGACGCCACCAGCGGCACGACCAGCACCACGACGGCCACCCACACCTACGACAGCGCCGACCGCATCACCGACACCGGCTACACCTACGACGCCTTCGGCCGCACCACCGCACTGCCGGGCGGTACCGCCCTCTCCTACTACACCAACGACCTCGTCCGCCAGGAAACCACCAGCGCCACCAAGCAGACCTGGACCCTCGACGCCGCTCACCGCCTCGCCGCCTCCACCCTTATGAGCAGCACCGACGGCGGAACCACCTGGACTACGACCGCCACCCGGGCCAGCCACTACGACGACGACAGTGACAGCCCCGCCTGGATTGCCGAAGACACCTCCGGGACCATCACACGCAACATCACCGGCGTCGCAACGGGTCTTGCGGCCACCACCACGGCCACCGGCGGCACAACGCTGCAATTCGCCAACCTCCACGGAGACATCGGCGCCGAACTCGTCATCAGCACCACAACAGCCACCGCCTACACCTACGACGAATTCGGCAACACCACCAACTCTCCACGCTACGGCTGGCTCGGCAGCATGCAGCGGGCATCCGACACACCCGACAGCGTCGTCCTCATGGGCGTCCGACTCTTTGACGCCGCCACCGGACGATTCCTCCAGACGGATCCGATCCCTGATGGAAGCGCCAACGCGTACGAATACGCGGGCCAAGATCCCGTGAACAACATGGATCTGGACGGCCGGCGCATCAAGGAACGCGAAGTTCGCCACTGCACGAAATACGACTGCGTAACACTGATAAGAAGGTGCGACTCCAGTCGGCACATGAAGTGCTCGCTCCAGTGGAACCTCTCCTTCCGGGACTGGTGGAGAAACGCGCGAATCACCGCCGGGTGGAAATGGGACCTCTACGACTGGGGAGTCAAACTCGGCGGAGGCAGCTACAATCACTCAGAGTGGGGCGACTACGGATTCCATGCCAACTGGTACGGAAATGACGGCTACGACCCCGACAAGCGCGGATACTTCCGTTGCTACGGAATGACATGCTGGTCCGACCCCAGCGACTCGATATTCTTCATGGCAGAGGGCACCGCCTGGTATGGCGGTAGAGAGTACGTTTTCAGCATTGGCCAGAGCTTCTCCGGAGGAGGAACCTACCACTGATCGGCTGATCGGCTGGGCCGGCCAGGGCGTGAAATCCCTGGCCGGCCCAGCGGTTTCCGAAAAAGTGGGTGACCACCCGAGCATTTCTGACGGCAAATCAAGTCTCTATAGGGAGGAAGCGTGGATGCAGAGGAATTCCAGCGCACGATGGACGACCTCGGCGGCAAAATATATGTTGCCCTTCGAGAGGGGCGGCCGGTAGCAAGTCTTGCTGTAGAACTCGCATGCTTCCTCTTTGACTGGGGTCGCGCAACTCCAGCGGTCCGTCAGTTGATCGAAACGAGGCTCGCTGATCTTTCAGGAACTCAGTTGGCAGGATTGGCGGCAGAGCTTCTGCAAGACATTAATTTCGATCCCGGTTTCGTACTCGCGCCCCATCGGATCGACAACCTTAAGATGGCACTTCAGGGGGTCCAAGCGGACCTATCCGGAGTCCGGTTCGTTGACGGACTGCACCTGAGGTTCGACGAAGAAGAATACGGAGCCAGGGCAAGGGTAGCTTTGCCTGGTCAGTCGCTTCTCAGCAGTGGAAATGGAGTCCCTGCGGCAGCCGGGGATGATCTAGCTGACTCTTTGGTTGCTGTCGCGGAAGAAGTGCAGGACGAGATTGCTGACCGATTTTGGCTCGTATGGCCGGAGTGTCCGATGCACAAGCTAGGGATTCATCCGGTCAAAGCAGAGTCATCAGCCTGGTGGCATTGTCGTGCGGATGGAGGGCACTTCGTCGCACGCATCGGGAGCATGCCGCACGCGTATACTCCCTAACCTCCCCTTTTCGCTTCGAGTGGCTGCGCTGGTGTGATCGCCTTGAAGTGGGGTTCTGGTTGTTGGCTGCCGGAGGGCATGGTCGAGGCCCGACGCGCGGTTCGGGTTCTCCAGGGTTCCTCGGGTAGTGGGTGGGCATGGACGGTGCCGGGGTTCAGTTGGCTGGCCGTGGCAGCACCGCTAAGAGTTGTCCCGTAACTGCTGGTCACGGGTGAGATGATCTTGATGTGGCTGGTGTGATCACGGCGTCAGAGCCGTCCTGGATAGCCCCGTTCGCCGGGCTGAGCCCGCGGCAGTTCGGCAAGCTGGTCACCACCCTGCGGCGCGAAGGCGCGGACTCCGCCTGCAAGGGCCGGCCCTGGAGCCTGCCGCTGCACGACCGGGTCTTGCTGGTCACCGCGTATTGGCGGACGAACCTGACGCTGCGGCAGCTCGGCCCGCTATTCGGTGTCTCCAAGTCGACTGCCGCCCGGATCATCGGTCACCTCGGGCCGTTACTCGCCCTGCGGCAGCGCCAGCGGTTCCGCAAGGAGACCGTGCTGATCGTGGACGGCACTCTGGTCCCCACCCGCGACCACACAGTCGCCGAGCAGTCGAAGAACTATCGGTACTCCACCAATCACCAGGTCGTCATCGACGCCGATACCCGGCTCGTCGTCGCCGTCGGCCGGCCCCTGCCCGGCAACCGGAACGACTGCAAGGCATGGGAACTGTCCGGTGCCAAGGCCACTGTAGGGAAGGCCGTTGTCATCGCCGACGGTGGATACGAGGGCACGGGCCTGGTCATCCCGCACCGCCGCGAGCCCGGCCAGGACGAACTGTCCGCTTGGAAGGAGGAGCACAACGCCTCCCACCGCAAAGTCCGGGCCCGTGTCGAGCACGTCTTCGCCCGCATGAAGACCTGGAAGATCCTGCGCGACTGCCGCTTGAAGGGCGACGGTGTCCACCACGCCATGCTCGGCATCGCCCGCCTGCACAATGCCGTCCTCACCAGCTAGGACCAGGTGAGACGTGCTTGGTTAGCCGGGCTTTGTGCTCCCGCTCAAGGGAGTTCGGCGTGGCGACACCTTGCGATGACTGATCCGCCAGCCGTCAGCGGTGCGCACGACGGTGTCGGCGTAGGAGACGGAACCGCAGGAGCCGTCTGCCTTGATGCCCAGCCCCTTCGACCGGACCTGCACCTGACCGTCTGCCGACGCGATTACGACGACGTTGGTGACGTGATGCGCGACGGGGTTGGCGGCTCCCAGCGCCCAGGCCGCTTCTCGGATGGCCGCCACCCCGAACAGCGGTGCCTGGCCGAAGTCGGTGAGGTCGTAGACCACATCGGAGGTGAACAACTCCTCCAACCGGTCAAGGCTTCCGTCGTCAACGACGTGACCGTGCAACGAGACAAGCTCGGTGATGGCCAAGCGATCTTCAAGAGCGAGCGACACACGCATCCTCTCCGGCCCGGCTTGGAGAGCGCCAGGCCGAACATCGATCCGTCGATAGCACGGCACCACACCGCTCAACACGTTCGGGCGCGTCTGGCAGGAACAGGGCCGTGCACGTCGTGATCGTCCCTTACCGACGGTCAGCCTGCCACCCGACTTCTCCACCTGCGCCCTGTCACCGTCAGTCGAAGAACGGTTTCGGGACAGCCCTTAGAGCTTGTAACACGATCTTGTTGAGGTGTCCTGGTCGGGCGTGACTGATGTGACGATTCAGCCGTTCGGGACGGTGTGAGTACTCGGCCGTGGATCGTGGATGACGACTTGTGGGCATTGATCGAGCCATTGCTGCCGCCCTGGCCTGAGCGATCACCGGGGCCGCGGCCTGTGCCGGACCGGCTGTGTCTGCAGGGCATCCTGTACGTGCTCCACAACGACATAGCCTGGCAACTGCTGCCCCTGGAGTTGGGGTTCGGCTCCGGACAGACCTGCTGGCGGCGTCTGGAGCGGTGGCAGCAGGACGGGGTCTTCGACCGGCTGCACCGCATTCTGCTCGCCGAACTGAATGCCGCGGGTGGGCTCGACTGGTCCAGGGCGTGTGTGGACGGCTCCCACATCCGTGCGAAAAGGGGGGAGCCGACACCGGTCCGTCACCGGTCGACCGCCGGAAGACGGGCAGCAAGCACCACTTGATCTGCGACGGACGCGGCACCCCGCTCAAGGTCATCACCACCGCGGCGAACGTCAACGACGTCACCCAAACCCTCGCCCTGGTCGACGGCATCCCGCCCGTGGCCGGGCGAGCCAGCCGGCCACGCCGCCGCCCCGATTCGCTGCTCGGGGACAAGGGCTACGACTCCAACCCCAACCGCGAGGAGTTACGCAAGCGCCGGATCCTGCCGGTCATCTCCCGCAAGGGCGCCCCGAACATCAAGGGCCTGGGCAAGCTCCGCTACGTCGTCGAGCAGACCTTCGCCCTGCTCCACCAGTTCAAACGCCTCGCCGTGCGATGGGAACGCCGAACCGAACTCCACGACGCCTTCGTCTCATTGGCCTGCGGCCTCATCTGCTGGAGGCGCCTGAAGAAACACCGATCACGATCGTGTCACGAGCTTGTGGCTACAACTCACACCACTCACCCAGAGGGCCGGCCACCCGCGTCTGCGTGAAGTCGTGCACCAGGTCCCACGCCCGATCGATATCCAGGACAAAGTCGCCCGTGAACGCGGCGAGATCGTCCATGATCGGGACCTCGACCTCGGCACCCGAGGGCGTGGTGCCGTCTCCTACGAGCAGAGACACCCGCCCGGTGTCACTCATCAGGTGAACGACCGCGTGATCATCTCGAAAGGCCAGGGTCAGCACCGGGAACTCCCTGTTCGGCGACCGAACCTCGACGTATCCCTGGCCACAGGAACGCAAGTCATCGAAGCGATCTGACAGATCCTTCACCTCTGTGCATCGCTCAACCGGATCGAACAGTCCCGATTCCGGCGACGTCGCCGCCCACACCACGCTCACCGAGTCCCGCTTCCCCCCACACAGGCCATCGCCCACGATCCAGGGCCACGCTCCCACGCTCCACCACGACACGACTACCCGGGCTGAGTCACAAGATCGTGTTACGAGCTCTTAGGCAGGCCCAGCAGGACACGGTGGCGCATCCGCAGATCGGTGGACTCAACGAACACCCGCTTGAGGCCTCTAGCCAGGCGTCTTTGAGCTCTTGCGCCTCATCCAGAGCGGGATCACGTACCCCAGCGGGTCCATACGCTGGGGACCGATTTGCACGCAAAGGCACGTGGGCGCAGTACCAGGCCCGCACGGCCCCCGCTCGCTCAGCATCCGTTCCGGTCCGTAGGTAGTCGACCAATGCTGCCATCACACGGCGGCGTCCGAACGCGTAGACCGCTGGCTCGACGAACCAGCGGCAGAAGCTGGGATCTGGGTCGTAAACGGCTGCCGCCATCAACGGGTCGAACAACTCCTCGGGCAGACTTGCACGTTCGAGCAGGGGCTTACGCACCACCGCGGCGAGGTGGCGGGCATGTCGGCCGTCCCGCCCCACAGCGACGACTTCGACACCCAGCAGCCGGGCCACCTCCGTCGCGCACATCAGGAATGAACACGGTTTCATGCCGCTCTGTTCGGTTTCGACCACGACAGCATTCTGGACTGGCTGCGTCTTCAGGCATAGCACCGTTGGCTGCTGCCCCTTGCACGCAAGCGCACTCGCTCGGCCCCTCCCTGGGATGGAACGATCGAGGTGTGGCTGGTGTGATTACGGCGTCGACGCCGTCCTGGATAGCCCCCTTCACCGGGCTGAGCCCGCACCGCTTCTGCGGTCCCGGGGACTGAGCGCGGGGTCTGCCCACACCTGGCTGTACAGGGGATCCTCCACCAGCTCGGTCAGGGCCGGGGTGAAGGCGCGGGCCATTTCACGCGGCGACGCAGGCGTGGAATGCGCGGCGGGCTGCGTGGTCACTGCGTGGTCACTGTGCGCTCCGTGCCTGGGCGTGGCGGGCGATGCTGGCGGCGAACAGCGGGGTTTCCCGCCGGTTGTGGTCACCGGAGGCGGCCTGCCGTGCGGCGGCGGCCTCCTCGAAGGTGCCGCCGGTCTTCTCGAGGAAGTCCATGAACTCCTGGGTGGGGTGGCTGGTGACCTGGTTGGTGTAGGTGACGGTGCCGTCGCCGTTGTCCTTGGCCGACAGGTCCCAGATCACCTGGACCGTCGTCCAGCCGTGCGGGGTAAGCACATCGGAGGTGGACACCATGTGGCAGTGGTGCTTCTCTGCGATCTCGGCGACGTAGTGCTGGATCACCAGCCCGGTGCCGATCATCTCCACGTTGATCGACATCGGCCGGCCGTCGTCGGTCGTGGTGTAACCGGCCGCCTTGTGGTCCGGCGGAGCGCAGCGCTGGTACTCCTTGTCCGGGAGGTTAAGCAGCCACTCGGCGATGTCGATCGCCTCCCAGGGCGCGTCGAGCGGAGCGTGCTCCGTCGAGGCGGACAGCACCAGATCGGTCAGGACCTTCTTCGCATCACTCATGATGTGTTTCCTTCTGTGGGGGCCACGGCTGGTGCCGGGCCGGCTTGTGCAGGTCATGGCCGACCGGACACTGCCAGTTCGACCACCCTTGGTGATCTGCCGACTGCCTTGTGGCCGTCGACCGGAGGGGGGCGACCAGGGGTTCGCCGCCTTGTGCCGTCACCGTAGAACCGGTGGTCGAGGGGTCCATGCTCGTCAGCGCACGGCCGCTGTACCCACCGTGCACCGCGCGTCGAGCACGCGCAGTTCATGACGCGGGAGAGATGGATGGACGGTGGGCATCCCGTAGACGAGGCCCTTCACCCCCTCGCTGTGCTCTGGCTGCGAGCGCGGCTCCCAGTGCGGCCAGGGCTGCGGCGACCAGTGCGGTGACAGTCCAGCCGCCGTGTGCGAAGAGCAGTGCCCCTGCCGCGGAACCGAGCGACCCGGCCGCGAAGTACACCGTCATGTAGAGGGTGTTGAGGCGGGCGCGTGCCTCGGGATGCTGTGTGAGGGCGTGGGTCTGATTGGCGACGTTGCTGACGCGGGCACCGGAGTCCAGCAGCAGTGCCCCGACGATGAGGGCACCGACCGACAGGCCCCATACACCGGCGACGAGGAGGCCGAGAGCCATCGTCCCCGCGGCCGCCACCGCGAGACGTCGCCGCATGCGGCCGTCGAGGAAGCGGCCGATGGCCAGTACCGTGGCGGTGCCGACGACGCCCACCAGGCCCAGCAGTCCGGCACTGGTGGTCGACCAGCGGTGCGCCGGGCCGGTCACGTACAGCGTCACCGCGGTCCAGAAGACGTTGAAGCCGGCGAATCCGGCGGCCGCGGTCAGCGCCGCCCAGCGCAACCCGCGCTGACCACGCAGGAGAGGAAGAAGCGAAGCCAGCAGGGCCCGGTAGCCCAGCCCATGGCGCACAGGCGGCTCGGGCAGGCCTCGCAGCGCAAAGTGCACGATGAGCGTCATCAGCGCCGACAGCACATACACCGAACGCCAGCCGAGGAGACCGTCGAGCGCCCCGGCGATGACCCGGGCACCGACGATGCCGCCGAAGAGGCCGGCCGTGATGCGTGCCGTCGTGCGCCCCACCGCCTCGCGCGGCGCAAGCGACGCCGCGGCCGGCATCAGGATCTGTGCCAGCACGCTGGTTGCTCCCAGCAGCACTGATGCCGCCGCGAACAGCGCGTAGTCGGTGGCGGATGCGGCAAGCGCCAGAGCGATCAGCCTGCCGGCGCTCAGCCAGCGCATCAGCCGGTGCAGTCCCGTCCTTTCCAGGGCGGGCACCACCAGCAGCAGCCCGGCCGCGTAGCCGACCATGGTGATCATGGGCAGCAGTCCGGCGAGCGCGTCGGACACGCCGAAGGAGGCGGCCAGTGGCCGCAGCAGCGGCTGCAGGTAGTAGACGTTGGCGACGCTCACGCCGGCCGCGACCGACATCCACGTCACCTGCCCCTTGCTGAACCCGGGCGGGCCAAAGGTGTCCGCAAGCTTCGTCTTCGTCCCGTCGAGGCTCCTCGGCGCCTGTGTCACGTCTGCCATGCCTCTACAGTGGAGATAAACAAGGAAGAGGTCAAAGACCAGTTTTTGATGTCATTAATAAATGAGGTTGATGATCGTGGAATTGAGGACCTTGCGGGTCTTCGTGGCCGTGGCCGAGGAGCAGAGCTTCACCCGCGCCGCCGAGCGGCTGTCGGTGGCACAGCCCGCTGTCAGCCACCAGATCCGCTCCCTGGAGAAGGAACTCGGCGAAGCGCTCTTCGAACGCAGCACACGCACCGTCCGACTGACCGAAGCCGGACGAGTGCTGCTCCCCCTGGCATCCCAGACCCTCGCCGATGCCGACCGAGTGACCGCCGAATTCGCCTCCCGCGCCGCCCTGGTCACCGGCACACTCGTCCTGGGCACCGTAGACGGGGCCGAGCACACCCCCCTGCCCGCACTCCTGGGCACCTTCCACCGCCAGTACCCGGGCGTCGCCGTGCAGCTCGTCGAAGGACGCAGCGCCGGACTCATCTCGCGCGTCGAAGAAGGCGAACTGGACGCCGCCGTGGTGGCCCTGCCCCAGCAGCCCCTCGCCGAAGACCTGCGCAGCGTGGTCATGCTCGAGGACGAGATCGTGGCCGTCGTGCAGGCCGACTCTCCCCTGGCCGGCCGGGAGAACATGCCCATCGAGCTGCTGTCCGGCAAGACCCTGGTCAGTTACGACCCCGACAGCGGACTCCGGCCACGCCTGCAGACCGCGTTCGACGCCGCCGGCATCGACTTCACCACCCAGTACGCAACCAACGACGGGGGCCTGCACGCCGCCCTGGTGGAAGCCGGAGTCGGCATCTCCCTCACGGTGAGCACCGACCGGGCCGTCACCGGAAACCCCCGGATCCGTGCCGTCCCGATCAGCCCCTCCCTCACCTACCGCAAAGCACTGATCTGGCGCGGCATCCCCCAACCCACCCGGCCACTCCAAGCCCTCCTCGCCCTCGGCGGCCCCGCAGCATCCTGACGACGTGCTCCACCAACGCGGAGGCGACTCTTAACCGCTGCCGTCCTTGCTATCCGATGGAGCACTGGCCTCCTGGGGGTCAGATGCACCTGGGACGGGGATCAGCCGACCCGATCGGGGACACGGTTATCCGGCCCCCGGGGGGAACCTGCTTGTCCGTGGTGGAAGACATCCACGGCGCGCGAAGGCGTGTTCTCGACAGCGGCCTGACGGGCCTCCTCCCGCAGCCCGCGGAACCGCGGGGGGTCCGAAAGGCGCCATTGGTCACCAACTTTGTGGCCCGCACGCAGGAAGAGATCGAACGGGCTCGCCAGGAATGGGCCGATGGCACCCTGTTCGGCGAGGTGAAGGGCTACGACGGAGCGCCTCCAGCTGCCCCCGAGCTACCGCCGACACCCCTGAAGCCTCGGGGTCGAGTGCGCTGAACTGGTCCTTCACAGCCCGAGTCACGGAGCGGGCGGGGCGAGGTGGAACGTACCTGGCCCCGTGTCCCGCGCGGCAGAGCCGATCCCGTCCCACCCCGTGGAAGGGTTCGCGCCCGGCCCGCGTTCCGGTCCGGTCACCGAGGTCTTCCCCCCCTGCGGGGGGGGTGCTGCATCGTCGGACGGCCGGCTCCACCGCGTACGGATGCGTGGCGCTCTCTCCGCCTCATACCGTGATGCGACGTCCGGAGACGGTGAAGTGATCGATGCGCACCCACAGGCTGCGGGCACCCCCCGCCCACGGTGCGCTGTAGGCCCGCTCCGTGAGCCGGCGCTGCTCCTGAGGGTCCGTGACCGCACGAGCCGGTCCCGTCACCAGGACGCTCCAGCCCTGGCTGAACGCCTCGTCGATGTGGTCGATCTCGAAGGCCACCTCGCATCCGTCGGCCAGGGAGGGTGTCGCACCACGTGCGGTCCGGAAGACGATCGTGCCGTCCACCATGCTGTAGTTGACGGGCACGATCACCGGTCCGGTGGCTGTCGGCACCGCGAGTCGCCCGACCCCGTGCATTGCCAGCAGAGTGCGGCACTCAGCGGGGCGCATCCTGGTGAACTCCGGTGCGTGCCCCGCCCGTCCGGTTCCAGGTGGCAGATCGACGGTGCCGCCGGTGAGGTCGGCGACGTTCGTCTCCAGCGCCTCGGCCAACCTGCTCAGGGCACTGCTGCCCAGCGCGGCTCCCGGGTGCTCCTCCAGGTACCTCAGGTAGGTGACGGCCATCCCCGTGCGCGCCGCCACCTGTCGCCGGGTGAGGCCGAGTTTCACCCGCCGGGCGGTGAGCCTGCGGCCGAGGTCGTCCGGCGGCGCTTCCGCGGTGGTCTCCACAGGCGCATCCAACGCCGCACTCGTCCTCGTCCGTTCGGTCATGTTCGTTCACCTTCTTCTCGTCAGGCCGTCGGCACGGCGATCTCGTGCCGCTCCGCGCCGAGCGCCACCCTGGGCGCTACCGGTCTCCGCGGCCCCGGCGAAGACGTGTACGCCTCCTCCAGCTGCTCCAGCGGGAAGGTGCGGGCGATTGGAGGTCCGGTCGGCAACCGACCGCACGCAGCCGTCCGCAGCAGGGTCGGTGCGAATGGCTGTCCACCAGGCCGGTCGTGATGGCCACGATTTTGATCCACAGGTATTCGGAATGCGTGACGCCCCCATTGCCGTGCACGCCCACGTCGTCCACGTGCCGGGGGACCGCGCGGGTGCACGGCCCGCAGCTCCACGGTACGCCGACCACCTCGTTCAGCACGTCCACGAGCAGGTCGACGGCCGGCCGGCCGCTCGCGGCGAGGGTGACCGGCCGGACGCCCTCAATGGCGACAAAGGTCCCGCCGCCATCGGCCAGGCGGCCGCAGCGCAGGTCGGCGCGGGCGGTCAGGACTCCACAGCTGAGCGGGCCACGCGGATCGGCGGGAAGGTCGAGCCGGCGACGGGCCGAGCGGAGAGAAATTTCCGCAAGGGCTATTGACTTTTATCTCATTCTGTGCAGTGTGGTGAGTAGCCCACAACACCGAAAGAGCAGCGAAGTCGACGCGGACGTCCAGTCGGCGGAGCGTGCTTGGACAGGATGTGGTTCAGGCCCCCGGCAAGCCGGCGCGACACCGGAGCGACAGTGACGACTGAAGCCCCAGGACACGCGCAGCACTACCGGGGACTGTTTTGCTTTCGGAGCCTTCGCCCAGCCCCGGTCGTCCCCGTGGGCTCCTGCCGACCCGGCAGCCCGCGCCTGTCAGTCCGGCTCCATGTAGGGGCGGCGGAAGACCGGGGCCTGACCGGTGCCCCACGGCCGTACGGCCGTCAGCGCCTGTGCGACCGCGGACTCCAACGGGCCGCTGGTGTCGACCGGAACGGCTTCGGGCCACGGCGGTTCCAGGGCCGCCATGGCGGCGGCGATGTCCGGGCCGGCGTCGGACGGGCCGGGAGCACGGGTGCTCAGACGGGCCGCCGACACGTGTCCCGGGACGTGGCAGTGGAGGGCCACCAGGTCGGCGCTGACGCGTTCGGCCGTGCGCCGTGCCGCGTCACGCTGTGCCGCGTCGGACCAGCTGGCGTCCAGCACGACGGACTCGCCCAGGGACAGCAGGACGGCCGCGCGGTCGAGCAGTGCGGCGTAGGTCGCGGCCGTCCATCGGGGCGCGTACAGGCCCTCGCCGTAGCCGGCTGCCGCGGACTGCTCCGGCGGGATGCCCGCCAGCTCCTTGCGGATGCGGTCGCTGCTGAGCAGGGTGACGCCGAGCCGGTCGGCCAGGGCTCCGGAGAGGGTGGACTTCCCGCTGCCCGGAAGTCCGCCGACGAGGACGAGGCAGACGGTGGAGGCACGCAGATGGCGCAGGGTCATGGAAGCGAGCCGGCGGGACGCCGCTTCCGCACCGGGCGTGCCCTGGCGGGCCTGGATCACCGAGACCTTGGCACGGACGAAGGCGCGGTAGGCGACGTAGTGGTGCCACAGGGAAGGGGGCGCGGGATCCCCGGAGTGCTCGCCGTACCGGGCGAGGAAGAACGCCGCGGCCTCCGGGGCGCCGAGGTGTTCCAGGTCCATGGCGAGAAAGGCGGCATCGTCCAGGCCGTCGACGTAGCGGAGACGGTCGTCGAACTCCAGGCAGTCCAGGACACGGGGGCCGTCGTCGAGGCAGAAGACGTCCTCGGCGAGCAGGTCGCCATGGCCGTCGACCACCCGCCCCTGCTCGATACGGGCGTCGAACAACGCCTTGCGCCCGGCGAGATAACGGCGCACAAGCCGCTCTGCCTCCGGTGCCCCGTCGAGTCCGAAGCCCTCGTCGGCCCGTGCGCGGACCTGCGTGAAACTGGCCTCCCAGCGCGCTGACAACGCGTCCCGCGTGCCCTGCTCGGCCACGTCCCGGCCGCGGGGCGCCGCCGCGTGCCACGCGGCGAGCTGCCGGGCGACGGACCGCAGGACGTCGTCGACGGCGGCCCCCTGCCGTACCAGCCGGGACAGGCGGCGGTCCGCCGGCATGCGGCGCATCACCACGAGCGGTTCGGGCGCCGTCGCGCCAGGGCTGCGGAACTCGCCGAGCCCCAGGTAGACGTCCGGGGCGAAGCGGCGGTTCAGAGCGACTTCACGCTCGCACGCGACCCGGCGGGCCTCGACGGTGGTGTAGTCCAAGAACCCCGGATCCACCGGCTTCTTGACCTTGTAGGCACGGTCGCCGACGAAGAACACGATCGCGGTGTGGGTCTCGCACACCGCTGCGCGCGGCGGCGGCTCGCCGTCGTGCCGGGCACCGGACCGGAGCACGGACACATCCGGCGATGGCGCCGACCGCACCGTCTCCCCGCGGGGGCCCGGCTCAGCCATGGGGAACGACCGCGACGGGGCACCGCCCGTGATGGATGGCGGCCTGCGCCACCGGACCCAGGTGGGGCGCCACACCATGACGGTGTTCGCGCCGGCCGACGACCAGCAGCGCGGCGCCTTCGGCCGCCTGTACGACGGCCTTGGCCGGGCTTTCGAGACCGATGCCGTCGGCCACCTCCACGAGCGGGTACTTCTCGCGCCAGGGATGGAGCGCCTTGCTCAACTGCTGCTGCACGTCCCGCCTGATCTCTTCGGCGACGTCGTGGTCCACCCCCCAGGGCACCCGGGCATGGATCGGCAGGCTTCGGCCGTGGACGGCCAGCAGAGGAACGCCCCTGGCCGCGGCGGAGTGGAAGGCGAAGTCGAGCAGGTCGTCGCAGGACCCGTGCAGTTTGAGGGCCACGACGACGCGCCCCGGGACGGCCGAGGGCGGTCCTTCCTCCCGGCTCTCGGCGCGGACCAGCACCACCGGCCGCTCGGCCCGTGCCACGACGGGCATGCTGACGTCGCCGAGGAAGTAGCTCTGGACGGACTCCAGCCCCCGCGAACCGAGCACGGTCATCTCGGACTCCGCCGCTGCGTGGAGCAGGGCGTTCTGGGCGTCGTCGGCGACCAGGCTCCCGACGACCGACAGGCCCGGATGGCGTGCCTGGAGTTCCGCGCGCGCGGTGTGCACGAGCCGCCTCGCCCAGTAGTTCTGGTCGACTTCCGCGGGGACACGGGCCGGTTCCGGCGCCAGCAGCGGCCACGCGTGCAGCAGCCGCAGGGTGAGCTTGCGTTTCTCGGCCTCGTCGGCGGCCCAGCGGGCAGCGGCAAGACTCTCGGGCGAGCCGTCGAGGCCCACGGTGACGACTGGTTGCATGGCGGCGGCCTCCGTCTCGTATGAAGCTGGATGGACGGTGAGCGGGCCGGACGGGTGGCTGGTCCGGGCGTCGCCTGCAAGCCGGGCGCGATGTGTTCTCTCCATCGAGGATCCCCCCGATCCCCTTCCCGCCGCACGCGGAGGAACGGCCGGCTGCGTGGAACCGGCACGAGAGGAGGCAGGGCGGTGACGATTCCATGTCACCTGCGCGCAGAGAGGAACGGCATGCTTGAGAGAGCCCAGGAGCCGTGGGAGTGCGGCCCGGAGTTCAGCTCGCCCCGGCCCCCCGACGCGGGCTGACACGGCATCGAGAACCGACGGAGTCGCCATGTTCGGCTACCCGCACATCGTCAGCGATGTCATGACCCACACGGTCGCCTCCGTCGGCCGGTCGGCCTCGTTCAAGGACGTGGTGGGCATGATGCAGGAGTGGCGGGTCAGCGCCCTGCCCGTGCTCGCAGGCGGGGGGCGGGTCGTAGGAGTGGTCTCCGAGGCCGACCTGCTGCCCACCGAGGAGCTGCGGGACAGCTCCGAGGAGGGCTACGCGCTGCCGCGCTCCGACGACGTGGCGAAGGCCGGCGCGCCGACCGCCGGGGACCTGATGTCGTCACCGGCTGTCACCGTCCGGGCGAACGCCACCCTGGCAGAGGCCGCGCGCATCATGGCCCGCGCGAAGGTCAAGCGGTTGCCCGTGGTCGACGACGCCGGTCTGCTCGCGGGTGTGGTCAGCCGAGCCGACCTGCTCAAGGTCTTCCTGCGCGGCGACGAGGACATCGCCGAGGAGGTCCGGCGCGAAATCGTGTCGTACCTCTTCCCGCTGCCGGACTCCGCCGTCCACGTGGACGTGGAGGACGGAGTCGTCACGCTGGCGGGCAGAGTCCGCGACACCTCCCTGGTCCCCGTGGCCGCACGGCTGGTGCGGGCCGTCGAAGGAGTGGTGGACGTGGCGTTCGACCTCGCGCCCGGCGGCGGTCCCCGCCGGGCGGACGGGCTCCCGTCGCCGACCGACCAGGGCCTGGTGTGACACGAGGGCCGCGGCCGGCCCTGGTGCGTCCGGCGCCGGCAGGTCCTGCTCGTCCGTCCCGCCGCGTGGCCAGACGGGTCTCCAGGGGACAAGCACATCCGGCGGCGATCACCATGCCCGGCGTCACCACCACCGACCTCTCCACGTGACCTGGCAGCCGGGCCCGCCGCCCTGGACGCCGCTGGGCCGGCCGAGGTGCGGATCGAAGCCCGACCGGGCCCCGAGCATCGCGCCGGCTCCACGGGCCCGGCGGTCTGCCGCGCCCCGGCGCTCTCCGACCGCGCCCGGTGATCTGCGCCGGGCACGGCGGATGGGCCACCAGGCCCGTCCCAGGGGCCGAACGGCCACTGGCAGATCATCCTGACCGCGGCACTCAATGGAATCGGCGGCGCTTCTCCGCGTCACCGAAGGAAGGAGGCGAGGGCGATGTCCGCTCCCGCACCGGTGAAGAAGGGCGACCGGGCCGTGCCCGGTACTGCCCACGAGGAGATCGGGACGTCGATGCGTGCGTGCGTCGGTGACGAGATCGTCGTACGCGGCACCGCGTCCGGGGTCGTCGCGCGAGACGGCGAGATCGTCGGAGTCCACCACCCGGACGGCAGCCCGCCGTACGACGTGCGCTGGGCCGAGGACGGACGGGTGACCCTGTACTTCCCCGGGCCCGACGCCTGCGTCAGGCATCTGGCGTCCGGACCGCACCTCGTCGGCATGTCCGCACGGGCATCGTCGGCTCCCGGCGAGCCGGTGACCGGAGGCGGCCATGTCCCGGCCCGGTGACCGTCGTCCGATCGTGGTGGGTGTGGATCCCGATCCCGCTCACCGGATGGCGCTGGAGTGGGCGGCCGACGAGGCCGTCCGTCGTCGGCTGCCGTTGCGTCCGGTCCACGTCGAGGGTGTCCCGACCAGGGGCCTTCGCCGGGGGCCGGAGATCCCTCCGTCGTGGGAGGAATGGAACGAGGCACTGCACAAGGCGGGGAAACGGGTGCTCGAAGAGGCCGCGGACTTCGTCACGAGCCGGCACCCGCAGCTCGACGTGGAGCCGCTGCTCTCGGAAGGCGACCCCGTGTGGGTGCTGCGGGAGCAGAGCCGCGACGCCACGGCCGTCGTGCTGGGCTCGCGACATCTGAGCCGGGCGCAGGAGGTGTTCGGATCCGCCTCGGTCGCCGTGCCCGTCATGGCCCACTCGCGGTGTCCCGTGGTCGTCGTGCCCGAACCGGCGCACTTCACGCAGGACCCCGCGTACTACGTCGTCGGCGTCGACGGCAGCGAACACTCCGCCGCCGCGGTCGACGTGGCCTTCGAGGAGGCGTCCCTGCGCCGTGCCGAGCTGCGGGCGCTCTTCGTCTGGCAGAACGGGCCGCTGAGGATCTTCGACGAGTACGAGCCGCAGCAGGAGTGCCGCCGGCTGCTCTCCGAGATCGTGGCCGGCCGCCGGGCCCGCTACCCCGAGGTGGACCTGCGCCACGAACTGGTCGTCGGGCATCCCGTTCAGGTACTCGCCGACGCCTCGGCCCACGCGCTGGGCCTGGTGGTGGGCACCCGGGGTCGCGGAGGCTTCACCGGCATGCTGCTGGGCTCGGTCAGCCAGGGAGTGCTGCACCACGCGCGCTGCCCCGTCATCGCGGTTCCGCCCGCACCCGCGTGAGCCGCGGCAGCCGTCGGACAGCCCGTCGCGGTTCGCAACGGGCAGACGCGCCGTCCCGTGCGACGGCAGGAGGCGAGATCCGGAGTAAGTGCGGCCGCGACGCGGGGTCTCTGTCCATCGTCCGCGCGGGCGGGCCGCCCGGCAGTGCCGGTCGGGTCCTTCGCCGGGGCCGCACGGCCCACGAGCGGACGAGCCTGCCGCCTACCGGGTCTGCCGAGGGCACCGCCGTGGCACAGGGGACGAGGGCGTGAACGGGCCCGGCGGCGACGGAAGAAACGATGAGTCACGCCGTGCTGCCGGCCGGTGGTGCCGGGCCGCCGATGCGCTCAGGCTGGAGGTGTCCGCCCCGCTGAAGGGAGTCTGTGCGATGGCGTCCGCGACCACCATGACAAGGGCTCTTGAGTCCGTGCACCGCGAGCGGCTGATGCGGCTCGCCCGTGAGGTCTCCTTCGCGGCCGGGACCCGGCTTTTCGAGGAGGGGGCGCGCGCCGACCGTTTCTGGGTCGTGCGCACCGGGACCGTCGCCCTGGACCTGCATGTGCCCGGCCGGCGCCCCGCCGTCATCGAGACCCTCGGGCCGGGGGAACTCGTCGGCTGGTCCTGGCACTTCCCGCCGTACCTGTGGCATCTGGGGGCGGAGGCGATGAGCCCGGTGCGGGCGTGGGAGTTCGACGCGGGGGCGGTCCTGGAGGCGTGTGCCCAGGACGCCGGGTTCGGCCGGGCGATCGCGGTCTGGGTCGGACAGGTGCTCGCCCAGCGGCTGCACGCCTCCCGGGTGCGCCTCCTCGACCTGTACGCCCCCTACGGGAGCGGCGGACTGACCTGACCGTGTGGAGCGGACGCCCTACGGCCCATTACCCCGCTCGTACGCCTGTCGTACGGAATCGGTCACTCGGTCGGTCAGTTCGGGCAGAGCCGAGCGCACCGCGTCGCTCAGACCTGCGCCGAGTCCCACGTCGGCCACCTCCACCGCGTGCACCACGAGCCGCGGCGGCAGCCGGTCGAGCGCCTCTGCCAGGGCCAGACACTCTCCCAGGCCGAAGCTGTGCGTGCTCGCCGTGGCCCGTGCGTGCCCGGCGGCCTCCGCCGAGGTCAGCGTGTGCAGCTCACCTGGCCGGGCCGGGTGGGTGCGGAGGGCTTCCACGACGATCACGGTGTCCGCGTCGCGCCACAGGTCGAGCAGCCTCGCGGGTTCGCCGTCGCTGACCGCCAGCGCGGTGCCGTCAGGGACCCGCCCCCGCAGTGTCTCCACCACCGCCGGGCCGATCCCGTCGTCACCGCGCAGCGGATTGCCCACGCCGACCACCAGGACCCGGCCGCTCACGGGCGTTCCACGGTCACGTCGAGGAAGTGGGCGGCGCAGGAGATGCAGGGGTCGTGGTTGCGGATGGCCCGTTCGCACAGGTGGGTGAGTTCGTCGTCGTCGGCGGCGGGTCCGTCGCGGTCCAGGCGTGCCTGGACCGTCCTGCGGACGTCCTCCTCGATGGCCGTCTGGTTCTGGGCGGTGGGCGGGATGATCCGGGCCCCGGTGAGTGTGCCGTCCGCGGTGAGGGCGTAACGGTGGTACAGCAGGCCGCGGGGCGCCTCGGTGGCTCCCACGCCGGTCCCCTCGCGCGGCGGGACCTCGACGGCGGGCCGGGCAGGCCGCTCGTACCCGTCGATGATCCGCAGGGCCTCCTCGACGGCCTGGACGACCTCGACGGCACGTACGACGATGCTCCGGAAGGGGTTGTCGCAGACCGCGCCCGCGGCCGGATCGCCCAGCCCGGCGTCCCGCGCCGCCTCGGCCGCCACGGGGTGCAGCCAACGGCCGCTGATCGCGTACCGCGCCAGCGGGCCGGTGAGGAAACGGCGGCCGTCCAGGGTGGCGGTGAGCGCGGTGGAGTGCGGTACGTGCTCCTCCCGGACGTGCTCCTCGAAGTCGGACAGGGGGAACTCGCGCAGCGCCGGACCCGTGACCGTGGGCGTACCGGAGTCGATGGCGTACCGGCCGGGGTCGCGCAGCGCGAGCAGGTCGTGGTCGCACACGGTGTCGGGGAAGTCGAAGGCCCCCACCCAGCGGACGGTCTCCAGCGCATCGTCCCGGGCCTGCCGGAGCCGGTCCGCCAGGGGGCGGAGTTCGTCCGGTGCCGGGGTCCGGTGGAAGCCGCCGATCCGGACGTTGACCGGGTGGACGGGCCGGCCGCCGAGCTGTTCGAGGATCGCGTTGCCGGCCTGTTTGATCCGCAGGCCGCGTTCGACCGCCGCCCGCTGGTCGCGGGCGAGTTCCACCACGTCCGCGCGGCCGAGGAAGTCCGGGGCGTGCAGGAAGTAGATGTGCAGGGCGTGGCTCTCGATCCACTCGCCGCAGTACAGCAGGCGGCGCAGGTCCGCGAGAGGGCCGTCCACCGTGACTGCGCAGGCGTCCTCGATCGCCTGGCAGGCGCTCATCTGGTAGGCGACCGGGCAGATGCCACAGATACGGGAGGTGATGTCGGGGGGCTCGGTGTGGCCCCGGCCGGTCAGGAGGGCCTCGAAGAACCGCGGCGGTTCGTAGATGCGCAGCCGTGTCCCGGTGACCGAACCGTCCTGGACGCGCAGGTGGACGGCCGCCTCGCCCTCCACCCTGGCCAGTGCGTCCAGCCGCAGGACACGGGTTCCGCGAGAGTTCATGCGGGCCTTTCCGGGCGGGTTTCCGAGTCGGTCCGCGAGCCGGTTGGCGAGCTGTGCCGCTCCTCGGCCGCGAGTTCGGGTACGGGGGCATGTTCCGGCGCGGTGGCGTTGAAGGTGTGGAAGACACGCAGGATGTCCCGCTCGCTCATACCGTCGCGGTGCAACTGGGCGACCATGGACCGCAGGTTGGGCTGGTTCGACGGTCCGAAGCAGCCGTAGCAGCCGCGTCCGTAGGCGGGGCAGATCGCGCCGCATCCGGCATGCGTGACCGGCCCCAGACAGGGGGTGCCGTGGGCCACGGTGATGCAGGTGGTGCCGCGCCTCTTGCATTCGAAGCAGACGCTGTGGCTCGGGATCCGGGGTCGGCGTCCGGCCAGGTGGGCGGTGATGACCTCGATGAGCTGGCGGCGGTCGATGGGGCAGCCGCGCAGTTCGAAGTCGACCGGGACATGGGCGGAGATCGGCGTCGAGGTCTCCAGGGTGGAGATGTACTCCGGGCGGGCGTAGACCGCGGCGAGGAACTCGTCGACATCGGCGAAGTCGCGCAGGGCCTGGATGCCCCCGGCGGTGGCGCAGGCCCCGATGGTCACCAGGGACCGGGAGACACGGCGGATGTGCTGGATCCGCTCGGCGTCCTCGGCGGTGGTGATGGACCCCTCGACCAGGGAGAGGTCGTACGGCCCCTTTCCGGCCAGCCTGGCGCGCTCCCCGCCGGGGCCGCCCTCGACCGGGGTCATCTCCAGGAAGTGGTCGATCCGTACCCGCTCGCTGAGGTCGAGCAGTTCGTCCTCGCAGTCGAGCAGGGTCAGCTGGCAGCCGTCGCAGGAGGCGAACTTCCACACGGCGAGCGAGGGCCGGGGGTCCGGGGCCGGTTCGAGTTCGGGGTCGGGTTCGCGTTCGGGGTCGAGTTCGGTGGCCATGTCACAACTCCCTCACCAGGAGCAGGTGTGCCACGCGGTCGTAGCCGACGACCGGACCGTCCCGGCACAGCAGGAGCGGGCCGAGCTGACAGTGGCCGCAATGGCCGGTGGCGCAGCGCATGTTCCGTTCCAGGGACACCTGGACGCGGTCCGGTGCCAGGCCCCGGGCCACGAGCTCGCGGGCGGTGTGACGCATCATCACCTCGGGCCCGCAGACCAGCGCGCAGGTCCGTTCGGGACGCAGGTCGAGGCGGTCCAGGAGCGTGGTGACCACGCCCACCGCGCCGCGCCAGCCGGCGCCCGGCCGGTCGACGGTCACCGCCACCCGCGCCGGTCCGCGCCAGCCGTCGATCTCGTCCCGGTAGACCAGGTCGGCCGGGCTACGGGCGCCCACCAGGACCGTGAGCCGGCCGAAGCCGTCCCGCCGTTCCAGGGCGGCGTGCACGACCGGCCGCAGCGGGGCCAGCCCGATGCCACCGGCGACCACCAGCAGGTCCTGTCCGGCCGCGGCCGCCAGGTCCCAGCCGCTACCGTACGGCCCGCCGAGCGCGACGGTGTCCCCCACACGCAGCCGGTACAGCGCGGACGAGACCGCGCCGACGGCGCGCACGGTGTGCACGAGGCCGCCCCGGGGACCGCGCAGGGCGCTGACCGAGACGGGCACCTCGCCGACCCCGAACGCGTAGATCATCGCGAACTGTCCGGGGGCGAACGGCGCGAGTCCGGGTCCGGCGGGCACCAGCTCGATCGACCGGGTGTCGGCCGTCTCCGCCCGGGTGCCGACGACCCTGTAAGGGAGTGGCGGCGCCACGCCGGTCATGGTGACCCCGCCGTCGGTTTCCCGGACCGTGTCCAGTCGTACAGGGCGGCCGCCTCCTCCGTGATGTCGATGCCGACCGGGCACCAGACGATGCAGCGGCCGCAGCCCACGCATCCGGACGACCCGAACTGGTCGTACCAGGTGCCGAGTTTGTGGGTCATCCACTGCCGGTAGCGGGCGCGGGAGGAGGCCCGGACGGGGCCGCCGTGCAGCAGGGAGAAGTCGAGGTCGAAGCACGAGTCCCACAGCCGCCACCGCTCGGCGTGGTCGCCGGTGAGGTCGGTGACGTCCTCGGTGGTGGTGCAGAAGCAGGTGGGGCACACCATGGTGCAGTTGCCGCAGGTCAGGCAGCGTCCGGCGACGTCGTCCCAGCGGGGCGCGTCGAGCGTTCCCGCCATCAGCTCCCGCAGGTCGGCCTCGGGCATGGTGCGGCCCATGCGGTCCGCGGCCGCCGCGACACCCGCGCGGGCCGTCTCACGCGTCCCCGGGTCGGCCGGGCGGACAGGCAGTTCGGCCAGGATCGCGGCGCCCTCCGGGCTGCCGCTGCGGACCCAGAAACGGTGCCCGTCCCCGTCGACCACCTCCGTCATCACGAGGTCGTGGCCGGGGCCGGCGGCGGGTCCGGTACCCATCGAGACGCAGAAGCAGGTGGCGCCGGGCTCCGTGCACTCGACCACGATCAGCAGTGCCCCGGTGCGCCGTCCCTCGTAACCGGGGTCGCGGTACGCCCCGCCGGTCAGCACCCGGTCCTGGACGGCGATGGCCCGCAGGTCGCAGGGGCGCACACCGAGGAAGGCGTAGCGCGGGGGCGCGGACCGGTCGGCGGTGAGGACGAGCTGCCCGTCCACCCGGTCGGCGCTCCACTCCAGCACCCGCGGCCGGTGCAGGAACGGCTTCCAGGACTGCGGGCCCGCCGCATGCGCGAAGGCCGCGCCGTCGGACCGCTCGACCAGCCGGTACCGCCCGGCCTCCAGCTCGACGCCCCAGCCGTACGGCAGCTCGTCGGCCGACCGCAGCTCCGCGAGGACGATCGCACCGTCCCGCACCGTGGGTCCCACCACCGTGAAGCCGCGTCTGATCAGCACATCCACCAGCGCTGCCATGCCGTCCTTGCCCATGACAAGGCCGTCGGACGCGGGGTCCGGAGGGGCGTTCACAGCGGCATCGGCGGTCATGACCGGCCTCCTTCGGCACGGCGGACGGCGGCACGGCGGACGGCGGCACGGCGGACGGCGGCACGAGTCCTCCCGCTGTCTCCGGTCCACGGGGCAGCGGTTCCGGCCGTTCGACGGGCGGGACGAGCCGTACGCGTGGTGCGCGGGCCCGTTCGGCCTCCGGCCGCAGCCGGGCGGCCGGTCCGGCACCCGCCGCACGCGCCGGCGCGGCTCTTCCGTGGCGCTCCTGCGGCCATCGTCTCAAGTGCCCGGCGACCGTGCCACCGAGCCGTCCGGCCAGGTGGGACGCCCACGCCCCGGGAGTGAGCATGGCCGCCGTGGGTGAGACGGCCGGGCCTTCCTCCGGCTGCGTCGACCTGCGACACGCGTGAGGATGGCCGCTGAGGGGGGGTGATCACGCGGCCGGGGTCCGGGAACCCTGACCTCGACGCGGTTGAGCGAAACGGTGTCCACATGGCCGAACCTTCACAGCACCCTGCCTGGCGGCGGATACCCGAGGACGTGGCCGGCGCGGCGGTCACGGTGGCACGGGCCGCCGGGCACGCGGTCCGCCATCCGAAGTCCACGGTCGAGCGCGCACGCCGGCTGCCGGACATCGTGCCCGCGCTGGGTCAGGCGGTGAAACCGATCCTGACCGGGCGCATGGACGACTGGCGCGGTGAGTACGCCTACACGTTGGGCGAGCAGGCGTTCGTCTACGGGTTTCCGTACATCTACAACGCCAGGCTGAGGTACGACTGGGTGACACAGCCGCGGAACCCCTCGACGGTTCCGTACGCGCCCGTCAACCACTTCTGGCACGCCGAGCGGCTGCTGGACGCGACCTACCGCGACGGCGGCTGCCCCAACAACGACACCCTGTACTCGGTGGCCTGGGTGGACCTCGGCGGCGAGCCGGTGGTCCTCTCCCATCCGGACATGGGCGACCGGTACTTCACCTTCGAACTGGTGGGGATCACGTCCGACAACTTCGACTACGTCGGGCAGCGCACCACCGGCTCCGGCGCGGGCAGCTTCGCCCTCGTCGGCCCGCAGTGGCGGGGCAGCCTCCCGGCCGGGGTGCGGCAGCTGAAGAAGGCCCCCAGCCCTTGGGTCCTCGTCCTCGGCCGTACCCTGGTCAGCGGCCCGGACGACGTGCCACGCGTCCAAAGACTCCAGGAGCAGTACCGGCTCACTCCGCTCAGCCTGTTCGGCGAGCCGGACGCGAAGGTCCCCGAGAGCCGTGACGTCCTGGCGCCGATTCCGGCGGAGGAGGATCCCCTGGGACCGTGGAAGACCCTGAACGCGATGCTGGCCGAAAACCCTCCGCCTGCCCATCACCAGGTGCTCCTCCAGCAGTTCGCCCAGATCGGCGTCGGCCCCGGCCTCGATGTCGAGGCTCAGCCGGACCCGGTGAAACGAAGCCTGATCCGGGCCGCCACCGTCGGCGTGCCCCTGCTCAGACAGCAGATCCTCAGCGGCGACTGGGCCCACCTCGTCCACGGCTGGCGCTACCCTCCCCCGCAGATGGGACGCTTCGGCGACGACTTCCTCAAGCGCGCCGCCGACCAGTCGTTGATCGGCGTCACCGCCAACGACCCGGCCGAAGCCGTCTACCTGCTCAACTTCGACGACGCGGACGGCAACAAGCTGGCCCCCGACGGCGGGTACGAACTGCACTTCCCCAGCGGCTCGCTGCCACCCGTCGACGCCTTCTGGTCGCTGACCGCCTACGGGGAGGACATGAACCTCATCCCCAACCCGGCGGACCGCTACTCGGTGGGCGACCGCAGCGCCGGTCTGCGGCGGGACCCGGACGGCGGACTCACCATCCACCTGCAGAGCGAGCCGCCCGGCGAGGGCAGGGAGGCCAACTGGCTGCCCACCGCGAAGGAAGGCACCTGGTTCGTGGCCCTGCGCATGTACCGGCCCCGCCCCGAGGTGATCGACGCGACCTGGGAGTGCCCTCCGCTGACCCGCGTCGCCTGACGTCCCGGCACGCCGGCGGAGCCGTCACCGCCCCGCCTACGACGCGGGGCGGTTGCCCCCGGTCCCCGGCCCCGGGCGATCCGGTGCCGGGGGCTGTCTCCCGGTGCGGGAGAGGCGGGCCGGACGGATGATCGGAGGAGGCCCGTAGGTGGCGGATGCCGGCCGGTTCCTGGTCGACAGATCCTCGGACGCGGCCGGTTCCGCTCCGTGACGCCGGAGCACCCGGTAGGTGGAAGCGGACTCAGGCCCCGGGGGGAGAGGGCCGGGCGTCGTCCCTCCGCCACGTCAGGTTCCCGGCGACCGAGACCACTCCGTCCACGCCCCTGCACAGCTGCTCGACGACGGGAACCAGACTCCGGTACTCCACGGTGCCGCTGAGTTCGACCCGCCCGTCATGCACCTCCACGGCCACGTCCGCCGGTTCGAGCCCCAGCGTGCGGTGCAGCAGGTCCCTGGTGATCTCCTCACGAATGGCCTCGTCACCGCGCAGGAAGATCCGCAGCAGATCAGCACGGCTGACGATGCCCAGCAGCCGGTCCGCCTCGTCCACCACGGGCAGCCGCTTGACGCGCTGGGTCTCCATGAGGCGGGCCGCCTCCACCACGCTCCACTCCGGACGCGCGCACACCGCGGGAGCCGACATCAACTCCTCGGCCCGGGACCCCTCGGCCTTCGCCCGTTCCCAGGCTTCCAGGTGCGGGACGGGGGTCCTGCCCGACGGATCGGCCTGGTCGGCGCTCTTGCGCAGCAGGTCGGCCTCGGAGACCACCCCCATGGGGCGCCCCATGTCGTCCACCACGGGCACGGCGGTGACGTCGTTCTCCGCCAGCAGCCTGACCAGTTCCTTGAACGAGGTGTCCCGCTGTGCCCGGACGACGGGCCGCGTCATGAGCTCCTCGACCGTTCGGTGGTGCATGGTGCCTCCCGGATACGAGCCACCCACCGCGCGGTCGGGGCGCTCTCGCCCGTGCCGCAGTGGGCCCCGCGTGGCAGGTCTGGTACAGCACCATTCTGCGGAGCGGACGGCGATCATGCGAACTCACCTGCGCGACCGGCTGGTCGTCGAAAGCCCGCGAGACCGGCGCGGCCAGGCGGAACGCCGGGCTCGTGGACGGCCGGCCGGCGGTCCCGGCGCACAGGACCAGGCCCGTCGGCGTCAACCGAACAGACTCCGCACACGGATCGTCTCGACATGCCGCCACGTGCCGTCGGTCAGCAGCAGCCAGTCGGGCCCTCTCCCCCGCCGGCGGACGGAACCAGCCGTCGGCCCTGCGGCCCGGCGCCGGGCCGGGCTCGCCGACGGCAACCGGGCACCGGAGCGCGCACGCGCTGCCCGCCCGGCACCACGAGTGCGCTTGCCCATCGTCACTCCGCCCGCTCATGGAACCGTCGCTTCCGCGCCCTGCCGTGACAGACACCCCCGGCTGAGAATACCTGCCGTGACAGACACCCCCCGGCTGAGACTGGTTGAGCCTGCCCGCGCGACCAGGACGCTCGGTGAAACACACTCCAGCATCCCTCCCGAGGTGCCCCCTCCGATGGGGCCGAACGGCACCCGCGAGGACCGTGCGGCCCCTGCCCAGGGGGTCGGCGGCATAGGACGGTGGGGCGTACGACGATTGCGGAGCGGAGGGCCGTGCCACATGGAACCGGATGTCCCCGTACCGAAGGTGGTGGTCGGTGTCGACGGGTCGCCGTCCTCGTACGACGCCCTGCGCTGGGCCGTGCGGTACGCGGGACTGGTGCACGGGACCGTCGACGCGGTCGCGGTGTGGCAGCTGCCCGGCCTGTACGGCTGGTCGGCACCGGCCGTGGACATCGACGTCGACGAGGAAGAGGCCCGGCAGGGGATGCGCAGGGAGCTCACCGAGGTACTGGGCGCGGAGGCGGACTCGGTCCGCACCCATCTGGTGCACGGCGACCCCGCCGACGTCCTGTTGCGGGCCGCCGAGGGCGCCGAGGTCCTGGTCGTCGGCAGCCGGGGCCGGGGCGGGTTCGCGCGTGCTCTGCTCGGCTCGGTCGGCCTGCACGTGTCGCAGCACGCGTCCTGCCCGGTCGTGATCGCGCGGTCAGGGACGGGATGACCGGAGAGCCGCACCTCGGGTGGCGCGGCGGCGTCGTGGACAGTGCCCTTGCGCAAGGCGGGTCGCGCAGCCGGGCCGCGTCGCAGGTGCACAGGAAACCTTGGCGGGCCGGGGGGCCGCGGCGTGGGGCCGGACACCGGTCCCGGTCACCGCGCGCCGCGTGCGGCGGCCCAGCGGCGTCGTACCGCCTCTTCGTGCTCGGCCTCCTCCAGGGCCAGTTCCGCCGCCGCGAGTTGCCCGCGCAGCTCGGGGATCCAGTGCCGGCGGAGGGCGCGGGCCCGCTGCCGGGTGCGTACCGCCTCGGCGGCGAGCAGGTCCGCGGCGGCCCGGTGGGCGGCATGCTCCGCGGCGGCCCGGACCGCCGCACGGTAGGCGGCCTCGGCGTGCGCGAGCGCGGTGTTGGGCGGGGTCGGCTCCTCAAGTCTGCGCACGGGATCCGTCCAGGACACGGTCGCGGGATGCCGTACCCCCATGAGCGCGGCCCATCCGACATCAAGCCGGGCGTGGTCCGACGGTACCGCCTCGGCCAGCGCCGCCTCGCCGCCGAGCAGCACTCCGCGCACCAGCCAGGTGTCCGCCTCGGCCAGCCGCTGCCGCCACACCGCGCCGGCCTCCTCCGCCGCTTGACGCGCCAGGCGCTCCCGGTCAAGCAGCAGCCGGAGTTTGCGTTCGAGCAGATCCGCTCCGCGCAGCGCGGTACCGAGGCTGCGGCGCAGTCGCAGCCGTCCGGCCCGCCCGGCCGGCACCCGGCTTCCGTGCCCGCTCACGGCGTCTCCTCCCGCGGGGCCCGGTGGGTGTCCAGCAGCGCGGCCGGGATCATGCCGAGCTGACTGCGCGGCAGCGTCAGCAGGACCTCCCAGGCCCGGTCCAGGGAGTCGTCCAGGGTGCGGTTCTCGTCCGTGGCCTGGGCGAGGAACCGCTGCCGGAAGGCGTCCTCCAGGTCCAGGTGGCGCAGGTCGACCGGGCTGAGCGCCGGCCGGCCGATCAGGTCGGCGAGTTCCCGCACCTGCCGGGCCCGGGCCAGCGCGGCGAGCAGCTGCGCGGCCACGTCCGGGTGATCGGGGCGGGTCCGCCCCTTCCCGGCACCGTGGCGCATCAGCCGGGACAGCGAGGCCAGCGGGTCGATGGGCGGGTACACACCGGCCGCGTGCACCTCGGCGGAGAGCACGATCTGCCCCTCCGTGATGTAACCGGTGAGGTCGGGGACGGGGTGGGTGATGTCGCCCGCCGGCATGGTGAGTACCGGAACGACGGTCACCGAGCCCGGCCGTCCCCTCAGTCGGCCGCACCGCTCGTAGAGGGAGGCGAGGTCGCTGTAGAGGTAGCCCGGGTAGGCCCGGCGGGCGGGGATCTCGCCACGCGCGGCCGACACCTCGCGCAGTGCCTCGGAGTAGGCCGTCATGTCCGTCATCACCACCAGGACGTGCCGGCCCTCGGTGAACGCCAGATGCTCGGCGACCGTCAGGGCGATCCGCGGGGTCAGCAGCCGCTCGATGACCGGGTCGTCGGCGGTGTTGAGGAGCAGGACCAGTTCCCGGGCGGCCGAGCGCTCCGCCAGTCCGGCGCGGACGAACGCGGCGTCGGCGTGGGTGAGTCCCATGCCGGCGAAGACCACCGCGAACGCCTCCCCGCCGCAGGTCGCCTGGGCCGCGATCTGCACCGCGAGCTCCAGGTGGGGCAGCCCGGCCGCGGAGAAGACCGGCAGCTTCTGGCCACGTACCAGCGTGGTGAGGACGTCCACGGCGGTCACCCCGGTCAGCACCGGCTCGTTCGGCGGCTCCCGGCGCACCGGATTGATCGGCGCGCCGCCGACCGCCGCGTGGGTCGCGCCCAGCACCGGTGGCCCGCCGTCGGCCGGTTCGCCCCGCCCGTTGCACACCCGGCCCAGCCACCCGGGGCCGACGGGAACGCGCAGGGGCGAGCCGGAGAAGGCGACGCGAGTGCCGCCGCGTTTCATGCCGGCGGTGTCCTCCAGCACCTGCACCACGGCGAGGTCCCGGTCCACCTCCAGCACCAGACCGTGCCGTCGTTCACCCGAGTCGAGGGTGATCGTGGCGGACTCGTCCCAGCCGACCCCGCGCACGCCCTCCAGGACCACCAGGGGGCCACGCAGCTCGCGCACCCCGGTGTACTCGATGTCCCCGGGGCCTATGGGATCCACGGGACTCGTGAGGTCCGCCGGCTCCATGGGCTCCGCGGGGTGCGCAGGATTCACAGGGTCCGCGGGATGCACGGGCTCCGCGGGATGCACGGGCTCCGCGGGATGCACGGGCTCCGCGGGATGCACGGGCTCCGCCGGTTCCATGGGCTGCGCGGGCCCGCTCATGTCGCCGCCTCCGCGAGCCTGGCCAGCACCGTGTCGCGGGCAGCCGCCACCGGTACCGTCTCCGCCGGGCCGGCGTCCTCGCGGGCCCGCAGCAAGGGAGTGAAGTCGACCGCCTCCACGGCGTCCGCCGCGGTGCCGGAGTCCACCAGTTCCAGGCAGCGGTCGACCACCGTCAGCGTGGCCTGCACCAGGGCCGCCGTCTTCTCGGGCGCACTGTAGGCGTCCGCCGGGGACAACGCGCTCTGCTGGATCACGGCCTCGCGCAGCAGCCGTCCGGCGAGCACGCTGATCCGCTCGCGCGGTGGCAGGGCCGTGATGCCGACCAGCTCGACCAGGTCGGCGAGCCGGTCCGCCTCGGCGAGCAGCCGCGCCACCCGTCCCCGCCGATTCGCCCAGTCGGGGTCTCCGGCCCGCACGTGGGCGGCGGCGAGCGTGGAGGCGTCCCGGGAGAAGGAGTCCGTCCAGGAGACGGCCGGGTAGTGACGGGCGTAGGCGAGGTCGCGGTCCAGGCTCCACAGGCACCGTACGAACCGTTCGGTGTGGGCGGTGACCGGTTCGGTGCGGTCGCCGCCCGGCGGGGACACGGCACCCAGCACCGTGACCGATCCGGTGGCACCGCCGAGGGTGCGCACGGCCGCGGCCCGCTCGTAGAACGCGGCCAGTTGGGAGGCCAGGCCCGCCGGATAGCCCTCCTCTGCGGGGAGTTCACCCATCCGCGAGGCGAACTCGCGCAGCGCCTCCGCCCAGCGGGACGTCGAGTCGGCGATGACGACGACGTCGAGGCCCATGTCGCGGAAGTACTCTGCGACCGCGGCTCCCGTGTGCACACTCGCCTCCCGGGCCATCATCGGCATGTTGGAGGTGTTCGCGATCGTCACCGTGCGCTCCGACAGCCGGCCCCCGGTGCGCGGGTCGGACAGCTCCGCCAGGTCCTCGATGACGTCGGCCATCTCGTTGCCACGCTCCCCGCAGCCGACATACACGATGACGTCGGCGTCGCACCACTTGGCGATCTGCTGGAGCAGCATGGTCTTGCCGGTGCCGAAGCCGCCGGGGACGGCGACGGTGCTTCCCCTGGCCACCGGGAAGAGCAGGTCGACGGCGCGCTGCCCGGTGTGCAGCGGCACATCGGCGGGCAGCCGCCGCGCCACCGGGCGGGGCCTGCGCACCGGCCAGGTCCGCGCCATGCGCACCTCGTGCCCGTCCACCACCGCGAGCACGGTGTCGGCGTCGTACTCGCCCGGGACCACGACGCCGCTCACCGCGCCCGAAAGGCCGGGGGGCACGAGCAGCCGCAGGGGCACGGCCGCGGTGATCTCGCCGAGGACGTCACCGGACGCCACCCGGGTGCCCTCGGCCACCCGTGGCGTGTACGGCCAGGTGCGCCCGTCCGAGGCGAGGGCGGGTCCGCCGGTGAGCAGCAGGTCCCCGGCGCCGGACAGCGGACGCAGCAGGCCGTCGAAGACACCGCCGAGCAGCCCGGGGCCCAGCCGCACCGACAGCGGGTGGCCCTGCGGTTCGGCGGGGTGGCCCGGTGCCAGCGCGCCCGTGTACTCGTACGCCTGGACGGTGGCCGTGTCCCCCTGGAGGGCAACCACTTCGCCCGGTAGCCGGGCGGTTCCCAGCAGCACCAGGTCGTGCATGGCCACGGAGTCCGGACACGCCATCTCCACCAAGGGGCCGGCGACCCGCAGGACACGGGAGGAGGTGACGGTCATGGCCGGCCCCAGAGGCTCTCGATCCGTACCCCCAGGCGTTCCACCGCGCGGTCGGCGAGGGTGTCCGCGCGGAGGTCGAGGTGGCGTCCGGGCACATCGGCGGTGACTCCACCGTCCGGCAGGGCCGTGATCCGCGCGTCCGCGCCCAGCAGCGCCCGAGCGGTCCGGGCCAGACGGCCGGGCGGGACGGCTCCCTCGGCCAGCGCCCGCCGCACGCCGGAACGGACCTCGGCCCCGAGGTCCGCGTAGACCTCGGCGCGGGCGGCCAGTTCCCGGCTCCAGGCGTCCTCGGCGGCGCGCACCCGCTCCCGGGCGGCTGCCGCGCGTCCGTCCCCGGCGCCCAGCTGCCGCGCCTGCGCGAGGACCCGCTCGGCGTCGGCGCGTGCGGCACGCAGGGTCTGCGCCGCGTCCGCACGGGCACGCTCGACGGCGGCCTCGGCCTCGGCCCGGGCGGCCCGCAGCAGTTCGGCGCGCACCGGGTCCAGCTCGTCGGCAGATGCCGTCATCGGGGCATCACCACCGTCGGCGGCCGCGCCGGGTCCGGCGCGGTGGCCTCGGCCCCGAGCGTCTCGGCGGCCGCCGCGGTCAGGATCACCAGGGCGACCGTGCCGGGCAGTTCCCGCCAGGCGCGCCGGATCTCGTCCGGATGCTCCGCGGCCAGCACCTGGACCCCGGCCAGGGCCAGCCCGCCCACGCTCGTCCGCGCCCCGATGGCGGCCACCGTCCCCATGGTCACGCCTTTCCGATCAGCAGGATCGCGACCACCAGCCCGTACACGGCGATGCCCTCCGCCAGACCGACGATCACCATGGCCCGGCCGAACATCTCCGGGCGCTCGCTCAGCGCGGCGAGCGCGGCGGCCCCGGTGTAGGCGACCGCGATGGCGGCGCCGATCGAGGCGCCGGCCACCGCGATGGCCGCCCCGATCAGGGCGGAGCCGCCCGCACCGGCGCCCCCGGCCGCGGCCTGTGCCGAGGCTTGCGCCGGTCCCGTGAGCGCCGTGGCCAGGACGGCGCACGCGCCTGCCAGCAGGACCAGGTTGGTCGCCAGGAGCCAGCGGAAGGCGTGTCTGGTCCGGCGTCGCCGCAGCAGCCGTACGGCACCGAGCATCGCCACCAGGACCGGCAGCACGATCAGCCAGGCGAGCATGTGATCACCTTCGTAGGAGCGTGTCGGCGGGTTCCGCCGGAGGAACGTGCCAGGGACGGAAGGGGTGGCCCTCCGTCTCGAAGAGCCGGGAGAAGATCTCGTAGAACTCCAGCCGCAGGGCCTGCACCCCGGCCACCAGGGCCTCCAGGCCGAAGGAGAGCGCGGTGCCGACGGCGAACAGCAGGGCGGCGCCCGCCCACCAGGCCGGACCGTGGGCCGCCAGGCCGGTGGTGCCGCGCCACACCAGGTCGGCCAGCGCGGCGTGGGTGAGTCCGAAGGCGGCGAGCCGGGCGAAGGAGAGGGTGTTGGTGCCGGTGCGTACGACGACGTCGAAGAGACGTACGCCGGTCTCCGCGAGCCCCGCACCGCCGCCCGCCGTGTTCCGGAACAGGCCCAGGGCCACCAGCGCCAGCCCGGCGGACGCGAGCGCGGCTCCGGCCGAGGCGGCCGGCGCCACGTGCAGGACCAGCCCCGCGGCCGCCGACGCGAGCCCCAGGTAGAACAGCAGCCCGGCGACACCGGACGCCGCGTACAGCCCCGTGGCCCAGCCGCCCTCCCGTACCCGGTTCACCGCGCCCGCGGCATGCGCGAGGGCCAGCAGCCCGGCCCCGAACACCACCGCCGCCGCCAGCAACCGGGCCGGGCTCGCCAGCGGCGCCAGCCACAGCACCGGCAGCAGGCCGGTCGGCCCGAAGAACTCGCCGTAGGCGGCGCCCGCGGCCATCGCGGCCAGCCCGGCGCCCGCGAGGAACGGCCAGAGGCGGTGCAGCGGGGCGAGCCGGCGGGGCCGTCCGGAGCGCAGGACCAGCGCGCCGAGGACCAGCAGGGCCCCGTGCCCGACGTCGCCGAACATGATCCCGAACATCGCGAGATAGGCCAGGCCCGCCGGCCACGACGGGTCGAGGTCCGCGTACGACGGTGTGCCGTACGTCGTCACCAGAGGCGTGAACGAGACCTCCCCGGCGGGCCGCAGCAGCGTCGGCGGATCGGCGCCGCGCGGAGCGGGCAGCGGCAGCAGCGCGCCGCCCGCCGCCGCGAGCCGCTCGGCCACCCGGGGCACCTCGGCCGCCGGGCACCACCCGGCGAGCGCCGACACCTCCCCCTGCCGCACGGCGCCGCCCGCGCGTTCCTCCAGTTCGGCCTCCCCGGCCAGCAGGCCCGTCTCCCGCCGGTCCTCGAGCCGGTCCAGATCGGGTGCGGCAACAGCCAGCGCGGTACGGCCCCCGCGGCCCCCGGTCTCCGGGCCGCCGCGCCCCTGAAGCCGCCGCAGCCGCAGCGCCGCGGGACCCGGGGCCGTCTCCTCGACGCGGTCCAGCTCCACACAGCCCGCTTCGGCGATCCGCACCAGCGCGTCCCGCAGCGCGACCTGCGGCACGACCACCGCCACGCGGCGCATCCGGACCGGTGTCATCGCCTCAGGCCAGGGCATCGAACGCCTCCCTGGGCCGCCCGCCCCGGGCCGCCGACTCCAGGGCGGCCCGCACCCGCCAGGCGTCGACGGAGAGCACCGCGACCGCGCCGACGACCACGCCGGGCCCGTGCCGGCCGTCCCGCAACAGGGCGGCCCCGTCGTCGTGCACCGAACGCCACCAGCGGACCTCCGCCCGCCACAGCCCCTCCGGCTCCTCGACGCCGGCCAGGAGCCGCCGGGCCGGCGCCGGGAGAACGTCGCGGAACTCCTGGTACGAGGCAGCGGCCGGTGCCCGCGTTCCGAGGAGCCGGGCCGCGTCCCGTCGTACCGGCTCAGGCAGGGAGCGGCCGTGCACGAACAGTTCACGTGCCGTCAGCAGAGCCGCGCGGGCGACGGCCCAGCCGCGCGCCTGCGGCACGGCGACGGCGGTGCGCCGCGCGGCGGCCATCCGCATGCCCGTGACCAGCGCCCACGGCGTCTCGCCGCCCGGATCGCCCCACGCCGACGCGGCGAGCACGGCACGCAGCTCCGCCGGGGTACCGGCCTCGGCAAGGCGCCGCCAGACCGTCTCCAGCGCCCCGAGCCGGTACGGCGGACCCGGCGCGTCCGTGCCGCGGCCGTCCGGCGGGGCCAGCCGGGCGACCACGTTGGCGACCTCGAACCCCGAGACCAGCGGGACGAGCAGCCGGGCCCCGCCCCGCGGCAGCCAGCCCGCCAGCACCCGCAGATGCCACAACAGCGTCGCGGACACCGCGCGTTGGGCCTCGGGCAGCCCGGCCGCCTCCCGTGCGTACCTGACGTACGGCGTCCCGGCCAGCAGCCGCAGCGCCGCGTCGAGCGACGGGCACACCGCGATCTCCCGCGCCCCGGCGGCACCCGGATACCGTTCGGCCATCGCCCGCGCCCGGACCGCTCCGGCCACCCACCCGGCACTCATGGTGCCGCGCCCGTCCCGGCCGCCCGCAGCGCCTGCGCCACCGCGTCCGCCACCAGGGCGGGCAGCCCCGCCCGGCCGCGGTCCCGCACCGCGTCGGCGGCCCGGTCACCGGCGGCGCGAACGGCGTCGGCCGCCCGCAGCGCGTCCCGTACGAAGGGTTCGGCAGCCTGACGTCGTGCCTCGGGAGCCTGTTCCCGGGCAGCCGCCACGATGCCCACGGCCTCTTGCCCGGCCGCCCGCCGGATCGTCTCGGCGGCCTCTTCCCCGGCGGCCCGGATCCGGTCCGCCTCGCGCTGTACGTCCGTCAGCCGGGCCAGCGCCGGGGCCAGTTCCGCAGCGCGTTCCGCCTCCCGGTCGGGGGGCACGCCGGTGACGGCCGCCCCCGGTGTCCCCGTCGGACGGAACCGCTCCAGGAAGTCCCGCAGACTCATCTCCCGGCCTCCTGCCGGTCGGCTGCCCCTCCAGTGTCACCATCCTCGCCCGCGCCCGCACCGGATAGGGCCGTCACTCCGTCCCATCAGGGCCGTTCGGCACTGGACGGCCGACGGCGGGCCACGAGACTGGAACGGTAGGCAACCCGACGGACTCCGGAGGCCACCGTGAACCAGCACGAGAACTTCTCCACCGGGGCCGAGGCACGCCGGTCCCTGCCCTCCCGGCCCTGGAGCCCCCGCGAGGACGCCCGCCAGGATCTGCTGGTGCGCTACCTGGGCGCCGTGGCCGCCGCGGCGGCCCAGCACGCCGGGCCGGAACAGTCGTCGCCGTCCCCGGCGAAGGCCGCTCCCGAACCCGCGCCCGGCTCAGGGATGCCGTTGGTCCGGGACATGATGGACGTGCCGGCCGCCTCCGTCCACGACGACCTGCCGTACCGGGAGATCGCGAGGCTGCTCGCACGCGAACACGTCGGTGCCCTGCCGGTCGTCGACGCGCAGGACCGTGTGATGGGCGTCGTCTCCGAGTCGGACCTGCTGGCGAAGGTGGCCGTCGAGGCTTCCGGCCGCCGTCCCCGGCCGGTCGGCAGGCTGCGCGAACGGCGGCTGCACGACAAGGCCCAGGGCGAGACGGCCGCCGACCTGATGACCAGTCCGGCGATCACCGTGCTGCCGGGTGCCACCGTCGCGGAGGCCGCCTGGCTGGCCGCGCTGTCCCGGCTGAAGCGGATCCCGGTCACCGACCACGAGGGCCGGCTGGTCGGCGCGGTGGGCCGCGACGCGCTGCTGCAGGCCCTGATCAGGGACGACGCCGGGATCCAGGCCGAGATCGAGGACCGGATCCGCGCCGTCTGCGCCCCGGGCGACCGGACGGCCGTCACGGTGACCGTGCACGACGGCATCGTGGAACTGTCGGGCCGGCTTCCGGTGGCGACCGGGGCCCGGCTGGTGGCCGAGACCGAGGCGATCGCCGACGTGGTCGAGGTGAAGAACCTCCTCACTGCGGTCTGACCCGCACCCCGCGCTGTACGAGTTATGCGGCCACGGCACACCGGGTTCCGCGTCTGCGGTCGCAGTCCTCTCCCGGAAGGCGGACACCATGCCCCGCACCGTCACCGTGGGTTTCGACGGTTCGCCGGAGAGCCGCGCCGCCGCCGACTGGGCGGCCTGCGAGGCGAGGCTGCGCGCTCTGCCCCTGAAGATCCTCCATGTCCGCGAGCCGGTGCCCCGGGGGCCGGCACCGTCGTCCGGCCTGTCGCCCCACCCGGAGAACCGGCGCGACCGGACCCACCGTGACCCCGCCCAGGATGCGGCGGAGTTGCTGCGCACGCGCCACCCCGGCATCGAGGTGATCACCGACCGGGTGACCGGTGACCCGGCCACTGCTCTGGCGGAGGCGGCAGACGCGGCGGAGCTGCTGGTGCTTGGCTCACGCGGCCTCGGCGGCCTCGGCGGGTATCTCGTCGGCTCGGTCAGCCTGTACGTCATCGCCCACACGGCCCGGCCCGTGGCCCTGATCAGGGCGGAGGAACAGCCCATCGGGGAACACCGGAGGACAACCGCGCGCGGCTCCTCCGCCGCGCCCTTCAGGCCCGTGGTCGTCGGGGTGGACACCGGCGACACGGACGCCGCACTGCTGGAATTCGCCTTCGACGCCGCCGTACGCAGGGGCGCGGCCCTGAGGGTCGTGCACGCCTGGACCGAGCCGCCCGGCACCTTCCGCCGCTTCCACGGCCTGGAGCTTCATGCCTCGCTCGCACGACAGCAGGCCACCACTTTGACGGACGCGCTGTGTCCCTGGCAGCGGAAGTTCCCAGGCGTCGACGTGATCGAGGCAAGCCGCTGCGGCAGCGCGGCCCAAGTCCTCGTCAACGCGGCCCGCGACGCTTCCCTGGCCGTCGTGGGCCGCCGGATCCGCACCAGCCCGATCGGCGCCCACATCGGCCACGTCACGCACGCCGTCCTGCATCATGTGGCCGCGCCCGTCGCCGTGGTCGCGCACGACTGAGCCTTCGGCCACGGGCACCCGAGCCTTCCGCCACGGGAGAGAAACCGAGCACTCCGGCTACGGGAGAAGAGCGGACGCGCTGCACGCCGGGGGTGGGGTCGGCCAGGTCAGGGCGCGGGTGACGTCGGCGACGGTGAGTATGCCGACGAGCCGACCCCGGTCGAGCACCAGGGCACGGCGCACGGGGCTCTCCTGCAGCCGAGGCAGCAGGTCGAGCACGGGTTCGTCCGGAGCGGCGGTCACGACGTCGTCGAGGGGAAGCATCACGTCCCGGGCCGTCGTGTGCGCACGCGCCTGCGGCGGCACCGCCTCCACCCGGCGCACGGTGAGCAGGCCGGTGACCGAACCGTCCGCCGCCAGCACCGGGAAGGCCGCATGACGGTAGGGGCCGAAAGGGCCCTCGGCGAGGAAGTCGGAGAGGCTCGCCGTGGCGGGGACGGTGACCGGGGCCGGTGTCATGACCCGACGCACCGCAACTCCCTCCAGGACGCCCCGGAGCTGCGCCTGGCGGGACTCCGCGGTGGCGGCGGCGATGAGGAACCAGCCGATCAGCGCGGGCCACAGGCCTGAGAGGCTGCCGACGAACAGCACGTCCGCGAACCCGGTCACCACCATGAACCAGCCCAGCGCCCGGCCCGCCGCCGAAGCGCCCCGGGTGGCGCGCAGCCGGTCACCGGTGCGGTGCCACAGGTACGCCCGCAGCAGCCTGCCGCCGTCCAGCGGGGCGGCGGGAAGCGTGTTGAAGACGGCCAGCAGGATGTTGATCGCGCCCAGCCAGGCGACGGCCTCGACCACCAGCCCGGACACGTGCAACGCGTCCAGTCCCACGGCGGCCCCGGCGAGCACACCCCCGGCCAGCACGCTGGTTAGGGGGCCCACACCGGCGATCCGCAGCTCGGCGGCAGGCGACGGAGCCTCGCCGCGCAGCCGCGCCGCGCCGCCCAGCATCCACAGCGTGATGCCCTCCACCTCGACACCGTTGCGCCGGGCGACCACGGCGTGCGCCAGTTCGTGCGCGAGCAACGACAGGAGGAACACGACGGCGGCCAGTACGGCGAGACCCCAGTACGCGACCGGGGAATGACCGGGATGAGCGGCGGGGAACCGGCCGCGTGCCAGCGCGACGGTGATCAGCGCGACGATGACCACGACACTCCAGTGCAGACCGACGCGGACACCGGCGATCCGGCCGAGGGACACCGACTCGTCCATGAACTTCGCCTCACCTTCCCGGCTTGCGCATGGCGGGGAACCACGCCCGCGGCACCTACAGCGTGCGACGGTGGCGGTCGTCTCCGGAGGGGGCCGACCGGCTCTCGTCGAGGACACCCTGCCCCCGACACGCCCGACACGCCCGACGCCCCGCACCCCGCACCCCGCACCCCGCACCCCGCACCCCGCACCCCGCAGGACATTTCATGTGCCCGACCTCCCCAGGCACGGCGCAGCACGCTCGGCCCGTCCGGGTCGTCCAGCCGGGCCGTGCCTGCCTCGTACTCAGGACGCACGGCCTTCGCCGACGGCGATCCACTCCGCTGCGCTCCCCGGACCGCTGCACGGGCAACCCCTGGTATGCCCGTCGCCCTCCCGGAACCTGAGCCCCTCCCGGCCGACCGGCCGACCGCCGCTTCGGCGTGCCGTCCCCCGCCGGGGAGGAATACCGTGGAAAACGCCCCCGTCGATGCCGAACCCGTGTGCGCCGAGGGGGGAGGAGTGCGGTGGAAACTCCCGACGAACCAAGCGTGCTCCTGCCGCAGCTGAAGCTGGACGATCTGCTGGATGAGCTGCAGGCCAGGCTCGACGCTGCCCGGGGCACCCGGGACCGCGTGCACAGCCTCCTGACGGCACTCCTTTCCGTCGGCCGCGAGCTGCATGTGCAGGAGGCCCTGCGCCGCGTCGTCGAGGCGGCCGCGGCCCTGGTGGACGCCGAATACGCGGCGCTCGGCGTCATAGGACCGGACGGCAGGACCCTGTCGGCGTTCCACACCGTCGGTGTCACCGAGGAGCAGGTCGCGGAGATCGGCTCGCTGCCCGAAGGACACGGCATCCTCGGGGAGCTGATCCGCCACCCGGAGCCGCTGCGTCTGGAGAAGCTCTCCCAGCACCCCGCCTCGTACGGCTTCCCGGCCCGTCACCCGGCGATGAACAGCTTCCTCGGGGTACCGATCCGTGTCCGTGACCGCGTCTTCGGCAACCTCTACCTGACCGAGAAGCGTGGCGGGCTGCAGTTCGACAAGGAGGACGAGTCGCTGCTGTGCACGCTGGCCGTGGCGGCCGGCGTCGCGATCGACAACGCCGGCCTCTACGAGGACTCCCGGCTGCGGGAGCGGTGGCTCCGGGCGAACGCGGAGATCACCCACAGTCTGATGTCCGGCAGCGGCCGTGCCGAGGCTCTGCACTTGATCGCGGAACGCGCCCAGGAGATCTCCGGTTCCGCCCTGGCGGCGGTCGCACTGCCCCTGGAGGCCAGTGCGTCACTGGGCGTCGAGATCGCCGTGGGTCTGGACGCGGAGGCCCACCGGGGTCTGGTGCTGCCCCTGCGCGAATCCCTCATGGGGCTGGCGTTCTCCGCCGCCGCGCCGGTCGCCAGCGACGATGTCGTCCACGATGCCCGAATCTCCCCCGAGCCTCCGCGCTTCCAGGGGCTCGGCCCCGCCGTGGCGGTTCCCGTCGGTACTGGCGCGGGCTGCGTGCGGGGCGTGGTATTGCTGGCCCGCGAAGCCGGGCGGCCGGTCTACTCCCCGGGGGAGACCGAGATGCTGCAGGGCTTCGCCGCGCAGGCCGCGATTGCGCTGGAGCTGGCCGAGCGGCGGCAGGACGCCGCGCGGATCACCGTACTCCGGGACCGCGATCGGATCGCCCGGGATCTCCACGATGTGGCCATCCAGCGTCTGTTCGCCGCCGGGATGGCCCTGCAGGGCGCCGGGCGCCTCATCGAGCACCCGCAGGCGTCCGAGCGGGTGCTGCGGGCCGTCGACGACCTGGACGAGACCATCAAGATCATCAGGTCGTCGGTCTTCGGCATCCGGACGCGCACGGACACCGTGGGCAGCGGGCTGCGGACGAGAGCCGTCCAGACGGTCGACCGGGCGGTGCCCGTCCTGGGCTTCGCACCCAGCCTGCGTATGGAGGGGCCGCTCGACACCGACGTGCCTCGCGAGATCGGCGACCATGTCGTGGCCGTCCTCTCCGAGGCACTGACCAACATCGCCCGGCACGCTCGCGCCAGCCGGGCCGGGGTCGCGCTGGCGAGCGACGGCCGCGAGCTGCGTCTGACGGTTTCCGACAACGGGGTGGGAATCCCTCCCGGTGGCCGCCGCAGCGGGCTGCGGAACATGGCCGAGCGGGCGGAGCAGCTCGGTGGGCGGCTGGAGATCGTACGTCCCGCCGGCGGCGGCTCCACACTGGAGTGGCACGTCCCACTGCGGACGGCGTAGCCGCCGGCCCCGGCCGCCCGCGGGGCCGACAGGGGCGGCAGGCCGGAAGCGCTCGGCCACGGAGCCGACCGGCCGGAAGCCGCAGTGCGCAGGTTCCCACCGCGTCAGCCGGGCCCCTGGAGGACGCAGGTTCTCTCGACGCGTCCGGCGGTTGCGTCGGGACGTGTCCCGGCGACTCCGTCGACAGGTACCGCCCACCGGGGCCGAACGGCCCTGCGGGGGGCCGAGGGGCCCCTGTCCCGCACATCCCTACGGGCACACGCTGGATCAGTGCCCCTCACGGACGACCATGCGGAGTCATCATGTACGGCACTCCCCACCTCGTAGGCGATGCCATGAGCCACCCGGTCGCCGCCGTCGGCCGGTGGGCCTCGTTCAAGGACGTGGTGGGGATGATGCAGGAGTGGCAGGTCAGCGCCGTGCCCGTACTCGAGGGCAAGGGCCGGGTGATCGGGGTGGTCTCCGAGGCCGACCTGTTGCCCACGGAGGAGCTCCGGGACAGCCCCGCGAAGGGCTACGCGCTGCTGGGCCCCGACGGCATGGTGAAGGCCGGCGCGCTGACCGCGGGGGACCTGATGTCCTCGCCGGCGATCACTGTCCGTCCGAACGCCACCCTGGCCGAGGCCGCGCGCATCATGGCCGGCGCGAAGGTCAAGCGACTGCCCGTGGTCGACGAGGCCGGTCTGCTCGCGGGCGTGATCAGCCGCGCCGACCTGCTCAAGGTCTTCCTGCGCGGGGACCAGGACATCGCCGAGGAGGTCCGACGCGACATCGTGACGTACGTCTTCCCGCCCCCGGGTTCCACCATCCACGTGGACGTGCACGACGGGGTCGTCACGCTGGCAGGACGGGCCCGCGACACCTCCCTGGTGCCCGTGGCCGCCCGCCTGGTGCGGGCCGTCGAAGGAGTGGTGGACGTGGAGTTCCACCTCGCGCAGGGCGAGGACAGCAAGGTGTAGGTGTCGTCGCCGGGTCGATGGGACACCTCGTTCGCCTCGGTGCGCACGGCTGCGTGACACCGACGCGGCGTTGTTGATCGTTCAGCAGCGACAACATGCCGGCGGGCCAGGTGGGTTGAACGGCCCCCTGCCTCTGTGGACCACCCTTCTCAGCACCCGATCTCGGCCCAGATCGTCTTCCCCTGGGCATGGTGACGTGTCCCCCATCGATCGGCGAACTGGGCGACGAGCAGCAGGCCGCGGCCGCCCTCGTCATAGGTGCGGGCACGCCGCAGGTGCGGGGCGGTGCTGTTGCTGTCGGAGACCTCGCAGATGAGGGCACCGTCGCGAATGAGGCGCAATTGGATGGGGGGCTGCCCGTAGCGGATCGCGTTGGTCACGAGTTCGCTGATGACCAGCTCCGCGGTGAAGGCCGCCTCGGACATTCGCCAGGCCGCCAGTCGAGCCTCGACCTCCGCGCGGGCTCCGGCCACCGCGGCAGGGTCGGAGGGCAGGTCCCAGATGGCCACCTGACCGGCGTCGAGGATTCGGGTGCGGGCGACGAGGAGAGCGACGTCGTCTTGCGGCTGTGGGGGGAGCAAGGCCCGGATCAGGTCGTCGCAGACGGTTTCCGGCGAGTGCCCGGACTCGTCCATGCACCGGAGCAGCCGCGCGAGGCCCTGGTCGAGGTCGTGGTCGGGTCCTTCGACGAGGCCGTCGGTGTAGAGCGCGAGGAGGCTTCCTTCAGGCAGTTCCCACTCGACCGTTTCGAACGGCAGCCCGCCTACGCCCAGCGGGGGTCCAGGGGGTACGTCGACGAAGTACGCCCTACCGTCGGGCGTGACGACGGCCGGAGGCGGGTGGCCTGCGGTGGCGGCCGTGCAGCGGTGTGCGACCGGGTCGTAGACCACGTAGAGGCACGTGGCGATGAGCCCGGTGGGGACCTCGAGACCGGACTCGGCCTCGGGGTCCGGGGCGGGGTCCTCCTCGGTCGCCAGGTGGCCGACGAGATCGTCGAGGTGGACGAGCAGCTCGTCGGTGGGGAGATCGACGTCGGCCAGCGTGCGCACCGCGGTCCGCAGCCGGCCCATGGTGGCGGAGGCGCCCAGTCCGTGGCCCACCACGTCCCCCACCACCAGCGCGACCCGCGCACCCGACAGGGGGATCACATCGAACCAGTCGCCTCCCAGCCCCGCCCTGGTACGGGCCGGGCGGTAGCGATGAGCCGCCTCGACCGCGTTCTGGCCGGCGAACCGCCGGGGGAGCAGGCTGCGCTGCAGGGCCAGTGCGGTGCCGCGTTCGAGGGTGTAGCGGCGGGCGTTGTCCACCGCGACAGCGGCCCGTGCGGCGATTTCCTGGGCCAGGAGCAGATCGTCGTCCTGGAACGGCTCCTGGCGCTGGTGGCGGGTGAAAACGGCTACGCCCAGGGTGATGCCACGGGCACGCAGCGGGACGACCATGATCGAGTGGACTCCGAACGTCCGGACCACCCGCGACCGCTCGGGGTCCGCCTCCCCCCAGTCCCTGATCGCCCGGTCCAGACCCCGGTGGCGCGAGGGACGGCCGGTGGCCATACAGCGGACGGGCGGCGTGGACTCCGGGTAGTAGTCCACGTCTCCCGGCCGGATCACCGCTTCGGGCACGCCGGGGAGCACGGACTGCTGCCCGGCGCGGCGCAGGGCGACGGTGCCGGTGGCGGACGGACTCGGTTCGACCCCGCGGAACAGCGAGTCGAGAAGGTCGATGGTGACGAAGTCGGCGAGCCGGCCCACAGCGACATCGGCCATCTCCTGGGCCGTCTGCATCACGTCGAGAGTGCTTCCCACCTGGGTGCTGATGTCGTTCAGCAGTGCGAGTCGCTCCCGGGCCAGGTGCTGTTCGGTGACGTCGAGCGCGGTGAGTTGCACACGCCGCACCTGCCCCGCCGGAGTCTTGAGCGGAGACACGGTGATGGACCAGACTCTGTCGCGCGCCTCGGGCCGGGCCCTGCCCCGCACGTGGAACTGCTCGGGTTTCCCGGTTTCGAACACATGGCGCATACCGTTCTCCACCGAGTGGCAGATGTGGGGCGGCATGATCTCGGTGACCCGCCGACCGCGCATTTCCTCTTCGGTCAGAGCCAGTTCGCGAACGGCGCCGGCGCTTGCCCGCAGGGCCCGCAGTTCGCAGTCGTACACCATGACGGGCACATGGCCCTGGGCGAAGGCTTCCTCCGTCGTCGTAGTGTCCTGTTCCGCTTCGCCCGGCTCGGTGGCGACGACGAGCCGTTGTGCACGGCCTTCAGCGTCCAGCGACGGATACGTGCGCAGCCACGCCTCCAGGCGCCGGCCGTCCCGGTGCCGGAGCGGGACGGCGCCGCTTCGCCGGTCGAGTGCCTCGGTGAATCCCCCGTCCAGGTGCGCGTCCGCATCGAGGAGACGGGTTGCCGGACGTCCGACGACGTCCTGGCAGGAGTAGCCCAGCAGTCGCTCGGCGCCTGGGCTCCACCCCGTGATGATCCCCCGTGCATCGACCACGGCCGAGGCCGCCGGATCCGGGAACGCTCCGGAGCCCTTACCCGCGGTGTCATCGCGCATTTCGATCATCGCCCATCCGGCACACGGAAACCGGAGCCGTGGGGACCGACGCCGCGCCTGCCGGCGGCCCCTGCCGACGCCTGTCCTCCTCCACTTCTACCGTTCCCCGCGCACGCTCGCAGGTCGGCGCTGTGCCTGTCGTGTGGCCTTGCACCGGGCCGAGTTCGACGAACCCCGTCAGATCGGCCTGTTGCCGGCCACGGAGCAGCCGGAGAAGGCCGGACCCCGTCAGACAGCGGTGAGCAGGTTCTGCCGACCAGCAGGAGGCCGCGACGAGTCTGCGGGACTTCCCGGAAGGGCTCCACCCTGCGGGGGCACCTGGTGCGACAGCCGCCGGGTCCCCGGCGACCCTACGGCACAGCGCCTCGCGGAACTGCCGCGGGCCGAACACCGGGGCCGGACGCCGGTTGCGCAGGAACGTCCGGCCGTGGAGGCCGGGGCCGCCGCCGTTCGACGGTGGGACGCGGAGGGGGAACCGGACGGCGACCCGCCGCCGGTTGTTCCGTGGTGAGGAGGACGCCATGCCGCACACGGCGCAGTGGAAGGTGAGTCTCCGGCTCTTCGCGCAGGCGCCGCCGCAGCCGGGAGCCGGCCGGCGTGTCGCGGCGGTCCGCAGACGGTGCGACGGTGTTCACAGGGGCCTGTCCGCAATCACCGGGCCCTCTCCGCAACCGGACGGCGAAGGCGGTGACGACGATGGAACTCCCCCTGGTCGTGGGTGTCGACGGGTCGGACTCCAGTCTGCTGGCGGTCGACTGGGCGGTGGACGAAGCAGCACGCCAGGGGCTGCCGCTGCGCCTGATCCATGCCTCCCGGTGGGAACGCTACGAGGAGGTCCGCCCCTCGTTCGGCGCCGGCCGTCCGGCAGAGGAGGTCCTGGCACAGCACATCGTCGCCTCCAGTGCCGAACGCGCCGGGCAGCGCGATCCCGAGGTCAAGGTGTCGGCCGAGGTGTTGCCCGACGACCCCGTGTCCGCGCTGCTGGCAGCAGGCTCCGACGCCTTCGCCCTGGTCACGGGCGTCCGAGGGCTCGGACGGACCGCCGGGATGCTGCTGGGCTCGGTGAGCCTGGCGGTCGCGGCTCGTGCCGCGTGCCCGGTCGTCGTGGTCCGTGGCACGGAACACGCCCGCCAGGGAGCCGGCGGCCGGGTCGTGGTGGGGGTAGGGGATTCCGAGGGCAGCACCGATGCCGTTCGGTTCGCCGTGCGTGAGGCCGAGGCTCGCGGCTGCGGTCTGACCGCCGTACGGGCATGGCGCACCCCGACCGTCGAGCCCGTGGACCACATGCCGACCGCCGGCGACGACGCCCGGCTGCGCGAGCAGCAGGCCTCCGCCGCCCTCGACGACGCGCTGTGCGAGGCCGAGCGGGAGCACCCCCGGGTGGACATCCGTCGACGCGCGGTCGAAGGCCCCGCGCATCGCGTCCTGCTGGACACGACCGCCGAGGCCGACCTCGTCGTGGTCGGCGCCCGGCGCCGGCAGGGTCACTTCGGCCTGCAGCTCGGCAGGGTCGCGCACGTCCTGCTCCACCACTCCGAGTGCCCGGTCGCCGTCGTCCCGCAGCCGGTCTGACACTCGCCACATGGCCCTGGAGGCCTGTACCGGCCCGGCAGGAGAATGCCTCCGGGGAGCCTCCGGGGGGAGGGAAAGGTGGCGGATGTCGGAGTGGACATGGGAGTGGACGGGTTACGACCCCGCCGCCGAGCGGTTGCGTGAATCTCTCTGCACGCTGGGCAACGGCTACTTCGCCACGCGGGGCGCGGTGCCCGAGTGCAGGGCAGGCCTGGTCCACTACCCGGGAACCTATGCGGCCGGGTGCTACAACCGGCTGGAGTCGACCGTGGCGGGCCGGCAGGTGGTGAACGAGGACCTGGTCAACCTGCCCAACTGGCTGCTTCTCCGGTTCCGCCGACGCCGTGCCGGGGACGGCGCCTGGGGCCCGTGGTTCTCCCCCCACCCGCACACGCTCCTGGAGCACAGGCACACCCTGGATCTGCGGCGCGCGACGCTCACCCGGTCCTTCCACCACCGCAGCGACGGGACAGGCGTGCTCGGTGTGGAGCAGACCCGGCTCGTGCACATGGAGGACCCTCACCTGGCCGCGCTGCGGACGGTCTTCACAGCGGAGGACTGGTCGGGAGAGATCGAAGTGGAAAGCTGCCTCGACAGCAAGGTGATCAACGGCAACGTGCACCGCTACCGCGCCCTCGAGCGCGGTCACCTGACCGGAGTCCGGACCGGAACTCGTGACCCCCGCACCGTCTGGCTGAGCTGCCGGACCACCGCGTCGGGCGTCGTGGTCGCCCTGGCGGCCCGGACGACGGTCAGCGCCGAACGGCCCCCCGTGTCATCGGCGTTCCGCCAGACCCGCCATCGCGCCGTGCACCGCCTGGTGATCCCGATCGCGCCCGGCCGACCCGTCACCGTGGACAAGACCGTCGCGCTGCACACCTCACGGGACACCGCGATCAGCGATCCGCTGGGCGCGGCGCTCGACCGGGTGTCCGCAGCGGCGGACTTCTCCGCCCTGCTGGACTCCCATGCCGCCGCGTGGGAGCGGTTGTGGCGGCGCGCGGACATCCAGGTGCCGGGCGAGGCGGGCCGGATCCTGCGGCTCCATCTCTTCCACGTGCTGCAGACGCTGTCACCGCACACCGCGGATCTGGACGTGGGCGTGCCCGCGCGGGGGTTGCACGGGGAGGCGTATCGCGGTCATGTCTTCTGGGACGAGCTCTTCGTGTTGCCGTATCTCGATCTGCACTTCCCGGAGGTCTCCCGGGCGTTGCTGGACTACCGCTACCGGCGCCTGCCCCGAGCCTGCAGGGCCGCCGCCGAGGCCGGCCGGACCGGGGCGATGTATCCGTGGCAGAGCGGCAGCGACGGCCGTGAGGAGACCCAGGAGTGGCATCTCAATCCTGGTTCCGGCCGCTGGCTGCCGGACCACTCCCGGCTCCAGCACCACGTCGGTTCGGCGATCGCCTACAACGTCTGGCAGTACTGCGAGGCCACCGGCGACACCCCGTACCTGTACACCAGGGGCGCGGAGATGCTGCTGCAGATCGCCCGTTTCTGGGCGGACCTCGCCGTCCTCGATCCCGGCACCGACCGGTACCGGATCCGCAACGTCGTCGGACCCGACGAGTACCACGACGGCTACCCGGACGCCGCGCGGCCGGGACTGGACGACAACGCGTACACGAACGTCACCGCGGCCTGGGTGCTCACCCGCGCCCTGGAACTCCTGGAGCGCCTGCCGGCCTGGCGCCGCGACGAACTCTTCGAGCAGATCGGGCTCGGCCCCGACGAGCCGCCGAGGTGGGAGGAGGTCTCCCGTCGGCTGCGGGTGCCGTTCCACCAGGGCCTCATCAGCCAGTTCGAGGGGTACGACGCTCTCGCCGAGCTGGACTGGGACGGCTACCGCGCGCGGTACGGCACCATACGGCGACTGGACCGGATCCTGGAGGCCGAGGGCGACACGGTCAACCGCTACAAGGCCTCCAAGCAGGCCGACGTCCTCATGCTCGGCTACCTGTTCTCGCCCACCGAACTGAGGGCGCTGTTCCGGCGTCTCGGGTACGAGCTGGACGACGGCATCTGGCGCCGTACCGTGGACTACTACCTGCGGCGCACCAGCCATGGCTCCACCCTCAGCGAGCTCGTCCACGGCCTGGTGCTCGCCAGGGCCAGGCGGGCCGACGCGTGGCAGTACGTCCACGAGGCCCTGGAGGCCGACATCGCCGACATCCAGGGCGGTACCACCGGTGAGGGCATCCATCTCGGGGCCATGGCAGGGACCCTCGACCTGGTCCAGCGGGGCCTGACGGGGCTGGAGACCCGCGAGGACTCCCTGTGGCTGGACCCGGTCCCGCTTCCCCCGCTCTCCGAGTACGGGTTCACGGTGCGCTACCGCGGTCACTGGGGTGTCGGCGTACGACGCCGCAACGGGCGGCTGGAGATCGCCGTGCCCGACTCGGAGAGGTCACCGATCCGCGTGGTCCTGGCGGACCGGGCCGTGACCATCGCCCCCGGGGAGACGTGCACGCTCACGCTGCGGGAGAAGTGACCGGGACGACACGGTGCCCGGGCCCGCCGCGTCGGCGTACCCGCGGAGACCCCCCTCAGGCGTGCGCCACGACGGCCACGGGGCAGCCGACATGGTGGATGGCGGCGTGGGTGACGGGGCCGGTGTGCGGTCCGGCCAGGCGTTCGGTGATACGGCGCCCGACGACGAGCAGGCCCGCCTCGGCGGACGCGTGCACCAGCACGGTCTGCGGCCGGCCCGCCACCGGACAGGGGCCGGCAGGGCTCCGGCCTTGCCCGTTCGACCCTCTTCCAGGCCGCCCGCCGAGGGGCACGGTGGTGATCCCACGGGTTCGGAACGTGGTACGGCGTGGAGCGAGTGACCAGCGCCGGTGACTACAGACCGGCCGCGGCCCGGCCACGACGTCGTGCAGGGCGCTCTGCACCACCATGCCGAGCGGTCGCGGCGGGGGGGTCAGCACGGTGGCCCGCAGGAGGGTGAGCAGGCCGTGGGCGCAGACCGGGGCGAGTCTGCCGCGGGTGGCCTGGGTGGTGGTGCGCGGGCGGGTGACGGTGAGGACGGCGGCGGCGAGCAAGCTGATGAGGGTCCAGCGCATCCAGGAGTTCCAGCAGGTGGTCTGGCCTGGTCGAGGCCGCAGGCGGTCTTGCCGAGTGGGACGGCCGGCCGGTGACCGTGAACCGCTGACTCCGGGCCGCCGAAGGTGTGGTCCCCCGGGGGGTAGGTGCCGGGGGGCAAACCCTCCTCCCACGTTCTTCTTCCCCAGTGAGCAGGCTACCGTGCCGTTTCTCCAGTTATGCTCTCCCCCT